>JBJXHE010000111.1:0-72263 GCA_046160785.1 Planctomycetota bacterium
AAATACTATAAATTCCTTTTCGCTGCGCTGCGCCATCGCATACATTCGCCACGAGATCACGCGCCCCGCGGGAATATCATTTGTATGGTCATTGATTTCCATCGGAATGACGCGAATTGTAAAAACGCTTCCTCGATACAATTGCGCATTCGCTAATAATTCCGCCATCGGCGGCATCTGCGTCGCTTTTTCGGCGATGCGGCCGGCGGGAATGTTGCGAATGGTTTCCGCCATGCGGTGCTCCGCGTCGCCCATTTCTAACAATTCGCTATCGCGCGATTCGAGCAATGATAAATTTCCGCCCCACTCTAAATTGCGCGCGGCGTAACCGGCATCGTTCGGCAAGTTATCTGTTACACGATCCGCGAACGCGCCTCGTGATTCCGCCGGCGGCAAAGCAGGCCGCGTCGCCGGCGCGGGCCGCGATGCGGATCCGGGTGATTGCTTTGACCAACTCTCGTAGGAATTTAATACTTGCATCAGCAATGCTACAAATAGCACCGCCATGACAACAATGATAATGATGGGGCCGCGGCGGGGCCCCCCGACTATCGTTGTGGGTTGCGTATTCACTTTTTCTTTTTTGTTGGTTTAGCGCGCGAGCGCTTCGGTTTTTCTTCAGTTGGATTATAACTAGTAATATTTTTATCAGCTTTATTTGTACCAGTTTTATTTGTACCGAAAGCCTCTTCAAGCCCGGCGGCCATCGCGTTCGTAACGCCTTCCATTGCGCCCTTCATAACAGACTGCATCGTGTCGGCCATCTGCGCGAAGAGTTTATCAATTCCGCCGCCGAAGAGCCGGTCGGTGGAACGGCCCATATCAATTTTCCAGCCGCCGGACTCTCGAATGACTACAAATGGCATTACGATGGTGCCTGGCTGGTTAGGCATTCCCGGCAGGCCCGGCGGCGGATTCTTAGCAACGAGCGATGTGGGCACGATGGTTTCGCCTTGGTCTTCGATCGGATTTGATATTTCGTAAGACGCGATTTCCGGGCCGTCCTCATGAAATTCTCCGGACTCGAGCGTTTTCTTAGACATGCAATTTCGCATCGCCTGCGAATCGCGGCGTCTCGTTGCTTCAATAAATTCGCGAATCACTAATTTTGGATCGGAAGGAGCAGATGTGGTCATAGATAGTTTCCTCTTAACCTATAAATCCGATTCCGTCGCTGCCTGTTGTAAAAACGGCCGGGAATCCCCGGCCGTCTCGATCGTTCGACTATAGTAAAAACCACAGTCTTACTTTGATTATTAAGAAATAACTATCTGCCCTTCGGAATGAGCTTCAATTCGGATCGCGCGAGTTGGAATTCCATCTTGGGAAGCTGCTTTAGCCGCGTGAGGTCCATGACCTTGACGATGTCGATCCACGGCACGTCTGGATTCGGAGAAATGATCACAGGCGAATCCTTACCATTCGCTTTATTACGATCATACTGATCTTTCATGATCCCGCCGAGTTCTTCATCATTAGCATATTCGGTCCGGCCAAACTTGCGAACTGTGCGGCCCTGAACCTTGTCCCATTCGAGCGTAATCCGAATTTCGGATACATCTTTATTATCCGTTACTGTTTTATTATTGCCCTTGTCCTGCGGCAGCCACGCCTCCATCTTTCCTTCAAGAGTCTTGAAATGGAAAGAGCACATGAAGAACAGTAATAAACAGAAAATGACATCGATCAACGGAACGACGTTGAGCGGCATTGGATTATCGTTGCTGACTTCGCCACCACCACCGGCCATGGGAGACTCCTACGACTTGCGTATTGTATAGTTTGTATTAGGAATAGATTGTTAGTAAAAATTCCGAAGAAATTATTTTTTCTTCGGCGGTTCCGATGCGCCGTATTCCAATTTGTAGATTCCGGCTACCGCCATCTTTTCCATCACGAGCTGTGGAAATTGAAACGGGCAGCGCATGTCGCAACGAATCATGACGCGAAGAAGAGTTGGAATCTGGGGATTCTTAGCATCTGCCTCGGACTTGCTTTCTTTCTCTTTCTTGTGCCAGTAGGCCTCGTCTTTCGCCCACTGTTCGAGCTTTTCATTTGTCTCATAACGTTTTCCTCGAACAGCAATATTCCAATGGCCCGTATCCTGGCAAGCGCGTTTCGCATCATAATCAACACACTTGACACTTGGTCCGCCGCCTTCGGAGTTCGTAGGCGTATGGAATATATTAAGATTGATGCGGCCCTTAGCTTCCTCTTGTTTATCTTCCTTAATGGTAACACCGCTCGCTAATGTTACTTCTTCGAGCTCTCGCCCTCCGAAGTCGGCTGTTAACATAAAGAATAACAAAAGTAAGAACATGATATCCACCATTGGAATCACGTTCATGTAGATCGAGTCTTCCGACGAGACCGACATTTTGGAGTGTTTGCCCACTGTATTTATATTCCGAGTTTATGTTCCGACGAGTCTATAGACGTCGAGTCGAATGGAGAGTTCTGGGATTTTGTGGCTGTCTGTTTTTCTATTCGTAAATCGTTCCGATTCGTAATGTTATCTATTGGCCGGGGCCGGTCACCCGCCGGCCCCGAATAGATACAATTACCTTTACTATTACTTAACGTGCGCTTTCTTAAGAATTTCAACCGCCATCAAGTTCAAAGTCAGTGACATATTTGTAACTTTGTTCTTGAGGAGGAAGTACGCCGTTAAGAAAACGATGCCGATGAAGAGTCCCATCGTTGTATTCACAAGCGACTCGTACACACCCTTCGAAAGCTGTGCGGGCGTCGGCGCGGCGATCTTCTCAATTTCCTGGAACGACGAAATCATACCTGTAACTGTTCCGAGAAGACCGAGCAGCGGTCCGATGTTACCAATCAGCGAAAGGTAAGAAATCTTTTGGTTAAGTTTGAATTGTTCCTGAACGGAAACCTGCTCGAGGCCGCGGATCATCTCATCATATCCGGCTTCCTTCATAACTAATCCGCCGGCGGTAACGTTAGCAAGGTACGAACCGTCGCTCTGGCAAACGGAAAGCGCTTCATCATAATTGCTTTCTTCAATGAGCGTTTCGAGTTCGTCGACGAGGTTGGGCGGGCCGAGTTTATCTTTTCGAAGCGATACCATGTTCTCGATCATCAGCCCCATTCCAATTGTAAATGTTATAAGCATCATGTAACCGACGGGGCCTGTCGTTTGGAATAGATCCCAAAGAGTCTTATCTTTATGACCCGCAACTGTTGCATTTCCTGCTTCGCCCTGTGCGAGCGCCGGGAATGCTACAACTGCGACAGCAAGGCCGATCATTATCAACGTCTTTGAATTAGTAAAAATATGCTTCATGGAGCCGATGGATCCTTGGGGATTCCGGATGAATCCCGCTGGAAAGTTGGAAGGGTGAAGTGTGTTGGTGGAAATTCGGGGGAGAGAGGATGCCGTGAAAGCGCCGACTTGAAAACTCAAAATCTTTGTTAACAAGCCGGCAGATAGCGGTGCGGCGCGCGCTGGTTACGGATTAGCAGAGCGGCGCCGGCGAAATTGTATCAACCTATTTGAGTTCTTGAACCTGCTTCAAATAGCGCGAGTTTGGAAAGCGTTCAGCGAATTCGCGGACGTACTGCTGCACTTCCTTTTTCCAAAACTCCGCCTCGTCCTTTTTCTTGGCATCGAGTTCGGCGAGCTTTTTACAAGCTTTCGCGTAGCCGAGCATCGATCGCTCCAGGTCTTCTTGCGAATCCGCGCCTGACGGCGGGCATTGCACAATTACGCGAAGATAATTCTCCACGGCCGCGTCGCGGATGCGCTCCGCGTTCGGCTCTGTGATTCCTTTTGTTAGTAATGCGTCGCCCATCGCGGTGTAGGCCGCGGCGAGGAGCGTCGGATCATTGGACTTTAGAATTGGATCGGTCGCCGCTTTGACGCGATCGACGTCGCCCTTCTTTGCAATGATTCGCGCGACGCCGCATTCCGCGAGTTTTCCGGAGCGACCGGCCTCGGACGAACCTGCGACAGCTTTGTATTCCGCTTCGGCCTCGGGCAGCTTGTCTTGAGCTTCAAGAATACTCGCTTTCAAAAAACGAAACTCGAGCGCGACCGCCGGGCTCTTCACATTATTAGCAATCGAAATGCCCTTGTCCGCCGTCGCCTGCGCGCCCGCGAAATTCTTATTCTTAATTTGCACTTCCGCGAGCGAGCGAATCGCGCGTTTTGTATAAACGCTCTTTTCGAACTTCGACACGAGTTCGTTATATTTATCTTCGGCTTCTTTAAACTTGCTCTGCGCATCCTGCGCGCGACCTAATAGATATAAACGCCGCGGAACGAAGATTTCGCGCGAGGGCTTCATGGGCTCCAATAGTGCTATTGCAGCCGCCGCTTCACCTTTGGCAATCTGATCTTCTGCTTTCTGAAATTGGTTCGCTTCGGAACCGCCGTAATCCACGCGCGCGACCTGGTCCCACGGCATGCGGCTCGTCGCCGGCCCCTGCTTGTAACCAATGTCGGTGAGCGTCTCTTCTATGATTTCAATGCTAATGGGCTTGTCGGTGCCGATTTTTAATACTTTGTCGGCCTGCGCAAACGCGGACGCGGAGAAAAATGCGGCGGCGAATCCGGCCGCAAGAATTGTAGTGTGAATGGAAAGTTTCATATTAGGAAAAGTTGGAGTTAAATTATTATTGGGTTAGTTTTTTTGTTAAGTGTTGGTTGTTAACTAAAGATTTAATTCTTTCCGACCTCGGCCTCCAGCGCTTCGAATTTTGCCTTGAACCCGAATTCGTTATTATCAAATTCGCGGTCGAGACGCCGATATTCCTTCAGCGCCTCCTGTGCGCGCACTCGCTCGCCGTTTTTTATCGTTGCAAAAACATTAATATACTTTGCAAACCAATAATCGAACGTCGGCTTCTTTGATCCCGGGTCGGTGAAACGAATGGCTTTGCTTGCAAGTTCCTGCGCGCGTTTGCCGGCTTCCTTGTCGCCGGCCGCGGCCAGCTTCGCGTGCGCCCAGGCCAGATCGTTAACAATCTGTTCCGATCTGTAGTTTCGCCGGCCCTTCACCGCGACGAGCGCGTCTTCTTTTGTATCAATCAGTTCTTCTGATTTTACAATTTCCTCATACTCCGCGACGAGCGCTTTCCAGTTTTGTAAAATACCCAAAATCTGCCCGCGGATGTACCTCGCCACCGGCGCGGAAAAATCGCTGCGCGTGCCTGTGTCCGCCTTGACGGCGCTTTCAAACAATTTCTCGCCTTCGCGAAGCGGGTCTTGATACGGAAATTTCGCCAAATCTAACAGATAGAAACTCGCGGGATACGTCTTTGGCTCCATCCCGTTCTTAAGTAATGCGAGTTGGAAGAACTTCTGGCCGACTTCATAATAATTCACGGAGTCGAGCGCGTTTTGTTGCTTTTCACCCGACTTGATCCAATGGCGATAAAACTTCAAAGCCTGGTCAATCAGTGCTTCGCGTTTTTTAACATCCTTTTCAGTTTTGATAGATTCCCACGCGGATTCGGCAATGCGCTTTTGTGCCGATGCGGTGCGCGGATTTGCAGCATCTTTAGAAAACATCCCGTCGGCGATCGTTGCGGCCTGGTCAAATTTGCCCTGCTTGCTGAGCGCGCGTAATTTTACAAGTTCAGCATCAAACAATTTCGCGCGCGCCGCGGCGACCTTGCCTGCGAAGTCTTCGAGTTTTTGTACATTCTCGAGAACTTTATTAATATCGGAGCCCGGCTCCCAAAGCCACATTTGCGCTTTGTTAAGATAACTCGTCGCCTGCCGGTCTTGGTTTTTGAGCACTTCTGACTGGTCGAGCGTCGTTTGCGCGGCGACCCATTCTAAATATAAATCAAAGCAACGATCCGCACCGACGCGCGCCTGCTCGACTTCGAGTTTTTTCTTAGCATCGCCGAGCGCCGAATTGCCCGCTCTGTAGTATTTGAGCCCGGTATCAAAAACAATCCGGCCATACTTCAATTCGGTCTTCGACAGCGGCTTCAATTGCTCCTCGCCGAGCTTTGCCAGTTCAATCGGCGACTTTCCGCCGACGAGTTGTTGCGCCTGCAAGAAGAGCGCGTACGTCTCGGCCGTGATCGGATTGTCAGGGTGATCCTGTTGTAACTTATCGAGCGCGCGCTGCGCGAGGTCTTCGCCCCACGGCGCTTTTGTAGCAATCCAAACGCGGCACGCATTATCGACCGCGCCGCTCAGCGCCTTCGGCGATTCTGCGAATTGTGGGAATTTCTCGCCGAGTTCGAGAAGTAACAAATACGCTTCGAGTGCGCGTCCGCCGCGATGATAACTAATTCCACCGCGCCACATCATTTCAGGAAGAAATTTAGCTTCGGCGGGAGTGCCCCGGTAACGGTCGCGCGTTGTGTAGTAAGCTCGAACGGCCTCAGGATACATATCTTTCTTCATAAAACTTTCGATCATGCCGACGGCCTGGCTCAGCGTGACTTCGCCCATGACTTCCGCGGATTCGCCGTGCCTTGCTAATAATTCGCGCGCTTCATTATATACAAATAAATCCGGTGGCGCCTTTGTAACAATTCGGCGCGCCTCGCGCTTCGCGTCGTCGATCTTGCCGAGCGCATCGTAAGCGCGCGCCGCTTCGAATATGAGTTCAAAACCCTTTGCAAATTCCTCGTCAAACTTCGGAATCGCTTTGCGGACGTCCGCGTACGCATCTGTAATTTCAGAATACGATTTTTGTAAATTCCACAGACGCGACGCCTCAGTAACTGCTTCGATAATGAGCGCCTTTTCTTCTTGCTTCAAATCGCCCGGCTCGACGACGTGTTTTTCGTTGTCTTCATCGCGCCAATACATCAATTCGAGGGCCTGTTGATAACAATCCACGGCATCTGTATTTCCTAGCTCTCGCCGCGCATTTCCCCACTTCACCGCCGCTTCGAAGTACGCAATCGATCCTTCGGGGCAATCCATAATAAACTTTTCAAACTGACTTTCCGCGCTTGTTAACAAACTCTGCTGCTTCGCGTCTTCCTTCGGATACATCATTGCATAACTAAGATACGTGTTCGGAACCGCGTAGAGCGCCGCGAGATAGTCTCGATCTTGCGAGGGGTCGGCGCCGTCGGCTACGAGCTTATTGTGTATTTCTTCGCGGCGCGCCGCAAAATAAGCAATCGCGCGCTGAAAGGCTTTTTCGCCGTCGGCGAGCAGCACGCCCTTTTTCTCGGCGCTCGGCTCGCGGCGGATCTGATCTGTTATTCTCTCACCGAGGCGGCGGTCGAGATCGCCCTTTAGATAATTAGCAACCACGGTCGACGGCCCCGGCTTTGCAATCTTAAGATAACCGTCGATCGCTGCGATGGCCTGGTCGTAGGTGCCGCGCGCTTTATCATAATCGCGTTCATTTTCGAAGAGCGAAACAAGATTTGTCGCTTCGACAAACGAGAGCTCGGCCCGCTGCGCTTCAGTAATGTTGGGAGTTTTTCTTAATTTATCAATTAACCAATCGGCATGCTTTTTATGTCCCATGCCCGCTAATTTTCGGGCGAGGTCCGCGTCGCGCTCAAAACCGACGGGCGGCAGCGCGCCTGAATCCTGAAACGCAAACAAATTGCCAGCCAGCGCGGCGACGATTGTGAATGGAGCAAATGTTAATTTAGCAGGGGGCGGCAACACGGTATTTATTTTGTTAATGAGATTTTTATTGTGATCGAGATATATATTGTGATTGAGTCTTTTTGTTACAAATATAGCAAGTGAATGAACAACACATCGAAGCGCAAGGTTATTAAACGATAAATCCCGGACGCGACCGTTTCGTCTTCGCCCGGGATAACGTTTCGGTCTACCCGCTAACTAACATTCGCCGAATGGTTCATTCGAGCGCCTCGGAGAATCTCAAATCGAACCTTACTTATCCGTTGGTTTCTCGGGGGGTTTCTCAGCCGGAGTCTCCGCGGGTTTCTCGGCCGGTTTTTCAGCGGGTTTCTCGGCCGGCTTTTCGCGCGGAGGAGCAACGCCACCCTTCGAATCCTTTTTCTTTACCGTTCCGAACGAGTTGCCGTAACGGTAGTAAACCTCGAATGTTAGTGTGTTGATCGCGGTCGCATACACACGCCCGCCGCCGTCAACGCCCCAACGATCGTCGCCGTCCCACGAGCCGTCAGAGCAGAGTTTTTGATTATTAACCTGGTTGTCGAGAAGCGCTTTCTTGATCGCGGCTTCCCATTCCTTCCAATACGCGCCCTTGCCTGGACGCGGGCTGTCCGGACCGTCGTATTGATTCAATGCTAACGATCCGTAATACCAATAATAATAATCAATTGTCTTCTTTTGTTTGTCCCACTTCGGGAGGCTCTTCATCATTTCCTTCGCGCCGGCTTCGAGCATCGGATCGTCAATATTGTGACGCGCGAACGCTCGAACGCACATGCCGACCGTCGCGAGCGCAGGATTATTAGCATAGTCGTCATTCTTACCAATCGCTTTTACCTGCTGGCCGGCTTCTTCGCGCTTGGTGTAGCCGACTTTACCCGAAGTCTTATCTGTTACTTCTTCTGTAAAGTTAAACGCGCCGTCCATCGAGCTCTGCGAGGTGCGCAAACCACACAATTCCGCAGACTTGAGCGCCATCACGGCCCAGCCCGTAACGGATATATCATTATCGCCGCTCTGCGGGCGATAGCGCCAAGCCCAGAGGCCCGTGCCGCCCGGTGCGGGGTTTTGTCCGTTTACTAATGCGTCGATCGACTTCTGCGCGACGCCTTTCCACTGCGGCGCGCGCGACAGTCCGTACGCTTCCGTCATCGCTAATGCTGCAATCGAATGGTTATATCCCCACTTTGGATTTGTAGACGGGCAAAGGTTGCCGAGTTCGTCCTGTTGATCCTTTAAGAATAAAAGGCCTTTCTTAACAACTTCGCCGACGCGGATCACTTTCTTAGTAAACGGGTCGGTCCATTGTTTAGATGCGCGGTGGTCGTAACCGGCGCCTAGGAATGCTAACAATGCGAGTCCGGTTGTTCCGACTTCGTACTCGGGATAACCAAAGTTTTTGCTGTGTTCGCAAACGGTTCCGCCCTGGCAATTCTTAGTAAAGTTGTCGGGCGACCACGAGCCGTTGTCATCCTGGTGGCGCGAGAGCCAGCGAAGGCCGGCTTCAACCGCGGATTCCGTTCGAGCGCCGCCGCCGCGTCCGCCGCGAACTGTCATATTGCGTTTGCCGCCGAAGGGTCCGCCGTAGCCGCCCTTTCCGCTGCGTCCCGATCCGCCGCCGACTCCGATCGAATCGAACATATTCTTTCCGGAAGAATTAGCCATTGTGAAGTCGCCGGAGCCCTTCGCCATGCCAAAGTCTTCGCCGTTGTCCGTTTCGTTATGATCGCCGTAGACAAAATTACTATCGGGGAATGTTAATTCTGGTTCGTTAGTAATCGCTTCTGTATCAATCTGTTCGACGGCCTGGTCCTGTGTATCAAAAATATCGCGTACCTTCTTCTCCTCTTCCTTCGGCTTTTCCTCGGCCGTCTTGCCGATGGAGGCCTCAATCGGTCTTGCGTCGTCCACCTTCTTTTCCTCGCTCAGCTTCATAACTGTAGCAAGTGCGAGAAGTGTTGTGTTGATCGCAAGGGCGATCATGAAATACGGCGCTTTTTTTGTAAACTCGCGAACGTGATCTCCAAAACTCTTTGTTTCAAAGATCTGGGAACGGAATTCAACGTGTCCGTCACCGTCGTCGTGATTGTTATGATTGGATTTGTTATCGGCCATTTTTGTTTGCTCCGGTTTTTTTAGTCGACGCCGATCTGAACGGAAAGTTCACACCGATTTTCGCGAGGTCGCGGAGTTATCAGAATTGTCTAATAATAAGGAGGCGGGAGGGATCTGATACCTTTGGGCGGACAAGCATACCGTGGCGCTCAAAATCGCAAACGGTTTTCACGAACTTTAGTTTTCGCGAACTTATCGAAACGCGGCCGCGTCGAGGTAATCGCGGGCCGGCTTGCCGCTTCGCATCGATCGTTTACCTCGTAACTCACTCGACAAATCCCGCAACCGCTTTTCTTGAATAGGCCGATCGGCAAGACTGTTCGCCGCATTTTTCGAATGCCGCTCGTCCGGACATTTCGAAACCAAACATTCTCTTTATCTCAATCCCAAACATCGCATGGCCGCACCCGCAAACCGCCGCGCACCGGCGCCCGAACCAAAGCCGTTTCCCGTTTTTCAATTAGTAGCAATTGGCGTCATGTCGATCGTTAGCATTGGATTAGTAATATTCCTTATGAATAGTAATAAGGAGAAGCCGAAGCCCGTCGAGGCGCCGCCCGTTGTTGAAACAAAGCCCGTTGAGACAAAGCCGGTGCTGCCGTCTACAATTAAAGAGATCCCCGCCGCGGATCGTAAAGAAATCTACGACAGGCTTACATTCTATTCCGACAAGATCGATCCGCTCGAACGCCGCGAAATGGCTGCCGATAAGTTAACAAATGCTGAAGAAAGACTCGCCGAATATGAAGCACTCAGCGACGAGTATGGCACCAACCGCGAAGGCATTGGCGAAGTGCTCGACGACCCGAAATACGAAAAATATAAATATGACGAGGCGTACGGCATCTATTGGAAAGGTTATGAAGACCGATTGAAATACTGGCAGGGCAAAATGAACTCGATTAAGAAAAAACGCGACGCCGCTTTTATTGAAGTTCGCAACGCGAAGGACGCCGAGAAGAAAACCGACAAGTAATTACTAATTATAATTTAGTTAGTATTACAATTCCCCGGTATCAAAAAAACCGAGGTCGGTCAGGCGCGCCGGGTGCGTTCGGAGCGGCACGAGTTCGTTGACGGCGGCGCGCACGGAATCGAGCACGACGCCTTCTAACAATTCCAATCTTACAAATGCTTTGCGGATCTCGCCGCGATCGTCCTCTTCGAGACGCACGACGGCCGCGCGAACCCCGCGAATGCGCGAGACGATCGAGCGCGCGAATTCCCGCGCGTGCAGCGACGTCGTCTCCCCTTCCGGCGCGCCATCGGCTGTGCCGGGCCGCCGCGAGTCGGCGGTCGTTCCGAGAACGGTTAATAATAATCCCGCCTCGCCGGCGCCCGGCTGGTCTTCGGGATTCATAACAATTTCAACGCGATCATACTCGGCGGGGCGCGATGTTAATTTTTCGAAAAAGTAAGTTTCAATTTCCTTCTTGCGCAAAAAGTAGCTTCGCTCCGAATGCACAAATCGGTCGACCATCGGAATGACAACATTCACGCGCAGGCGGCCGGCGGCGCCGAGCGTCGATACTTCAATTTCATCGCCGGCTTCGGGAAACAGCGATCGAAATTCGCCCGACGTCCCGAGCGCTACAATTTCCTGCGCGAAGTATTGGCTCGCCGCGAGCGGCGCTCGCGCAATCGATATATATGCACTGCGCGCTCCGCCTCGGCAACGCAGCGTGAGCTCGATCGAAAGGTCGCGCGCCCAATCTACAAATCGAAGATGGCCTTTCACCCATTGCGAACACGCACGGCGCGCCAAGTCTTCCAATTCGTTTTTCTTAGCATCGGGAATCTGCGGACCCGTTCCTACAAGTAACATTCGCATCGGTAATGTTTGCTTTCCGCCGCCGAATCGAATTTGGGCCGCGCCCGGCAATATTAACGATGAACGCAACGAAAACGTTTCGCCCCGAACCCCCTGCCGTTCGAGTTCTTCGTCGAGGGCCTCTTCCGCGACCCGGACGAGCGAGCGTGCAATTTCATCGGGATGTCCGGCGCTGCGAGCGACCGCGGGAATTGTAAATTGCGGGCGCAGCTCGGCGGCCTGCGAAAGAAAAAGTTCGACCGACATGATTTGTATAACTTAAAGAATCGGACTGCGTCACGGTACGATAAATCTTTCAACAACGCGCTTTTGTGAACTTCGTCCGCAATTTTCTACAACTCGCAACGCTAATTTTCGCTGGCATCGCCGCGCCGGCGCAGGATCCTCGCGCTGAGAGCAAATCTGCTTCGGCACCCGATCCGTATCCGGCGTTTGTCTGGCGTTCGGGCGGGCCGAAGGCCGGCGCGGAATGGTTAAAAGCGATTACTACACTTGGCTTTTCAGGAACGAACGTCGAGGGCTCCGAGGATCCCGCGTTCATCGCGTCGCTGTGCTCACCGCTGGGCGCCTCGTTTTATTCTGATCATTTGGTGGACCGCGCGATTTTTCACCGCGACAACGACGACCCCGTCTGGACCTCGTCGCGCGAACGCTACAAATCTTCGGGATCGCTCGATTCATTAATTCGGAAACCTTCGCTCGACTCGGCAATTGTATTACAACAAATCCGCGAACAGGCGGCGTCGCGAGCGGCGAAAGCTACAAAACACGGCGCGCGCTTTTTATCCATTACCGACGAGCCGTCGTTTACGGTCGGGCTCTGCCCGATCGATTATGACTATTCCGAAGACTCCATTGTTAAATTTAGAAAAAAGCTGCAAACGCAGTTTCCATCATTAAGATCGCTTTCCGAATTGTGGAATCGGCCTCTCGCAAATTGGGGAACTGTAAATTTAACAACAACGAACGACATCCGCGCGCGAGAATGGGCGCACGCCGGGCCGTGGAATTTCGCTTCGTGGGCCGCCGCGCGCGAGCACGCCGATGATACATTTGCAAACGCGCTCGATACTGCAATTCGCTCAGCCAAAACAGCTGCGCCGAATACTAAAATTGGGTTTCTCGGCGCGCTCGCGCCGAGCGCATTCGGCGGATACGACTGGTCGCAACTGCTTGCTACAAAACCCGGAATCTTAGAAATCTACGACGCGGGCGCCGCGCGCGATCTCGTTCGGACGATGGCGCCCGAAATCGAACTCGCCGACACGACGTTTCTAACAGATAGTTTTTCGAAGTATCCGCCCGATCTCGCCGCGGCGCGCCTTTCGTGGCTGTTCGCGCGCGGCGGCCGAAATGCAATAATCTGGGCGAACAGCGCGCTGTTCGAAAATAATAATATATCAAAACCGACGGCTTTGGCAAAATCCGTTGGCGAGCGCGTGCAACAATTGCGCGCGATCGCGACTGAATGCAAAGAATCGAAACCTGAATTTGATTCGATCGGAATTGTATATTCTCCCGCAAGTATACGAATGGGCTGGCTGCTCGATTCGCGCAACGATGGCAACAATTGGATCAATCGCCTCACCAGTTATGAACTCGAACATTCGACCGCGCTCGCGTCGCTCGAAGGCTGGTTCACGATTTGTGAAGATCTCGGTTATTCGCCGCAAGCGGTCGATTCGACATCGCTTGTCATGCGTCACGACCGCCTTCCGCGTTTATTAATATTACCTCGATGTCTCGCGCTCGCCGGAGACGAGGCCACGGCGATTGCACGCCATGCCGCAGCGGGCGGATTTATTATATCAGAAGGACGACCCGCGCTTTTTAATCATTTGCTGATCGGCGGCGGGCCCCAAAGCATGCTCGATTTATTATTTTTACTAAAACCGCGCCCATTTGTAGGATTCGACGATCTCCGCACATTCGACCCCACGGCGCCTCCACGAGGTTTTGTATATTTGGAGCCAGGGCTCGAAGGCGGCGAGAAAGAAACGTCGGGGCCGATCTTACAAAACAAGAACGTGTCGCTTGTTAATGTTTCGATGATAAACTATCGCGAGCATCGTCTCGATGCTAAGAGTCGTGATTCATTGGCGATGCGCAGCCTTCTCGCGCCGCTGCTCGCGGCATCAAAAGTCGCGCAAATCAATCAAACGATTACGTGTGAAGCAACCTCGAAACCCGGCCTTCCGATTTCAATTCATCGCGAACGTACAGAAAATGGTGTCATTTTATTTGTTACATCCAATGTCCGCCGCCGCCCGTCGCTCGCGCGCGACGCCGGACCGGCAGTTGAAGTCACACTAACAATCCAAGGGCCCGCGATAAAGTCGGCCGTTCGCATTGACGGTGGATCTGTAAAAATTCAAAATAACGACTACGGCGCGACGCTACAATTCACGCTGGACCCGCTGCACCTCGCGTGCTTCCGCCTTTATTTTAATTAAATTGCAGTTTAATTAATTTTATAATATCCGCTTTCCGAGCGCGGAAGCGATCAATTCGACCATCAGTTCCCCCGTTTTATTCTTTGTATCTAATATCGGATTGAGCTCCGTCGCTTCCATCGCGATCATGCGGCCGCTGTCGGAAATCATTTCCATCAATAAATGCGCTTCGCGGAAACCGATGCCGCCGCGAACGGGCGTGCCGACTCCGGGGGCGATTTCGGGGTCGAGGCCGTCCAAATCAAATGATAAATGAAACCCGGCCGTCCCATTAGTAACAGCCGAAAGCGCCTCGCGCATCACCTTCGCCATGCCGAGTTCGTCGACGTCTCGCATCGTGTATGCTTTAATTCCAGACTTTCTAACAATTTCTTTTTCGGCGTCGTCCAAATCTCGAATTCCAATTAATGCTACATTTTCGGGGCGCACTTTCGGAGCATAGCCGCCCAAGTTTACTAATTCGGGAGAGCCCATTCCGAGCACGGCGCTGAGCGGCATTCCGTGAATATTACCTGTCGGCGACGTCTCGGGAATATTCATATCCGCGTGCGCGTCGATCCATATCAATCCGATGTTTTGTTCATTCTTACGATAATGATTCGCGACGCCCGTAATTGTGCCGATCGCAATGGAATGATCGCCGCCGATCACGAGCGGCGTGGCGTTTCTATCTAATATCTGTTCGACGCGTTTTGCTAATCTTTCGCACGCGCGGTGGATTTCTTTTAGATACTTTGGACCCTTGCCGGGCCGGCGCGTCTCCGGCAACGGAACTGTTACATCGCCCGCATCGCTAAATTCGTGTCCGAGCGAACGAATGCGATGACTAATTCCAGCGTAACGAATCGCCGACGGTCCCATGTCGACGCCGCGGCGGTCGGCCCCGAGATCCATCGGGCATCCGATGAGCCGCATGTGGCGCACGCCCGGGATCGGAAACAGGCTCGGATGTGTATTTTTTGTTTTTGTAGTATTAGTAACCATTATAACAACTCAGATTCTTACATTTTGGCGCACGCGCACCTCAGCGCCGCGCGTGACGCCGAGCGTCTTCGCCGCGCTTCCGTCGCGAACGGCGACTTCGAGGTGGCCGAGAGAATTAACTAATGCAAGCGGTTCACCGGGCTTTGCCTCCGCGTAGTGTTTCATAATTTTCCCGACGGATTGTTTACCAAGCGATACAACTAATCCTTCGGTGCGCCCGGAGCCAAATGCACTTAAATCTTCGCGCGCGATAGTTGATATTAAGTTTCCGAAACGATCGACGGATACAATTTCGCCGAGCAGCGAACCGTCGCGGTCGAGTTTGGGCTTCGCGCGATCTAATGTTTGCATTCGCCCGATCGCTTCGCCCGCGTGCTCGGGCGGATAACCCATCGCTAGTCTTGCCGCGGCCGGCGCGAAAATGTCGCGTCCGTGGAATGTTGATGATCGAACGGGCAGCGAGAATTTATCAATATTTAGACTATAAATCGGGTCGTCGTGCCGGATCACGTACGATAATAATCCGTTGTCGGGCGCTAAGAATAAACGGCCTTCGCGCGTACTATAAATAACCTTTCGGTTCGAACCGACGCCCGGATCGATAACGCTAACAAAAACGGTCCCCTCCGGAAAATACCGCCACGCACCCTCGAGCGCGAACGCGCCCGCCTGCACGTCCTGCGGTTCAATCTCATGTGTTAAATCTACTAATCGCGCGTGAGGGAAGTGTCCCAGAATCACGCCCTTCATCACGCCAACGAACGGATCGCGCGCTCCAAAATCCGTGAGGAGCGCAATGATACCATTCGATTTAAATTCAAGATTCGAAGTCATAGTTATCTATGAGGTGCCTGGCACCCTGCATTGGAGTGCCTGACCCCATTGTTTTTAGTTGGGAGTAATATTGTTGATATTTAATAGGTTGAGTTTGCTAAGTGACAATTCTGTCGCATCCGGGGTCAGGCACCCCTAATTGACGTGCCTGACCCCATAGGAATTTAATGAACAGGTTTGCCCAGCAGCGGGATTAGTAAATTTCGTTTTTCGGTGCAGAGCGCCGCGTCGCTAGCTTCTAAATTTAAACGCAAGAGCGGTTCCGTGTTCGACGCACGCACGTTGAACCACCACCACGGTTTTTTAGCGATGGAGCCAAATTCAATTGTAATTCCATCAAGCTCGTCGGTGCGCGTCGCTTCGTTCGCGAACCGATGCTTCAAATCCGCCATCGCCTTCGCCTTGTCTTCGACTTCAAAGTTAATTTCGCCGGTGGCATGGTAGCGCCGCAGATCGTTAGCAAGTGCTGAGAGCGGCGCCTTCGAATTGGATAACATTTGCAAAACGTGCATGAACGCCACCATCGCGGAATCGCTAAAGAAGTGATCGCGCCAATAGTAGTGACCCGACAGCTCGCCGCCGAATATTGCATTCTCGCGCCGCATCGTTTCTTTAATATATGAATGGCCGACGCGCTCGCGGATCGGGCGCCCGCCTTTTTGTAGGATCGTCTCGGGCACGACCCACGAACTCCGCAGATCATAAACAATCGCGGCGGGCCCGTTTTTTTGTAACAACTCCTTTGCTAACATTGCGGTCATCAAATCATTAGAAATCGCCGCGCCCGCCTCATCGACGAACGCGCACCGGTCCGCGTCGCCGTCGAACGACGCGCCCATGATAAACTTGCCGGGTTCTTTACGAATCTCTTTTGCTAATATTTCAATAATGTCGGGTTTTAGCGGATTCGCTTCGTGATTCGGAAAATTACCATCCAGCTCCCAGAACATCGGAACAAGCTCGACGCCTTTCTTAGCAAGCTCTTTTGATAATTCCGGGAGAATGAGGCCGGCCATGCCGTTGGCGGCGTCGACGTACACGCGTCCGGGTTTCAGGTTCGGCGCGAACTTCAATAAATGTTGTATATATTTTTGTAGTACATTTTCCTGGCGCAGCGTTCCGCGATTTGTAACAGGCGCCATCGCGTCGCTCGACCGCACGCGTTTTTCAATATTACCAATTCCCGAATCAAAACTAACGGGCCGCGCACCGCGCCGGCATAATTTAAATCCGTTCCACTTCGGGCCGTTGTGCGAAGCTGTTATATTCATTCCGCCGTCGCATTCGATCGACCCAATTGCAAAATAAGCCATCGGCGTCGACGCGAGGCCGATGTCGATCACGTGGCAGCCCGCGTCTCGAATCCCGTCGATCGCGGCTTTTTGTAGTGATGGCGAATGCGAACGCATGTCGCGGCCGACGACGAGCGACTTCGCGTTCAGTTCGATTTGTAGCTCTTTCGCAAACGCAAAACCGATGCGCCGCGCGGTCTCATCGTTGAGTTCAGACGGGACCAGTCCTCGAATATCGTAAGCTTTGAAAATGCCCATACGGCTCGTGCGTTGAATTAGAAGTGGGTGGGTCGGAGCGAAAACGCCGGGCAATCATACAACTTTTTCGATCGGACGATGCGACGGCGCCGGACAAACGTGTTGCGCAGGCGCGCGTCGCGCCCCATCCTCGCCCGACTGAAATCCCCTATGAAAGATCTTAAAACTCTGCGCAGCGAAATTCGATTCTTCGAGGTCTGCCGCGACATCATTGATAACTCCATCGACATCCTCCTGAACCACCGCCAGAGCGGACATCCGGGCGGATCGCGCTCGAAAGTTCCGGCGATGGTCGCGACGACGCTCTCGGGCGCGATGCGATTCGATCATCGCGATACTACAAAAAGGTTTGGCGACCGGTTCGTGCTCGTCGCGGGCCACTGCACGCCATTATTATATTCAACGCTAGCGTTATATTCCGAAGCGCTCGCGGAAAAGTATCGAAGAACCGGAGATAAGCGATACCTGATTCACGGCGGCGCCGAGCGATCTGTTACGTTTGCAGATTTGTTAAATTTCCGGCGCCGCGGCGGGCTCGCGGGCCACGCCGAAATGGAAGGCAAGACTTTATTTGTTAAATCGAACACGGGCCCCTCGGGCCACGGCTCTCCGACAGCCGCGGGCCAGGCATTAGCATTAAAACTAGCGGGCGCGCCCGGAACGAAAGTCATCGCGCTCGAAGGCGAAGGCGGCCTCACGACGGGAGCGACCCACGAAACTAAGAATACAAGCTGGGGGCTCGGGCTCGGAAATCTGATGTATCTTATCGATTGGAACGATTTCGGAATCGACGATCCGCGGAATTCTAGCGTTGTACACGGCGACCCCGATTCGTGGTTCCGCCCGTACGGATGGCGCGTCGAGGGCGCGGCCGACGGCGAGAATTTTGAACAATTGTTAGGAGCGCTTCACGCGATTTGTAGCGATTCGAATTCGAATTATCCGGGAGTCGTTTGGTTTAAGATGCGAAAAGGGCGCGGTTATAATAAATATGATAATCACAGCCACGGCTCTCCGCACAAAACGCATTCGAAGGAATTTTGGTCGACGAAGGCGCCGTTCCAGGAAAAGTATGGAGTCAAGTTTGAAAGTTTTGGCGACGCGGCGCCGGCCGACGCGGCGATGTTACTAAAACACTCGCAATCTCATTTTGATACGTTGCGCGAAGTTTTATGCAATACGCCAGGGCTCGTCGATTTCATCGCTGACCGAATTGTAGAAATTGGCGATTCCGTTCCGCTCCAGACTCCGAATTGTAAAGTCGACGGATCGAAGACGGTCGAAGCTACGATTCCCGAATTGTATGTTCCTGAAAAGCTGCCTTCGCATTTGTTTGAAAAGCCCGGCGCGAAAGTTCCAAATCGCCAGGCGCTTGCTAAAGTTGGCGCGTGGATCAATACATTAGCAAAAGAACGTCTCGGACGGCCGCTCGTTATTGCAGCAAGCGCGGATCTCGCGGAGTCGACTTCCATTCACGGTTTTTCGAAAGGATTCGGCGACTTCGCCGGCTTCGGACGCTATGAAAGAAACGAGAATCTGAATGGTGCATTGCTGCCGCAACAAATAACGGAATTTACTAATTCCGGACTCGTCTGCGGCCTCGCATCTGTTAATTTCGCCGACGATCCCGAAAAAGCATTTGCTGGATTCTGGGGCGCGTGTTCGACGTACGGTTCATTCTCATATTTAAAATACGGACCGATGCGCCTCTTTTCACAATTAGCGCAAGACTGCCAGCTCAAAGTCGGAAAAGTATTATGGATCGCGGGGCACTCCGGACCCGAAACCGCCGAAGACTCGCGAACGCATTTTGGTATATTTGCTCCCGCTGTTACAGAACTCTTCCCCGACGGCCAATGTATCAATTTGCATCCGTGGGAACATAATGAAGTGGCGCCCGCGCTCGCGGCGGCGTTCGCGACGGGCGTCCCGATTATTGCATTACACCTTACGCGCCCTTCTGTAGCCATTCCCGACCGCGAAGCACTCGGCTGCGATTCTTACTTATACGCCGCGAAGGGTGCGTACATTGCAAAGGACTACGATCACGACCCTACAAAACCGAAGCAGGGCACGATCATCGTGCAGGGAACGAGCCCGTGCGATTCGATCTTTAAACTTCTGCCGGAATTAAAAGAAAAAGGCCCGAACGTGAAGATTGTGATCGCTGTCTCGCCGGAGCTGTTCCGGCTTCAGCCCGAAAGCTACAGAAACCGCGTACTGCCTTGGTCCGACTGGCTCAATTCAACTATTATTTCGTCGATGGGCCGCCGCACCATGCACGACTGGATTGCTACAAAAGTGTCGGAAGAGTACGCAATGACATCGGATTATGATAATCGCTGGCGCACCGGCGGCACGGTCGACGAAGTGATCGACGAAGCGCGGCTCACGCCGAAATGGTTACGAATCGGAATCGAGCGTTTTGTTAACGATCGCGAAAAGCGCATGGCGCGCTTGCGCGTTTGACAATAGACCTACAATTAACAATTAGAAACTAACCGGAAACGGCGCAGCTTCCGCTCCATAACAATGGGCCGAGCAGCGCGGCCGCCGCGATCACGATTGCTACAATTGACAAGCGGCGGTCATCACCTGTCCACAACGCGTAGATGGACGTTAATATTGCGGCCGGACCGCACAGATAGAGCATGCCCGAACCGAGCAGCGGAGACAGGCCTCAGGAAAAGAATATTTTTAAGAATAGGCCGAAGGCCGCGGCAAAAGCGAGTTGAAGTGCGTTGGATGCGTGCATGTTTGAAATGAATATAAACGCGAAACCGATTCGGCGATCGCCGGGCGAGAATGTTAACTAAGGAAATATTTACACTCTGATTGCTAAATAACAAGGGGCCGCCGGCAATCGTTCGCCGGCGGCCCCTCCGAGGGATTATTTTCGAGGGATTACTACAGAAACTATTCTATCTTATAAACCGTCATGCGGCCTTGTTCCGAGCCGCCGGGAGCGCCGATCGCGCCGACCGCGACCGAAGCAATTCCAGTATCTGTAATATCATCGACCGCCGCAACCGCGTGGCCGAATTGATCGCCTTGCGAGTCGCCGCTAACAGTAGCAACGACCCCGCCCGTACGCACGGATATTAATTGTACGCGGCCGGCCGCCTTATTGTGATAAGGGCTTCCGACTACAATTAAGTCGCCGAGCCCGTTGTTGTCTCCGGGCATCGTTGCAAAGGAAAAGCCGAAGCCGGCGTTGCGGACGGTTCCTTTGAATGTATATAACTTATTTCCGGTTTGCGCGGATATAACAGATACTTCGCCCGTGTGGCGAAGCCCGGCATACGGCGCGCCGACTACAATTTCGGGCCTTCCGTTGCCGTCCATATCCGGAAGCGAACCCACTGCCCAGCCGAATTGATCGCCCGCTTTGTCACCATGCAACCAATGCAGAACCGCTCCGTCCGCACCGGAAATTATTGCAACATCGCCGCGCTTCGCATTGCCTGACGCGGCCCACGCGCCCGCGGCAATATCAATAATCCCGTCGCCGTTCTGGTCGCCGACCGCGGCCGTTCCCATCGGCTCGCCTCCTAAATAATCGCCCGCGAGCGTTCCGGTTGTCGTGCTTAAGTATGTTAATGTTTTTCCGGAGAGGATGCGAATCTCGCCGTGCGCCGTCGCCGGATCGCCGTTTAGTAAATTACCAAATCGCGATGCTACAACAAAATCTTGCGTACCGTCGCCGTCGACGTCATTTAATCTTGCAAAGCCGCCGCCGAAGCACTCGCCCTCGGCGTTGCCCGCGAGCGTTTCTATAACATTTCCGGTTCGGCCGTCGAAAATTGTAACAGTTCCGGGAACGTCGAGAGCCTGAGGATCGGGGAGTTCGCCCCACGTCGCACCAACTGTATATTCAGGAATGCCATCATTGTTAAGATCGCCGAGGTGGCCGAGCGCGCGTCCGTACCGATCAGCATAATTAATACCGGTGTGGGTTCGCAGAATATTGCCGTTTGCCGCGGAAACGACGTAGGCGTGGCCGGGCTGCGGATAAATCGGATTCCGGTTCGGCGCTCCAACTAATATATCTTTTTTGCCGTCGCCGTCCAGATCGTCAAGTGTAATGATCGAATATCCCAACCGGTCGTAAGCAAGATTTCCGTCAACTGTATAAAGCGGAGTAAATGCTTGAGTCGATTTTGGTTTTGTAACCAAAGGCGTGACTACAAATCCCGATATAACGAATACTACGGGAATCGCGTTGAATTGAAGACCCATGGGGCGCACCTCTGTAAGAGAAGGAACAATTCGACGCCTCGGCGAGGCGTTGCTAACGATTCAAATGCGGTTCCCACGATCCGTCAAGGGGACAGGTTTAAACCTGTCCCCCAACCCGTCCCCTAACCTGTCCCATTATTTACTTTATTCAAAACACTGCGGCGATAGCCGTAGGCGAAATAGACTACTAATCCGATTCCTAGCCAACCAATAAATCGCAGCCAGTTGGATTGTTCTAGACCCAAAATAAGCGCGAGGCACGCGAGCGCGGAAATGATCGGAGTAAATGGATAGCCCGGCACTTTGAATGGCCGGTGGCGGTTCGGCTCGCGGATGCGAAGCGCGATCACGCCGACGGATACTAAAATAAACGCGAAGAGCGTTCCAATGTTACACAAACCGATCGCCTGAGCCGGAGTCAGAACCGAACACATCAAAGCTACAAATAGGCCGGCGACCCAGGTCCCGATGTACGGCGTGCGATGCTTCGGATGAATCTTTGAAAACATTTTTGGTAGTAATCCATCGCGCGACATCACCATAAAAATGCGCGTCTGCCCGAGTTGAAATACTAACAAAACGGCGGCCATCGCGACGATCGCGCCAAACGCGAACGCGTTCGATGCGCCCGGCATTCCGATTTTTGTAAACATGTACGCGAGCGGGTCGCCCGCGTGTTCTTTGATTTCAGCCGTTGAAAGCACGCCGGTCAGGACGGCCGCGGTTAATATATACAATACGGTACATATCAATAACGACCAGATCATTCCGCGCGGCAGATTTTTCTGCGGATTGCGCGTTTCCTCGCCGGCGGTTGAGACGGCGTCAAACCCAATATAAGAAAAGAATCCGAGCGCGGCGCCGTGCCAGATGCCCGTGAATCCGTTCGGCGCGTAGGGCGTCCAGTTATTCGTATCAACGTGAAAAAAGCCGATGGAAATAAAAGCGAGTACGAGCGCAACCTTTAGAACCACCATGACCGCCGTCGCACGCGCGCTTTCCTTCACTCCGATGAAAAGTAATATTGTTAAAAGGATCGTTATTGAAAACGCCGGAAGATTAAATGATAGAATGTGGCCCGAAATCGACGGAAACTGCGAAGCTAATTCTGCCTTCTCCGCGACGAGCGCCCGCGCGGACTGGAAGTCCATCGTAAGCCACACCGGAATTTGAATATCAAATACGCCGTTTAGAAAAGTCTGAAAATACGTCCCCCACTTTTGCGCAACGTAAATATTACCAATCGCGTATTCAACAATAAGATCCCAGCCAATGATCCACGCGATCACTTCGCCGAACGCTACATAAGAATAACTGTAAGCACTGCCGGAGACGGGCACCATCGCTGCGATTTCGGCGTAGCACAGCGCGGCGAATCCACACGCAATTGCAGTTAACAAATAGGAAACCATGACGGCCGGCCCCGCGCCGAGCGTTTGATTCTCTCCATACGTCGTGCCGCTGATCATGTCGGCAATACTCGAAAAAAGCCCGGCGCCGATGATCGCCCCGATTCCTAACATCACGAGGTCGATCGCGCCGAGCGAACGCTTGAGACCGCCCGCGTGACTCTCCTCTGGAATCACCTGTGAAACCGACTTTCGTCTGAATATATCCATAAAAATTGTTATAACTCGTTCGGGGACATTGAAATGTTTATATTACTTTTCCAAGCGCGCGCGCGGCGTGTTCGATTTCCCGGGCGCCGATGTGGCGATGTGTTACAAGCCGCAGCAGAGACGGCCCGAGCGCGAAACACCAAACGCCTTCAGCGTGAAGGGCCGTTTCTATAGCTTTGGCGCGGTCGCACTCCGTTTTGATAAATATAATATTCGTTTCGACGTCCGCTGGATTTATTTTAATCTTCGGAATGGTACATATCATTTCCGCGAGCTTGCGCGCGTTCGCATGGTCTTCGGCGAGGCGTTCGACCATCGTTTCGAGTGCTACAATTCCGCACGCGGCGAGATATCCTAATTGTCGCATTCCTCCGCCCATCCACTTTCGCACTCGATGCGCTTCACTCATAAAACTCTTGCTGCCGGCGACGATCGAGCCGACGGGACAGCTGAGCCCCTTCGAAAGGCAAAATGTTAACGAATCGCAATACTTCGCAAACTCGGCGACGGGAACGCCCGATGCAACGCTAGCGTTAAAAATGCGCGCGCCGTCGCAGTGAATCTTAAGATGATAACGATCGGCGATCGCGCGCAATTGTTTAAAATTATGAATTGGAACCACGCGGCCGCCCGACATCAGATGCGTCTGCTCGACGGCAATCATCGTCGTTCGCGGATCATGAACATCGTCGGGCCGAATCGCGGCTTCGACTTCCGCCGGATCGAGCGCGCCGTTTTTTGATATTAACGTTCGCGGCTGAACGAGCGGAATTCGCGCGAGAGCGCCGCCTTCATACAAAAAGATATGTGAATTTGCTTCAATAATAATCTCGTCGCCGGGGCGCGTCTGCGCGGCGATCGAACATTGATTTCCCATCGAGCCCGACGGAACAAACATCGCGGCTTCTTTACCAAAAATTCCTGCTGCAAGCTCCTCGACTTTCTTAACTGTTGGATCGTCGCCGAGCACGTCGTCGCCGACGTCCGCCGACGCCATCGCCGCGAGCATTTCGCGCGTCGGTTTTGTTACCGTGTCGGATCGGAAGTCGGAGATCTGCAACTTTTTGTTATTTCGTTTTTGTTATTTTGTTCCGAACAGTTTTTTCATTCGGTCGATCGCGATTCCAATATTTTCCATAGAATTAGCATAACTAAAACGAAGGTAGCCTTCGCCGAACGCGCCGAAGCTTGTTCCCGAGAGACACGCGACGCCCGCTTCGGTTAATAATAAACCTTCGAGTTCCTTCGACTTCTTTCCCGTACCTGTAGTATTCGGGAATACATAGAATGCGCCCTTTGGCGTGCGGCAGGTGAAACCCGCGATTTCGTTGAGTCCTTTAACAATAAAGTCGCGGCGTTTTTTAAATTCAGCTACCATTTTAGTAACACTTGTCTGGTCGCCGCTGATGGCTTCAATACCGGCCATTTGTGTAAATCCCGCGGTGCACGAAGTCGAATTTGTTTGTAACCGCGCGCACGCGACGGTGAGTTCCTCGGGCATCACGCCATAGCCAAGCCGCCAGCCGGTCATCGAATAACTTTTAGAATAGCCGTCCAAAATAATTGTACGATCCTTCATGCCGGGCTCGGCCGCGATCGACGGCGTGCCGTCGTTCGTATACGTAATTCTTCTGTAAATTTCGTCGGAGAGAACATAACAATTCGGAAATTTCTGCAATTCCTTCGCGATCCGCTCGACTTCCTTCTTTCCGATCATTCCGCCCGTCGGGTTGCCGGGCGAATTGAGAATTAACAATTTTGTTTTTGGAGTTAACGATTTCACGAGCGCGTCGACGTCCAATACAAAATCATTCTCTTCAGGAAGGCGCGCGGGCACGGGCTTGCCGTTGACGAATCGTATCATCGATTCATAAATGGGAAAACCCGGATTGGGATAGATGACTTCGTCGCCCTCGTCGATTAATGCTAATATAACAAAAAACATGATCGGCTTCGCACCGGGGCACACGAGGACGTTCTCGGGTTTATATTGAACTCCGCGGGAATCGGAAACATCTTTAGCAATCGCCGCGCGGTGTTCCATCATTCCCGGGCTCGCCGTGTAATGTGTATATCCGCTTTGTAGAGCGCGCACACCCGCGTCGACGATGTTTTTTGGAGTATCAAAATCGGGCTCGCCGATTTGTAAATGTATAATATGTTTTCCCTGCGCCTCGAGAGCCTTTGCGCGGGCCAGAACCTCAAACGCCGTCTCGGTTCCGAGGTTCGACATCCGTTTCGCGAAATTCATGCGTTGCTTTTCGTGTGGTGGGGTTTTTAGTTAATTTGAAAAATAGATGAATTCAATCCGCGGCAAAGCGCGCCAGGCAGCCATTATTAATAAATTAACTTATTAATAAACTGGCTGGACGGGAATCGGCGCCGTATTCGGCTGGCCGTCAATTGTATCATAACGAAGGATTCTGCGCCCGCAACGCTGGTGTTCCAGATCGAACGACACGCACGAATCGATCGGCAGCGAATAGATATGAACGCTCGCGGCATTTTCGACGGCGCCCGCGGGACACAGGATTTGATGTATGGATTGTTGTTTTGTAACTGTAGCAACCGGCCCGCCGGCACTCGCGCTCACCGTTCCCGTCGCTCGAATGTCCACCTTTTTCCCACCCGATAAACAATCAATTCCGACGACGTTTTGATTTTCCGGCCGGTCGCATCCGTGCCATTGATAATTAACAACGTCCAACCCGCCGCGCGTGATCGTCGCCCAGCCGAGCTGTCCATTATGTGTATGAACGGGTGTATGCTGACCGGGCTTCCAACAAATCAAAATGACTTCAAATAGCGAATCTTTATATAACAAATGCCGCATGTACTTTTCGTCTGACCACGCAGCGAAACGGCGCACCGAACCGTCGTCGACATTAAAATCATGAAGCACTTCCAGAACCGAATTCGTAGTGATCGGATTCGATTCGAGAAGTTTTAGCTTTTCAATGAATGTGGAAACGGGAACGGCACGCGGCATCGGTAAGATTCTGCTGGCTATGAAGTCTATTAATACCAGTGATGATGCTCGTCGAGACGCCCCTTCGAAGCAAGCGCCCGTTTTTTAATTGCTACTTTTTCGCGCCGGCGTCGTTTGCGGAGGGCTTGGGTTCCGCGATCGATTCGTACAAAAACACTGCGCCCGACGCATGAAACTTTTCCTTGTCGGGGCCGGTCAGTTGCACCACAAATCCCTTCTCAAACGGCAGCGGCCGGCCGATTCGAAAACAGAATGCGGTGCGAGAATTCGGAGCGGCATGTGAAAGGCCCGCGCCAATCGTAGCAAAGACTTCTTTACCAAATTCAGCGCCGCCGTCGAACGCGGACGCGATCGTGTGGCTTCGATAAATAACCTGATGGTCAGCGGCGAATTGTAGCTTTCCGCCTAATTGTAGTTCTCGCGGTCCGTCGAACGTCGCAGTGAGTCCAATAAAATGGCCCGCACGCGAGGAGAATTGGCCTGCGAGCGGCGCGCCCGGCGATACGTCGCCGCCCCATTCGAGGATGCGCAGGCGCCGCGTTTTCGGCGGGAGCGGATCTCGATTTAACACCGCAGCACCGCGAATATTAATATTCTTTTCGCCGCCGTTCACGATTTGTATCTTGCAGCCTTTTGTATACGGAATTGGCAAGTGTAATATCATATCCGCATCTGTTACTTCGACCGCCATCGCCGCCACATTCACGGCGGCTTCCGGTTTTGCAAACAAATGCGCGAACGAACATTGAATCCCAGGTTCGGCTTCGCCATCGACGAATATTTGTAATTTCGTTTTATTGTAGTCGAAGTCGCCGGGTGCTTCGACCGTGAATTTTAGCATTGTGATCATCCCCGCGCCGTCGTCGGCCGCAAACTCCGCTGGCTGGCCCGGCACAAATTCCTTCACCGGAATGTCATATTCTTCAATTTTAGGCTCGATCGGAAAAATATTAGCATTTACAGTTTCGCCTTCGATGAATTCAATTTCGTAAGCGTCGACGCGCGAGCTCACCGTAATTGTAGCATCGCGCCGGTAGCGAATCGGGGCGTACGAAACGCGCGCGCCCGCGGCAAGCGCCGGCGCGAACGTCCATAACGAAACGAGCGGCGTACGCCCGTCTTCGAACGCGGTTCCGATTCGTTCATGAATTGCAGGAGCCGACGCACCGTCGAAGTACGCACGCAGTTTGGTGCGCTCGTGTCCGCCGATCATCCAAAGGCGCGCGAGCCGGCCGCCGCCGCCGACAGACTTTGCTAATAATATCGTTCCGTCGGATTCTACAATACTCGCAGCGGGCCGCGACTGCGCGTCTCGAACCTCCGCCGAATTATAATATTTAACTTTTCCCGTGTGCGGCAGCACGAGAGTGCGCGGGTCCACGACTTCTTCGAATTGTATAAACGCGATCGCGGCCAGCGCAAATGTAGTAAACACGTGGTTATAAATAATAAATCAGGCGAGTTTCTTGGATGGGATTGTATCGTCGCGAATTGTAAGAACCCATCGGGCAATTGCCTGCGCGTCCTCAAGAGAAAAGCGCGCGACCGCGGGCGGCAAGCCGTCCGGGGTAAAATCACTAACAAGCGCGCGCCACATCGGATCGCCGGTGAGCCGCGGAATCCGCCTCGGCAGCGCTTCGCGCATGACTTCGACTGCGGGCAACCCGGCGCTTCGATAGGACTCAACAAGTAACAATTCACAGTTCGAAACCAATTGTTGGCGCGCAGCGAAATCCGGCTCGCCGCCGGGATGATCCCAAAAAAGAATCGTTCGTTCCGGCGAACATAACAATACGCGCTGCGCCCCCGCCGCTCGAAGCCGTGCCGAATCCTTAGCGGGCGGATCAGGATCATCAAATTGTTTCGAGTGCTTCAATACAGCGGCGTCGACGCCTTCCGCGCGCAGGAATTGTACGATTCGAACGAGCAGCGTTGTCTTTCCAACTCCGGAGTCGCCGACGAATGAAATCGAAAACGGGTTCACGATTTTGATACATTCACATTCCGTACTGGGCGATGTCCAGAACCGGTTTCATAAGTATGCCGTTGCCGAGCAAGAGCTATTTTTGGATAGATTGAGGAAGGGCGGTTGAGTCGTAGCCAAGAGTTACGTCGAGACCGGCCTGACGAAAAGATATACAAAAAGAGCCTCGCGCAGGTCGGCAGACTTATGAAACCGGTTCCAATAAAACTTTCAACAAAAAACTCTTGCGAACGATTATTGAATCCCGAGAGTGCTTGGCGTGACCGCCAAACGTAAATTCACAATTCGCGCGCTGTTTCGGGCGGCGGCGGCCGCGTGTTTTTTATATACAATATTCGCCGGCATTCGCTTTTATTATTATGAACGATTCCCCACCGGGACCGTCGCGGAATGGGAGGAGCGGGGCCGATTCTTAGATTCCGTCAAAGCTATAATTCCGCGCGGCGCAAAAGTGCTCGCGGTATCCGACGTCTTGCCCGCGCCCGATTTTGATTATTGGTTTGGCTGGGGCGGACGCTGCGAATTGTTAGCAATCCCGAATCTTAGAAGATATCTCGAAGCCGACGGCGCCAAGGTTCCGATTCGCATCGAAGAACTTTCGGATTTGTTACAAAAACTCGGGATATTGTATACTCCTGAAGCCGCGGCCGCGATCGTCGCGCGCGTCGATTACGTGGTTGTCGCCGACGCGGACGATCCGAATCTTAACTTTCCGAATTGTGAAAAAATCTCCGGCGGCGCGGGACGCTCCTTCTGGAAAGTTAAAAAATGACGCCGGCCCTCTCCATCGGAATTGCAGCCTTCGCGATCGTGGGCGCGGGATTCGGGATTCGTACAATTCTGCGGGCGCCGAAACGAAGCGTTCTGTATGAAACCGCGAGCGCGATCGTTCTCGGAATTGTTACGTGCGGCGCCGCGGCGCCGTTGTTCTTAATGTTAAACATTCCCGCGCGCGGCGGAATTATATTTTTACTTTTCGCTCTCACAGCCGCCGCGCTCGCGTCGCCATTGTTAACATCGAGGGAACGTGCGGCGCACGCGTTTCCAAAGGGTTCTCCTCCCGTAAATTTATTAGCAATCCTGCTCTTCGCGCCATTCTTAGCGTGGAGCGCGTGGACGGCTTTTACTATTCCGGTGAATTTCGGCGACGAGCTTTCGCTGTGGACCTATAAGTCTTCGGTTTTTACAGAAACGGGAGCGTTCCATCCGAGCGCATGGACGCTATCGGCGTCGCGCGGCCCCGCCTACCCGCCCGCGTTTCCGATCGCGGGATCTGTAGCATCTATTTTTACAGATACGTTTGATCCATACGGCTGCCGGATGGTCGCGGCGCTCGGTTATTTTGCATTTTGGGCGCTGACGTACGAGTTATTACAAATGCTCGGATTCGGATTCTTTGCATTGGCGGGGTCGCTCGCATTCGCGGCCGCGCCCATTTCGATCGCGCAGTCGTCTCGTGTCATGGCTGATTTAATATTAACTGCGTCGATCGCGCTCGCGTGTTCCGAATGGCTGGCGGGAAAATTAACGTTTGCGTCGATATTACAAATCGCTTCGCCGTGCGCGCTCAAACTCGAAGGGCTCCCGATCGCGGTCTTTATGATTTTCGCCGGAATTGTTGTATCAAAAGACGCGCGCGGTCCGAAGCGAATCTTACAATTTACCGTCGCGCTCTCCATTCTCGCGGGGCCGTGGTTATTGTATCTTTGGAGCACAGGCTTCAACCCGCTCACGGGCCAGCCGTTCGGCCAGCCCATGGGCGGCGCGGGGACGCCGGTAATTACAAATGCGCTTTCGGAGGCGCCGGCGATCGCAGGACGCTTCGCGGAGGTTGCTAAAGTTATTTTCGAGTCGCTCGCTGTTTCGAGCGCATTCGGATTCGCGGCCGCCGGCGTCCTGGTTTTCGTTGCGGGCGGCGCCATCCAGCCGACACAAACAATCCGCCGGGCGCTCTGCTTCGCTCTCGGCGTGGCAATTCTGACCGGTCAATTCCTGCCGCTGGCGGTCGCGCCGAATTTTGATTGGCAGCTCGGCGTCGTCCGAGATCGCGCCGCGATTCATATCATTCCGGCGGCAATTTTATTATTGGCTTCGCTTCGCAACCTTGACCGGCAACCCCCGGTTTCTTAACTTGCTTCGCCCGAATTTCTCGGAAGTCGCCGGCAAGTCGTATTTTTATAAATCGCCTTTCCGCCGAGTAGCTTCATCAACTTTACTAATATTGCCCTATGTCGAGTACGAGCTCGGTCGCTCCGATTTGGAGCTTTAATTTAGTTTCGGACGCTCCCGCGCTCGACGCGATCTATCGTTTACGCCAGGAAGTTCAGGCTTCCCCGCAGCGCCGGGATCAATTTCGAAACCTCCTCGATTCCATTCCCGACACTGCTGAAAACGCGGTGCGCCGCGGAATTGGATATTGGGTTCTCGGCCGCAACGTCGACACGCTCGAAACGCTAAAGAACAGCACGGGCACGTACGCGGATTTGTTTCGCGCGAAATCATTATTAGCAAGCGGTAGCCCCGAACTTGCTTACCCGATTTTTCATAGTTTAAGAAACGACGAGCAGATCGGGCACGCCTGCAAGATCGGCGAACTTGAATGTTACATTTCGCGCGCCGATTTCGACTCGCTCGCGAAAGCGATGAAGACGATGCCGAAGTCATTCGCGGAAACGGCGGATTATCAATATTACCAAGGCCGCATACACGAGACGCACGGCAAGCACGAAGCCGCGCTTGAAAGCTACGAAAAGGCGCTCGAAATTCATCCCGAACATCGCAAGGCGCTATTCCGTCTGGCCTATTCGTTAGATTTGCACGGGCAGGACGAAGAGGCTCAGATTCTTTATGAAAAGCTTGTTAAGATTCCGCCGGTCGACGTCGCGGCAATGATGAATCTGGCCGTATTGTATGAAGACCGCGGCGACTACTCGCGCGCGATTTCTTGTTATGACGCGATCCTGCGCAGCGATCCTACAAATCCGCGCGCTCGACTCTACAGAAGAGACTGCGAGCTTTCGTTAACGATGTACTATGACGAAACGCAGGAGCGCAAAGACGATAAGTTACAACAGACGCTGCGTGTGCCGATCACTGATTTTGAACTTTCCGTGCGCGCGCGAAATTGTTTAACCAAGATGAATATTAAATATCTTGGCGATCTCGTGCGAAAGTCGGAAACCGAATTGCTTTCATACAAAAACTTCGGCGAAACGTCGCTCAATGAAATTAAAGCAATCTTAAATTCTAAGAATCTTCGGCTCGGCATGCTGCCGCCGGAGAAAATTGTGCAGCCGCCGCCGGAACTTGGAAACGTCGATCCGGGATTATATGCAAAGCCGCTGCTCGAACTCGATCTATCCGTTCGCAGCCGCCGCACGATGGAGGCATTAAATATCCGCCTCGTCGGCGAATTGTTACAACACTCGGCCGAGGAATTGTTAGCGATGCCGAATTTCGGGCAGACGTCGCTCAACGAGATTCGCATGAAGCTGCGCACGCTCGGCGTCGACGTTCGCGACGCAAAGTCGGGCGGGCGTTTGTATACATTTACGCCGATCAACGCGGGTTCGAATACTACAGAAGACGAACTCGACGCCGACGACGACGAGATCATGGACGAGCTGCCGCCCGAAGATAATGATATGGACGACGACTTCGACGACGAAGGCGACGACGATCTCGGCGACGCGACGGACGAGTAGCATTCAACGTTATTGTTAATAAACGTTATTGTACGAATTCTTCGAAGGCAAGATTGCTAGCGTTGAGGCCGCGCGAGTCGTGGTCGACGTCGCCGGCATCGGATATATATTACAAATATCCAATTATAGCATTGCAAAATTGCCGAAGATCGGCGAGCGCGCGCGAATCTTCGCTCATCTCGCGGTCACGGACGGTGAACCGCGATTGTTTGGTTTCGCCGATTCGGCGGAACGCGACCTTTTCCGATTATTAACATCCGTTTCGGGTGTCGGCCCGTCGACGGCGCTTCAGATATTGTCGAATCTTTCGCCTCCAGAAATTTTGAAAGCATTAGCATCGGGCGACGAGGGAACGCTAAGAAAAGTGAAAGGCGTCGGCGCAAAAACCGCGAGCCGATTAGTAGTCGATCTCAAGGACGCCGCGCAGCGCCTCGGATTTACAACATCGCTAGCGGCGCCCGAAGTCGCTGACGCGCAGCACGCGCTTGAAGCTCTCGGCTTCACGCGCATCGAAGCGCAACGTTTAATTGACGCGGCGCAGCGCGAGCTTGGAAGCGAACACGGCGGAGCGTCGAGTGAAGAATTGATCAAAGCAGCGCTTGCCGCGAGCCGAATACGCAAATAAGTTCATCAACGAACTGGTTACTAAAAGTAGAACGCCGAACTAATATTGTCTCCATGCGATTGTTTCCTTCTGTAGCAATTCCACTGTTTTGTTTAACTACAATTCCGGCGTTCGCGCAAAACGGACCGTCGGTTGAAGAATTGCATCGCATCGCGAAGGAACGCGCCGAGAAAATATTAAAAGAAGCGTCGGGGCCCGTCTCGGCGCTGATGGCGCAACTCGAAATTCCGTACGATCAGGACCGCTCGCGAATTGATACAACTATTGCCGAAATTCTTAAATATAAAGATCTAGGCGTTCGCGCTCTCGTGCAGGGTCTCTTCGCCCCCGCCGGCGCGCCGCGCGGCGAAAATTCGGCCCGCGCGCTTGCGAGGACTACAGAAGCGGCCGTCATTACAGAAATTGAATTGAAAGTAAACACAGCTCCGTCCGAAGCGCGCAGGCGCATGGCGTGGGTGCTCGGCCGGCATGCGGGCGAACGTGTAATTGTAATATTACAAAAACTGCTCGCCGATCCGGATATGAGCGTCGCGAGCAGCGCCGCGCTTTCACTTGGGCGGCTCAAACATAAAGAATCCGCATTCGCGATTGCCGAAAAGTTAGATAAAGCACCAGGCTGGCTCGGCAGATCATTATTAACCGCGCTCGGCGACCTCGAAGAACCGCGCGTGCATCCCCAAATTATAGCATTTCTTGAAACGCCCGCGGCGACGGAGTGCGTCAGCGCGGCGGCGTGGGCGGTCAAAGGAATCCCCGCGCGCGAATTGTTAGTTCCGGGTTTGAAACTATTGTTAAAATGGAAGGGCACCCCGGAAGACGATTTGTTACTTGCCCAGGCGGTGGCTGCGCACGTCACGGTAGCGGACCGCGACGCGCTCGTTCTGATGCGAAGAGTATTAACAGAAATTTCCGCGCCGCGGCCCGTTCAGGAGGAATGCGCGTACGCGCTTCACTTTGCTAAAGATGCGAATGCGAAGACGTGGCTGCTGCAGGATGTTAACGATAAATTAAAAGACAATCCCGACAGCGAAAAGTTACTACGTGAGCGCGCAAAAATTTATTTAAGACTCAAGATTCACATCAGCGCTCAAAAAGACTACGAATCGATCCGGCGCCTCGCGAAGAACCGGCAAAATAATATTAACTTAGACGGCGCCTTCTGGATCGAATTCGCGCGCAGCTACGCGGGAACCAAAACCTATCAAAACGCCGCCGATTGTTTACGAAACGCAATCACGCTCGACACCAAGTCGGCCGCATTTAAAGATTATGAAGAATTCGCGGAAATGAAAAAACAGGCGAAGTTCGTCGCGTTGTTTGAAAACAACGATTAATTATTAATTTACAGATCCCGCCTGAGCCACATCCGGCCGCGCTCGTATTCGCGGCGTTCGAAAATACCCACAATCGAGTCGTCGCCGTAAAGCGGATCGACGCGCAGCGACGCGACGCCGCGGGTTCTTAATATTTCCTCCGCGCGCTGCAAGAGATTCTTAGCAAAGCCTCGATTGCGATAATTGGGGAATGTAAATAAAACGCGAAGCCACGCCGCGTGCGCGTCCGCGAGAGGATCGGTCCACGGTAATGTTAATAAAACGCCCGCCTCGCTGAATCCCGCGGGCGACGTCTTCGTCGCGACAGCCGCCGGGCTTTCGACTTCGGCGATGAGCAGCAGCGTTGCGGGATCGGAAGCGTGTTTCATTAACACTTGCTTTGTTCGTTCGGCGCTGAACAACGGCTCTTGATACTCGGCGTAAATCTGCGAGGCGGCCGCCGAGAGGAGTTCGTCAAAAAGCTGAACGCGGTCGGGCATGACGGGGATGATGCGTGTTTTCACAGGACGTATTTCATAAGTAGAAGACTAAAACACTTCCTATACGAATCACGCGTCCGCCGCGCGTTTCTTGACCGCGCGTGCCAGGTGGTTAACAATCTCGCGCTTTTCCTTTCCCTCTCGTTACTACAATTTCATGCAGATCAACGTCGAGACCGTAGCCCCGTGCCGTAAACGCGTTCACCTTGTGATTCCGCCCGAGCGCGTTCGCGAGGAACTTGAATCATCGCTCCGAGAGGCGTCGGCGAATGTGCGGTTGCCGGGTTTCCGCCAGGGAAAGGTTCCGCGCGCTGTCGTCGAGAAGCGATTCGGGGCCGCGATTCGAAAAGATATAAAGGAACAGCTTATTAACGAAGGCTTTCAGCAGGCTCTCAAAGATAACAATATTGTTCCGCTCACGCAGCCGGAACTCGATCTTGAGAAAGTTAGTATAGACGATCCGACGGGCGTTACCGTCGACATCGAATTTGATATTCGGCCGGAAATTGATGTTAAAAACTATAAGGGCGTCGAAGTTAAGATTGAAAGCGCCAAGGCGACCGACGACGAAACAGCGAATCAGATGTCACAAATCCGCAAGATGCGGTCGCGGCCCGAACGCGATGATACAGTTCCTGTGAACGACGATTCGTACGCGATGGCAACTGTAGCATTTACCTTTGAAGATAAGCAGATTCTCGAGCGCGACAACGTCCGCGTCATGACGGGAATGCGGCTCGCGGGCGCCGACGAAAAGGAATTTCAGGATAGCCTTCGCGACAAGAAGGTCGGCGAATCCTTTGATATTAATTTAACGTTTGCCGAAGATTTCGAAGTGAAAGAAGCCGCTGGGAAAGCAGGCGTCGCTAAAATTACAATTCGCGAAACGTATAAATTACTATATCCGACCGACGAGGAATTGTTAAAACAGCTCGACATGCCGGATATGGATACTTTGCGCGCCGACGTGCGCCGCCGGATCGACGAAGCCAAGGCTGGCCACATTCGCAAACAAGCGGAAGAATATATATTAGATAAAGTCGCGGCGGAGAATGTGTTTGAAATGCCGACGCACGTCGTCGACCACCAGGTCGAGGCGCGAATTCATCAAAACCTCCAGCAAATGCAACAAGCGAAGCAGCTCCCCGAAAACTGGGAGGAATTGTTGCCAAAGGAGCGCGAGCGGCTGCGCCCCGAAATGGAAAAGGGTCTGCGCCGGCTTTTCCTGCTCGAAGCGATCGCTAAGAAAGAAAAAATATTTGTTACTGAAGACGATCTTGAAGCGGAGTTCCGGCTGATCGCGGAACGCAACCAATCGACGCCCGAGGAAGTTGTTCAGTATTATCAGCAGAACAATTTGATCGGCGCGCTGCGCATTGACCTGCTCGAATCGAAAGTGCGCGCGTTCCTCTTCGAGAACGCCAAGCGGACCGAATAGTAAATTTCATTTGCCCCATTTCATTCAAAACGGGTGCCCCGCCGAAATGGTTTGCCAGCAATGACCGTGGCGCCCTCGCTTTCGGGCGGCGCCCGACTATCTAATAGCTAATTCGCTTCAAGTTCATCGCAGCGCGGGCTGCTACAATTGGAAGCGCATCAAAGTCCCCGTCTTTCTCTCTTCATGGACCGGACGCGAGTTCGGTTGTCCCAGCCGTGACGCGTATTGACAATTATATTATTCCGTTTGTTATAGAAAAAACGGGCCGCGGCGAGCGGCAATATGATATTTACTCCCGACTGCTCGAGGATCGCATCATTTTCCTCGGCACGCCGATCGACGACATGGTCGCGAACGCCGTGATCGCGCAGTTGTTATTTTTACAAAAAGACAACCGCAACCAGGATATTGATATTTATATCAATTCTCCCGGCGGATCGGTCACCGCGGGCCTCGCGATTTACGACACGATGCAATTCCTGCAATGCAATATTCGCACGTGGTGCATCGGCCAGGCCGCGTCGATGGGCGCGGTATTATTAGCAGCCGGAACCAAGGGCAAACGCCACGCGCTCAAACATTCGCGCGTCATGATTCACCAGCCGTGGGGCGGCGTGCAGGGCACAGCTTCGGATGTTGCGATTCAGGCCGAAGAGATTCTTAAACTAAAGAAAACCCTGAACGGCATTCTTGCAATGCATTGCGGGCGCACGATTGCACAACTCGAAGCGGACACCGATCGCGACAAATTCATGTCGGCCGACGAATCGAAAGCATACGGGCTCGTCGACGAAGTGATCGACGTCACGCCGAAGGGTATCGCCGGCGCGGCGCCCACGCCGGTCACGGTCGAAACTCCGAAACAGATTTAATAAATCCGACGGGCGAGACTGTGGCACGGGCGCGACGGCGTTATTAAGAATAACCCGCGCGCCCGTTGCTGTAACAATTGCTTCGTTCCTAATAGTTAATTAAGATTCCAAAAATGACTAAAGGCTCGGGAAAGACTACCAAAGGCAGCGTTGAACGCTGCTCTTTTTGTGAAAAAAGCCGAGTAAACGTCCAGAATTTAATTCAGGGGCCGCCCGGAATCTTTATTTGTAATGAGTGTGTGGACATTTGTAATAGTATTCTCGTGCAAGAGGGACGGCGCGGAACGGGCGCTCCCGCCGATGCGAGCGGCACCGGCGCGGCGATTTCCGATGCGCCGGTTTCCGACATGGATCGGCTGGGCGCGGACGATGCCGCGGAAGCTACAAAACGCACGGTTCCCCGAGCGGCAGGAGGCACAAAAGTAGCATTAAAAAAACTCCCGCCGCCGACGGAAATTAAACGCCAGCTCGACGAGTACGTCGTGTCGCAAGAGCGCGCGAAAAAAGTATTATCCGTCGCCGTTTATAATCATTACAAAAGACTGATCGCGAAGGGTGATCAAAAGGGCGTCGAACTCGAGAAGAGTAATATTCTTTTGGTCGGGCCTACCGGCTCCGGAAAAACGCTGCTTGCGCGAACGTTAGCAAAAATCCTCGATGTGCCGTTTGCGATCGCCGACGCGACGACGCTCACGGAGGCGGGGTACGTCGGCGAAGACGTTGAAAATATATTATTGAAGCTGCTGCAAAATGCTAATTTTAACGTCGCGCGCGCCGAGTGCGGAATTGTATATATCGACGAAATTGATAAGATCCGCCGCACCACGAGCAACGTATCAATTACGCGCGACGTCTCGGGCGAGGGCGTTCAGCAGGCCTTGCTAAAGATCCTCGAAGGAACCGTCGCGAACGTTCCTCCGCAGGGCGGACGCAAACACCCCGAACAGCAATATATTCAAATCAACACAGAGAATATATTATTTATTTGCGGCGGCACGTTCGTCGGCGTCGAGCAGTTCATCGCACGCCGCACCGGAAAGACATTGATAGGATTCGGCACGAGTAATAAAGACGAACGCATTCAGCGAATTGATGCTAACGATCCTGCGTCGCTGCGCGTGCTGCTCGAGCAGCTCGACCCGAAGGATTTGATAGAATTTGGAATGATCCCCGAATTCGTCGGCCGTCTTCCAGTATTAACAACTCTCGATCCGCTCACGCGCGCCGATCTTGTACGCATTCTTACAGAACCGAAAAACGCCGTCGTGCGGCAATTTCAAAGATACTTCGAGCTTGAGGACGCGAAACTCGAGTTTACTACAGAAGCCCTCGACGCCATTGCCGACCTCGCTCTCAAACGCGACACGGGCGTGCGCGCGCTTCGCGCGATTCTTGAAAAAATATTATTAGATGCACAATTCGATTTGCCGACGGCCGGCGCGGGACACCGATATGCAGTGACCGCTGAACATATCCAAAAAATAGCCGCGATCTTGCCGGAGCGAATTGTAAATATCGAATCGAAGAAAGCGTCCGAAGGGCCGGCCGATCTTTCGCCGCGCGCGAGCGGCGACGCCGGCGAATTCAAACGCGAATCCGCCTAGCTTCTCCATATCTATTTATTCTGTATTCATTCGTATTTATTAATTTATGGCAAAACCCAATACCCTCGTCGCGTGGCTTCGCGAGCGCGCCGCGAATAGCGGATCTAAAGTAAACGCTTATTATCTATTTCAGGACCGCGCGGAAGTTGTATTAACATTTTCGGATTTGGAGAAAAGGTCGCGACAGTACGCCGCTTTGTATCAACGCGCGGGCGTCAAGAAGGGCGACGTCGTCGCGATTCTTTTGGAGCATTCAGAAGATTTGATGCCTTCGTTTCACGGCGCACAGTGGATCGGAGCGATTCCGGCATTTTTACAATACCCGACGGCGCGGCTCAATTTACAACGTTATATTTCAGATTTAACATTACTGTTGCAGCGTTCCAAGCCTCGCGCAATTGTGATGTTTCCGAATCTGCGTGAGGCGCTCGAAGGAAAGCTGCCGGAGGGCGCTTCGTTGCTCGTGCCCGGCGATATCAAAGATAACGATTTCGCGGGCGACCCCGTCGCGCTCGATCCCGAGGATATTAGTTGTATACAATACTCGTCGGGCTCGACCGGCCTCCAAAAAGGCGCCGCGCTTTCGCATCGAGCCGTGATGAATGAAATCAAGGCCGTCGCGGATTATTTTCATTTTGATAAAAATACAAAATTCGCGACGTGGCTGCCGCTGTATCACGACTGGGGATTATTCTTAGTCGCGCTCGCCAGCATTATGTATGAATGTGAGTATTCGCTGCTCGCGCCCCACCACTGGATGGGCAAGCCGATTACGATATTTGAGGAAATAACAAAAAGGAAGTCGACCGTCTATTGGCTTCCGAATTTTGCATTCAACTATATGGCCCAGCGCGTGAAGGATGAAGAACTCGCGGGCATCGATCTCTCGTCGCTAACGTTAGTATCGAACGGCGCGGAACCGTGTTTTTATGATAGTCATGAAATGTTTTATGAGCGTTTCAAGAAATGCGGACTGCGCCGCGATTCGTTAGCGATCGTTTACGGAATGGCGGAAGTTGTTAATACCGTTCTTGCTGTCGGCGGCGTCGGCAATGAACAAATCCACGTGGATCATATTGATCGTAAGATTTTCCAGGAGGAGCTGCGCGCGGTTCCCGTCGCCCCCGATTATGTTAATATTCAAAGAATGTTAAGCACCGGCCGCGCGCTTCCCGGCACCGAGTTTCGCCTCGTCGATGATTCGATGAACGACGTTCCCGAGCGCGTCGTCGGAGAAGTTTTGTTTAAATCGAACGCGATGATGCACGGTTATTATGCAAATCCGGAAGCTACAAAAGCGGCGATGCACGGGCAGTGGTATATTACGGGCGACATGGGCTACCGCGTCGGAAATATGTTATATGTCGCGGGCCGCCGGAAAGATTTAATTATACTTGGCGGAAATAATGTTTATCCGCAGGACATCGAAGAACTCGTCGCCACTCATCCTCACGTCGTCGCGGGACGCGTCGCCGCGCTCGGCATTGTCGACGAAGTTCTCGGCACGCAGAAACTCATTATTATTTGTGAAGTTCGCTCGGAAGACCCCGAAACGAAGCGCGACGTCGTTCGATTTGTACGCCGCGAAGTGCAGTCGCGCCTCGACGCGCACGTCGACAAAGTTTATGTTGCGCCGCAGCGATGGCTAATTAAAACGTCGAGCGGAAAAATCGCGCGCAAGCCGAATCTCGCCCGCCTCCATGAGCTCGAAGGGCGCGTCGGTTAGTCGCGAATCGCTAGTATGGTGCGCCACACTCGTAAAACACAACATTACTATTACTTGCTAAAAATCGATCTTACTATTATTTAAATATTATTATCTCAATGGCCGACCTCGAACCGATTCGACTCTACTTCCTTAACAAAATCGGCGGCGACCGTTCGCTGCTGCCCGCGGACGACGTGTCGCTCATCGATGAAGGAATATTAGATTCGTTCGGCCTCGCCGAACTGGTAGCCGCGATTGAGAAAACGTACGGTGTTAAGATTCCCGACAAAGATATCAAATTGCCAAATTTTGACAGCGTCCTTCGAATTGGCAAATACATCGATTCGATTAAGAAATAATAACGTTCGCGCGCATCCGATTCGCGAATACTAATCTTAGCTTTACAATGGACGTCCTAAGCCTCCGCGCCGCGGGTTTTCTCGCGGGGGCCATGTTTCTTCTTTTCATTCCGTCGCCGCGCGCCGCGAAGATGTTTCTTCTCGCGGTCATCAATCTTGCTTTTCTCTATCTGTTACATCCGGCGGCGCCGGGTGTATTCTTAGCAGTCACGATCGTTGCTTTTCTCACGGCAAACCTCGCCGCGCGCGGCGGCTCGTCATGGATTTTTAGTCTCATCGCTGCCGCAATTGCATCATTACTATTTTTGCCGAAAACCGGAATCTTCGGCACAAGCGGCGGCGATTCCACCGCGGGATTCGCAGCTTCGTTTTCAAAGATGCCCGCGTTCTTCGCAGGTTCATCTTATTTTATATTACGCGCGCTACAATTTGTATTCGATGCGCGGCGCGAGCGAAAAGTGTCGCTCAATTTTATTGAAATGATCGCGTGGAACGGCTTCTTTCCAACCATTCTCGCGGGGCCGATCGAACGTTCACAACATTTCGCCGAGTCGCTCGACACGCTCGGAAAACCAAATGCTAACGATATTCTCGACGGCATCTGGCGCATCTACCTCGGGCTCCTCAAGAAAGTTGTATTATCACAAATCGCGTTCAACTTCGCGCAGCCATTATTACAATTCGAGACCGGAACCGAACCATCCCAATGGCAAGCGTGGACCTCGCTCTACGCTTTCGGCCTTTACTTCTATTTCGATTTCTCCGGCTATAGCGATCTCGCGCTCGGCGCAGGCCGATTCTGCGGTATACGCCTCGCCGAGAATTTTAATAATCCGTATTTAAAAACTAACATTTCGGAATTCTGGCGCGCCTGGCACATTTCATTAACTTCGTGGATTCGTGATTATATATTTATACCCTTGTGCGGACGCGGAACGCCCGCGATCCGTCTCCACGCCGCGTCGTGGACGTCGATGGTCGTGTGCGGACTCTGGCACGGACTCACCCCAGGCTGGATCATTTGGGGTCTCTTTCACGGCTTCGCCCTCTCAATACATCAATTGTGGACCAACTTCCTTCGCAAACGCTTCCGTTTAAAACAAAAATTAGCAAAATCCAAACTCGCACGCGCCGCCTCAATATTTATTATGTTCCAATTCCTCGCCGTCGCGTGGGTCTGGACCGCATACGCTACAACTGGTGTCGGAACATCCATTGAGTACTTTAAGTTATTAATAGGACTTTAGAGATCGCACCGGTCGCGTGCTGCGCGCGCGATCCGGCGCGATCCTTACTGCAGCGCCATGATTTGATATTTATTATTTACAGCCGCTCGCAAGCAACACAAATCGCGAATATGAAACTGACGCGAAGCTAATAAACGAGCTTCGCGAGTTTATTAGCTTCGCGCCGTGGTCCCTCCCCCCCGGATCGGCGGCTAATTCACTGCTACGTGCCATCAAGTCGCGCCGGGGTCACGCGCGCGCAGCGCGCATCGGTGCGCGGCCGTTTGGGTTAGTAACAATTATCGCGGCAGTGGTCCAGGCGCGTCCGTCCTTACTAATACTCTGGCGCCACGGTTATGCGCGCGAGCACGCGTGACCCCGGCGCGATCAAGGCCTGCAACCCTAACCCTAATTATCCAACACTACTAAAACACTCCGTACAAAAACGGCTGCAACGCTGGCCCTTCCACTAATCCAACAATAATCGCCACCAACCCCGCCATCACGAGCATCGGCAATATCACATAACGCCAAATCTTCTTAATCATATTCATTCGTTCACTCTCAAAACTCGCTGAACAAATCGCCGTCGAAAAGATGTTTAACAATATCGCTGTCGCTGTCGAGCCGCGGCATTGAAATACTGACGCCGCCTCCCGATCCAAACAATTCCCTCTTGAGCATCAGCCACGTTTCGCGCGCGGCATCGCGCTCGCCGAGTTTTGCGTACGCGTAACCGAGATACATTAACGATACATAATTTTTTTCATGCGGCGCGAGATTCTTAGCGAACTCAACCGCGTCCTTGTAGTTTCCGTTGTTAACCGCGATCTGAATTTTGCGATTTGCGAAAATATCAACTTTGTCGGCAATCGACGCGATTTGTTGTTTTGCACCCTCGATGATGGGCGCGCGCGGAGCATCAGTTTTAACAAAAAGATTCTTATCAAAAATCGCCTGTAGGATCTCCTCTGCGATAATGGCATTTCCTGCCGGCATCGGGTGAAAGGAATCCATAAAATACGTTTCGGCGGGAATTCCGTTCGGCGATTTTCTTAATAAAGCCGGATACGGGTCGATGAGCGCCGTATTCGTGGAATTTGCCACTTCCTGCAATTTTAGTTTCAAAGGATGTATTAAAAAGAAACGCTCATATTCCTGTCGTGCCTTTTCGTAGCGCCCCTGCGCTTCGAGACACTGCCCGATGTATAAACTAAGAATCTCGTCGCGGTCAATTTTGTAACATTCGCGCGCACGGTAGAATTCGGCAATCGCTTCATTCAACTTTCCGTTTTTCTTAAATTCAATTCCAGCGCGATAATGTTTTTTCCACGACTCTGCTTTCGCGGGATCGACGTCGCGCGGCTCGACGTGAAAACGCAAATAAAAATCATTCTTAAGATTGCGGATCGAATCTACAAAAAGGACGGGCACGCCCGACGCGCGCGACTCCTCGGCAATCGCCGTGAGATTTGCAATAAAATGCCGGTGCGCTTTTGTTATTTCCTCGCTCGAGAGCACAGGCGCCATCGCGGGAGGCATCCGATCTTTCTTAAAATCAAAAACGCGAGTAAATGTTTCGTCGGAAAACTGGCGTCGCGCCGCGTCGATCGCAATCAGCGAAAATGTAACATTCGCCATCGCTTTCTGCGTGTCCGGACGAAGCGCTTCTATCAAATCGCGGAAGCCAAGATAAAGCCGGCTTTTCACTAACAATCGCCGCGTTTCCGCTCGGGCGGGCGAAGACATGTCGCGGGCGGCAAGTTCGCTTTCAGGTTGCGGCGGCAAGTAGCGGCGCTCGCCCGCCTCGGGATAAACTACAATAAGATCCGCGTCATAATTGCATACTTCGCGCGCAATTTCGCGATACTGAAAACTCCCCGTTCCGCCGCCGCCGCAATTGATAACTTCAATTTGGCGGTTGCCATAAATGGCGCGCAGGCCATACGCTAATAATGACGGGAACGTGCCCGGTGCCGGGATTCCCGCCGAAGCAACCGACGACCCGCCAATGCAAAAGATACGAATACTGTCCTTGGGTTTTTGCGCGAGAAAATAAACATCGTTGCGGTACGTGCCGACTTTATTCGGCGCAACTGTATAAATCTCATTTCCGTCGCGATCGTTGATTTTAATAAAGAGAGGGCTCGTTCCCGCGAAACCTAAGTATGGATCGGGCCGGCGTGCCGGGTCTTTTGTAAATTCGAGCGCAGCGGCGTACCACGGTTTATTGTTATTACCCGAGGTTTTCCCCTCGGGGCTTTCGTCGATCCACCGGCCAGCGGCGCGCGCGCCCCATTCGAACGCGACTAAAAATGCGAGCGCGACCGCGATCTGGATCGCGAGTCGTCCGAGGCGGACATTTAGCTTTTCTGCGCTAGCGTCCATCATTCATAAAAATAATACGCACGTTTTTCACAGGTTTCGGGCACTCTCGGCGGTCTCCGTTCATACGTAAAGAAACATTCCAATGCTCACTATTTGGTATCACCGCGATTTCGACGGCATTGCGTCGGCGGCAATTTTGGCCGACGTGCTCCGTGCGAAACACAACCGTACCGATGTGCGCTGGGAAGGCGTGAACCATGATCGGCGCGCCGAATGGTTTGGCTGGGGTAACCAGGGAGAAGAATTTGCCGTCGTGGATTTCTTTTTTCATCCGCGCGCGGCGTATTGGTTTGATCATCATCCGACAACGTTTGTATCAGAAGATTACCGGAAATTGTATCAACCGTCGGAACGATGGAAATTTGATCCCGCGTCGCCGTCGTGCCCGCCGATTATTGTACAACACGCGGTCGAACACTGGGATTATAAGATTCCGCAGCGTTTTGTTGAACTTGTCGAATGGTCAAATGTTATCGACTCGGCAAAGTTTAAATCCGCGGAGGAGGCCCTGTACGGCGATAAAGCCGCGCTTCGAATCATGCGCGCGCTGATGGTCGCGCCGCGCCCCGACTGGAGCGACGAAATTGTTAGAAAGATGCTTGATACTGATCTTTCAACGATCGCCGCCGACCCCGAAATCGAAAAACGTTATCAACGCGCCTGCCGCAACCGCGATTCCGCAATTGATCAATTCGAAGACACCATTCTCGAAAACAGCGGCGGAGTTTTGTTATATGACGCGGTCTCTGACAAGATTCGCCGCGAGCGGTTTGCGCCGTTTTATTTATATTCCGGAATTTATTATGCCGTCGGGCTCGTGCCGACGCGGTCTGGATTACATATAACCGCGGCCGAGAACCCGTGGAATCCGCCGCCCGGGGATATGAATATTGGAACATTATTAGAAAAGTACGGCGGCGGCGGACACAAAGCCGTCGGCGGCGCCAACCCCCCTAACTATTCGGAAGCGCGCCAGTCCGCGAAGGAAATCGCCGACGCGCTCCGCGCATCGTTACGGACCGCGATGACTGCTGCAAAAGCCAACGCTAAGAAACCGGTTGGTTAATATTCCGGGAATGTTAATGATCCCGCGCCGCTCCGTCCTACAATTAACAACGGAAGAACTCGCCGCTGAAGTTGATAAAGCCGGCGGAAAACCGTTTCAAGCGGCGGCAATCCGCCGCTGGATACTCGACCGCGCCGCCGACGATTTTACAAAAATGACCGACCTCGCGAAGCCGGTCGCGGCGCGGCTTGCGAAGTCGATCGTTCCGCTTGCTAATGAAGTGGTTTCGCGGCGGACGTCGCCCGACGGAACTGTAAAATTACTATTAAAATTAGAGGACGCTAATACTGTCGAAACGGTATGGATGCCCGGCGCGAGCGCCGCGACCGTTTGCGTCTCCACCCAAGTCGGCTGTCCGATGGCTTGCCAATTCTGCGCGAGCGGGCTCGCGGGCGTTGTGCGAAATCTACAATTCCACGAAATCGTCGAACAGCTCGTGCGCGCGCGCGGCATCGCGCCGTTCGGAAGAATTGTAGTGATGGGAATCGGCGAGCCGCTGCTCAATCTAGAAAATGTATTATCCGCGCTCGAAATCGCGACGAACGCGGACGGCATGGGAATCTCCGCGCGGAAAATAACTATTTCGACCGTCGGGTTTCCCGCGAAGATCCGCGAAATTGCTAAATTAAACAAACCATTCACGCTCGCCGTTTCGCTGCACGCTCCGAACGACGCGCTGCGAAGACAACTGATCCCGACGGCAACAAAAGTAACAATTGCGGATTTATTAGGTGCGTCGAATGATTATTTTAAACAAACGGGCCGCGAAGTAACGTTTGAATACGTTTTGTTACATCATGTTAACGATCGCGCCGAGCACGCGCGCGAACTGGCGCGGGTTCTTCGCGGCGCGCGCGGATCTGTTAATTTGATTCCTTACAATCCGATTCCGGGCTCGCCGTTCATGCGCCCGCCCGAAGAATCCGTGCGCGCGTTTCGCGAAACTCTCCGGCGCGCGGGAGTTGTAGCAACGGTGCGGTGGTCGAAGGGCATTGAGGCGGATGCGGCCTGCGGGCAACTCCGCATCCATTCGCAGGCGGCCCCAACGTAAAAGATCGGTAACCACTCGCCACGGGGTTTGTAATCGGTGCATCGCTCGCAGTCCCCACAGATCCAAAGGGCTGCAAGTAACAATTTCCGACCCCCTCGAGCTCACCGCCATTCCCAACCGATCAACGGCCGGGAGAGGCGGAAGAATACTAATGGTCAACTCAACACTACAAATCGACACAGACGCCGCGGTAATTCCCCGCGCTTCGGTGCACACGATCACGCCACCGGACAAACAAGCGAGCTGGAAACCAACAGATGATCCAGCCTTAACCTTCGCGACGACCTCGCACGAATTTGCGGTCGGCGACGCGTACGGAACGGCGGCCTACGCGGAAAACGAGCGCGATCCGATGCGCGTCGGCGCGGTTTGGGTTTCGATCCTCGTGGTGGCAACCGCCGCGTACTCGCTCATTTTCGGTTCGACGATTTAGTACAAAAGAAAAGCTTTAGTAAAGAGAGGACGCAGTTGCGTCCTCTTTTTTTATGAATATTACTTTTTCACCTGGTGAGACATATCTAATTTCGTGGGGAACGGCTGCCCATCGACTTCCGCGTGCGGCGCATACATAAAATTCAGCGGGTCGCACGATTGTTTAGGTTCGAGGATGAGGTCCCGCCCGGTTGTTAATAATACTCGATTTTCTGTTAATGTTCCGAAAAAGTAATCGCGCTTCGATGGATCTTTATCAATTACTTTGTCCGCTTCGGATATGTCCACAGGAATCCAGTTTTTTGTATCATCGAAGAACGCGGCCCAGCAGTGCGCGCTCGTCGAGCCGCCGGGTTTTAGTGAAAAGCCATAATGAAATCGCGCATGGATTCCGGCAGCGCGTGCCATGGCAATAAAAAGCGTGTGGAAGTCTGAACAATTTCCGCGCTTCGAATCGCAGACAAATTGAATATCACCATTCCCCCATCCTTCGCCTTCCTTACTGTAATGAAGCGAATCTAACACAAAATCGTATATCGCGCGCGCCTTCGATGTAGCGTCTGCTTTTCCTTCTGTAGCTTTCGCGGCATATTCTTTGACTCGATCCGTGATCGGCGCGCGGTGGTCGCCTTCGAGAAATCGTTTCATCGCGTCTCTTGATACTTCTTTTCCGCGGTGATCCGCGCCGGCCTCTTTGCGAACCAAATCATACTGAACTGTAACGATAATATTCTTTTGCGCGTCCGCTTTGTCCGCCGGATTCTTCCATTCGAAATATAATAAATTATTGCCGTAGATCGCGTCGCGCTTGGCCTCGCCGCCGTTCGGCTCAATCGTTAAGTTTGAGATTTGTTGGAAATCATCAGACTCTGGAACCGGAATCCACAAGCGTAACGTTTTCGCGCCGGCGCCGATATTCTCGAGCACCGTTTTATACGTAATATGCGTTTCCATCTGCGCCGCCGGTTTCTTCATATCAACCGGCGTTTTTGTATCACTACAGCCCGACAGCGGAAAAATGGATACAAGCAAAATGGATGAAATAAAAAATTGCCGAACCGAAAAGTATTGCATAGAAAAGTCTTTTCTACGGCGCGATCTTCGTCGCGACGCCGTTTGAAAGTCCCTTGGTCGGAGAGTACGCTTGCGCGTAAAAGGTAAAATTAACAAAAAATGGATCGTTTGGAATCGAAACGGAAGCCGCTGCGGCGCCCGATCCGTTGGCCGAATATATTGTAAAGATTTCGGGATTGATCAGTAATATACCAATACCGGGAAGATCGGCCGCAAACGGATCGCCGCCGAAGAGTGCGTATCCGTCCGCATTCGGCGTGGAACCCGATACGGAATAATGAAAGTCTTGTCCAAGGTTCGCAGTTCCTTTGGGAATCATTACAATTGGATTTCCCGTCGAGCCCGGCGGCGAATACAAAGCGCTCGCGCCCTGCGCGGGAACGTTGGAACCGCCCGGCGTCGGCATTTGTAATTTTACAAGTACGGACCCGCCATCGGGAAGCAATCCTAATGATATATTTGTATTCTGCGCGCCGAACGTGAAGCCGTCGAGAAAACTATTTAAATTTGCATCTGTATCAAAGAGTCCGATCGACTCGCCGTCCTTGGAAAGTTTGAATGATGCGTGGAGCGGTCCCTGCGCGGCCTGGTCGTCGGCCCAAATAACCAGAAAGCCTTTCGCCGGAATAGTAATACCGGAGGGAATCTTCCATTTCTTCGGGTTCGCTAAATTATCAGTCATATACATTCCGCCGACGTCGACCGCCGCATTGGATGTATTTACTAATTCCACCCAGTCGTCATTATTGCCAAATTCATCTGGGAAACCCGAATTATCGGCCATGAGTTCTTGTATACGAATCGCGCCGAACGCCGGGCTCACAGGAGTATAACTAAAGAAGTCCGAAGGCGCGTGAGCAGGGCTCGTCGTGATTTTGCCGAACGAATCCGCCGCCTCAACATAATATTCGACGACGACGCCGTTTTGTTGGGGAGGCACCGTCGTTTGATAATAATTTTCTTCCACAAGCGACATCGGATTTGCAACAAAAACGCCGCCCGCGACACGCCAGTAAACGTTAATATCTACAATTCCGTCGGCGTCGTGTGCGAGGCACGAAATCGTTACAACGTCCGAGGGCGCGGGCGCCTTCGGGAAGAGCGTCACGGAATTGATAGAGGGCGCGTGGTTCCCCGAATTAACATTTGCCGCCGCGGGCGTCGGCGTTGGTAAATATTGAAAAAACGCTCCCGCGTCGGGAATGCGTCCGAAGGCGGCGCCAAGCGCCATCGGATTATATGAAATAAAATCTAACATTTGCGTCGCCGATGGATCGAACAGCGCAATGGTTCCACCCTTTAAGGCGAGCTTAAAATTAGTATGAAGCGTCCCCTCGGAGGGCTCGTTGTCACACCAAATCCGCAGGTGCGAAAGCGCGGGAATAATTGTATTAAACGGCACGCGCCAGAGAAGCGGAGCCGTGGGATTTGTAGTAAGATACATTCCGCTGATATCCGCGGGCGCATTCGCAGCATTATACAATTCAATCCACGGATCTTGATCGCCGGATTCGTCCGCGTCGGGTCCAGCGTTATCAGTTACAATTTCATTGATCCAGACCGTCGTGGGCGGGTCCGCGGGTTGGTACGACGCCATTTGTGATATTAAGAATGTCGTGCGCGGATCAATGAACGATTTTAATATAGATGGACCCAGCTGAAACAACGCGTCGGATTCCCATCCCCATTTCTTCATATCCGCTTTCGCCTCCGTCTGGACCGACGCGTGGAATTGATCTATTTTCGCGCCGAGCACGCCCTGCGACGCGGCGCCGGCTGCGAGCGCTTTGATTTTCTCACAATAACGCCAGCGAAATTCCGGAACGTTCAATACTCTTGTTCTTAATACATTTGACCCGAAGAGCGGCTCCTCGGGCGAACCCGACGTTCCTAGTTGTATAGAATAATTCGTAACGGGTACTAACGAAAACGGCGAGAGCCCGAAGCCGAGGTCGGTGTCCCACGCAATCACCTCCCAGCGGCCGATCGACAGGTCATGTAACAAATAACTATTGTGAAGAATCGAGTCGGCGTCGCCGAGCCATCCGACAACCGCGAGATATGACAAATAACCGTCGACGTCGAGTGCGTTCGCGATCGCCTCCGGAAACTCGGGCGGAGCCGTATTATTAATTAATTCTATAAATGCGATGACGTCCTCGTTCGAAATCTGTTTATTTGTTTTCTTTTCATAATAAACTTCGTACTCCGCCGGTGAACCTAACAAATCAAAAGGCTTCCCGACTTCATAAAGACTGCCGCCCGCGTCGCGCCCGTGGGCGGCGAGATACTCCTCGTCCATGTTTTCAATCATATCATAAATACCATAATACTCGCCATTCACGCGAAGCCGCGCCGGTGAATGCGCCGCGACGGGGTGCCCGATGAATTGATAGATAAACGCCGCAAGCGGTTCGCGCGAGAGCGAAAAATCGTCGTAGTGTGCTTTAAAATTTAATTCATATCTTCCAAAAAACGGCGCGTTTGCTGAAAACTTAACTTTCCAGCCTTTTTTTGAATACCTTCGAGAATTGGCGCCGCGGTAGCGCACTTCCACGTTGTACTCAATTCCCTTATATATCAATTTTGCGGGAACCTCCTCCTTCGGCTGTGAAAAGAGAATTGTATTTAGTAGCTTTAGATTCTCAGGAGTAATGACAATTTCAAACATCGGCCACGCCGACTGTGAATCGCCAAACGCCTGCGCGGCCCCCGCCGCCGCGGGCGCGCTTTCATTACCAAAGACGTCGGCCGCGGTTATTTGATAATAAGAATCGACGCCCGGTTGCGCGGCCGAATCTACAAATCTCTGCGGCAGCGGCCACACCGTGCCGATTTTTGTATACGGCCCGGCGGGCGCGGCAGATCTGTAAATATGATATTCAGCCACATCGCCCTCGGGCGACGCATCCCACGTCACGACGTTTTGTTGAAATCCCGGAATAACTGTTGCATTTCCGGGAACCGATGGAGCGATGGCATCGGGGCTCCACGACCACACTTCGATCATATTTAATAATGCCGGATCCAAATCCACGGACGACGAAACGGTAAGCGTCCCGCCGGGGGGCACGTGCGCGGTGGCTGCAAATTCCGTCGCGTACTGAATTCCGACGCGCGCGGCGATATCCAAATTCGATAATACAATTTGCCCCTGAACCATAACATTAAAAACGCGCTGATCCGGGCCCTGAACGGAGGTATTAATCTCCGCGAATTGTAATCGTACGACATAGTCGCCCGCCGGCACTTCGAATACATAACTTCGCCAGCCGTCGCGCGCCGTTTTTGTAATGTTAGAAATCTTGTTTCCCGAGCCTCCGATCGGAACGTTACTACTGGAAACGCCGCCGAGAATGTATCCCGCGCCAGAACCCGGCGAGTAAGCCTGGTCGGCGCTGTATACAGTTCCACCGGGGCCGTTTTCGGTTCCCCCGCCGCAGTTGATACGCCATAACAAATTTTGCGCGTTTGCAACGCTAACACAAAAGCTAATTATAATTGCAATAATAAAAAAACGAAACGCGGGTGCGATGGTCCACATGGGTGTTCGCGCCAGAAAAGGGCGTGCTTCGTTGAGTTTACCCATTCCTGCCAACAACGCACTCTTTTCAAATGTGTACCGATTGATAATGCTAATACTTTTTTCAAAGCGTACGGATCGCCGCCGATTGGACATAATGATGCAATGATCGTAAAAACCGTTGCGCTCTTCGCCATGACTGCCATTGCTGAAATTGTCGGTTGCTACTTGCCGTATTTGTGGCTTCGGCGCAGCGGCTCACCGTGGCTTCTCATTCCGGCGGCTGCAAGCCTCGGCGCGTTCGCATGGCTGTTAACTTTACATCCTGCGCTCGGAGCGGGGCGAGCCTACGCAGCCTACGGCGGAATGTACGTCGCGGTGGCGGTTCTCTGGATGTATCTCATTGAAGGAACAAAACCCGACCGCTTCGATCTGATAGGAGCCGGAATAGCAATATTCGGAATGTGTATTATTGCATTTGCGCCGCGGCATGAATAGTTAATATTCATATATTCTAAATAAACATTACGCGGCGCCAGCGGCAAGCCGCATCACGGATTCGGGGGTCGCGGCACCGCGGTCAAGAATGCCAGCAATCGAGCCGGCGCGCATGACAACAATGCGATGGCTCATTCCTAACACTTCGGGAAGGTCGGACGAAACCATCAATATCGACGCGCCGCCGAGCGCGAGCGTTTTCATTCGAGCATAAATTTCAGCGCGCGCGCCGACGTCGACGCCGCGCGTCGGCTCGTCGACGAGTAGTATTCTCGAACCGCGATGCAACAATCTTCCTAACAATACTTTTTGTTGGTTTCCGCCCGACAAATCAATAATTCGCTGTTCCATCGACGAAGCGCGGACGTCGAGTTGATGCATCGTTTCGCGCACCTGCGCGCGCTCGCGGCCCAATAATAACATTCCGAGCCGCGACACGCGGCCGAGCGCGGAAATGGTAATATTCTCGCGAATCGGGCGCTCGGGAATGATTCCTAGCGTCTTGCGGTCTTCTGTTAATAATCCGATTCCTAACTTTAATGCGTCGCCCGGCCTTCGAATCTTAACTTCGCGTCCATGAACTACAATTTTTCCAGACGCCGCCGGAGCGGCGCCCGCGAGCGCCATGGCGATCTCCGTGCGCCCGGCGCCGACCAAGCCCGCGAATCCTAAGATTTCGCCGCGACGTAACGTAAATTGAATATTATTAAATTCGCCCGGTCGCGAAAGACCTTCCACCGACAACACGGGCTCGCCCGGCTCCCAGTCGAGCGGCGGATACTCCGACGTGAGGTCGCGGCCGACCATTCGAGTAATAATCATATTACGGTCGACCGCCGAAACCAGATCTGTAGCAATCGTTTTTCCGTCGCGCAGCACCGTGACGCGATCGGCGAGGCGGAATATTTCTTCGAGCCGGTGCGAAATATAAACAATCCCAACTCCCTGCGCCGCGAGTTTTTTGATAATAACACAAAGGCGCTCAAAATCCTGCGCCGACAGCGACGCGCTCGGCTCGTCGAGCAACAATACTTTCGCGTTTTGCGCGAGCGCCTTCGCGATTTCTATCAATTGGCGCGGGCCGGGGCCAAGCCGCTCGACGGGCGTATGTAAGTCTAACGATACGTCGAGGTCTTTTAACAATTGCGCGGCCCGCCCTCGCAGCTCGGCGTAATTTACAAATACGCCCGCGAATCGCGACGGCTCGTTTCCTAATAATATATTTTCCGCGACGGACATCGCCGGAACGAGCGGCAATTCTTGATAGACCATCGCGATCCCCGCGCGGCGGCGCACCGCGGGCGACGACGGCGGCAGCGCCTCGCCTTCTAACAATACTTCGCCTGAATCCTGAACGAGCGCGCCCGACAGAATTTTTAGTAATGTTGATTTTCCGGCGCCGTTCTCGCCGACGAGAGCGTGAACTTCGCCGGCGCGCACGTCGAACGAAACGCCGTCGAGCGCGCGAACGCCCGGAAACGTTTTTGATATACCGCGCACCGCGAGCACGGTGCGCGGCGCGCCCATTTGGCTAGCACTGTCTCGGCCGTCAATCATTGCAAACAAGGATACCGGATCTCCTGTAACATGCGCACGGTCATATTTTGTGAGTGCTATGAATCCAATCAAATCGCTGGCGTTCGCCGCAATATTAATAATCTTTCCGAGTTGTGTCTTTTCGGCGGCCAACCGCGCGACCGCGCGCGACGTCGACAAGACTCCCGGCGAACCGGGAATTCCCGAGAGCAAATTTGTAACTGTAGACTTTGACGCGAACGGAATGTCGGAGGTTTTGTATCAAACGCCTCCCGACCGCGCGTTCTGGATACGCGATTTTATTGTTAATGTTCCGTGTTCCGTCTACGCGGAGGTCGCTGGAAATTCGATGTTAATTCTACCGTGGTGGGCGTTGCAGTATTCGCCGATCGGCGACGGCGCGATGAAACTACACGCGCCTCTGAACGCGGGTTTTAAGTTAGCACCCGGAGCATCACTAAAAATAAAACGTATCCATTCGAACCCGCCCGCCGCGAGCCAAGCCGAAGTTTTCTTCGCGGGCGAATTGATACGAATGTAGTTTTAGATATATTATCTCGCCACACCCACCGCCGCACCCGGTGCGACGCCGAGGTCGCCGAGCGCTTTTGTAACTCTTTCCATCGCGGCGTCGACTTCCGCTTTTGTAAAATTGAGAGGCGGACGGAAACGCACAGAACGCTCGCCGCACTTGAGCGCAACGAGTTTATGTTTTTGCATTTGTGTTAACAATTGATCGCGCGAATCTTTATTAGGGCAATCGAAGGATGCTAACGTTCCCTTGCCGCGGCCATTGGTAACCCAGCCATTTGTTAGTTTTCCGCCGAGCTCGCGCATGCGCGAAACTAAATATTCGCCCGACGCCGTTGCGGTTTCCGCCATCTTGTCGCGCTCGATCGCGCGCAAGATCCATTTTGAGCGCGTCATGTCGGCGAGGTTGCCGCCCCACGTCGAATTGATACGACTCGATTCTTCAAATACGTTTTTCTTAACTTTCTCGACGCGCCGGTTTGCAAAGAATCCGCACACCTGCGCTTTCTTGCCAAACGCAACCATGTCGGGTTCGACGCCGTAATATTCATAACACCACGTCTTGCCCGATCCGAAGAATCCGGCCTGCACTTCGTCGAATATTAACATGACTTCTTCGCGGTCGCATATCTCGCGAAGTTTCTTAAAAAACTCCGCGCGGAAATGGTTATCTCCGCCTTCGCACTGAATCGTTTCAATAATAATCGCCGCGATGTCCGCTCCGAATTCCGCGAACGCGGCTTCGATTTGTTTTAGCGATTCCTGTTCGTCGCGAATCGTAGCATTAAGATTTTCGCCCTCCATCGGAAAGCGAATCTTAGGATTCAACACGCGCGGCCATTTAAATTTTGGAAAGAGCGCGACCTTTCGGTGGTCGCTCGTGTTTGTTAACGATAGCGTGTAGCCGCTGCGGCCGTGGAACGCCTCGCGGAAATGGATTATTTGCGTTCCGACCTCGTCGCGAACCGAGCCGTCGCGTTCTTTAATTGTTATATTACGCGACTGATTGAGGCGCACTTTCCAGTCGAACGCGGTTTTTAATGTATTTTCGACGGCGAGCGAACCGCCCGATATTAAGAATGTGTGCGGGTGCGTTTGCGGCACGGCGCGTTCGCAAAATTCCTTAACAAACTCCGCCATGAGCACAGTATACAAATCTGAGTTCGACGGATTGTGCGTTGCGGCTTCAACGATCTCATCGCGGAATTCCTTCGAATGTAACAGATCGTGGTTATAACCAATCGGCCAGCTCGCGAAACATGTAAAGAAATCGAGAAACGTTTCGTCCGAAACAGCGTCGCGCAGCCATGCGCCTTTTGATTTTTCTAAGTCTAAAATAAAATCGAAACCGTCGGCGAGCATGAATCGCTTCAGCGTCGGATGCACGTCGGCGGAATTGAGGTGGGAAGTCATGGTGAAATTATTATTAAGAAATTATAGTAAATTGTTAGTTGTAAGATTCGGAGTTACGCATTCGCGGTACCTCCATCGTGTGTATCAATTTGCGCGCGCTGGAGACGTCCGCTGTAATCGACATAAACCGACTTCCATTCGGAATATGTATCTAAAACGGTCCACGACGCTTCGCGGTGGCCGTTGCCGGTTTCTTTAACTCCGCCGAATGGCAATTGCACTTCAGCGCCGATCGTTGGCCCATTGATATAGGTAATACCCGCCTCGATCTCGCGAATGGCATGAAACGCCGCGTTCACGTCTTTTGTATAAATCGACGACGAGAGTCCGTAATTTGTATCATTAAGAATCGCGATCGCCTCTTCGAGCGACGCCGCGCGCAGAATCGATACAACCGGCCCGAAGATCTCCTCGCGCGCAATTCTCATATTCGGTTTCACGTTCGCAAAAATTGTAGGCTTATAAAACCAACCGTGGTCGAGCGACTTTCCGGTAGCGAATTCACCTCCGCACACAAGCGTCGCGCCGTCTTCCACTCCACACTTAACATATTCGTGCACCGCGCGCCGCCGCTCTTCATTAATAAGCGGCCCAACCTGCGTCGCGGGATCGAGCCCGTCGCCGAGAATGAGGCGCTCCGCTTTCTTAAGAATCATTTCTGTAAACTTCGACGCGATGCGTTCATGACAAATAATCCTGGAGGTCGCCGTGCAGCGCTGGCCCGTCGTGCCAAATGCGCCCCAGAGCGCGCCTTCGACCGCTAATTCTAGATTTGCATCATCCATCACGATTTGTGCATTCTTGCCGCCGAGCTCGAGCGACACTTTCTTTAGCTTTCGTCCCGCGCGCTCCGCGATCGTCTTTCCAACTTCCGACGAACCCGTAAAAGATATAATTCGCGTTCCAGGGTGATCGACGAGCGGCGCGCCCGCCTCGGCGCCGAATCCATGTATTAAATTTACAACTCCGGCAGGAACGCCCGCCTCCTCAAGACATTGTACAAATAAAACGGCCGACAGCGGCGTGTCCTCGGCGGGTTTTAATACTAATGAATTTCCACATACTAACGCTGGAAACGACTTCCACGACGGAATCGCTACAGGAAAATTCCACGGTGTTATTAATCCGCAAACGCCGACCGGCATGCGCACCGACATTCCGAATTTGTTAGGAAGCTCGCACGGCACCGTGTCTCCAAATAAACGGCGGCCTTCACCGCCGACGTAGTACGCCGTGTCGATCGCCTCCTGAACGTCGCCGCGCGTTTCAGCAATCACCTTTCCCATCTCGCGCGTCGCCGCGCGCGCGATCTCTTCCTTTCGCCGCTCCAAAATGTGCGCGGCTTTATAAAGAATTTCACCGCGCTTCGGACCCGGCACGAGCCGCCACGTTTTATAAGCATGCGCCGCCGCCGCAACCGCGTCGTCGACGTCGCGCGAATCGGAACGTGGAAAAATACCTATCAAATCGCCGCGATTTGCAGGATTACGATTTTCAAACCATTGGCCGGAGCGAGCTTCAGTCCAACGGCCAGCGATAAAGTTAAGAAACTGTTCGGCCATTTTTAGTAAGTTTGCGGCGCAGCGAAAAATGCGCGCTTTGTGAAGCGTCGAATGGTAACGAGGAAGGCGCCGACGTTACAGTGCCGCGCGCCTTTCTATTAATATACTATTTACTAATCTACATTCGTGAACCCGAACTTCGGCCATCCCCCATCCCATCGCCTCAAACAAAAACGCGCGTTCGACGCGCTTTTTTCGGGCGGCACGCGCGTCCACGGGCGTTTTGTAACGGTCATTGCGCGGCCCGGCACCGGGGCGTCGCGGCTCGGGATTCCGTGCGGCAAACGCTACAGTAAACACGCGGTAGAGCGGAATCGGTTTCGCCGGCTCGTGCGCGAAGTCTATCGTTTACAACAAAACGCCCTTCCGAGCGGCCTCGAAATGATCGTATTGCCGCGCTGCAAACCCAAAGATACTAAATTTGAATCGCTCTCGCGCGAACTGCCGCAATTGATACAACGCGCGGCGGGAAAAGTAGCGTTGCAAGCGGCGCAGAAGGCGGCGCAACAAAAATCGGAATAGTAAAATGTTGCGGAAAATCTTTATATTACCGATCCGTTTATATCAAAAATGGATTTCGCCGATGTTCCCGCCGAAATGCCGCTTCCTGCCGACGTGTTCACAATACGCCGTCGAATCAATACAAATCCACGGCGTCGCGAAAGGAATGATTCTCGGTTTCTTCCGCATCTGTCGATGCCAGCCGTTTTGTAAAAACGGATACGACCCGGTTCCTCCCGAAGGTAAATGGAGGACGCGTGAACAATCGTAGTTTAACAAAACGCAACACGGATATTAACATTTCCGGCGTCGCGAATTGCCCGCGCTGCGAGAAGAAATCGTTAATGTCCGCGCTTGCGGGTGAAGCAAGAATTCTGCGTTGTTACTTATGCAACGGCACGTGGGTGCCGCGCGGTGAAGCTGAGGCGCTTCGCGATTCCTTCCCGGGAATCGGACCGTTTCAAAAACAACAACTCGATCGTTTGCGTGAAGCGGCCGCAAAACGGAATCTTAGCGATGGCGTTCGATATTTAGCATGTCCCGAATGTAACAATTTGATGGACCGCCGCCAATTCGCGCTCGGAAGCGGAATTGTAGTCGATCGTTGTTTGAAACACGGCGTGTGGTTCGACGGCGGCGAAATTGAACTCGCGGCTGCATATTTCGCCGCGGGCGGCCCGCGCAAGGCGCGCCTGCGCGAGCTACAACGCGAATTGAAGCGATCGCCGGCCGAAGGAGTACCGGATGCGTTAAGCCCCCTCGCAGAATTGTTACTTTGGATGTTGTAACAATTTACTCATTCGCAAATTTAACGATTCACCGCGCCGCTCGTTGAGATCAGATTCGGCGTTTTTACAAAAGTCGTGTCGACGGCGTCGATCGTTCCGGAAACCGTCGATGCGCGCGCGGCGACAATCCTGCATTTGTTAAATGTAATATTCGACGACGCGCCCGAAATCGAAACATTCGAATACTCGCGGCCGCGCAGCGCGACATGGCCGCTCGCGGTTTTGATAGCTAACGATCCGAGCACGTCGGAATCTTTAAATTCGACGGCGCCGCCCGCGGTCGACGCGTTCGCGTCCTGAAATTTACAATTCGCAACATTCACGCCGCCCGACGAAGTGCGCGCGTCGAAGCCGTAAGCCGTTACTCGAGCGACGGACACCGCACCCGATGTCGATGACAGTTGCACGCGAGACGCCGCGTCGATATTTGATATATCTATTGTTCCCGTCGTCGACGCGAGCGTGAGCGACGCATTCCTGGGAACCGTTCCACTCAAATCGCCGAGGCCGACGGGCGAACGGCTTTTACTAGATACAACAAATCGACCGTCGACAAGTTCGACGCGCGCGTCGCCGGGCTCCGATTCGTAAATAATCAATTCGAGCCGGTTCTCGTTCGCATCGCCGCCCGAAATCGCGATTTTGCCTACGGAAGTTTTATATTGAAATTCGCGGCTTCCGCCCTGGTTTGAATATTCCAACGAGACCTTCCGCGCATACGAAAGCTCCCGTCCGTCAATCACATATCGTTCATTAACGATCTTTTCGCCGTACTGCCGCGATGGTTCGGCGGAGCACGCGCCCAAAATCAGCAACACCATGAATGCGTAGTAGGGTTTCATAGCAATCCAATGATAACCAAACTCCCGCTGTTCTTCCGAGAGCCGAAACGTTTACTTTTCACGTGTTCGATCGTTGCATCGCTCCTCGCGGCAGCATCATTACAATTGCGTGCGAGTGATTGCTCAAAAACTTCAACCGGATCCACGCCGCTGATGGACCTCGTGGGTTCGTACCAGGGCGCCGAGGGAGGATTGTATCTGGGCGGCGGAAACGCGATTCCGACAGCGCATCTCGCGGCGGGCATGAATGAAATACAACAAATCGTTCCGCGCGATGCGGCGGGCCAGCCCGCGGCGAATGGTAAGATTGGGCTTGTAACCATTGGAATGTCGAATACCAGCATTGAGTCGGCGACTTTTGTTAATGTTGCAAATGCGTCGCCGTATAAGAATCCGGCAGTCGTACTGGTTAACGGCGCGCAGGGCGGGCAAGACGCCGCAACAACGTCGAATCCGAACGCGGCCTACTGGAATTTTGTCGACACGCGCGTTACTGCGGCGAATCTTACAAATCAGCAGGTGCAGGCGGTTTGGATAAAACAGGCAGTCGCGGGTGTGAATTTACCTTTCCCCCAGGATGCTAATCAATTTAAAGGATATTTGACGTCGATTGTACAAATCCTCAAAAGTAAATTTCCGAATCTCCGCGCTTGCTACATTTCGAGCCGCATCTACGCCGGCTATGCGACGACGACGCTAAACCCCGAACCGTATTCATACCAATCCGCCTTCGGCGTGAAGGGTCTTATAACAGATCAAATCAACGGCAATGCTAACTTAAATTTTGATAGCAATAACGGCCCCGTCGTTGCGCCGTGGTGCGCGTGGGGCCCTTACCTTTGGGCCGACGGCATTCTGCCCCGCAGCGACGGACTCACGTGGATCTGCGGAGACTTCAATAACGACGGCACGCACCCGAATTCCGCGGCGTCGCAGAAAGTAACCAATATGTTGCTTTCGTTTTTCTTAACAAGCGCGACAACCGCGCCGTGGTTTACAACAAATACTCCCGCGTGCGCCACGACCGCGATGGTTAGTTTTTACGGAACGGGGCTCGCGGGCGCTTCCGGTATTCCTAATATTAGTAGTTCGGCGCCAAGGCTCGGCGGACCGAACGCGTGGGGCATTTCTATCAATAACGCGCCGCCCGGCTCAACGGTATATTTTGTATTCGGATTCTTACCATACCCCGACGGCGCGCTTGCGTTTGCCGGCGGATGGCAGCACGTGCTCGACGATCTCGTCCTCACCGCAACGGCGAACGCCTCGGGGATTGCTACAATTTCCTTCGGAGTGCTCCCGAATTCCGTCGAACTCTGCGGGCTCCACCTGTTTGCGCAGGGCGCAACGGAAGACCCGGCCGCGCCGCAAGGATTCGGACTCACGCGCGGAATCCAGTTCCGTCTCGGATTGTGACAATGATGCGAGCTGCGCTCGCGTTTTTTGTTGTATCGAGGAGGGGCGCGGTAAACTCTTCGCCCCCTTATGAAAGAATACTCCATTGGCGTTCTCGGCGGCGACGGCGTCGGACCGGAAGTCGTCGCAGAAGCACTGCGTGTTTTATCTGTAACAGAAACAATCTTCGGTTTTAAGACGAAGCAAACGCCATTTCCGTTCGGCGCGGAACACTACCTAAAGACGGGCGAGATGATGCCCGACTCCGCGTTTGATGAAATTCGCGGACTCCGAGCTGTATTGTTCGGAGCCATCGGCGACCCGCGCATCGAAACGGGAAAATTAGAATTCGCGATCATCGCGGGCATGCGTTTCAAGCTCGATTTATTTGTTAATTTGCGGCCTTGTAAATTATACGACGCGCGATTCTGCCCGCTCAAAGATAAGAATCCGTCGGATATTGATATTATGTTTGTGCGCGAAAATACAGAAGACGCGTATTGCGGCATTCACGGATTCTTTAAGAAAGGAACGCCGGAGGAAGTTGCTACACAAACCATGTTGTATACTAGAAAAGGAACCGAGCGAGTCATTCGCTACGCGTACGAATTATGTAAAAAACGCAATGCTAAGAAACGCCTCACGTGCGTCGACAAAGCGAACGCCGTCCGCGCGCAGGATATTTGGACGCGCACGTTCGCGGAGGTCGGGCGCGAATACCCTACCATTGAGCAGGATCACGGATACGTCGACGCGACTTGCATGTGGCTTGTTAAGAATCCCGAACATTATGATACGGTTGTGGCGCCGAACCTCTTTGGCGACATTATAACAGATCTTTCCGCGCAGCTCGTCGGCGGAATGGGCATCGCCGCGAGCGGTAATATTCATCCCGGGAAAGTGAGTATGTTCGAGCCGATTCACGGCTCCGCGCCGAAGTATGCAAATCAAAACAAGGCGAATCCGATTGCTACTATTATGGCATTGTCCATGATGCTCGAATACATCGGCGAACACGAGGCGGCGCTTGCCGTCGAAGAGGCCGTCGCCGGAAGCATGCGCAGCGGAAAAGTAAAATCGCTGCAGGCCGGAGTACACAAAACCGACGAACTTGGATCGTTAATTTGCGACGAGCTCAAGCGGCTCGGGAAGAAACTGTAGTATCCGAAAATAGTTGTAAGAACGGAAGCGACCCGAGCACGACAAGCGGAATTCCCGCTCCGCACGCGCCGAGCATCATCGCCTGATAAAATAACAATACAAGCGGCGCCCAAAACGCCGCGACGGCGAGCGTTGCTAACAAATAGATCCACTGCGGCGGCGCGTGCGCGCCCAAGTGTCGCGCGGCGGATATAACCAATAATGGCCACGCGAAAAGGAACGCGCCGCTTTCGACGTAAACGGATAGGGCGATTGCTAATATGCTAAAAAGCAGGAGGGTCGCTGAAAGCACGGCGTCGCGTCCGAGCCGTTTCGAAAGCCATGCAGATACTGCGAACGTTAACAAAACGACAAAAGCCGAAATCGCAATGAAACAGATGTTGTCGTATTCCGTATAGCCCCAAATACCAAAATAGGATACGCCGCTTATTTTAAGAATTCCCTGGCAAATGAGAAAAACGAATACGGTGGCGGCTGCGACCCACGCGAAGACGGCGGCGAAGGCTAACAGTAATTTTACAAATGTCACCGTCCCGTGGCTCATCCAACGTAACAAAAGCAAGAACGAGAGCAAGCAAGCGATAATGGTGATCGGCCACACCATTTCATTTGAGTATTGAACAAGAACCGCGGACGTAATATTAAAATACGTCGATTCTCCGAAATCAGAACTATTCGCTTGATTAAGATCGACCGCTGAAAGCCCCTTCGCCATCGTTAGCATTTGGATTCCATGATGCGCGAACGACCCCCGATCTAGTTTTTGTATCGTGTCGGCCGGTTGATGATAATTTTCGTATCCGCCAATGAACGCAAAATTCAGCCCCGGAATACCTGCGCGCCGGAATATTGTAAAATCCGTGTCGTTCGGCATATAACGATAGGCGGCCGACATCAACGAGCAACCCATCGGCACCGGCGAGAACTGGCTGAATTGTTTTATTAATGTTCGATTGTTCGAACTTGTTTCAAACATCCACGCGGGCCCGGCATTTCCGCGCCCCTCAAAATTAAGAACGACGCGAATGTCTTTTAGTAAGCGATGTGGTTCCTTAACAAACGCGCGCGCGCCTAGAAGGCCGCGCTCTTCGCCGTCTGTAAACAATCCAATGATCGTATTCGGGAGAGGCGCGGCCTGTTTTAACAATTTCAATATTGTTAAAAGCGACGCAACAGCAGCCCCGTCGTCGCCCGCACCAGGCGCGCCAGGCACGGAATCGTAGTGACACATCAATAAAATCGCGTCGGCTTTCGACGATCCCGGAATTCGCGCGATGATGTTATTAATAACAACATCCTCCGGCGTATTGGCGAATCGTCTCGCGAGCGCAGTGCTTGCTTGTATTTCTGTCTCGATTCCGGCGTCTTCAAGTTCTTTAACAATGTACCCGCGAATGGTTGCATTCGCGTCCGTCCCGATGAATCGAGGCCGCGACGCGATCACCTCAAGATGCCGTTCCGCTTTCGCCATCGGAAATCCGGAGGCAGCCGCATCATGAGCATTCGGCGCCGAATGGCTCCATAACGCGAGCGCGATCGATATTACAAATGCGAGGATATAAACAATCCTGCGCACGCTGTGCATATTAACTTTGAATTACGATCTGCAAACAGCGCGAAGAACTTAACTGAAAGAAGGAGCCCGGCATGCAGCCGCCCCAATACCAAATCGCCTGGCCGTAAAAGGAAAGTCCAACGATCAGCGGATTGTTGGGAATGCTGAGTGCCGACCCGCCGTACCCGTGGAAATCACTAATAATATCAAACGGGATCGTTTCTGTTGAATTGATCAAATCCGTATGCAACAAAAATCCATAACCGAACAGGTCCGTGCCGGGCACGTCGGCCGCATTGGTAATGAGGCCGAGGCCGAGCGAATTCGGCGGCGCGTTGGTTGAGATCACAATAAAATTCGAAGTATTAATTTTCGGCGAAACGTTAGCATTCAAACCCTGCGCTCCGAGACAACCGCTCGTTCCGGTGCCAAACTGCGACAGACCCGCCGAATAGGATAATTCGTTCAACAATACTGAAATCGTCTGATCGGCGGAGTTCGCGGTCGCGAGATCCATATTTCCGTCGCCATCGAAGTCGCCATCTAATATTGCCTTTGGACTCTCGCCGCATGTAAATATTTTTGACGGCGTAAAACCGCCCGTCGTATTGTTAGTTAATAGATAAACGCTGTTCCACGCCTCGCTCACGACGGCAATATCCGAATAGCCATCGGTATTTGCATGAAAGACCGTCGCGGCAAACGGGAGCACGTTCGTTCCGAGCGAGATCGGTACAATTGCGCCGAATACAAATCCACCAGAGCTCTCCACCGTGATCGCGTTTGTGCCCGAGGAATTGAGCGCGACAATATCATAAAAACCGTCGGAATTAATATCTCCGATTGTAACAAATGACGGAGACGTGGAGATATTTAACGTTTTCGCATTGGCAAATTGTCCGGTGCCCGTAGCGCGCCATACCCACACGCTGTTGGTCCCTTTGTTAGCAACCGCCGTGTCGGCGAGTCCGTCATTATCAAAGTCCGCCGGATTCGCCAGTGAAACGGGATTGATGCCGGAAAAGGTAGTAACCGGCGCGGTTAATAATCCGCCGCCGATTCCCGGAAATGTATACGCATTGTTCGAGCCGCCGTTTGCAACTGTTACATCGGCCATACCGTCGCCCGTAAAATCGGCCGCTAGAATTGCCGTCGGGCCCGTGCCAGTGGCGTACGTTCCAGCCGTCGTGAAATTGCCGGTTCCATTTGATATATAGATATCAAACGTGCCGGCGCCCTGATTGACCGCCGCGACGTCGAGCAACCCATCATTGGTAAAATCAGCAATTGTAAACGCGCTCGGATTTGTACTAAAATTGAGCGGCGACCCTGGCGAAAACGCGCCGCCCGCGAGTCCGAATGATAAAACAAATGTTCCGGCGGTGACGATCGCGTCGGGCTGCGACGTCATGATATCTACAAATCCGTCGCCGTTAAAATCGGCGCGGCCCATCGCAACTGGAGTTGCAAATACCGGCGTGTCGGTGCGCGATCTTAACGTTCCATTTCCATTGCCGATCATCACCGCCACCGTTGAATTTGTATTATTTGCAATCGCGAGGTCGGCGGCGCCGTCATTGCTGAGATCGGCAATCACTAACGAACTCGGGCTGCCGCTACAATTGTACATTCCGGATTGATTTAAATTTCCGCCGGCGTCGGAAGTTACAATAAAGACATTGTTGCCCAATGAATCCCCCGCCGCAATTTCAATAAAACCATCGGCGTTCATGTCGAGCGCGTCGAGAGCGTGCGCGGAGCCGACGCCCATCGGAAAAGTAGTAAAACCCGCAAGGCCGCCCGAGCCGTCTCCGAGCGCCATTTTCACGGCGTTGGCGGAATTGCACGTGACGGCGACATCGTCGTCTCCGTCATTATTATAATCGCGGACTCGTATTAAATCGGGCCCGCCCGCGACTGGAAAAAGAACCGGTGCCGCGAACGTTAACGTTCCAGTTCCTAACAAAACGGCCACGTTATTCGAAGTGTTGTTTGCAACGCAAATATCAAGAATCGAATCGTGATTGATATCCCGAACTTCGGCGGCGCGCGGCTGCGTTCCACCGCTCGATACGCTGCCGCCTGCGGGGAATCCTCCCGTTCCGTTACTTAGATAAAAATTAATATTACCCGAAGCGGAAAGCGAAAGTATCAAATCGCGCCGGCCGTCATTATTGAGATCGACGCTGGTTAAGCCCGAGACCGCCGAACCGATTCCAATCACCGGAAGCGACGTAAACGCTCCGAGGCCGTTATTGGATAGAATCGATAGATTCTGCGGCGTTGCATTAAAAGTAACAACGTCGAGAGATCCGTTATTATTAACGTCGAGAATGGTTACATGCGCCGGCGCCGCGCCGGTCGCCGTATTCGCGGGCGGCGAAAACAAACCGCTGCCTTTGCTACGAATCATCGAAATATTATTTGACCCTGAATTAACAGTTATCAAATCGATCTTTCCGTCGCCCGTCATATCCGCCGCCGCCACGCCCGCGGGTGCCGTCCCCGACGCATACTCCGCGCTCGGATAAATGGGCTCGGATTGTGAATATACAATTCGACTGCTGAAAACGAAGAACGCGGCGATGATAACAAATTTCATGGAAATATTAAGAAACGGCGTGTGCATGGTGAATTCTGGCGGCGGAGGTGAAACGCACAAGTGTAATGCACGCTATAAAAAAATGTAAATTCAAGCCTCGCTATGCGCGTTCGAGAAGTATCGCAATACCCTGCCCGCCACCGATGCACGCGGAGCTAAGGCCGAATCGCTGGTTGCTTCGCTTCAATTCGTTGGCAAGCGTGAATGTGATGCGAGTGCCCGTGGCGCCGAGCGGATGGCCGAGCGCGATTGCGCCGCCATTGACGTTCACTTTATTACGATCGAGTTCGGCCGCTTTCTCACAAGCTAAATATTGCGCTGAGAACGCTTCATTAATTTCGTAGCGCCCGATGTCGGCATGTTTCAAACCGGCTTTTTTTAATGCTAATTCCATCGACGGCACGGGGCCGATTCCCATTTCGCTCGGCTCCACGCCCGCGACGCCCCACGTCCGAATCTTAGCAAGCACCGGCATCCCTTCTTTTTGTGCACGCGCGGCTGTTGTAACAATAACCGCCGCGGCGCCGTCGACGACGCCCGACGCGTTGCCGGCTGTAACAGTTCCTTCTTTACCAAAAGCCGCGGAGAGTTTTGCTAATTTTTCGGGGCTTGTGTCGGATTTGATATGATCGTCCAATTCTACCATAAATACTTCGCGGCCGCGCTTCGCTTCGACAGGAACAATTTCTTCCGCGAACCGGCCCGACTTTACAGCTTCGAAACCTAACCTATGGCTGCGGTACGCGTACTCGTCCTGCGCCTCGCGCGAAATGTTAAATTTCTTTGCTAACTTTTCCGCCGTCTGCGCCATGTAAAGACCGCAGAACGGATCCATCAGCGACGAAAATAACAAATCTTCCATTTGTGGCATCGTGCCGAAACGGATTCCGTCGCGAATGCCGCGTACTACAAATGGCGCTTGCGACATATTCTCCATTCCGCCCGCGAGGCAAATTTCGGCGTCGCCTAATAGTATGGATTGGCACGCGGACACGATTGCTTGCAATCCTGAACCGCAGATCCGATTTAATGTTAACGCTGGAACTGTAATCGGAATTCCGGCGCGCAGCGCGACGTGACGCCCTCCGTAAATCGCATCTTGCGATGTTTGTAATGCGTTTCCTACAAATACTTGATCGATGCGCTCGGGTGCAATGTTCGCGCGCTTCATCGCCGCCGTTGACGCGTGCGCGCACAGCTGGATCGCGGTAATATCCTTAAATTTACCAAAACCGGGAGTGCCCGCGTATTCGGCCATCGCCGTGCGTGCGCCAGCGGAAAGAACAAGTTCAGGTTGAGACATGTGTAGTAATTGATTAGTTAAATTGATTATTGATTTGTAAACTTCGCGGCACGCTTTTCAAGAAACGCGTTCAGACCTTCTTTTGTATCTTTCGTCGTTGCCAGGATTCCAAACAAATCCGATTCGAGACGCTGCCCGTCGGCGAGGTTCGTTTCGAGTCCGCGCGAAATCGCTTCCATCGCGTAGCGGACGGCGATCGGCCCCTTCGCCAGAATTGATTTTACAATTTGCTCGGTGCCATTTAACAAATCCGCAGGTTCGAATAGTTTATTTACAACTCCAACGCGGTGCGCCTCGTCGGCCGAAACGTGGTCGCCCGTTAATATCCATTCGCGCGCAACGCCCGCGCCCGCGATGCGCGCGAGCCGTTGCGTTCCGCCGTAGCCCGGAATGATTCCTAACGATACTTCGGGCAATCCTAATTTTGCAGTTTTCGACGCGGTGCGCAATGTAAATGCTAATGCTAATTCCAGCCCGCCGCCGAGGCAAAATCCGTTGATCGCGGCGACCGTCGGTTTGCCAAGGTTTTCAATAATATTTAATGTATCTTGTCCGAGACGCGAATCCGCGCGCGCGCCGAGCGCGTCGGCATTGTTAGCAAACGCGGCGAGCCCGCCGATGTCGGCGCCTGCTACAAAAAACTTTTCGCCGGCGCCTGTAAAAATCACGGCGCGAACCGCGTCGTTGTCGCGCAGTTCGGTGAAGCAGCGGTTTATTTCTAATACAACCTGCCGGTTCAGCGCGTTCGCCTTGGGCCGGTCTATCGTGACGCGTGCGATCGCTTCGGCAATATTAACTTTGAGGAATTCGAAGGACATTTTTATTATTTATGAATGAGTGGCTTTAATTTTTATATTTACTTACGGCAATTGCTCAATTCGCACGGCCGTGATCGATTGCTTTTCCACCGGCTTTGAATTTTCGCCGCCCGCGCCTTTTGTTACTTTAGTATTCGCAATCTTATCAAGAGTCGCCATGCTCGCGGCGTCGGCGGGATCGATGCGGCCAAAAGCTGTATATTGACGGTCGAGGAACGTCGCGTCGCCGTCACAAATAAAGAATTGGCATCCGGCGGAATTGGGATCCTGCGCGCGCGCCATCGAAATCACGCCCTTGACGTGCGGCGTATCATTAAACTCGGCTTTTAGTTTATATCCTGCGTCGCCGGTGCCGTCGCCCCTGGGGCAGCCGCCTTGTATCATAAATCCTTTGATAATTCTGTGAAACGCGAGGTTATTGTAAAATCCCTTATCCGCGAGTTTAACAAAATTCTTAATCGTTCCCGGCGCTTTTGCGGCAAAGAACTGTAATGTCATCGTGCCGTGCGGCGTGTCGACGTGGGCGCGGACTTTTGTAAGATCTATCTTTTCGACGTCAATGGGCATTGGATCGTGTGGGCTCGGGGAAGAGTGATGGGAGTAAATAATTATATTATTTTCGTTGAATTGTAATTTTACGAATACGCACAGGGTCGGCGGGCCGCTCCGCAAGCTCGGCGTTGTCGGCGGTGCCGGAGAGCGTTTCGCTGGCTTCGATCGCGTCGACGACGGGCATTCCTTCTATAACTTTCGCGAACGCGGAATACCGCCCTGCAAAATGCGGAACCGCGCTTGTACAAATAAAGAATTGTGAAGTTCCCGACGTGAGTGCGCGCGCATTTTCCTGTAAAACGAGAGCGCTCGGCCATTCGGTTCTTAATTTTTCGTTGAGAGCGTCTTCCGTCTCGGTTTTGTAAAATTGCATCAATTGGCCGCGAATATTATAATACAACGGATCGTGCGAGCGCGCGAGGCCGACCACGCCGCGCTCAAAGACTACTTTTGTGCGCTCGAGCGGCAGCGGGCGCCCGTCGAACGTCGCGCCGCCGGTGCCGGGTAACAATTTCAAATCTGCCGCCTTCGAGCCGGGATCGCCCGTTTGTATACATAAACCTTTCGCGATCCGGTGAAACGCCTGACCGTCGTAAAATCCGGCTTCTGATAATTTAACAAAATTTCGCGCGGCGAGCGGCGCCGCGTCGGGAGCCAGCTCCAATACTACGATTCCCTTTTGTGTATCAATTCGCGCGCGCGCGCCGCGAAGGTTTTCAACGCGCTCGACGCGCAGCGCGTCGGACCCGGCTGCGGGGCTTGACGACAAAAATAACAATTCGAACGCGTCACCGGGTGGCGGAACGAAATCTTTAATTTCAATCGGTAATATTAACCTCGCCCCCGCCGCGATTTGATAGGTTTCACCCAGCGCTGCTTTTGTTTGAATTGAAACGGATTCGATGTCTTTCGAACCGGGCGCTATTTTTGTTTGCCTCGCTGTAATTCCCCCGCCCGCGGCCCACGCCTTTGGAATTGTTAATTCACTCGTCGCGACGTTTTCAATGATTAAACGAAAGCGCAGCGGATCGCCGTCGATCCAGATCGCCGGGTTCATGTCGATCGCCACTCGAACCTGCGGAGCCGGCGCCGGATTTTGCAGCGGATTTAGCAATAAAAAATGATAGCAAAACAGATAACTAAGAATCGCGAGCGCTTTCATAAATAAACCGCGATGATTTTTTTACTTTGTTTACTTTATTGGGGCCGTTCGACGCAAAATGCTTTATTAATAATAATGGGCTTGAGCGGCGACGACGTTTCCCGAAGATCCGGATTAAACTTCACCGGAAGGACAGCGATGCGATCGAGCGTATCCATGCCTTCAAGAACTTTAGCAAACGCGGCGTACTGGCCGTCGAGCGTTTGTTTCTGATCCGTAAGACAAATAAAGAATTGGCACGTCGCGCTATCTTTATCATTTCCGAGCCGAGCCATCGAGAGAACGCCGCGTGCATGTGAAAAATCGGAAAACTCGCCCTTAATTTTCTCCGACTCTGCTTTTGTGCCGTCCTTTTTGTAGCCTCCGCCTTGAAGCACAAATCCGCGCTTCACTCGATGAAATATTTTTTCATCATAAAAACTGCGATGTGTTAATTTAACAAAATTCGCGACGGTCGCGGGCGCCTTGTCGGGGCGCAGCCCGATCAGAATCGGCCCCTCAGAGGTTTCTAATAATACAGCGACTTTACTGTAGTCTCCCGGCTTCGGCGTTTTTTCGAGTTGTTCGAGCGGGTTGTCGATTTTCTTAACAAATGTTCCGATGAGGGGCCCGACGAGATGGCCGTCTGGAATTTTGTAGCGAACTTCGAATTTTCCGGGCGCGGGAACCTCGGAAAGCTCGCCCGCTTCAACTTCAATAAACCACATGCCCGAATCCATCTTGGGCTTCGTCTCCTGCGCCGAAGATGCTAATTTTATTTCGCGGCCGTCGGAACATTTAAATATAAGATTCGAACCGTGGATCGTAGTTGATAGTTTTTCGTTTCGCGTCGAAATCTTAATTTTGCACGGCCCGCCGATTCGGTAGACGCTTCCGAGCCAGTCGATCATGACGGAATCGTTCTGCTGGCGTGCGAACGCGAACGCATTTGTGAAAATAAGCGCAGTGATGGCGAGCGCACCGGCGAAAATCGCCGGCGCTGCAAGAAGCATCCATTTGCGAAATATCATGATGTTATCGTTATATTATGCTTTCGGCTTGTCGCCTTCCCATTCGTAAAAGCCCTTGCCCGACTTCCGGCCAAGGCGTTTTTCATCGACGAGCTTTCGTAACAATTGCGGTACTTTAAACAATTGTTCCTGCGGGTAGCGCTGCTCCCATCCCTCGGCGATGGATTGTGTTGTATCGAGGCCGACGTAATCTAACAAATGAACGGGGCCCATTGGATAGCCGCAGCCGAGGCGCATTGCAGTATCAATATCCGCCGCCGTCGCGTCACCGCGTTCGATCATACGAATCGCTTCTAACAAATACGGAACGAGCAGCCGATTAACAATAAAACCCGGCGTGTCCTTCGCGGCGACGGGCGACTTCCCGCATTGTTTACCAAACGCGAACGATTCCTGGAAAGCCACGTCGTCGGTTTTTGGAGTTCGGACGACTTCCACCAATTGCATCAATTGGACGGGATTGAAGAAATGCAATCCTACCATTTTCGCAGGGCGGCCCGACGCTTCGCCCATCTCGCGAACGGGAAACGAAGACGTGTTCGAAGCTAAGATACAATTCGGATTTGTTATTTCGCCCAATCGAACAAATAATTTTTTCTTAACGTCGAGATTTTCAACGATCGCTTCGATGACGAGATCGCTATTGGATATATCTTCCACTCGCGTCGACGGGTGCAGGCGGCTCCGAACGGCCGTCGCCTGTTCCATTGTTAATTTACCTTTCTCGACGAGCTTGGCTAATGATCCGTCGATGCGCTTCATACCCTTATCGAGCGCGCTTGCGTCGGCTTCAACGACCGTCACTTCATAACCGCCCTGAGCCGCAACTTGCGCGATGCCGTGGCCCATGAGCCCGCAGCCGATGACACTAATGTTTTTGAGAGCCATTGATTGAAATTATTGTTATTAGTTATATCGCGTTATTTATGAGATTCGACGAATCCGAACTGCGTACGAACGCCAGCTCCGATTCAAAGAATTTGAGGCGAAAAGACTACGGAAACGCGGGCGTGTTGGCAACGCGGGGGCGCCCGGTAACCGGCGCGCGTCGCGCGAATGCAGGCCTTGCACGCGGCGTGCCGAGCGGGTTGAACACTGCGAGGTCCAATGCGGTGGACGGACACTCACGTTTTTTTCGCGGGTCTACTTATTAATTAACTTACATCTTTGTTAACACATCTTCCACGTGCCCTTTCACTTTCACAGGCGACCACACCGCGGCAATCTTGCCCTTTTCATCAATTAAAAACGTCGAGCGAATCGTGCCTAATATTTTTTTACCATACATCATTTTCTCGCCGTACGCGCCGTACGCTTTCGCAATGCTATTATCGGCATCGGAAAGTAAATCAAACGGTAATTGTTGATTTGCGCGAAACTTATCATGCGACGCCAGCGAATCTTTAGAAACGCCAAGCACAACGGCGCCCGCCTTTTTTAGTTTACTTTGGCTATCTCTAAAATCGCAAGCTTCGACCGTACACCCCGGCGTCGAGTCGCGCGGATAAAAGTATAAAACAACTTTCTTACCTTTCAGATCCGAAAGTTTAATATTCTTTCCGGAAGTGGACGGCAGATCGAAGGACGGGGCGGGTGCGCCGATTGTTAAGGTTGAGGCCATGGGGTTAACGCGAGTTGAATGCCTATAGTTAAGATTGTTAGTAATTTTCAGTCGAAGAGTTTAGCAAGGAACACGCGGATCACAATGCCAACCCAAATACTGCCTTTCGCCGCAGCACAAATTCGATTAGGCTTTATACCTTAATGAAACGGAAATCTCGCAAACCCGTAATTCCAAGGCAAGCACGACCGTTCCATTGCGAGCCAGTCCCATCATCAAAGATTCATTATTGGCCGCGCGGGAATTAAAGAAGTTTCGTAAACAGAATCGACTACCTCCTGATATTACAATTCGCGAGATGATTAACGAGGGTCGCCGTTGAATTTATGAATAGC
>JBJXHE010000112.1:0-141280 GCA_046160785.1 Planctomycetota bacterium
CGGCTACGCCTCGACGGGAGTCTTCGTACCCTTCGATTTCTTACTTCCCCGTTTCCTCTTCCCCACTAACATAGAAAGTGGTACAGAAAAACCGGGCAGGTCACCAGCGATCCCGCCCATCGCGAGATGAGATCCCTGAATTGACACCTTTCCCGAAACCAGTGAATCGCCTTTTATTTCGAGTATGGTCGAGAAAAACGAGCCGAACGTAATTGTAAGAAGATTATCGCCAGGCAAATCTAAACGGTGTTTCGAGAACTCGATTGAGACAAGATTCGCGGCAGTAGCAACCGGTATGTAGATAGCGTTCTCAAGCTCTTGAAACACCACCTCGCCGCGTTGATCCGATCGGCCTACGAACATGGCAGTTCTTGAATTGGCGCCCGGAATACAGGGATAGATAGTGCCTGACGCATGTTCAAGTTCGTCCAAGGAGATGTAGTCCCGCGCGATTGCAACGGTCGCATTCGGCACACGTTCCCCCTGAATATCAACACAGCGAACGGTGAGCACCGCGCCACGTTCGAGTGTCACCACTTGTCTAATGGGTGTGAGCGAATTTGCGAGCTTAATAAGTGTATCAGTTAAATCTCGCGCTACGAAACCCGACACGTTCGTAACAATTCTTGAACTCGAATTGTTTGTCACTTCATGAATCTCGATGACGCCATCAATACCTGTATGGCCGACTATCGCCGCCTCATTCACCGCAGCTCGTCGCGATCCAAGAGGAATCGCTACGAGCTGCACGTTTGGAATACTGCGTCCCGCCGTGTCTACGAACACGAGCAACCGGTGATCCTGATTTGCGAAAGCTCGACTCGCGACGATACTTGAATCGCCGGCATCTACTGGTCGAGCGCCTTGTATTGGAAACTCAGTCGACCCAACTGTTGTCCGTTCCTCCGACGTCGACTCGCGCCGAGTAGAATTCGCCCCGTTGCTGACTGCTACCCATGCAAGGATTGCCACTCCGATTAACGTTAGGGCGGCCACACGTAGTCTTATGCGCATTGCGATGTCTTGTAATAGTTAGAAATCGGCGAAAGAAACATGACTCGATACAGGCATCTATGGTTGCTCGGTATTGACTACGGACAGTGACACGCGGGCTTGGGTACACTATCATAACTTCCCAGGATTTCACACTCAGATGCGCACTGATCGTTCCAGCAGTGAATCTTTATCCAAGTTTGGCCGGGAGCAGTGACAAATATAGCATCGCAGTTTACAATTGGATCGGCGGTTCCACACTTACAGAAATAAGTTGTATTTCCACTCAGGTCCCCCTGTTCAATCCTCGTACAAGTCCCACCTGAAACAGTGCAATCCCCAGAACAACTCGCGACCCAATTATTCGGACCAAGATATTGAAGCTTCAGAGTACAGCGATCATTGGCCATCAATAGCGGGCTAAGTGGAGCCCATGCAGCGGCCAGCAGAAAGAACCCGAGGAAAAGGAATGGTAATAGACTTAGTGTTCGTTTGATCATTGAAGTCTTGCCTCGTTACAAGTATCGGAATTCAAGTTTGGTCAAATGTCGATTATTAGTCAAAGTGAATTGACTTTCGATAGTGAAATCACCGGGTGCGATGAATTTCTCTACCGGTAAAGCGCCAAAGAATCGCTGATGTGCTACCCGCGATTCCTGCAAAAAATAGTGGAAACCAAGCAGGCAGCGATGTACTCCCGAGGCATCCGCACGGCTTCGATGTAAAGAACCGCAATGCCACCGCCCCGAAAAAAAATAGGCAAGCTACGATGGCGTCTACGCGCCTCGCCCCAGTGCACATTCTCATTCCGAGAATGATTTCACCCACTGCAAGCGAGTACCACAACCCAGACGAAAGTGCGTATTCATTACGATGCCCTGAGAACAATTTAATAGCGCCAACGAGAATCAGAAATAACGCCAACGCATATCGCAAGAACTGTAGTATTGATACTCGCCCCACCGGCCTTACCGCATTTGCTTTTTCATTTTTCCTCACAATGTCGACGGAAACTCTCGTCATCGAAATAGGATACTACCCCCCCCCCCCCCGAGACCGCAAGCAAAAAATTTTCGATCAAAGACTCACGCGGAACCATGTTCTCCGTCTGAGCTTTTTCTTAGCTAAGCCAACAAACGCTATTAGATAATATCTCTTTCTTTCAGCGCCGCGACGACAGACATCTCCGGCATGAATGAATAGAATTGCCGTTTGACGCGCGCGCGGACGATGCGCGAATACAGCTTTGCTAATGCTTTTTGCGCGGGCCGGTCGCGGAAATAGTTAACTACAGTATTTCCGTCGAGGAAGTACGTAAAGTACGAAGCCTTGCGAAGGAAATTCTGATCTTTATTACCAATCCAAACGTGTTCGTTTACGCGGTTGAAATTCGAAGACGCCCAATCATCAATGGTCTTGGGCATTTTCATCCCGTGCTCCAGGCACCATGTAAACAATTCGGTGCCGGGGTAAGGCGCGTAGATTTGTAAATTGCTCGTCGATGCGCTCGGACAGATTTCTGTTATTTCTAACATCATCGAAAGCGTTTGGAACACTTCCTCGTTCGTCTCGGTCGGATAGCCGGCCATAAACGAGCAGTGCGGCGAAACGCCCGACGCGTGAAACACTTCCGCGGATTCTAATATTTTTTCGCGCGTGATCTGCTTTTTAATAAATTTTAAGATTCGGTCGGAACCCGATTCAACGCCGACGAACATATATTTAAACCCGGCCTGGCGCTGCTTTTTCATATAATCAATTCCGAAGCCGATCGCGTAGTCGACGCGAATGTCGGCGCGGAATGTCATATTTAACTTTCGGTGGATGATCTCGTCGGCCATTTGGTCGGCCCACTTTTTCTTTCCGTAATATAAATCATCCATAAACGTCACGGCCGTGATGCCGTACGTTCTCTTAACATATTCAATTTCGTCGACCGCAAGTTTCGGATCGACGGCGCGCCACACATTGTTAATATTAAAAGCCGTTTCGTAACAATACGTGCACTGGTGCGGACAGCCGCGGCTCATCATTAAGATAAAATCGCGCTCGCCGAAAAGGCGAGTTGTAATATAACGTTTCATGTCGACCTTGTCGTAGGCCGGCCGAACGTGTTCATTTAGATTTAGCGATGGCGGAAGCCTTTTGTGCATATTGATTTCGCCCCTGCGGCGAAATGCAATTCCAGGGATGTCGTCCCACGGCGCATCTTTATCAATCGCCTGCACCCACTGCGTGAACACTTCCTCGCCCTCGCCGACGCAAACGGCGTCGACGAATTCGTTTTCAATAGTTTGTTCCGGCAGAAGCGTCGGGTGAACGCCGCCCCAAAGAATGGGCATATCCGGATTCAATTGTTTAACTAACATTGACGCGTCGCGCGCGCCAAGGAGCTGGCGGCCCGTCATTGTCGAAACGCCGAACGCAATGACATTGCCTTCGCGAATCTCGCGCCGGATCTCGTCGCGCCATTGCGGCTGAATGCGTTGATCAATAATCCGGCAGTCGTATCCAGCTCGCGCGAGCGGAACCGCCAAATACATCAATGGGAGCGGCAACGAGAGGTTGACGCCCTCGGTGTCCCATCCTGTACGGGGGAAAAACAGAAGGACTTTCTTACGCGTCACGATGCAGTCTTAGTTGTTGGGACGGATCTGGTGTTGTCGCTGGAGGTGGATTTCTAATGATACGCGAAAGGTAATCGCGTTTCGATTGGGCGAGCAACTATCGGCGGCTATTGGCGTGTCGTCAACTATCGTTAAATTCTTCCTACGCGATTTTACTAATTCTTTACGCAAGCAAGGCAGCGCGGAAATCGTTCTTTTCACTCTTTCGCGCATCCTGATGATGGAAAACCTTGCGCATACCTTTATTTTCGCACCGACGACAAACGCGTAAACTCTTCGGGTCGCTTTTCACTGGCGACCCCCGAATTTCCGAAAAGCACCCCCGAACCGCCCACGATCCGCTCACGATAACTGTTATAAAAAAAGATGCCGATTCAGATCGTCTCCCCCATTCACGTCACCGCCAGTGGATCGAATCATACATTTCGATGCGAAGGGGGCGAACTCGGAATATTAAAATATAATAAAAGCCTCGCCGAGTTTCGCGCGCCCGAGGGCCTTCCGTTAACAATTCGGAAAGAGCCCGGAATCACGGCCAGCCACTATCAAATGTGGAACGTAAAGCCGAACCAGACGGGCGAGTTTTTTGGAGCATCGTATCGCTGGAAGTTCTTCATGCGCGAAGTGCGCGTTCACTACGGAAATAATGATTACTTTCTCGTTCCGCGGCCCGGCTGGACTCGCGGCTACGATTTAATTGATAATAAACGAAAACGAATCTTATCTATTTCGCCGGCGTCGTCTTTTTCGGGCAATACAACAATTACAGTTGATAAGATTGAGACCGAGCTCGCGTGCATCGTGCTTGCCTATTTCCTAGCGCGCACGACGTGGTTCCGATCGTTCTGGCCGGCGCCGTCGCAACAGGAAACAGGCGACCGAAAGATGGCCGGCGATGCCGCGACGAAAGCCGCCGCGAAGAAGGCCGAGGAACTTGCGCAGGCAATGATGCCAGGCGGCGTGAAAAAGGCCGGCGTCGAATCGCCGGTCAGCGGCGGCAAGACGTAGTAAACCGGCACGCAGCACAACCTGCGACGAACGCGGAAGTTTTTGGATGCGCGCCCCGTCATTAGTTCCGCTGTTCCTTCGATCGTGAACGTTTTGATGAAGATCGATCCTAAGTCTCACGTTCGAGGCGGTTCCTAATTGTATCGAATTCGTTATTTGTAAACTCAATATTGTAACATCCATGGCTTCTAACAAATCTTTCGTTATCGGCGGTCTCGCCGCGCTCGTTGCCGCGGGCTTGATGGTCGGCTTTTTGCTTTTTGATAGTTCGGACAAGACGGCGACGGGCGACACGGACAAGCCCGCGGTTGTAAACAAACCGCCGCAGCCCAAAACGGAGGACAAACCGATTGCTACAGCCGAAGACATTCGAACGCCGGTCCGCACCGACGCCGGCACGCCGGGTGCGCCAACGAACGCCACGGGCGGCGTCGAGGGCGTAGTTGTTGATACTACAAATCAACCGATCATCGGAGCGAAAGTTGAATTACTAAAGATTCCCGCGGGATCGGGGCGGCTCGGAATGAGTTTAGTACAATTACAAAAATCGCGTTTTGCCGATGCTCCAAAAATGGAAGTGTACAGCAGCGTTTCGGGCGCGGACGGAAAGTATAAAATTACCGCGCCGCCGGGCGATCAATGGAAATTGATAGCAAGCCACCCGGACTTCGCGCGCGTCGAGCACGGAAATATATCAACTCCATCGGATTCGTATTTTACATTTCCGCTGACGATGCGCGGGGGAATCCGCCTGTACGGCCGCGTGACGGAAGTCGTCAAAAACATGCCCATCATCGGCGCGGTTGTCGTTCTCGACGACGAGCCGCCGCTCGGTGGATTTAATACATCAACTAACGAACGCCGCGAAACAGTTACAGATTCGTCGGGCGGATTTAAGTTTGAAAATACGACGCCTGGCCGGCACTCGATTACTTTTAAAGCGATCACCTACGGAACGAAGTTCTTTCCAGTTGTTAGCGTTACGGAGAACCTCGAAAACCCAACCTTTCGCCACGATGCAACCATGAATCCGGGATTTAATATTTCCGGACGCGTGCTCGACGCGCGCGGCAGCTACATTCCCGATGCTAAAGTAAAAGCTACAACTGCCGCGGGCGCGCTCGGAGGTTCGTTCGGCGACGCCGTAACGAATCAAAACGGCGAATTTGTTATTAAAGATTTGGAGGAAGGACGCTACTTCCTGATCGCCGACGCGGGCCTGCTCGGGCAGGGCCGCCCCGACCCGCCGCAGCAGTCGATTGCTACAGGTACAACCGATGTCGAAATCCGCCTTGCGCCGCAGTGCGGAGTGCAGGGCACTGTTCGCGATAAAGCTACAAATAAACCGCTTGCTAATTTTAAAGTTGAAGTGCGGCGCGGCGGGCCCGGCCAAAAGGTGTTCCCTCGCGAAATCCCCGCGATTGCATTTAAAGATCGCCGCGACGGCTCGTTCGAAGTGCAGGGTCTCCAGAGCAATAGTCAACAATACGTATTGTATGTTTCCGCCGACGGCTTCGCGTCGAGTTACTCGGAGCCGTTTACAGTTCAACCGGAGCAGGTGACGCGCGGTATTAATGTTTCGCTCGGCGTCGGCGGAACGATCCGCGGGCAGCTCGTCGATGGTAAGAATAAACAGCCGGTCGCGAATGCTACCATTCGCACGCGCGACAACGATTTCAGAGACGTGTCCGCGGTGCTGCCGTTCTTCGGCGAAATGATGGCGTCTCAGCCCCAGAAGGCTCCTGATATAACCGTTGTCACGGACGCCGACGGAAAATTTGAAATCAAGAACGTCGAAGAAGGGATTATTAAACTACAAATCACGCATCCGCGGTTCATTCCTACAAATCACGCCGACTGCAACGTCTTCGACGGAAAAGTCTACGACACCGGACAAATCCACCTCGCCTCGGGCTCGGTTGTGAAAGGAACTGTAACACTCGCGAACGGAGCTCCCGCCGCGAACGCGGAAGTTACAATTCGCCCGAGCGGCGGCGTGCGCAAGGATTTCACATTCTTTACAAAACAAGTCCGCTGCGACGCGCAGGGAAAATATACAATTCCGAACGTCCCCGCCGGCGATTATAGCATTTGGGCGATTGAAGCCCGAGCGGGCAACGCCGCGCCGGGTCCGTTCGAAGGAATCGTGCTTCAGAAGAAATCGCTCCGGCCGATTATTCTTGGCGAATCGCAGGATCAGGAAGTGGATCTGTATATAGCGCCGTAAACGGCGCTATATATGTTTTCACCCCTCGCGCCCGCCGCTGATTTCTTTTATTACGAAGGGCGGGACGCGATCCCCTGAGGGGAACTGTTATTTCACCCCTCGCGCCCGCCACTGATTTCTTTTATTACGGAGGGCGGGACGCGATCCCCTGAGGGGAACTGTTATTTCACCCCTCGCGCCCGCCAGAAGGGCGGGACGCGATCCCCTGAGGGGATTGATATAATCTTTTGATGGAACCCGGCGAACCGATCGAGCAGTTTCTTAGCAAAGAACTCGAGACCGACGTTTCGGTAATATTCACAAATAATTCCTGGACGGTCATGCGCTACACGGCGTATGACCACGGAAAAAAAGTAAAGATTAGGCTGCACCGGATCTTTAAGGATGCGCCGCCCGAAGTCCGCGACGCAGTCTTAACATGGGCGAAACGGCCGACGAGAAAAGTTGGAACCGTGATCGACCGGTTTATTCATGCAAACCATGCAACCATCGGCGAGTCTGCGGCGGAAAAACACCTCGATCCGAAAGGTCAATTTTACAATTTGTCCGAAATATTTGTAAAGTTGAATTCCGAGTATTTCGAGGGTTCGCTCAATTGTAAAATCGGCTACGGAACCGCCGGCGGCTCCTCGCGCCGGCGCGTGCGGCGCGCACTACAATTCGGCGCCTTCGACAGCGTGCATCGCGCGATTCGAATTCATCCCGTGCTCGACGCCGCGTGGATCCCCGTGTTTTTTATTGAATATATCATTTATCACGAAATGTTACATGCCGCGATCCCGATCCGCATCGACGCCGCCGGCCGCCGAATACACCATTCCGCGGAATTCAGAAATCGCGAAAAGCTGTTTTTGTTATATCAGGAAGCGCGCGCGTGGGAGAAAGCGAATATTCGGAAGGTGTTGAGGGAAGCGGGGAAGCTGGTGGTTGACGGAAAAAGCGCAACTTAAAGAACGTTATACTCTCAAGACTCTAATTTTTAGTCTCGACGCGAAATCCCGGCGACGGGAATGCGAACGCTGCGCGCCTCGCCGCCTACGCTTGTCCGCGCCTCAACCATGTAAAAAAATGCACCGGCTGGCATTTCTTTGTTAATAGAAACGCCAATCTGTTTTGTAGTGTCCGTCGAGCCGTCCAAACACTTCGCCGCCACATAGTTCTCGGAGCATTCTTCAAATTCTGATGAACCTGCTTTTCTTTTAAGAATCTTAAGTTCATCGATATTAAGTTTTTCGCCATCCGTACTGAACACCACGGCTTGTTTAGCAATCCCGAATTCTTTGGGAGCACTAAAATATAATCCGCCTGTTGGCTCGCTCATGATTCCATCATGTGCAAATCCAGATACATAAAAACTTTGTGGCTGCGTCAACTCCTTGATGAAAACTTCAAATTTTCGAGTAATGGATCCGGGTGGCAACTCTTTAGCGATTTCTATATTTGCTCGCCAAGACACGCCGCTTGGGTCAGCCTTAGCAAAGCTCAACTTGACTCCACTCGATTCACTGGGAACGACCTTGCTCACCTCAAACGGACGAGATTCAGTCGCGCCGACGAGCTTTTCGACGTGATGCTCTCGGCCTCTTCGAATATTACCTACGGCAATTGTTGTAAACTTTGGCTGAAAAAAATCTTGGACATCCACCTTACACGTGAATGTGCATATTCCGAAAGGAACTTGCTCAAAGCCCGGCCTGGAAGGATCGTCGGTCTCAAGTCTTATCAGCACATCTTGTTTACCGGCTATTTGTACAGTCTTCAAAGACACATTCACGTGCACAGACTCGCCTGGTGCTAAAATACTCCCAAATTTGTAGGGCTCTCCATTTTTTGTAATATCAATTGGAGAGCACGTGCATGGCACGATGCGATCGTAGATGATGAGTGGCCCGCTGCCTGTATTGCTAATTTCAAACTCGGTACTCGCAGGTTCGCCTCGAACCTTCTTTCCTACGTCTACAGACTCAGGCAACATCTTGACTTTCGGAGGATTCTTTGGAGCGACACTCGCAAAAGCTACGTCGTTATGGCTGCGGGCTTCTATTCGAGATTTTTCGATTTCGGGTCTGCTACCGTGTACAGCATCTGAAGTAACCACACTGCCGGGTGATCCAACTCTCTCACTACATGATGCGGCGAAAACGACCGCGATAAGTAATAATGTAACCTTCATGTTTCCCTCGAAAAGACTGGTGTGAATGCTACTTGCTCTTGCTCGTAACGTACTGCCGTAATTTTAACAGTATTTCGGGAGATCTATTGGATGCTGATTCGATGAGTACGCTTAGAGCGCCTTGATCAATGCCTCCAAACCGTCTGCCACAATTAATAATAACTTCATCCGGCGCATTCGGGCGCATACATGCTGAGAGCATCAGTGTAACGCAGTTTGCTCGTTGCGATGCGTCATCAGTCAAAGACATGTTACAGATCGCTTCAACTGCAAAGTAAAACGCTCTAGTATCCTCTTCAGTAGTGAGCGGGGACTCTAACGCGGAACGAAAGACTGGATACGCGACTTCAGCATCGTTTCGTTGCTCACCGAGAAAGCGCAGTACATCGCCGCGCAGTTTTGCGTCGGATGTCGTGTAGTAGCCTGCAGCCAAATCTACGGCTAATCCATCAATCGGTGGATTAGCCGATATTAAAGCCGTCAATAGTGCACGTTTTTGATTGTTATCTACCGTATCTCGAAATTGAGATCGAACCGAATCGAGCAGACCGGGTTTTCTGGCACATAAATAAGGTAGCAGGGTGCCTCCGAAGACTGTTAGACCAAGTCCATCAATATCCTGACTTTCAGACTGGATCGATTTCAAGATGCCCTGCACTCCGATAACCGGATCCTTAGCATTTGCAATATCCTTAAGAATCGAAACTCGAAGTGCTTTTGTACGCTCACCACCGAGCACTAGTTTTTGATATAGTTCCGCAATCCGATCCAGAGCCTCCATAGTTCCAATTGTTAAGAGTCGCTGGACTTCAGCGCGGTCACTCTCAATTATGTCTGTGCCAGTCTTTGGAGCACTGGAGCTTGAAGCGGTTGCCCTTTTGTCTAAATTGATTTTCGCCTGCTCAAGTGCATCTCGACGTCCATCATCATTTGTTCGGCTCGAAATCGGTAAGCCCGTGCCACCCGTGTTATTGTTATGATCGCGAGCCTCCCGATTCATTAATAAAAAAACGATCGCACAAAGTTGGGCGGCGCAGACAACGCAGAGGAGCGTGGTAAATTTGGACATCTCTTCTCGTTGAGAGCAGTCTCTCTCTGCCTTCAATTACAGCTCTCAGTGATTTTCCCATTCATCACAGTTACATTTGTAGTAGCGCCTCGGCAAGTACCGGTCCCCGCCGCACAGGAATAAGCAATTGTCTGAACTTGCGGAGCGTTGGTCGAATCAACGCATTTCCGGTTAGGGACATTCGACTCACATGTCCAGCCTGTGTATGTAATGGTGACTGTATAACAACATGCTGCGCCGTTCGGGCATTCGCAGTCTGGAGAAGAGCTCACTGTATCGCCGATGGTGCCCTTAGCGCGCGTATTTGGACACTGTAGTAACGTGACCCCGAATACCGTCGATACGGAAACGCAAAATAAGACGCCGAGTATCGCTGCCGGAAGTGCCGCTCGCAGGCTTCCAAAGGGACGAACCCATCGTGTAAGTGTTCTCATGTTTGTCCTCGCTTCTATTGTTAGTGTTGTTTTGCGGTATCGCCTCCAAGGAAATACCGCTCACTCCCTACGATTACCCCCCCCCCCCCTAAGGAAAAAGCAAACACAAAATTTTGATCGCGCCAAAACAAAAAACCGCCGGATCATTCCTCCGGCGGTTTCTTAGTATTCCACAAACCCTACAATTACCTTAGCTTCTGCCAAAACTCCGGCGGCATGTCCTGCGCAATTTTCAACGCGCCATTCGCGCCGCCGTAGGTCGGCTCATCAATTCTCATGACTTTTCCGCTCCCAAGGCGTTCGTTCATATCTAATTCGATTGCTAAATCTAAGCCGCCGATGAGCGAACCGCCGCCCGCGAGGAGCACGTTTTCTTTTAGTTTATATTGAAAGTCTGGGTCAAATGTAGCAATAAGATTAGCAATTGCGTCGGTGATCGGACGCACGATTTCGCGGCAGCCGTCGCGGATGCAATCTGTTAGATCGAGCGGAGTCGGCTTTCCGTTGACGGGAAGATTCGCAATCGCCTGCGGCATGTCGGCAAGCACATTTGAATACTTCTCTTTGAGCGATTTGATCATTTGACGCGTGAGCTGCGCCTGCGGATACCTCTGCCGAATATTCTTTTCAATGGCTATATCTAAAAAATCGCCGGCGATCGGAATTGTTATTTGATCGCCTTCCTCGGGCATCGTTCCGTGCATGCGGCAAAGATCGGTCGTGCCCGCGCCGATGTCGACGACGAGGCAGTCGTCTAATCTATCAATTCCGTACGCGACCGCGAACGGTTCCGAGCAGATCATAACAGAATCCAGAATTTCCTTTGCACACTCTATTAAATTCTTTTGATTCTTAACACTGGCCTGCGCCGGAGCGCCGATCACGCCATATAACAATTCATCCGCGCGCGGTTTTAGTAAAGAAACGGAGTAACGCAACAGATCGCGCGCGGCCTTGAGGTTGTCGTCCCAGTCTTGCTTCGAAAGCTGCTTTCCCTCGCTCTCGCCGGATCCTTTGATGACTCCATATTCGAGAGGACGATACAATTTCAGCGCGAGCCGGTTTTCGACGGCCTCGTCGCCAAATAATATATCTTTTTTCAAATGCTTCTTTGCGACGACGTCCTTCGGATAACCGACGTACGACGCGACCGTGGCGCGCTGGCCGTTGGTCGCCACGACCGACGTGCGCGACGTTCCGAAGTCGATGCCAATATACAATACACCGTGATCTTTTTTTATATCTACCGCGGGATTGGTTTGATTCTCAGGCATTTTTGATGTGCTCCCCTTACGGGGCGGCGGCTCCCTTTTGTAGTGTTAGGTTTTTATTAAATATATCCGAAAGCATTTCGCGTTTTCGCTCAAAATCTTTTGCGGTCGCGCGAAGACCCTGGACCGTTTTGAATATTGACGCGGCGCCCTCTTCGCGATCTTGATTTTGCAACGCCGATTCGAGCTCGCTTTCCGTGCGCTCGAGCGTTTCGTTTAATTTGCGAAGCCGGCGTTCTAATTGTTCAATTCTACCTTTCTGTTCGGCGGCGGCGCGCGCGGCGGCATCGGCGCGTTCGCGGCGTAAATAATCCGCAACGGCACGCGCCGCTTTCTGCGCGTGCGCCTGATTGGATATACCGGATTGTGATATAACAGAAAAAATCATCGCGACGTCCGGCTCGTTCTGTAACAACTGAATCGGGCTCTCCAGATTCGCCGCCGCGAGAATTTCGGCGTCGAGCGACGCGTTCGCGCTTTCGAAATCTTTATGAAGCGCTGTTAATTTTCCTTCGAGATTTGTTAATTCGCGCCGCTTCTGTTCCGCCTCCCCTTCGAGACCCTGGAGCTGCGAACGCAATGTTTCAAATTCTTCCTGCGCGCGTTCGAGCAGCCGCGCTTTTTCGGGCTCGCTTAATTCTAACATTCGGTGTTCGAGCGCACGGTCGAGCGCCCTTTCTATCAAAACAGCGAGCTGGTCGGCGCCGAGTAATGTTACTTTTTCAACGCCCCTTCGTTTCAATTCCGAAACGCGGGCGTTGCGCCCTTCTTTTGTAAACAGATCGAAGATGGAGCGAGCGAGGCGTCCGCGCATCGTTAATATTGGCCGCGAATATTAACGTTAGCTACCCAATGAATCGACGGGAACAAGGCGCCCGCTGGGAGCCGCGCCGACGAGGCATGTTCCTAATAAATTAACGCCGAGCGCGCGCAGTTGTGATAACGATTGTTCGACGACCGTGCGCGGAGTTAATTCAAGCCTCACAACGAAAATCGCTCCGTCGCATTCGCGCGCGATCAGGCTTGCGTCGGTCGCGGTCGCGGAGGGCGGTGTATCAATTAAAATATAATTATAATTCGGTTTGAGCGCGTGGAGCAGCGGTTCGAGCCGCCCTTTCGCTAATAATTCCGCGGGATTCTCCACCTTGCGGCCTGCCGACAAAACGTGAATGCTTTTTGTTAGAAACGGCCGGATCGCGTTCGACGGCGAACAGTTGTCTTGCAATACTTCCGTGATACCCGGGCCCGCGCCTAAAGCTAATATTTGATCGATCGACGGATCGCGAAGATTTGCGTCGACTAACAATACTCGCGTGCCCGCCATTTCTCCGATCGCTAATGATAAATTGACGGCCGTCGTCGTCGTTCCTTCGCCTTGCGCCGATCCTACAATTGCAATCGTGCGCGGCGCGCGCTCGGGATTCATCGCTAATATTGAATTTCGAAGACCGCGGAATTGTTCCGCCTCGGGCGACGCGGGTTTATGAAATAGAACAATCCGCGGATCGATCGCGCGTTCGACGATCGCGATCGTGGTTTGTTCAGGTTCGTTCGTCACAGAAGAAATGTAGTTTCAGAGGTTTGGCTGATTGTGGACTTCGATTCGGCTATCTGACAGCCGCGACTTCAATAACAAATGATCGCAGACCGTTTCGGCAAACCGAATTAGCCGTAACGGAGCGAAGCGAAACCATATTAACGATCCGTATCGGCGAGTGGGAACTTAGGAGCGCGGTCGAGCGTGAGGCCGACCTGGCCTCGCCCGGCGCCCGCGCCGGCGCCCATGACAAAATCAGTCCGGCCCGTAACAGCAACAATCGTCGCGAGATCGTCGAGCGAAGGCGATGTGAACAGATCGCTCGCGGTCATCGAATCGATCACGGCGTTGCGCTCATTTCGCGGCCGCGACATCAAGTGCGATCCAAATAACAATCCGAGATTCTTTAGCTTTTGAACCGGAAGCGATTTGATCGCGCTCTGGGGCCGTTCGCGATTTGCCGGTGCCGACGCGGGCATCGGAAAAAGCGCCTCGGCGAGCGCTTTCTTAACTAATCGCGTGGACGCTACTTTTCCGGCGGCCGCGAACGCCTGCGGCACGAGAGCGGCGTCGGTAACTGTTAATAAACGTTCCGCGACGCGGTCGCCATCCCCTTCCTTAACAATCTGCGCGGCGGCTGCGACCAGACAAATAGATAGATCCAGATTTGTTAAATGCTTTTCGGCTTCGCGCATGAGTAGACTACGATTTCCGGCGCGCGCGGCGTCGAGCGCCGTTTCGGACAGCAAACTCAGATCGGCGGCATCTGTAACTTTCGGGATCTCTGCAAATGCTAATTTTAACAATTCCGGTTCGCGCGAATACAACATGGCTCCGAGCATCGCCGCGCGCGCTGGCCCTTCTGTCGAACTTGAGTCCGCGAAGTGACGCAGTGCACCGGGATTTGATACTATTATAGAAATCGCCAAACGCAGTTCGGCTAAATCGTTTGATAACAAAAACACGCTCCACGCGCCGTCGATTGCGCGCGAATCCTGAATTCGATACAAACCCGCGAGCGCTTCGGTGCGGATCCGCGAATCCGGCGACTGTAAGTTATCAAAAAACAGCGCCGCCGCCGATTTCGCTTTTCGCTGCGCGAGCGAAGCTAAGATTCCGGCGCGCGCTGCCGGCGCGGAATTGTTAAATCCAGCCAATAGTAACGAATCGATTTCGCGGCCCGACGCATCGCGTTCGGCGAGCGCGTCGAGCACGCGGCGCGTCGTGATCGGAATGGCTTTCTCGAACGTTAATGTTAAGAACGCGTCGAGCGCGCGCGGCTGTTCACACAAAAGCGCCGCGCCGCGCGCGGGAACGCTACAAATCGCTTCGGCAATCGCGGACGCCCCGATCGCCGATGAACCGGACGCGTTTTTATTTGTCGCTAACATTCCGACGACGACCGCGTCCATAGGATCGGCGGAAAGTGTTAATAAATTTTCGGCGGCGCGTTTCGCTTCGAGCCCGGTTCCCGACTTTGCTAAGAAAAACCATTTCGCGACGAGATCGCATCCGCGGTCGCCGCCCTTGCCGCCGATCATTAAGAAATGCGGAATGGTACGATCGCCCGCGCGCTCTTTGCCGCACGCGTGCAGTTCGACGCCCTGCGTGAGCAAACTATCTAATGTCACCGACTCGACGTTGCCGACCGCCTGCGGCAGCCGGATTTGTAACGCCGGCGCGGCGGGATCGATCAAGAGCCAGTAGGGTAATAATCGCGCGCGGCGGCTTTCGTAAATTAACTGATCGAGGCCGAGTTCCGGAACTGTACATTCTACAAAAGTCGAATCGCCGAGGCCTTCCGATAACAATCCAACAGTCGCAACATTATCTAATACAATTTCCGCGGCGCTTTTGTGGCTTTGGAGAAACGCCGCAATACACAGATCGCGCTGAATCGCGGCGAGTTCCGCGCGCGAATCTTTTAATAACAAAACGCCGAGGTCGCGGCGCGCGACGAGAATGTCAACGATCGCGTCGCGCACGCGCGGCGGCGCCGTCTCCGCGGTTTTTAACAATACGGGAAGATCTGAAGGCTTCAGTTCGAGGCGCAGCCGCGATGCCGCGGCCACGCGCATCTGCGGAGCACTCGCGCTCAATTCTGCAAGATCGCTCTCGACGCCAGCTTCTGCCGCCGCCCCCGCCATCATGACGGGCGCGATCATTAACAAAAGATTTCGTGCGAGAAAACGCATTTGCGGGCATTCTACGTTGACCGTGCAAATTCCTATAACGCGACCACGACTTCTATTATTAGCGATCCCGTGCATTGCGCTTTACGCGCTTGTACAAGATCCCGCGCCCGCGCCCGCGCCCGCGGAGATTCCTAAGGGTGCCGTCACTCCCGAGGAACTTCGCGACCTCGTCGAAAAGTTAGCATCAGATGAATTCGAAGGGCGCGGCAGCGGCGCTTCGGGCGGGCGCAAGGCCGGCGATTTCATCGCGGAACAGTTAAAAGCGCGCGGCGTCGAGCCGTTTGGAATTGGAGGCGGATACTTCCAATCCTTCGACGCCCCACCCGCCGACGGCGGACGCGGAGCGGCCGGAGGCGAGGGCTCAGGCGGATCCTACAGAAATATTATTGGCATCGTTCGCGGCGCCGACCCAAAGCTAAAAGAAGAATTTGTTATCATTGGCGCGCATTATGATCATTGCGGCCTCGGCGACCAGGGCGCCGGAGCGGGCGGCAACCGCGGCGAAATTCATCACGGCGCGGATGATAATGCTTCAGGAACATCGACCGTTTTAACCGTTGCGCGCCTCGTCGCGGCGAAGCCCCTTCCGCGATCTGTAATATTTATATTATTCGACGCGGAGGAACGCGGGCTTTGGGGTTCGGCTCACTACGCCGACAAGCCGCTCGCGCCGCACGACAAGACGCAAATTATGATTAATATTGATATGGTCGGCCGGTCGTACGACCGCTATTTATTTGTAGCGGGCCTCGGAACGGCGGCGCAGCTCGACGATATTGTTACACGATCGCTGAAGGCCGAATCGAAGTATCTAAATAAAATTGAACGCAGCAACGACAACGAGAATCGCAGCGACCAGCACAATTTTTATTTAAAGAATATTCCCGTGATGTTTTTGTTTACTGGCATTCACCGCGATTATCATCAACCGCGCGACACCGCCGACAAAATTCAATATAAACCGCTCGCGGCCGTCACGCGCGCCGTGTACGAATCTGTTAAGATTACGGCGTCGATGAAAGAAAAATTAGTATTTCAAAAGACCGGAATGAACGGGATGCCGAAAGGTAGTGATGCGGTTCAGGCTCTTAATTTTAAACGCGCCGTCGCGCTGAACCGGCGCCTCGGCGGGCAGATCGCGCCGTCGGCGGATTTGCGGCCGATGTTTCTTGATACAGAAGCCGCGGGCTCGCGCGCCGGAATTGAAAAGAACGACGTCATATTAGGAATCGCGAAAGGTAATGTTAAGAAAGTGAGCGATTTTAAAGAAGTGAAGACCGTCGAAGAGCTGCGCGTCGAAACGGAAAAGTATAAATCGGGCGACCCCGTCACGCTGCGCGTGCGCCGCGACGGCAAGGAAAAGCTCATTCCTACAAAAATCGGCGACGTTCCCGAATGGAAATACGGCCCCGCGAACGATGCGGGCGACTTGCCGCGCCCGAAGGCGAAAACGTAAATCGGAAGTTTCCGAGGCGTCCGCCGTCGAATCCCACACCCCCAAAAAACGCATGCCCACTCGCTCGATTATTAAATTTAACAGTTCGTCCGCGGTGCTTTTGATAAGTTCCGTATTGTTTATTTTCCCGGCTTTTTTTGTTGCGTGCAATTCCGGTGATAAGAAAAAACCGCCGGAGCCGTATCGCCCGACGGCGGAACCCGAAATCCAGTCGATCGGCGTTACTGTTAAGAATCTCGACAAGCTTCTCGCGCAGTGGAACGACGCGATGCAAAAGCCCGACACGATTCGAACGATTGATCTGCGGCGTTCTCTCGAAAATGAATTGTTAAAACAAACAAATCTAAGATTCGACGAATTGCGCACTGAACTCGAGACGTCGTGGGTGATGAGAAATCGCGAAGTGATCGCGGCAGCGCTTGGATTCTCAAAGAAGCCCGAAGCGATGGTACCATTAGTAAACTCAGTTGTATCCGATCCTGTTCCGGGCGTGCGTGAAAAGGCATTATTAGGATTGTCGCGGCTCGCGGATCCTAATACTCCGGTGGATCTCGTCGCAGGCCGCCTCGGCGCCGATTTTACAGATGGCGAACAGTGGAACGCATCATTAGCATTAAAAAATCTCGCCGCGGCCGGCGCAAAAATGGACGCCGCGCTTCCCGCTCTTCGGGAGAATCTTAAGAATCGCAATCCTGTCATTCGCGTGCACTGCGCCATCGCGCTCGGCCACGCGCGCGACACCGTGTCGACGCCGCTTTTATTATCATTACTAAAAGATGAGCGCGCGCTCGTCGGCGCCGCCGCGGCCGACGCGCTCGGACGCATCGGCGATCCGGAAACGGCGAAGAACCTCATCGATTCATTAGCATCGCAGGAATATGCAATTCGCACGGAAGCGCGCAAGGCGCTCGCACGCATGAATAACGGCGAAGATTTGGGGCCTGAGTCGGGTCCGTGGCGGCGTTGGCTACAAAAACTTGAATTGGGAAAACCCGCCTCGGCGCCTGCGCTGGAACCGGCCGCGTCGAACGCTTCTTCGAATGTAAAGTGAATATTGATAGTTTCGCGAAGTATTGTTAAATTCAGCGAAACGTGAAAAAGTTCACTTCGCACAAAGCATCACAATTTACAGAATCCGTCATTCGCGAGATGACGCGCCTTGCGAATCGTTATGGCGCCGTGAATCTTGCACAGGGCTTTCCCGATTTCCCCGCGCCCGACGCGATGAAAGCAGCCGCGTGCGCCGCGATTCTTAAGGATATTAATCAATATTCGATTACGTGGGGCGCAAAGTCGCTGCGCGACGCGATCGCTCGACGCTCGAAATTGTATAATGGAATTGATAGCGATCCTGAAACGGAAATTGTAGTCACGTGCGGCGCGACGGAGGCGATGTGCGTCGCGATGTTGGCGTGCGTCGACCCGGGCGAGGAAATTATTGTATTCGAGCCGTTTTATGAAAATTACGGCCCCGACGGAATCTTAGCAGGCGCGACGCCCCGGTACATCCGCTTGCGGCCGCCGCATTTTAACTTTGACCGCAGCGAACTCGCGGCCGCGTTTACTAACAAAACGAAAGCCATCGTTTTGAATACTCCCAATAATCCTACGGGAAAAGTGTTCACGCGCGACGAAATGCAATTCATCGCGGATTTGTGCATAAAGCACAATTGTTTAGTTTTCACCGACGAGATTTATGAATATATCCTTTACGACGGCGCCGAACACATTTCGATGGCGACGCTCGAGGGGATGCGCGAACGAACTGTTACGATCAGCGGATTATCAAAAACGTGGAGCGCCACGGGCTGGCGCATCGGCTGGATGATCGCGCCGCCGGAGATTTCGTCGGCGCTTCGCAAAGTACATGACTTTCTAACAGTTGGCGCGCCGGCGCCGCTGCAGGAGGCGGCCGCGGTCGCTCTCGATTTCGGCCCCGAGTATTTTACAAATCTGGCGTCCGCCTACAAAACGCGCCGCGATTTGATGCTACAAATATTGGAGCCGACGCCGTTCCGCGCCGTCAAACCCGCGGGCGCTTATTATATGATGGCCGACATCACTAACTTTGACGCGAAGAACGACGTCGAGTTCGCGATGGATCTTGTTAAGGATCCCGGCGTCGCGCTCGTTCCCGGATCGTCGTTTTTTGCAAATCCCGCCGACGGGCGAAATTTAGTAAGATTCTGTTTTTCAAAGCGCGATGAAACGTTAAAAAAAGCGGCGGAACGGCTCGCGCGACTCACGACGAAACATAAAATTTAGACGCTTACATTTATGCAATGTTAACGCCCCGCCAATTCGCGATGCTCGCATTTGGCGCCGCCGCCGGCGCGACGGCATATTTAATAATTCATCAAATGACGGCTGCCCCGCCGGCCATCGGAAAAAATCCCGGAGCACCGCCAGCATCCATTCCTACAAAAGCCGAGACAGCGCTCGACCGCTGCGCGAAGGCGCGCGGCGGTTACGAATCGTTAAACTCGGTCGGAACACTACAAATACGAGGAACGTTTGTAATTCCCGGATCCGAACCGAACAACACCACGATTTATTGTGATGAATTCGCGGGAACCGAGCGAATCTACTTTTATCGCGACACGCCGACTCAGCACAGCGCGACGTCGCTCGTTGAGGGCGTCGGCCGAAATATTAAGAAACCCGGCAAGAAGGCTATCGTTGAGATTCTTGATAAAGATTCCGCGGCGGATCTGTCGCGAATGGCGAAGGCATTATATTGTTTAGCACGCTTCCCGCTCGGCGACGAATATACAGAAACGGCGCCGCAAACGTTTCGCGGCAAGAAGACGTCCGTCGAAGTTGTAGTGAACGAAAATTTTGATATATTACAATTGACGGTTCCGGGAGGCAGTACTTCAGGCGCAGTTCCCGAAATTTGGAAATTCAGCGGCGACGCGACGACCTCCGGTATCCGCTTTCCGAAATCGATCCGTGTAGAATCGGGAAAGCACAGTTGGAGCCTCGACGTGACACAGTGGGGTGTGCATGGCCACGTCACCGACGATTTTTATTTAGGCAAGACTGCGGGCACTGGAATGAAACAGATGCCTGCGAGTCTGCCTGTGGACCAGAAGAAGCCGAAGTAGTTCAATTAGTACTACTAGTAGTAATAATAGCAGTCGTAGTAGTACCAATCTCGACTGTTATTTTAGTTTCTCAAGTAGAGTCTTGTTTCACTAGATGACCGAGTCTGCAGGATTTGTCGTCTCCGACTTCAATTATCGCAGATCCTTGAAAAAGTCTGAATTCAGACCTATATTTCATTCCATAATGAAACCCATCCAAGTTGCTTCGGATATAGTTCCCATCGGCGAATTCAAAGCTCACGCGTCGGAAGTGTTGCGCGGACTTCGCGTACATATGCGGCCCGTAATTATTACACAAAGTGGAAAGCCGACTGCGGTTTTGCTTGCAGCAGAAGAGTTCGATCGCCTTACGGAGAGGGCGCGATTTATTGAGGCGGTCGAAGCGGGTCTCCAGGACTCCAAGAATGGACGTGTGACTTCAGATGTTGAAATGGGTCGCGTACTGAATCGAGAACTGGGACCACCGAAATAGTGGTCAAAACTCGATTATTAAGATGGACCGATCGAGCGCAGACCGATTTGCTCGCAATCGGACGGTTTATTGCACGCGACAAACCAGATGCGGCGCGAAACTGGGTCGAGGCACTTCGTATTCGAGCACAAAAAGTAATCGAACAGCCGTTTTCGGGTCGGCAGGTTCCCGAAATTGGAAGAGAGGATATTCGGGAGGTTCTTCACGATAACTACCGAATTGTGTACATCGTTCTCGAAAAAACGATCGACGTTTTAGTAGTATTTGAGGGACACAAGCTGTTACCAAAACAGCAGATTGAGGCGCGCTCTAAACGACCATCGTGAACTGTCGCTGGAGTTACGGCTGTATCTGCAACCCCACCGCGATCGACGTTACAAATCCGAGGAACGACGGAGTACACTTCGCGGTCGATTCATACCAAAGCGATTGCGCGTAGTATTGATTACCAATAATCGAGGGATTGTTAGGAATGGGTACAGGCGCGAATCCCGTTCCGGACGCGTCGCTGATGATATCTAATAGAAAAATTTCAGTCGAGGCCGCAACGTTGAGATGGATGACCGCGCCGATTCCAAATATATCCATTCCAGAGAAGTCGGGAATATCAGTAGCGATCAAAAGCCCGAGCGAATTCGGAGGCGCGTTTGTGCTCGTGAACCCGAAATTCGGAGTATTAACCTTGGGTTCAGCGCTTGCGGTGAGACCGACGGCGCCGTCGCAACCAAACGTTCCCATTCCATAATTAAATACAGAAACGGGCGCCGGCGTTTGATACAAAGCTACAGTTAGTTCGGAGTGGTATATTCCCACGACATCGGTGTGCCCGTCGGCGTCGAGATCGGAAATGCAAATTTCATAGTTCGACGCTATCGAATAAGAGCCGCCATCACTATAAATACCTCCCGGCTGGCCGCGCAGTATTGTCATATTATCCGTGTATCCGCTCGAAACGGTTATATCCGTTCGGCCGTCGGCGTTCATGTCGCCGATCGCAAAGTCGCTGGCCCGCACTCCCGGAGTATTATGAATCACGGCGGAAGATAACGTTCCCGAGCCGTTGCCGGAAAAGATATATATATATTCTTCGTTAGCGTTTGATTCGACCACGTCCAAATTGCCGTCTGCGTTGAGATCGCCGATCGCCACACCTCCCGGCGAATTTGGAACGCTATAAAAAACGCTTGGAGCAAACGAACCCCCTCCAGCCGCAAGAGACACTCGAATGCCATCATTCGAACTGTCGCTAATAATAATATCGAGGGCTCCGTCATGATTCAAATCGCCGGCCGCGGTCGCCCACGCAGGGCCGCCGGACGTAGGAAAATTGACGGGATTGTTAAAATTACCATTCCCCGCGCCGAATAATATTGAAAAGAAAGAGTGTGGAGCCGGCATTCCGGCAAGCAAGTCGGGCGCTCCGTCTCCGTTCAGATCATGAATGTTTAAATCTGTGGTTCCCTTGAGAATATTGTAGCTTTGCGGCGCGCCGACGCCGCCCGCGCCGTCGCCGAATCGAACAGTAACAACTGGATTCATAAAACTAACATGAGCCGCATCGGGATCGCCGTCGCCGTTCAAGTCGCCGAGCCGGACGACCCTCGGTTTTTCGGCCGCGGTAAACAGCGCCGGCGCCAGAAAACCTCCCGTTCCGTTTCCTAACAATACCGAAATCGTTTGATGGTTGCCGTTCGCGGTGACGGCGTCGGGAAAGCCGTCTCCGTTCAGATCTATCAAATCAAATGACTGCATCGAATTTGTAATCAACGGCGCGGCGAAGTATCGCGAATTTGTTATAAAAGATCCCGCGCCGTCTCCGAGCGACACCGTGATCCGGCCGCTTTCTTGATTTGTAGTAATTAAGTCGAGATCGCCATCGTTGTCGAGTTCGGCAAGCTTCAGATCAGATATATACATTCCTGCGTGAATCACCGCGCCGAGCGAAAACGTGCTGCCGCCAGCCCACGACAAAACTGTAGCCAGCCCCGTCGTCCCGTAGTCTGCAACGACAATGTCCGGACTCCCATTGTTATCAATATCACCGGCGTCAATGGAATTAGTATAATGTGAAATCGAGTATTGAATTTGAGGTGCAAACCCGCCCGCGCCATTGCCCAATAGTATTGAAATCTCCGAATCGTTAATTCCCTTCGCGACGTCCAGCACGCCGTTTTGATTTAGATCTTTCATAACGAAAGACTCTCCAACGCCGGAAGGAAATGCAGCGGGCGCGCCGAATCCGCCGGTTCCGTTTCCAAGAAAAACATAAAAGTTACTATTCGCACCCGCGACCAAATCTAATTTTGAATCGGCGTTCGTGTCCGAGAGTTCAAGATCAGAAACAACAATAGTTGCCGGAAAAAATGATTCATGCACAAATCCACCCGCGCCGTTGCCGGCAAATTTAATAATGCGAATGAAGTTCACCGTGGAACTGAATGTAACTAAATCCGCCTTCCCGTCATTTGTAATGTCACCGAGCGCAAAGGCTCCTTTTGTGCCGTTTGCACACGGCGAATGAATCGTGGACGCGAAGCCGCCGCCCTGTGCTAACAAAACCGAAAAATTGCTGGAAAGGATGCTCGCGGCTGCCAAATCTAATTTTCCGTCATTATTTATATCCGCGGCCGCGAGATTCATAGGAGCCGCGGCAACACTATAATTAACCGGAAGCAGAAAACCGCCCGCGCCGTCGCCGTACAAAATGCTAACGTTATTCGAACTCGAATTGCAAACGGCGGCGTCGGCGTTTCCGTCGGCGTTGAAGTCGGCGGCAACCAGCGCCTCCGGCGAATCTCCCGCGGCGTATTGTTGATTTAGAAAGTTCTGCGCACGCGCGCCGAATGCTAATAATAAAAACGCGAGAACTGTAAATATATAGATTCGCATGGAACGCGAGCCTGAAAATAGCCGGGAGTCAGAATATGCGTTTCCGGTTGATCAAACCTACCCGGTTCGACGCGCGCTGTCTTCGTTCGGGGTCATCGCCTTGATCGCCGCTCCGGACTCCGATATTATTAATCTTCTAATCGACTGTAATAAAAACCATTACGGCGATGCCCGCGGTTCCTCTTCTTCGCGCGGGGGTTGGACTCTCCTTTGCAATGGCGAAGTGCAGCCAACCCTATTCATCACGAATCATGCATACGCGATCCACATCATTAGCAATCCTTGCCACTCTGCCTCTCGCACTCACGGTCGGGCTCGCGTCCAGCGCATCCGCCGGAACGTTAGCTTTTTCAGAACTAATGATTCCAAAATTAGTTATTCAAAAGGGCGGAGCGCAAAAGGGTGGATCACAGGGCGGACAACACGGCGGCGGCGGACGCAGTGCGCCCTCGCCTTCACCCGCCCCCGCTCCTGCACCGGCGCCTCGTTCATCACCGCCGCCTTCTATTAATTCGGGCGGATCGCGCAGCGGCGGCAGCATTTCGCCTGTGCCGTCGAACCCGCGGCCTGCGCCGAGCATCCCTTCGGTTTCGCGTCCGCCGGTTGATCATAATCCGCGCCCGCCGGTTACTCATAATCCGCCGAGCTCCGGCGGATCTGTAAACAACAGGCCGAGCCCGCCGACGCGCGGATCGGATAGCCCGCGGCCGGATTTCGGCCCATCCATTCCCGATAGTTATAATCGCCCCGAATCGAATTCGCGTCCCGATAATAACAATTCGTCAAATAACAATTCCTCGCGAATCCCATACGATCCGCCGGAACATTACGGTAATAATAACAATCCGTCGCGGCCGCCCGTTACAACTAATCCGTACGCGGGCACGGGCGCGCCGATTTCGAATGATCAAAATTCGATGCGGCCCGGCGATTCGGTCGACACGCCCGATCCGGCGCATTCGTCGCCCTACGCGCGGCCGTCGCAATGGTCGACGCGCTACAGCGACACGGTGCGTCAAAACAAAAAGTCCGACCCGCGCCCGCCGCTCAATCCTAATAAAACGGAATCGAACAGACCCGGAACGGGCGCCAGCCCTCGGCCAAGCGCTGAAAATTTAGATCCCCGGCCATCGAGCGGTTCTGTAGATTTACCAAAAACGCACGACATACCCAAAACGCAGAGTCGCGAACGTTATAAAAACGCGGAACGCCCGAAGCCGGCTCCAATTGTTACTTCGCCTGCTGCCTCCGACAGTGCGCGGCCGAATTCGAATGCTGAAACTATTACTAATAATGGGCGACAGCCCGGGCGCTACTCGCCGCCCGAACCGAAGACGCGCGAAACGCGCGCGGGCTCCAATCGAATTGTAGATAACAATTCCATCGGAAAGTCGCAACTCAACACGCCGCGCATTCGTAGTAATCGCGCGAACCAAATCGAAAAAACGGCCGCGGAAGAAGCAGGAAAAGTATTAGCAAAAGTTGGCAAGGCGAAAACCACGTCGGCCGCGAGCAAAGCATTTGTATCCGGCCTCTTCCTCGGCGGCGCGCCGGCGGCGGTGTCGCTCGGCGTCTCGTTTGGAAAATTCAGCTGGTATAATTATATTAATTATGGATACGGATACGGATACGGCTTCAACCCGTATTGGTATTATGGCACTTGCCATTCGGCGCTGTCGTTTTCGATAGGCTTCAATTCTTGCTACTCGACGTTTGGCTACGGATTTTACAATAATTCGCCGTGGTGGTGGACGGGCCCCTATAACTATTACGCGTCCTACTGGAACACCTATTATTGCAATCCGTACTACGCGACGCCGGGCTATTATTATTATCCGGCGGCCTACTACCCGGTTTATAGTTACCCCGCCTACGCGTACCCCGCTTATTACTATCCTGAAAAGACGACCGAGATTATTTATTATCCCGTCGTTGAAGAAACAACAGTTTATGTGCCCGCCGGCGACTCGGACACTAGCTACAATAACGGAAATAACGAATCCTATGATCGAAACGCGTACGAACGCAGCGATCCTGCGCCGTACACTCCCGTGAAGCCGCGCATTGCGGCCGGCGCACCTGCGCCAACAAACGTTTCTCCTTCGGCGGTGCTCGCCGATCGTTACGTCGGCCTCGGCGATATTTACTTTAAATTAGGACACTACGAAAAGGCCGAGGAAAGCTACAAACGCGCGCTCACCTACGATTCGCACGATGCTAATTTACATTTCATCATGTCCGACGCGCTCTTCGCGAATGGTAAATATACAGAAGCAGCCGCGGAAATATTAGCCGCGATACAAATCGATCCATCGCTCGTCGAGAGCCACGCCGACAAGCGCGCGTTCTACGGCGCGTCCGCCGATTTGGATTTGCATATTAAGAATCTTCACGCGTGGATTCAGGATCATTCTTCGTCGGCGGATGCATGGCTTGTCCTCGGATATAACCAATATTTCCGCGGCGAAATTGCAGCCTCCCGCGACGCGTTTACGAAAGCTAAAGAATGGAGCGTCGGCTCGATGCGACGTGCGGCTGAATTATTCTTAGCAGCCGCAGATGTGAGACTGGCGGAGGCGGCGGCGAGCGGAAAGTAAATGTAGTTTTGCAAAGCCGTAGCAAACCGCGGCTGAGTACGTATGTGAAGAGAACGCCAGGTGCGGATTTCTTTACTGGCTTCATGTTGGCTTAAGGAATGGATTGCTAACGTTGCGCGAGTCCTGATCATTTCGGTCAGGCGCAACCCAACAGTTTTAGACCATGAAGCGCTTCACCATTCTCGTTACTACAATTCTATTGTTTGGTGTTGCCATCGCATTTGCCCGCGGTGCAACAACAGTTTCCGTGAAAACCACGGCACCTACAGTTCGGGTGGCCGCCGGCGAAGACGTGCCGCTCAAGTACTCCAGGATCTATTGGGAATATAACTCTTCGGCAAACGATCTCGGCGTCCATGTCACTCTCGACGGAGAGGATTGGACACGACTTCGAATAACAAATCCTAACAATAAGTTACTATTTGATGTTGTGGGCAAGGGACCCTACAAAAACCTCGGTATGACCGAATTGTTTTTTGAGGGAGCAGAACCATCACTCGATGACTTTCCGTTAGCAGATCTGCTCGCACTCTTTCCGGAAGGCGAATACGAGTTTGACGGGAAGATTGCTGGCGGTGGAAAAACCGAGGGAACATGGATGTTCTCACATGCAATACCAGACGGTCCCCTAGTATCTGCTGAAGTCGGCCCCAACGACTTTCTTAAGATTAGCTGGACTGCCGTCACTACCAATCCGCCGGGGTTTCCGAATAAGCCTCTCAACATTGTTAAATATCAAGTCATCGTTGAGGATTTTCTAGTCACAGTTCCCGCGAACGTTTTGAGTTTGACAGTATCTCCAGAGTTCGTCGCCACACTGGCTGCGGGAGAGCATCTGTATGAAGTATTGGCAATCGATGCAAACGCAAACCAGACACTGCGAGAGGGTTCATTTATAAAATAAACGTGAGCACTAGTTGTATGCTGGCCCGCCTGTGGATGTGCACTCTAGGGGCGGGTCAGATACTGTCATCCGCCCATTCTTGGGTTCAGGTTCTTTTCAGCTTGTTATTTACAAAAAAAGGCGAAGCTTCTCACATCCGCCCCGCACCCGCCGCGGGCCGGAAAATGTAAAGACGCGGCGTAAGCCCGGTTTTTTGTTCATATCGGCCGGCGACTTCTTTACAAAAATTTGGGAGCGCTTTATTAGCAACGACCGCAACGCAACAACCGCCAAAGCCCGCTCCGGTGAGGCGTGCGCCGAAGGTGCCTTCTGTAGCATTTGCGGCGTCGACGAGCGCGTCGAGTTCCGCGCTCGACACTTCATACAAATCGCGGCACGACGCGTGGGATTGTTGTAAACATTCGCCGAATTGTTCGAAATCGCCGCGGCGCATCGCGTCGACGCCCCGGTGGATTCGTTGTATTTCCGTCGCGACGTGCATCGCGCGGCGGTAAAGAACCGGCGGCATTTCGTTTTTGTAATGTTCGAGCTGGTCGACGGTCGCGTCGCGCAGCGCGGTTATAACCATTCCTTTCGACTTTAAGAATTCAACCGCGGCGCCACACTCATGAACGCGGTCGTTGAAACGCCCGTCGGAAAGCTCGCGGCGCCTCGTCGTATCTAATACAACAATTGAAGCGCGCGCCGAATCAAACGGCACTTCGCTGTGCTCCTGCCTGCGGCAATCTAAATATAACAATTGATCGCGCACGCCGAACGTGCTTGCGTAATGATCCATCACGCCGCAGCGGACGCCGACAAAATGAACTTCAGCCGCGTGGCACAAACTTACAATTTCGCTCTTCGTTTTTTTATGTTGTAAATATTCATTCGCCGCCGTCGCGGTTGCAACTAATACGCTCGCCGACGACGAAAGCCCTGCACCGATTGGTAAATTTCCAGAATATAATAAATCGAGGCCGGGCAGCTCCGGCGCCATCGCGGCGAGCGCGCCTTTTGCATAATTCGCCCACGAGTGTTCGCGATCAAATATCAACTGGTCGAGCGCAAGATCGAGGGCGGGCTCGCGGTCGAGCGATCGCAGGCGAACGCGCCGGTCGCTCCGCTTTCTAACTAATACAAATGTTCCGCGGTCGACCGCGGCGGGCAGCACAAATCCCTGGTTGTAGTCAAGGTGCGCGCCCAAAAGGTTGACGCGGCCGGGCGCGAAGAAGAGCGCGTCGGCGTCGCCGCCAAACGACGCGCCCCACGCCTCGTAAAGGCGAATTAACAAATCATTTTGCTGCAACTTGACGGAACCCACAGGTGTTTTGGGGATTATACTCCACGCCAGACGAAATGCCTTTCCTCCAATTAAAAGTACACTTAAGAAGTTTAATAATCGTTGCGCTGGTACCGGTGGCGGCGGCGCAGGATTCGAAACCGGCGCTCACGCCAAGCAACGATGACGGGCGCGGCACGTTCCGCATCGCGACGATCGCCGAGAAACGCGTCGCGCGCGTCGGTACGCACGAAATAACAATTGGCGAAATACTGAAAACGGCCGCGAACTTTTATCCGGATATTACTAAAGACTTCGATTCCGGCTACGGCGAGCAATTCTTAGCATCGGAGGAATTTGATAAATGGATCGACGCGTACATCGATTTATTAGTTATTAAGCGCGATTCGCGAATACATAATTTCCTTCCGCCGAAGAATCTGCTCGACGCGGCTTTTGTTGAACATGCGCGATTGTTAGCACCGCGCAGCGTCGCGCGGCTCAACCCGAATCCGGCCTCGCGGCCCGCGAACGCGATGAACGACGCAGCCGAGCAGGTTCGCCGAATGTATGGATTCGAGGTTGCTCGAAACGTTCAGTTACATCCGCTCGTCCCGCCGCTCCTCGATCACGAGGCGCTGCGGCTAGAATTAGTAAAATCGCCCAAATTATTAACCGGCCTCGTCCGCGCGCGATCCTTTGTTATCGCCACGCGCGAACCCGGCGCACGCCGCTTCGACCGCGAGCGAAGACTACAAATCGCGTCCGACGCCGAGCGTGTCGCGGCGCGGCTTCGCCAGGGCGAGTCGTTTCTCGAAGTCGCGGCGCAGGTAACCGGCTCGACCGATTCACGCTCGAAGGACACGATGCCGTGGATCTCACAAAAAACCCCGCTGCCTGTCGCAGTGCTTCGCGCCCTTTTCAAAGCGAAGGAAGGCGAAATTGTAGGCCCGATCGAGGTCTTCGAAGGTCTCTATATCGCGAAGGTCGAGGAAATCGGCAACGCGCGCGCCGAAGAGTTTACTACAGTTGTCGACACGCTTTCGTCGATCATCCGGCGTGATGAAGAATACGATTTGCTAATGAAGCTCAAACGTGAAGTTGAAATCGTAATCTACTGAAATTCAACAAATAAACCTCGCGACTACAATTCATTCTCAGAATTTATCAAATACAACACGCATTACTATTTTGCGACAATCATTACAACAACGAAATAGATATATCCTCCGCGCCGCCGCGGTTCTTTGTACTTTGGTATTATTGCAAAGCTGCACGTCGCGCGTGTTCAAGCGCGAAACGGATACAACCGGAACGTTTCGTACTGAAGCGACGTCGATTCGATTCTTATTCTTTTTTGAAATGCCGTTCGAACCCAAGCTGCGCGCGCTCGAACTTGCGCGCGATTCGTGGGGCGACAACCTGCGCGTCACGCGCTCGTGGAGCTGGCCAAATTTAGGATTCTTTCAATTTCTAAACGGCGCGATTATTGGTATTCGCGGCTCCGTCGTCGAAGGCGAATATGGTATTCCGCCGAATACAACCGAAGGGGCCGCTGCATTTGAAGCATTCCTGAAGCGGCGCGGCGATCCGAAGTCGATCGACGGAACGCCGTCGACTCCCAGCGAAGGCGTTCGAAAGTAAATATACAAATTTAATATTTAATTTTCATTTCGTACGCACGGTCGATTATTCGAGTTCGAGCTCGACGCGCCTTATTACATGAAAGCCCACTTTCGATTCAACAATTGTAGCTTCTCCGATCTTTAACGTTTCCACGGCGCGCACGTAGACGGGGCTTCCGAGAGACACGCCGAGCGTCCGGCGCCCGGCGCGCAAGGCGTCCGCCGGATCATCACTATACTGTTTCGCGAGGCTCGCAAAATCAGCGTTGGGCGATTCTACTTCCTTAAGAATCGCGTCCGCGCGTTCTTTAGCTTCGTCGCGCGAGCGCGTGATTCCGAGCGCAGTGCCGGAGACGTCGCGGTGCTGCACGAGCAACGAATCAAATGTAACAACTTCGACGGGAATGCGTTTTATTATAAGATATCCTTTCGGAGTTTCGAAGGGCGGTGCAAGTGCGCCGATCGTTGTATTTAACAATACCTTATCTGTGTCCGGGTGGATTTCGCCGCGCGCGGCCGGATTGGTATAACCATTCTTTTCAGCGGCGAGCGGATCGTCGGACTCCGTCTTTATTAATGCATCGAATGCCTGCGGATCGCGTTCAATGCGAGACCACAATTCTTCCGCGCGAATCTTAGCTTCTTCCTTCGTGCGCAGCACGCGCCCCATCGGATCGATGCCGCCCCAAACTACTAATAACCCCTGAAACGCGAATTCTTGCATTGCCACACGTTCGACAATATAAAAACCCTCGCGTGCGTCGATGGGCCCCGCGACGCATCCAATCTTCATTCCTAATAATGCGCGCCCGACTGCATCTGTATCTTTAGCGACGCGGAACGTTCCGAGAAATCCGTCCTGTTCGCGCGACGCCGCATCGTCGCTGTGGGCTCGCGCGATTTCTGATATATTAGATCCCTGCGAACGCGCGAGTATTGAAATAGCGCCCGCGAGCGCGCGCGCCTCTTCTCTTGTTCGCGTGACGTGCGGCGGCGCCGACACCGCGCCAACATAACTAATTTTCACGCCGAACCCGCACGCGCGAAATTGTGTACGCGCGGGCGCTTGGGGCTCGCGCGCTGGATCGGAAACCGCGCCGAAAACGCGCGGCCGCGATTCGTGAGCGGTCGCGTTCTTAATCAATAATGACGGTGCCGCCGAGCAAACGGCCGCCGCAATCAGTAACTTTGTGGTTTGTGATATATTTAACATAGTGTCGACGAATTGTTATTAATCATTCGCGCTCCGCGGCGGACAGTTCAATGATCATCGTCGTTCGCGGCGATTGTGAATTTGCGTCGCGGGGGTCATCATACAGATACGCGCGGCCGCCGTGATCTTCCGCGATGCGCCGCACGATCGCGAGACCGAGGCCCGTGCCGTGCGTTTTTGTAGAAAAGTAGGGAGTGAAAAGTTTTGAACGCAGCGCCTCGGGAATTCCGGGCCCGTCATCGGAAACTAAGATTCGCGCGGTGCGCCCTTCACTCTCAATCTTCACTTCGACTTGGGTATGATCGGGAGCCGCCTGCACCGCGTTATCGATAAGATTAACAATAGCGCGCCGCAATTCCTCCGCGTCGCCGTTAATGATCGTGTTTTCGCCGGATCGTTTGATTTGAACATTCTTCTCAGACGCCGCCGCCGAATATAACGATGCGACTTCTTCAACAATTTTCAGTAAATTTACTTTTTCAAGCTTCCGTTCCGGAGCGCCCGCGAACGTGCGGAAGTCGGCGGCGATGCGCCTCAGCGATTCGATCTGGCGGTCAATGGTAGCAATCGACCGTTGAAGTATTGTTTCAAATTCAGGAGAACGATCGCGCCACGCTTTTTCTAATAATGAAATAGATAGTTTCATCGGCGTGAGCGGATTCTTTATTTCATGCGAAATCTGCCTCGCCATCTCGCGCCACGCCGCTTCCTTTTCGGCTCTTACTAATTTTTCGCGATTCCTAGCAATCTCCTCGGCCATGTGATTAAACGCGCGGCCAAGCGCGACCGTTTCCGCCGGCCCCGACGGCGAAACACGCGCTTCGAGATCGCCGCCCGCGATGCGTTCCGCTTCATTAGCAAGTTCAGTGAGCGGTTTTGTGATCGCGCGCGATGTGATAAATATCCAAATGAGCAACCCGGAGATTCCGATCACCATTCCAACTGTTAATACAAATCGAACGATCCTCGCGGGCGCGAACACCTCTTCGTCTTCAACGCCGACGCCGACGATCCAGCCGAATCCGCCCTCGGAGTTTGTTAACGTTTGCCGGAACGCCGCGCGTTTTTCTGTATTCTCGGGATAATGATAATATACAATTCCGTTGGGATTGTCGCGGACAGCAATGGATAACTTCGGCAGCGAAACGGGCGGTTCCGCGACGAGCGTTCCATACAATTTTCGATTCGGATGCCCGATGATGCGATTATCACCGGCTTCCCACAAAAACGCATAACCCGACCGGTAGGCGGGCGCGCCGGGCTGCGTATGATCTCCGAAATCTAAGATTTCGTTTTGTATACTTGTCCAGTTCACAAGGCAATAAAACGCGCCCAGCACTTGTTTATCATCAGGATCAAAAATCGGGGCAGCAAATGCGAAACTGTAGTCGGACGGCTTATCTGTATTTTGAGAAACGTCTTCGACGTTGAGCGGATCGAGATGCCAGCCGACGGTGCTTTTCTCTGCGCGAAGCGCAGCCTGAAACCAATGATCATGAAACGCGTCGGCGCCCTCGAGCCTTTTTTGTATCGTTGGTGAATGGTCGCTTCCCTGCGGATCTGTAGGATTCCACGCGACCGCCCGGCCCGAGCGATCAAATACAACTAATAATCGGTAAACTACTTTAAACTTACAAAAGATGTCGAGCGTTCTCTTTAATTGTGGAATCGTTACAGGTTCGCCCGGATCGCGCAGCGCCGCGATTGCCGCGGGCTCGGTCGACCACAATTCGAGGTCGCGCCGCCGCTCTTGAATCGCTAAGTTAATTTTGTCGGCGAGGTCGCCCGCTTTGCTTTGTAAATAAAACTCAATATTTTCCTGCGTGATGCGCCGCTCGACGACGTCGACGACGAAATATACAAATCCTGCAAACGGCAATCCCGCCGCGAGAAGCACGGCGAGTAAAAGTTGCGTCGAAATGGACCGCGGCAAGGTAATCTTTATGATACAACGTTTATTACCATTCTTGAAATGGCCTCTTCAGCAATCGCAAACAAAACCCGCAACTTGCTCCTATTAACGGGCGCATTCGCCGCGGCGTTTTTGTTTTATTTTCGTCCGATTCAAGACGACGACGCATGGCTGCATTTCGCCGCGGGCCGGTGGATTCTTGATAACGGCGCGGTGCAAAGCGTCGACACGTTTTCGTGTACGGCGCCGGGCGTCCGCTACGTCAATCACGAATGGCTCGCGCAAGTAGTCTTTGAAAGCGTTCGGCGAATATTTGGAATCCCGGGCTTTCGAATTTTGATCGCGGCCTGCGCCGGAATTTCTTTTGTTATTATTACAATAAGCGCGCTGCGCCACGGCGCCGGTCGCCTCGCCGCGGGTCTTATAACCATTTCCGCGCTCGCGCTTCAGTGGCACGTCGCGCGCGCACGGCCGCAGGTTTTTACAATGATCTGCGTCGCACTGCTTGTCGATCAGTATATATTACGGGCAGACGCGTTGCGCGCGAGGCGAGTCGTGTTTTTTGTTATATTAATGATTTTCTGGGCGAACGTCCACGCCGCCGCTGTGATCGCGCCGGGCCTGCTCGGGCTCGCGTGCGTGGGATCTTTTCTCGCAGGCTCCGTCCCCGCCGCGCGGCGCCTCGGATTCCTAGCGATCGCTTCCGCGCTTTTATTATTAGTGAATCCATACGGTTATCATGTTTACAGTTACGCATTTCAAACGCAGGGTCTCGCGGCGTTGATTCCCGAATGGAAATCGCTGTGGACTTTACTATTCGACCCGATGGAACGCGCGCGGCAGACCGGCGGAAGCGACTTCCGCACGCAGGCGATTTATTTAAGCATTCTTGCGTTACTAACGATTCCGCTTGCGGCCTGGACCATTCTGAAGGCGCGCCGCGGGCGCTCCGGAGAACCGGACGGCGGCGGCGGAATTGTAGCATTTGCGACCCCAGCGGCGGTCTGCTCGATTCTCCCGTTTATTGCAAATCGCCACGATCTATTCATTGCGCTTCCAGTGCTTTTTGTTTGTATCGCATTACCTCAAATCGCGAAAAGCGAAACGCGCGCCCGAACCGCGGTGCGCGCCGCCGGCTGGGTCGCCGGAATCCTAGCGTTCGCCGCGCTCGCGCGCGATGCGGACTACAGATCGACGAATTATCAAAAAGCCGGCGTTCATCTTTTTTCTAACTTCTTTCCGCCGCACGAGCCGGAGGCCGCTGTCAATTTTATTGAAAAGGCCGGCATCGAGGGAAATTGTTTGAATCGCCCGTCGTGGGGCGGCTATCTGTTATATCGATTGTATCCGCAAGTCAAAGTGTCGTTCGACGGCCGCATCACGACGCTCGGCGCCGGCGTTTATAAAGATCATATCGATTTCTTTAACGGCCTCCGCTGCTCGGAGATCGCGGAAAAATATCAATTTGATTTCGCGATCGTCCTTCCGTTTGTCTTTGGTTTTTCGAAGCCCTTCGACCAGCCTAATTATGTCGCGCCGAATTTATTAAATGATTGGGAGATTGTTTATCGCGACGCCCATCCGAATCAGGAGGGCGCCGCCGTCGTGGCGCTGCGGAAGCTGAGCCCGCGATTTGAAGAGAACCTCGCGCGCGTGCGCGCCGCCCGCGTTCGTTAATATATTATCTTTACTAAGTTATTAATAACCCGCCTTTCTAAAGAATCCCCAGAGCGACGTCGACGCGAAAAAGTAGAGTCCGGCGGATATGAGCATGACGAGCGTGTAGTCTCCATCGCGTTTATCTAACAATTCTCCGGCGATGCGCGACGTTACCACCCACGATCCATTCCAAGCGAGTTTTGTTAGGCTATTTGCAAATTCGCGATGCTCGGCTCCGACCGCGCGCATGATAAAATTACCGTAGAGCGGATATGGCAAATTCATCAATGCGCCGCGCATCAAAAAAGCCGCGACCGAAAGCGGCAGGCTCGTCGAGTACGCAAGAATAATAAAAAAAGGAATCGATAACAATTCGCTGAGCACGACTGATTTGATAATTCCAATGCGGTCCGCCATCCACGGGCTTGCAAAGAACACGGCCGTCGTCGCGAGGGAAACGGCCGCGTAATAGATAGAAATGGTCGACGGCTGCGCTTGGAACCGGTCCTCAAAGTAAAGATTCAAATACGGGATCGTTAATCCCGCGCCCGCGCCGACGAGCGCAAACGGAAAACAAAGTTTAAAAAGTAATATTAATGTTGGCTTTGGCGAAGGCGCGGCGCGCGCGGCCATTTCCGTTTGCGCAGAGGTTTGAACTGGCTTCGTTCCTAAATATACAAATCCACCCGCGGCAACGAGAACCACTCCGATAAGTAATACTCCTCGAAGGCTGGATGCGTCGGAGCCGGCGGCAAAATGAAATATTGGAAATAATCCTCCTGCGAAAACGGAACCCAAGAATTGCGCTCCGAAAATGATCGACGCGTCCACGCCGAGCAGGATTGTTAAATTTCGTTCCTCAGCGTTTTTAAATATAAACGGCGCCGCTCCTACAAATCGAAACGTCACGCCAAATCCATACAGGGTCGCGGCGGCTTCGCGAATCAATGGAGACGGCGCATAAACTAACAAAAACAGCGACGCCGCCACTAAAAATGCAGATATAACAAATACGAGCGACGGCCGTTTTCGCTGCAACGGCGAGCCCGCGGCGATCGCGCCGAGAACCGTGCCTGCCGCGCGCTGCGAAAGAACGGCGCCGATTTCGGATTTGGTGAGTCCGATTTCCTGTAAATATAAATTAAACAATACTTCAAAAAATGCGCAGCCCGCTCCGAGTAAAACGCTTCCTAACAAAAACGCGCGCACCGGACGCGGCGAAGCGCGGACCGCTTCCACCGCGCGCCCTACAAAGTTCATTTTCCGAGCGAATTCTTAAAAAACTCGCTTACTAACGTTCTCGAATCCGTGTTCGAAACGGAGAAGGCTTCATTTCGCACGCTCGTGCGCTCGCCTTCGCGCGTCCAGCCATTGACTACAATTCCGCGCAGCCACGGGCGGTTGTTAAATGCAATAAAAAAACTTTGATAACATCGGCGCTGCGCCTCCGCGTTCCACGGCGGCATCGCTCGCCACGGCGTAACCTGCGGCGCCCTTCCCGCGGGATATCCCATTTCGGCAATTATGACCGGCTTCCCATTTTTTGTAGCAATCGCTTCAATACGATTCGCGAAATCGCTCGCGACGCCGACGAGCGCCTCGTCGGGCGCCAGCGGATCTATTGTTAATGGTATATATCCAGTTACAGAAATCGCGTCGAGCTCGCTCCAGAATGGTATATTTTCAAATTCGGCGAGGATACGCGTCTCCGATTCCCGGGCGGACGCTTTTTTAGGTATATAATCCCACGACGACGCGTACGTGAGCCCTCCGAAATATACTTTTCGAACGTCCGCAATTGTAGTTTTCCAAAATTCCGCGAGACCCGCGTCCGACGTGATTCCGCGAAGTTCCGTTCCTACAAAAAACCACTCGCAACCCATCTGCTCCGCGAGGAGCGCATCGTGCAAAATAACATCCTTAATATTTTCTAGAAATACCTTCCAATCATCATACGGAAGCGAGTACGGCGTTCCCACCCAATTGCCGTATCGCTGCCCTAAATATTGCGATCGGTATAAAGGTAGTAATCCCGCTTTGCGAATCTCCACCGCGCGCCATGCTAGGATTGGGTCGGTCGCGAGTTCATTTGTAGCAAATGCTTTTCTGCGCGCGCCCGGCTCGCGAAATGTAGTTAACAGAACCGCGTTCGCGCCCGACTCTTTTATTTGTTGCAACGTCGAGCGGAATGCCGAGTCGGGACCGGGCGGACCGCCCGAATCTAATAATACAAATGCGCGCACGGGGAGCGCCGCGGCCGCCTGGCCCATGCGCGATCCCCTCCCGGAGTTCGCCGGCGACTCGGAGTGTAATTTAACAATTCTCGCGAGCTCCTCCGGATTCGCACGTTCGCGGATTTCCGTGTCGCCGCAGAAAAGTTCTATCAATTTTCTCTCTGCTGTTCCAGCAGCCGGCGGATCCGCGCTCCGCGATTCGCGCAATGCATAGATAACGGCCGCATCGAGCTCGCGAATACAGAGCGGCGAGCGCGCCGCCCGTTTTTCATTATGAAACGAATCGGAGAGCTCGGCGAATCCGCTGGATAATATATTTTTTGCGGTATGTATCGAATTCGCGTCGGCGCAATATTGTATAATGCCATTTTCGAGCATGGCGTCCGACGCGATTCCAAACGCGCCAAAGACAACAATTCGCATCACTTCGCGCTTCAATTCATATAATAACTGGCGTGGTTGCACGCAGTCGACCCGGCGCAACAATACACATGAACTGGCAACCGTTGCCTCGGAAGTCGCGCGAACTTTCGCTTCGAGCGACGGATGGATAACAATCTCAATCGGGGCTAAATCAATTTTTCCGAATAATTGATGAAACCGCGCGATCGCTTCCTGAAGCCGTGCGTGAACGTCCGCGATACCGTCGGAAGTTAACAATTCCGATTGGTTAACAAAGTTAAATAATCCGAGAACCGTGGCGTCTCCGCCAGCCGGAAAAAGTTTTGTGACCGCGTCGCCGTCTTGGAATATTTGCATTCCGGGATGATCCGTGAACAGCTGTTTACTATTCGCAATACTCGCACGCGCGATCGCGGCGTCGAGCGCTACCGCGGCTTCCGCTACGAGACCCAGAATCGCGCGTCCGTCTTTCAATGCAAAAAATGAAATGACATCTTTTGCATTTTTATCAACACTGGATCCGATCTGTAAAGATCCGTCCGGCCTGAATTGTAACTTCGCGCAGCCTGCGAGCGCGTTCTTCACCGCGGAGTTCCCAGTTTCGCCGAGAATTACGGGCGTGACGTCGGGCGCGGGCCAAGTCCACGTATCTGTAAATTCAACAATACTTGCCGGTTTTCCCTCCGTCTCTTCGATGTAATGAACGAGCCGCTTCGCCGCACGCTTAAATTTCGGTTCCGCGGAACAGTAAATTTGATATTTCGACGTACGCTCCCGCCGCTGCCAGTGCTGTAGATCGCTGTCGGTGTTCGCCGGTTTCGCGCAGCTCAAGAACGCCGCGCCCATTCCAGCAAGAATATAAAACAATAACACTTTCGTTATTGTTGCAAACTTTGTCATTTAAAATATATATTCATTGTTGAATAATTATTGGGGCCCGGTGCCCTTGTAATCGCGTTTGCTTTTGTTAAATCGCTCGCGCAGCATTCGGCGAATCTCAGCAATCTCGTGGCGGACGATCCGCGTATTTGTGTAGCGTTCGTAGTACGTTAAAAAACGCATGCGGTCGGCGCGCGTCACTTCGCGGGGCGAATCGTCGAGCTGCATCAAAGCGCGCAGAATGCGTGCGCGGGGAACATCGCCACCGAGCGACTCGACCGCTTCGAGATCGAGAATCCAGAATTGATAATTAAATGAATCGACCGGCATTCGAACGAGAAAATTTTTAGTTGCAAGATCGCCGTGATCGATGCGGGCGCGGTGCAGCTCCGCGGCGAACCACGCAAAGGTATCAATAAAATCGCGCTTCTCCTTCCACGTCTTGAAACGCGAACGAAATGTTTTTGTAAAATCCGCGAGCGTCTCGGCGCCGTCGATCCACTCGACGATTTGTATCGATTGAAAAGGTAACAAAAAACCGGGTTCGATCAGCGCGAGTGGACGCGGTGTGGAGATTCCGCGGCGCACGAGCGCGTTTCCCGCGAACCATGCCCGGCGCCCGCGCGAGCCGCGGATCGCGTCCATGAGCGCGTGGAACGGCGACGCCGCGCGAACAATTTTAACAAATCGTTTTTTGTTATCGACGTTCACTTCATAACATTCCGTGCGCCCGTCAATCTTAACAATTCGCCCTGCCGTGGAATCGGTTTTTTGTTGACGAATGGCGTTTGTTAACGCGATCGCCGCGTCGATTTCCGCAATGCTCACGTCGCGCCGGCGGAAGACGCGCTTGTGCAGGGCTCGCTCTACGGCGAACTCCGTCGAATTTGTTAAACTTCTCTTGTCGCGCGACCGGTCGCGAGTTTTTGATACAACCGTTTCAATCTCGCGCACGCGCCGCGCGAACGCGTCGACCGACGACGGCGGAACGCGCGCGTGCAATGCATACAATTCCGCGAATTTCGCGCGCTCGCTGGGCGTAAGAACGGGTTCGAGCGAATGCAACAATTGTGCAATGCGTGCGGCTTGCATCGAGCGCGTCATCGAATGGAATTTAACAGTTGCGATGTCGAGCAGCGCTAACTGTAAATGGAGCGGTCCGGCGGCGTCGCCGTGCTCTGAAATTAATAAATTCTTGCGGTGGCAATCTGTTAAATCGACGCCCTTGCGGTGCAGCTCCACGAGTTCGCGCGCGACCGCGTCGAGCCTGCGCTCGCGCTCGGTTTCTGTAAAATTACTAAAATAATCGTCGGCCGCGGCGCCGCCGGCGACCTCCTCCAAAACGGAAACTGTTAATTTTACAAAACCCGCGCTCTTCCATTCCGCGTACGCCCAAACGCGCGGAGCGGCGACGCCGCGAGATTGCAACTCAAGAGAATTATCATATTCGAGGCGCGCGTGCGCCGGCGTCACAAGCGTTCGAAGCCGGTTCCACGCACCCAAAATCCGCTCTTGCTTAATATAAAAATTCGGAAACGGCGATTGGCCCGGTGCGAATGCAACCGTTCTGCGCCGCGCGTTTTTAACAATTCGCAAACCGGGAAATTGAGTTAAATCACCCGACCATAATATTAATTTCTTCCGCAGCTCCCCCGCCGCGTCGCTCGCAACGGAGCGATCCATCACAATCCGATCCGCCGAACGTAACAGTTGCGATTCGCCCGGCGCACCGGGTTGCGCGTCAAAATTAGAGGCGAGACCGCGCTGCGCGACGCCCGTCATGTTGTTACAGAAGCCGAACGCATACATTCGCGATAAATTGTATCAATTCGCGAAACCATCGTCGTGCGCTTCCAACGCGCCTGCGCCGATTCGTAACCTGCGTCGGCGTAACGTTTTCTTAAACTTGGGTCTTTTCTTAGTGTTTCCACGCACGCATCGAGCGCGTCGGCGCCTCCTTCAAAAACAAGCCCCGTTTCTTGATGTTTAACTAAATCCGGCAGCATTCCCGCATTCGATACAATAACGGGAACGCCCGCGCACATCGCTTCTTTAACGGCGCGGCATGTGCCGTCGGTGCCCGGCACCATGTAACATTTAATATCAAAGGTGCGCAGCGCGGAAACATACTCATCCTGGCGCAGCACGCCCGGAAAAAGTATGCGGTCGGCAAGGCCCATGTCGGCCGCGGGCTTGCGCGCAACTTCATACTGATGCGTGCCGCCGCCCAAAATAACAATTCGCGCCTTGGGGTCGCGTTCGCAGAGGCGCCGCGCGGCTTCGAGAAATATATCAAATCTGCGCTTCGCCTGCACGCGCGCTACAATTCCGAGCACAAACGCATCCTTTGGAATTCCGAGTCGCGCGCGCCCGTCGGCCACCGCACGGTTTCTATCAAATCGATTCGTGTCGATCGCGGGCTCAACGATTTCCGTTTTTGATATATTAAAAAGCCCGAGCTTCTTGACGGTTTCGCGCGCACTTTCGCAAGATAACAAAAGAGTGTCGGTTGCGTTTTTTAGATTATAACGTTCGCGCGCGGTCGTTCCGGGCCCAAACGGCTCGTACGTGCTTCGCACAATGGGAACGCGAACTTTTGTAAACTTGCGCGCGAGCGCGGCGACGAGGTGGTCGCTGTGCAAATGGCAATGAATAATCTGCGGCGGTTCGTTTATTAATAATCGCGCGAGGCGCCGCGCGTCTTTAAATAATGAAAATGGTTCGAAATGTTTTGCGAGTTCGAATCCGCCAACTGTTGTTAATTTTCGGCGCGCCGTCTGAACGTTGAAATGATCATCGCCGCCGCGCTGCCGTCCGAACGCAATTCGCACGCGATGCCCGGCTGATTGTTGTGATTCCGCGAGGTGAACGGCGAGCTCGGTCGGGCCCGTCCATTTCCAATTGCCGTAGAGATGCAGGACGTCGAACATTTTTTGTGAATCAAAGAATAACTTATGGCGCGCTCGGTTACATTTGCGAACTTCAAAGTTATGGAACGAATCGCGATTCTCGGCGCCGGCGATCTTGGCGAATCACTACGGCAATACGCGCTCGACCGCGGCGACGTTGCGATTGCGGGTTTTCTCGACGACGCGCGGCCGCGCGGCTCGTCATTTCTCGGGAGTGAAATACTCGGGACCGCGAGCGACGCCCCTCATCTTTACAAATCGGGCGCGTTCGACCGCGTTGCGTTCGCGATCGGTTATCGTAATATAACAATTCGAAAACAACGGTTCGAACAATTGCGCGCGGCGGGCGTTCCGATTTATAGCGTTGTGCATCCGTCCGCGTACGTGCATCCGACCGCTAAGATTGGCGCGGGCGTTCATATCTTTCCGACGGCGGCGATCGACATGGCCGTGACCGTCGGCGATAATGTTGTATTTAATACGGGCTGTATTATTGCACATCACTCAAGCGTCGGTTCGCATTGTTATTTTGGCCCGGGCGTGCGCGTCGCCGGAATAACAAATATCGGCGAATGCTGTTTTGTAGGAATCGGCGCGTCGATTATTGAAAAGATACAGATCGGCGAGGGAACGGTCGTCGCCGCGGGCGCGGTCGTCACCGACAATGTCGAGCCGCGGTCGCTGATGGCGGGCGTTCCCGCGATTTGTAAGAAACAACTTTAGTACTAATTAAAACAAATGATACTGTTAACGGGAGCCACCGGATTTCTCGGGCGGCGCGTGTTGCGCACGATGGCCGGGCAAAATTGGATCGTTCGCCCGCTTGTGCGCGACGAAGATAAGTATCGAGCTTCGTTTCCGGGCGGACCGGGCCCGCTCGTCGGCGATTTTTGTAATTTTAAGAAAGGAGATCTTGCCGAGGAGCGCTTCGGCGAATTTGTACATTTGGCGTCGGAGGTCTGGCCGGTTGACCGAAAGGATATTTCACAATTTCGTCGCGTGAACGTCGACGGAAGCCGCGCGATTCTTGCGGCGCTCGACCCCAAAGTTATTAATATCGTAGTTTTAGCATCGACGGTTTCGGTCTACGGCAACATGCGCGGCCCGATTCATGAACAATGCGCGTCGCGCCCGAACAACGCGTACGCCGAATCAAAGCGCGAACAGGAATTGATATTTTTAGAATTCGGCGCGCGCCATAACATTCCAGTTATTATATTGCGATTTAGTTCGATTTACGGCCCCGGCCAGTTTCCAGGAACGGTGCTGCCGTTATTCTTAGACTTGGCGCTTCACGATCGAACATTAACAATCACGGGCCCGCCGGATCGTTTGCAAAACTTTATATTTGTCGACGACGCCGCGCGCGCGGTCGCGCTGTCGATCGATAAAACCGCGGGCGGCGTCTTTAATATTGCGAGCAAAAAGGAAACGACGCTGCGAACGCTGGCGGCGGCGATCTTGAAAACGACAGGCGCGCGCGCGCATGCGATCGAGCGGTCGAAACCGGATGCGGCCCCCGCCGAATCATTTCATATCGAAACTTCAAAAGCGGAGCGGGAACTTGAGTGGTCGCCGCGTTACGATCTCGAAAGCGGGTTAATACAAACACTCGCTGAAATGCAACAATAAATGCCAAAACTCCTCGTCACCGGCGTCGGTTCGAACATCGGCCAAGGAATATTAAAGTCGCTCGCCGACGCTAACATTCGCGGCGAAATTGTCGGAACGGACGTTTACCGATACGCGGCCGGTTCGGCGTGGTGCGACAAGACGTATACAGTTCCGTTTGCTAAGGATCCTGAGTTTATTCCGGCGTTCATTAGAATATTACAAAAGCACGGTTCCGAGCTTGTGCTCATCGGATCCGAAATGGAAACGCACGTGCTTTCGCACGCGCGCGCGCGAATCGAGAGCGAAACGAAAGCTAAAATTGTCGTGAGCGACGGCGCGATGATCGACGTCGTCGGCGATAAGTATGGAATCACGCAATTATTCAAAAAAGCGAATTTAAATTATCCGGACTCGAGCATCGACATGGCAGCTCGGCGCGAATTTGTTAAAAAGCATCGCTACCCGATTATTATTAAGCCGCGCCTGGGCTGGTCGGCGCGCAGCGTTATCAAACTCGAAGAAGACGAGCCGCTCGATTTTTACTCAAAGCACATCCCAAATCCCGTTTTGCAAGAATACCTCGAAGGCGACGAGTTTACAGTTGCGATCGTGTTCGACCGCGACGGCGTCTACCGCGACCACGTCGTGATGCGGCGCGATTTGTTAAATGGCACGACGTACCGCGCGGAAGTCGTCTTGCGCCCCGATATTGATAGCTACATTTCGGCGTTTGCTAACTCTGTCAAGCTGCGCGGATCTGTTAATATTCAATTGCGCGTGACGCCGCGCGGGCCGGTCGCGTTTGAGATGAATCCGCGGTTTTCGGGAACGACCGGTATTCGTATGAAAGCCGGATTCAACGACGTCGCGGCCGTTGTTCGCAATTTTCTCGACGGCGCTCCAATTGTTAAAATGAATCCCCGCTGCGTGCGCGTGTTGCGCTACTGGGAAGAGGTCGTCGTCGAGGACGGCGACCCGCGTTTTAGTTAATATCAGTTATTATTCTTCCGGGCCGATGATTCGCGTCACCGCGTGTGTTCTAACAAAAAACGAAGAGGACAACCTCCCGGCCTGCCTTGCATCGTTAACATGGGCGGACGAGCTTCAAATTGTAGACTCGGGCAGCGCGGACCGGACGGCCGAGATCGCTAAGAATGCAGGCGCGCGCATTTTTCATCGCGCGTGGACGGGTTTTTACGATCAACGCATCTATCAATTCGGGCTGCCCGAAACGGATTGGTTATTTTGGCTCGACGCCGACGAACGATGCACGCCCGAGCTGCAAAAAGAATTATTAGCGTTCAAGGCGCAGGCCGGCGAGCCGTCGCGGAAAGGTTATAACGTTCCGCGGCTAACTTATTTTCTCGGTTCCCCCATCCGCCACTGCGGCTGGTTTCCCGACCGGATGCCAAGACTTTTTCGTAAGGATTCGTGGGGCTTCAACCGCGAGGGCATTCACGCCAAGATTCAGATCGGCGGCGGCGACGGTGAATTGAAACAATTGATCGAGCACTATCCTTATAAAGATTTGGAAACCTATTACAAAAAAATGGCGCAGTACGCGGTCGAGACCGCCGAATATAAATTTAAACAGGGCAAGCGCGTTTCATTAGCATCCGCGATCGCGATCGCGCCGGCGCGTTTCCTAAAAACCTATTTGTTACAAGGCGGCGTGCTCGACGGAAGAGCCGGTCTTGCGGTCGCGTGGCTCTCGTCGATCAGCGATTCGATGAAGTATTTAGAGTTATACCGACGCTCGCGAGATTTCGGTCTTCGCAACTCCGAGAACGTTAAATAAATTCTCAATAACTTCCTCGACCTGCGCATCCGTCATTTGTGTAAACAACGGCAATCTTACCATTCGATCGGTTACGAATTGTGCATTTGGACACGGCAGTTCGCCGGGCTTGCGGAACTGTTCGCCGTACGGCGACGCGTCGAGCGGATAGTAATGTAGCATTGCCTGTATCCCGCGCGCGCGAAGGCCGTCTAATATTTTGTCGCGCGTCGCTTCGTCCTTTGCTAACAAATAGAAAATATGAGCATTCGGCGTTGACATCGCGGGAACGTACGGCCGGTTCGCGATTCCTAACGATTCGAGCGGCGCGCATGCGTCCATATAACGATTAAAGATTTGTAATCTTCGTGTCTGGATTTCCTTAATTTTGGAGAGTTGCGCCGTCAGGAGCGCCATGACGAGTTCGCTCGGGATGAACGACGACCCCGTGTCGCGCCAAGTATACTTATCCACTTCGCCGCGCAGAAATTTCGCGCGGTCGGTTCCCTTCTCTCTTAACACTTCCGCGCGGCGCGCAAGCGCGTCATCATTTGTTATAAGCGCGCCGCCTTCGCCCGCCGCGATATTCTTAGTACCGTGAAAGGATAAACATCCAAGCTCGCCGAGTGTGCCGAGTGCGCGGCCGCGGTATTGGCTATCAAACGCCTGCGCGGCGTCCTCGACAACGGTTACATTGTGTTTGCGCGCGGCGGCGGTGAGTTCATCCATATCGCACGCGATGCCGGCGTAATGCACGGGAATCACGGCCTTCGTTTTTTTAGTAATACGCTTTTCGAAGTCGGCGACGTCAATATTTAAATTATCTTTTCGGACGTCGCAGAACACTACCTTTGCAAACTGCCGCACGACGCAGCTCGCCGTGCTCGCGAACGTATACGATGGCACGATCACCTCGTCGCCGGCTTTAATATTTAAAACCATCATCGCGAGTTCCAGCGCGTGCGTTCCTGAAGTTGTAACAATCGCATTCTTAACTTTCGCGCGCTCGCGAATCGCAGCCTCCGCGGATTTAGTAAACCGCCCGCCGCCCTGCGTGACGCCGCCGCGAATACAATCAATAACCGCGCGCTCTTCGCGCTCGTCAAAGAAAGGTATATGATACGGAATGTGAAACGCGGGCTGGCCGGATGGAGTTGCCATAGAAGCGAGTGTACGCATCGCCGGAAGAAAGTGTTAGCGGAACGTCAAAAAATCGGGGCGGCACGCGCCGCCCCGAATTGTAATCTTCAATCTTTTAGTTACATGCCGGAGACTTTCGCGGCAACTTTATACACATGCCAAACGAGCGCGAATCCGATCAATGTGAGTATTAACATTGTGATGAGCGCCATGTTCACGCTGCCATAAAGTATCGAAGGGAAGTGGCTGCTGATCATGGATGCAAGCATTGGAACTGAAAGATAAGTATTCAATTTCGATGCGGCGGTGGCCGTTTTTACCATTGCCTGAATTTCGGGTTCGCCCGCCTTGCCGTCGCGGGTGGCCGGAATAATAGCTTTCTGCCGGGGCCAAATCACAAACCAAACATTAAAGGCCATCACCGTTCCAAACACGACGCCGAGAAGCATCCAAATGCCGCGCGGCGAAATCGTTTTCGAGCCGCCTTGCAAGATGTTGCCTGCGTCAACTGTAGTTTGAAAGAACGCCTTCTGATGAAAATATACTAATCCAAATAGTAATATTCCTGTGATCCACGTAATCGCCGCGCCCCAGCGGAACCAGAACAACGCGCGAGGCATCAATTGCGGCACGACCATTTTCTTTGTCGGACCGTCGAGCTTCGGCATCGTGTTCGCGTTAACAAAATTGAAAAAGTAGAGATGCCCCAACCAAACAATTCCCAGCCAAACGTGCAGCCAGCGAATTGCAAAATTAACCCATTCCATCGCAGAGCTGGAACCGCCCTGAATATCCGTTTGTAACAATAAAGGTTGTAGCAGCGCGGGGATCATTCAGCAGCCTCGAAGATTGTTAGAGTATCTTTTAGTAAAAATTGACGCGCGATATTGTAGACAATCGAAAAAGCGTCTTCAACAACAACACTGAATAAGACGGTCGAAGCACGTAACGTTAATTTGGCGTTCCGCGCCGCGAATCGATCTCACGACTGATCCACCAAACAACCGCGGCGACTCCCCACGCAAGGACCGCAACTCCCAGTTGGCCTTCGTAGGCGAACACGCCGCCGATCAATGCAAGAATGAGAACTCGAATCCAGCCGGCTCGGCGGCGCGGTTTTCTTTCAGGAGGCGGCTCCGGATTTGTATCCATCAACGTTTGGATTCTAACAGTGCGGATTCGAGTGCCGCTTCAAACGCGCGCTGCGGCTCGCCATGTTCCAACTCGCCGCAATAGCTAAAAACTTGCGCTCCCGTCGAATTGTAAATATACGTTTGCGGAATCACCTGCGCGTCGAGCGCGAGCGTTTCAAACAATTCCTCAGGTTTAGGCGGCGCGAGCGCAACGCGAAACGGAACGTTGTATTGTAATATTACTGATTCGATATTCTTTGCAACTTCGCGCGGCTCGCCGTTGTCTGTGAATCGTTCCCACGAGATTCCTACAAAATCAATTCGATCTTTATATTTGTGCGCCGCGGCCGCGAGATAGGGGAGTTCGGACATGCAGGGTTCGCACCACGTTGCAAAATGATTCACGACGAGCGGGCGGCCGTTCGGTTTTGTATATTTTAACAATTCGGCGGCGGCCGAACAGACGTGGACGTCTCCGAGTGAAATGTTCATTTGTTCGGCGGTTTTTTCGGTTGGATTCGATTTTCGTTTCATCCAATCGCGAGCGGCGATGGTAACTTCTTTTGACCGCTATGCGAATTTTCGATCCACACATTCATATGTATTCCCGCGTCACCGACGACTACGACGCGATGGTTCTCGCCGGAATTCGAGCGTGCGTCGAGCCCGCGTTCTGGCTCGGACAGCCGCGAACCCACGTCGGAACGTTCATTGATTATTTTGATTCCATTCTTGAATTCGAGTGCCAGCGCGCGGCGAATCACGGAATGGATCATTATGCTACAATTGCGCTGAACCCCAAGGAAGCTAATGATCCGCGCGTGGCCGAAGGTGCGATCGAGGCGATGCCAAAATATTTGCAACATCCGCGGTGCGTCGCGGTCGGCGAGATCGGGTTCGATTTGATATCTCCTGCCGAAGACAAGGCTTTTATTGCACAGGTCGAACTCGCGAAGAAATATAAACTTCCCGTGATGGTACACACGCCGCACCGCGACAAGCGTCGCGGCACCGAGCGCACGATGGAATTGATGAAAGACCTCAAGTTCCCGCCCGAGAATTGTATTATTGACCATTCCACCGAGGAAACTACAAAAATGATCCTCGACGCAGGTTTCTGGGCCGGCCACACGGTTTATCCAAAAACAAAATTATCGCCGGAACGTTTTGCTAACATTGTCGACGAATACGGCAGCGAGCGAATTTTAGTAAACTCGAGCGCCGACTGGGGCGCAAGCGACGTGCTCTCCGTTCCGAAATGTGTACTTGAACTCCGAAAACGCGGCTACAAAGAAGATATTATTGAAAAGATTGTTTGGAAGAATCCCGTCGCGTTTTATGAAAAGAGCGGAAAGTTAAAGATTAAGGAAAACTAAAGCCAGAGCCATTTATTAACAAAAACGCCTGCGCCGCGGATCATCCGCTTTTGCGCAGGCGTTTTTTTATATTTACGATTAAACTACAGTAAATCTATCTATTCTCGTCGTCTTCGTCGTCGCCGTCGTATTGCGTGTCGTCGACTTGACTCGTGTCGCCCGTGTCGGCATTTGCAATATCATCAATGGACATCGGCGCAGAAACGTTCTCGTCGTCGACTCCCGGTTTCTTCGGGCCGCCCTCGCTCTCGTCGAGCGATTCGCGGAAATCGAAGTGTTCTCGTTTGTACGGAGTTAAACGATCCTTCGGACGCTCGCGATACTGTTTGAAGCGTTCTGCTGCGGGTGCCGCGTCCGGACCAAAATGTTTATTAGGATCTCCGCCCATTCCGGGTCGCGACGCAGTGCGACTCATTGGATACGCGGTGCGAGAATTCGGCGCACCCGCGGTGCGCTGCTGCCCGCCTGGGCGAAGAGGTCCGCTGTTATTGTTACTTCCGCCCGGCCGCGATTGTGGCGGTCGCGCGCCGCCTCCCGGTCCGCCCGATGGTCGCGGCGCCGATGACGCTGAACCTCCGCCTCCGCTGCTCGGCGCTCCGCCGGCCGGGCGATTTCGAGGTTCGCTTTCTTGTACAACGATCGAGCGGTTCGAAAACATTTTACCATTCATTTCCGCGATGGCCTTCGCAGCACCGCCGTCTTCGATATCTACAAAACCGAAACCGCGGCTCTCGCCCGTTTCGCGATTCTTAGCAATCGAGCATCGTTGAACTTTTCCGTAACATTCAAAAGCTTTCCGCAATTCCGTTTCCGAAGTATCGAACGGTAAATTACGGATAAAAAGTGTCTTCATCCTAAAACGCGCAGATTCGCTTTAAAACGACGCGCAACCTCCAATGGGGATTTGTTGTGTTTGTGGTAAATGGGGAATTGTAATAAACATTCGAATATCAAATTTGCTTGAAACGCGGCCGGCGCGCATTTCGCGCGGTGAAACCGATTTGTATCGAATCGACCATTGCGTTATCGTTAGTTTTCCCGCGCCGAATCTTCTAATATATTAATAAAGACTTCCCGCCGTCAAAATATTAAATACTGGTCTGCCGCTTCGCGCTATCGAAAGCGCTTCGTTTAGAATTTGCGGCCGCGTTTGAATCATAGGTTCGTTGATCGTTGAACGGATTCTACGATAGAAGACAAGGCGGGCTTGGCGCAACGGGGGTATCTTTGAAATTAATGATTCGTGTATGCAATCGGATGAAAACGCGGCTGATCTTTATGATTAAAGGTCGAGCGCCCGAGTGTCGCGCTTCTCGCGAATCATGGTTAGGAATTGTTCGAATGTGAGCGTTCCTCGGTTCTCGCCTGAGCGAAGACGGACGGCAACGGAGTTCGACTCCACTTCGCGTTTGCCGACGACGCACATGTAAGGAACCTGCTCGTGCTGCGCGGCTTTAATTCGAGTATTAAGATTGTTGCCTGCATCAAATATGCGAGCACGGAATCCCTCAAAAACCAGCTGATCTTTGAGCTTCTTCGAATATTCAATTAACTCATCGTTCACGGGGATGAGACCCACCTGGACCGGCGAAATCCAGAACGGAAACTTGCCCGCGAAATGTTCAATTAAACCGCCGACGAACCGTTCAAAGGATCCTAAGACTGCGCGATGGACCATCACGGGACGATGCCGCTGATTGTCGCGGCCGACATACTCCAATTCGAATCGCTCGGGTAAATTAAAATCGCACTGCGCGGTCGGCCCCTGCCACTCGCGGCCGAGCGCGTCGCGAAGTTTAAAATCAATTTTCGGCCCGTAGAACGCGCCGCCGCCTGAATCCAATTCTGTACGAATGCCGGTTTTTTCCGCCGCCGCCGCAAGCGCTCGCGTTGCGTGTTCCCAATTCGCTTCACTACCAATCGATTTTTCGGGGCGGGTCGCCAGGTACGCATTGAATTGATAACCAAACGTGCGCACAAGATATTTAATAAGTTCGAGAACGCCCACGATCTCGCCTTCGAGCTGTTCTTCTGTACAAAAAATATGAGAGTCGTCCTGTGTAAACCCGCGCACTCTTAACATTCCGTGAAGCACGCCCGAACGTTCATAACGATAGACCGTTCCGAGTTCGGCGAGGCGAATGGGCAGGTCGCGATAACTACGAATCTGGCTTTGATATATCTTAATGTGCCCCGGGCAGTTCATGGGCTTTATTCGATAATTGTGCCCGTCGATGTCCATCGGGCTATACATCATTTCGGCGTAGTTCTCGAGGTGTTTTGATATTTTATACAATTCCTCGGAAGCTAAATGTGGAGTGTAAACGGGCGAGTAGCCGCGCCGGTGATGTTCGCTCCACCAGAATTCTTCGATCGCGCGCCGAATTGTAGCAAGGTTCGGATGCCAAAAAATTAACCCGGGGCCTACTTCGGGATGGACGGAAAATAAGTCTAATGATTTCCCGAGATTGCGGTGGTCGCGTTTTTCAACTTCGACTAAGAATTGTAAATACGCGTCTAAATCTTCTTTGCTCCAAAACGACGTGCCGTAAATGCGAGTTAACTGTTCGCGTTTTTCGTCGCCGCGCCAGTACGCGCCCGCAACTGTTAATAATTTGAAATGTTGTATTTGTTTTGTAGTTTGTACGTGCGGCCCTTCGCACAAATCCTGCCAGTCGCCATGCGAGAAAAATGTAATCGGCTCGCCGTCGAGGATGCCCGAGAGGATTTCTAACTTAAACGCCTGCTTCATTCCCTCAAGCCGTTTCTTAGCTTCGTCGCGGTGAACTGTAGTACACACAAACGGCCGGTTCTCGTCTGCGATTTTGTGCATTTCGGCTTCGATACGCGCAAGATCGCTATCGGAAACGTGAACTCCCTCGGGAAATTCGAAATCATAATAAAAACGATGTTCGATCGACGGACCGACGCCGAACCGCGTGCCCGGCCAAAGCCGTTGGATCGCCGACGCCATGAGGTGCGCGGTCGAATGCCGCAGTGTGTCGAGCGGAAACGGGCCCGATGCTAATTTTCGATCGAGGAAGGGTTCGGTTTGGGTCGCCATCGTTTATTTAGAAACTGCGAGGATGAAGAATTGCGGCATAAGGTGCAAGAGCCGCGTTTGCCCAAGCGATGTATTGATTCTTTCGAACTCGCGAATCTTAATAAGCGCCGGAAAAAAAACGGCCGGGAAAACCCGGCCGTTTCTTTCGATCACGCTGGAATTAGCCTTCTACATAAACGCAGAGTGCGTCGCTCCAGGCAATAGTATTAGCATCGAGAGCAAGCCACTGGAAATAGAAGTCTTGTCCAATGAAAATTGCCAAATTAGGAACCGCAAATGTTATAGATGCGCATCCGTTCCCGTCCGTAGCCGTGTTGTAGCCCGTGAGTGCGTTCACCCACAAAACGGAACAATCCGGGTATCCAAAACTCGTGACGTCAAACGGATTGATTGCTAAGTCTTCCGCGTAAGCTAATGATGCAAACGAAGTCGGCTGCGCATCGAAAAGGTTGCAGGTCCAATTAGTATTAATAATCGGCGGACCGGACGACTCGATTCTTAACCTTCGGCCGAGAAGCCCGGCCGACGTCGCGCCCGGAAATCCGAAATAGTAAGGATTCTGCCGAATCTGGCCCCGAACTTCGCCGCCCGGAAACGGTGTCGAGTGAATATTTGAATACATTCTCACTCTAAACAAATCCGTTTGTTGCGCGGCCGTGAGGGCCGCCGTCACGCCGAGCCAAGGACCGGCCACCGGCGCAAGAGGAAATGTAACACCGCCATTCGACAGCGGAAATTCCGTGTGAATGTGCGACGCGGTCGTCAGCGCGCCCGTCCAGTTTTGTCTATAAGCAATCGTGTTCGGTCCCACAGGTATTGGGTTGAACTTAAATGTTCCAAATCCAGTATTAATACTTGCATTCGCGGGAACTTCCTCGCTGCCGACGAGAGAAGCTGCAAAATTCTCGACCTGAACTATCAATTGACCGCGAACTTCGCCGGTCGGAATTGCGGCTGTATGAACGTTAAAATAAAGTCCATTCGCTAATAATGATGTAATTTGAGCGGTTGTAAGAATCGCCGTTCCGCAATAGGCGGCCGTGCCTGGCCCCGTGTTGCCGCCTTTTAATGTAACAATAACCGGTCCGTTCGTACCGGCCGCCGCCATGTGGATATGTGCAGCGGTGGCGGGGCTCACAAGACCTGTGACGTTTACTTCATAATAAAGAATATGTTCCGGCTCGTGGAGAATTGCGCGGCCCACTCCCGTTGCTGCAGAAATCACGGGAGGCACTTCCTGGGCGGGAGACATGTTCGCCTCCGTCGTTCGCGAAAAAGTTTTTGTTAATTGTCCGCGGACTTCTCCAGTGGGAAACGCTAAAGTATGAACATTTACATATAATCGCCCATTATACATTTCCGTGATTTGAGCGTTCGTGAGCGGCGGGGTTACACCCATCCAAACGTTAGGTCCGCCCGCAAGTGGAAAGATAACGGGACCGTTCACACCAGCAGCAGCATTATGAATATGTGCCGCGGTTGCGTTGACGGCGTTTGACTCGACGCAATACCAGATTGTTCGTGATTGAAAATCAAAATTGGCCCATGCCCGGCCGGTTGCGAGAGACGGTACAGGCGGAACTTCCGCCGAGCCGCTGAGCGTCGCAAAAAACAAATCCTGTCCGCGGGCCGTGGACTGCGAAGCTACAAATCCGAGAACCGCGAGGGTCGCGGTTGTTAAGAATCGGAGAATCTTCATGGTTGGTCACTTGTGAGTTGAGGGAGAGTTCCAGAAATACCATATCCGCCCGCTTTTCGAAACCCACGTAAACGTATTCATTCCAGGTTGGGCAAAGGCACCGACCCAAAAGCGCCAACCGTGACTCCGACGATCCGCTGTGTTTATGATTACGGGGTATGACATCGCGCACCTGCTTCAAAACCATCGTCATTCTGTTAATTGTAACATTGTCGGGATTCTGTAGTCTTGTCTATCAAGTTGTTTGGGACCGTTCTGTTCGTAACAATTTCGGCGGAGATCAAATATCATCAACGATTGTAACAGGTACGTTTTTACTAGGGCTCGGCCTCGGCGCACTCCTAATCGGCCGCGTGCGCCGAAAGGCTTTTACTATTTATGCGGCCGTGGAAGTTGGAATAGGCGCCTTCGCTATTATTAGTCATTGGCTCATCGGCTCCGTTTCTGAATTTGTAGCGTCGAACGCGACGCGATCCATCGAAGGCGTCGAAGGCCTGCGCGTGCCCATCGTGATTGGATGTATCTTATGTCTTGTTGCGCCATGTGTATTGATGGGCGGAACACTTCCACTGATGTTTCAGTGTTTCATACGTTCGGAAAACTACAAAAGTTCGACCGTCGGCTGGATCTACGGCGCGAACACGCTCGGGGCTGCCATTGGAACGCTCGCGGCGCCGTATTATTTATTAAATAGGTTTTCGGTGCCCGATGTTTTGCAATATTTGTCGATTATTAACTTTTCCGTGGCGGCGATTATTGCGGCATTTAGCTATTTTCTCAGTTCGGAAGCGGTTGCGCCCGCCGATGCGCCGGTGGAAAAGCACGACGGAGAGCCGGTCGCGCCGTCGTGGATTTTTACATTTGCGTTTGCGACCGGCTTCATATCGTTAGCTTATGAAATTTCTATCATTCGCCACCTTTTTGTAGTGCTTCCGCAGAATCCATATAATTTTGCGATGGTGGTCGCGCCGTTTTTAGTTGCAATCGCCGCCGGGAGTTCCATCTTCACGCGATTTCGCAAATTTAGTACGCGTGCCGCAATGATAAGAATCGGCTGGCTCGCCGTCGCATCGTCCATTAGTATTGTGATGGCCATCGAAAGTTCATACCAGTCTTTGTTTGCATGGATTTTGGCGTGGAAACTGAGTGATACTCTCACTTACTTCATTTACGCGACAATATTAGTTTCCCCGCCGTTGCTGTTCTTGAGCGCAATATTTCCCATATTGCTCCGCCTTGCCGCAAATACAACTCAAACGCTTCCTACAAAAACAGGAATTATTTATCTTGTCAATTCGACGGGAGCTTTTGCCGGCGCGATTATAACACAATTCATCGGGTATTCGCTCATTGGCGTGGCTGGCGTCGTATTCTCGATGTGTATACTCACCAACGTGCTCGGCGCATCCGTTTTGATATCTGTGATGCGGCGCGGGCGAGCGCTGATGGTTGTATTTTGCCTATCTATTATTTCTCTGGCGGGATTTATTATTTACAAACAGGACACCCGCACATTCTTAACACTAGGGCATCCCCCCATGGCTTTTCGCGATAAGCCACAATTAATAGAGTCGGTCGAAGGCGCCACTGGCGTCTCTATGTTGCTGTGGGGTCCGAGCGGCCAGCGCGCGGATGTATATGTTAACGGAACGTACATGTCCGCGCTTCCTGACCATGAGAGCCACGTAAAAATGGAATCTCTCATCTTTGCAATGCCAAGAAAAAAGAATTGCCTTTTACTCGGCCTTGGCGGCGGTGGCATGGTGCGCGAACTCGTTAAAGATCCGCAGGTAGAACGCATCGATGCCGTCGATTGGTCGTTCGAACTTCCCGCAATATTACAGATGCCGCGCGCCGACGTCCACCTTGAGTCGGCGCTCCGGCATCCGAAAGTTAGAATTTGGCGGACGGATGCTAAAGTTGCCGTATTCATGTATGAAACAAATCAATTTGATATCATTATTGATAATTTAACAGTTCCGGGATGGGTTGGGTCTACTTCGATTCGCTCTGAACGCTATTTTTCACAAGTCCGTAGAATCCTAAAGAAAGACGGATTCCTCATCATGAATAATTACGGAACGCCCGACGCCGCCGAGGCCGTGCGCGCCGGCATCGCGCGCTCGTTTGAACATTTGTGGCTTCAATCGCATCAGACACATCTCATGGCTTCCGATATTTCAAATCTCGAATTGGATCATCGGAAGGTTGAATCTTTTCTTATACAACATAAAAGTTATTTTAATATAAAACCGGAAACTCTCGCTAAAATCATCATCGATTCGATTGAAAAACTCGACCGCGCAAAATACTTAGCAATGGCGCCGATTCGCGACGACGAATTGAAGTATGAATTTACTTATAACTCATTCTGGCAAGCGCTGACGTCCGAGCGGCGCTAGTCGCGACGTAAGCATAGCTGAAGCGGGCGATTTGCGTTAACAGCCCGTGGCAAAAGTGCTCCGCAATTCAAATATTGGAATTTTTTGTTAAATCGAGGAAAACCGTTTGAGACGTAATAAGAACTTACGTCGAAAATGGTTTGACGATGAGTTAACAAAAAGGAACATATTTGAATAGGATGACTTTTGCCACGGGCTGTTAGGCTTTCAATTTGCACACAAGTTTTCGGCGCGTGCCACGTGGTATTCCAAAACCATATTCGTAATCCGAGGAACCCGCGTTCGACGATAACGATCACCGCCATCCTTACTCCGACGATACAATTCCGAGTCCTCGCATGCGTACACGCATCCTGCTGACGCTCTTACTAACAGTATTGTTAGCGGGCGGGTCTGTCGCCGGTGCCGGGCGCGCCACGTTTCCGCTTGGAGACTGGAAGCGGCTCGAGGGCTACGGAATGTTAGTCGAGCGCGGGCCGCTCGGCAGGCCGGCGGTATCGCGCGAACTTGTATTATTCATGAGGATTTTCAGCGGCCGGATTCCGACGCCCGATTTGTTAGCAATTAGTATTCATACGGCGACGGGAACTGTTGGATCGGTTTACCGCATCGAGCTGCGCGATGGCTCGCGGCAGCCCGTCGCGATCGAGCCCCACGCGCTGCGGCTCGACGCGAATCGCACGTCGTTCCGAATCGAATCATCCGGCGAAACGGCCGTTTTTGATAATATTAAGATTGGTGAATTGGGCGCCGCACCCGATTTTACAATTCTTCGCGCGCCCTCGCTCGGCGGATCATTTATATTGCCGTACTGGGCGCCCGCGGTCACGGGCTCCGAACCCACCGGCGGCGCGAAGGGCGTATTGTTAGAATTTACAAATAACGAGTGGGCGCCGCGCACCGTCATTCAACAATCGCGCAGAGACGACAGCGGCAATTTGTACGTCGACCTACGCACCGACGGCAGCGATGCCGCGCTCGTCGCAAGTGCACAATTCTCGCCGCAGTTTCCGCTTCCCGTCTGGGGCCAAGTGTTAGATTCGGCGCGAAAAGAACAAACGCGTTTTCGATTAGTAATGCATTCGCCGATGCTCGCGCGCGCGCTTTCGCTGGGCCGCGGAAGGGTCGCCGGCGATCCGTTATTGTTACATCCCGAATTGTTATTTGACGCGGAAACGGTCTGGTATTCCGGTTCGCGCGACCTCATCGCGGAAAATTATATTTCACAATTAGCCGCGGAGCGAAAATGGGTTGCTATAGAACCGCGATCGTCGCCCGCGCTCGGCGAAGTTGTTCCGTTTGCCTATGAACTCTTCGCGGTGCAAGGCGGAGTGAAGTCGGGCACGGAAAGTAAAACTACAAAAACGCCGTCCACCGCGGCGCCGCGCGGAGCGGTCGGACTCATTTTCGCGGGCCGGTTTGAAGCACCGAGCACGCGGCTTCGTTATGAAGCGTGGATCGTTCCGGGTTCCGACGAACGCGCGCAGGAATCGGATCCGCCGAACCCGCTCGGCGAATCGACGGGCCGTTTATTGTTAAGACTCGTGCTCGGGAATGCGGCGTCGGGATTATTAGCCGACCGCGGATTTCAATTCCGGCTCGACCACGGCTGGTATAACAATGCTAAGAAACGCGGAGACGCCTTCGGCGTGCCGCAGAGTCCGAAGAAAGGTAAAAATAACAATTCGGAGCCGGCGCTCGCGCTGCCCGCGCGGCGCGGCAGCGACGCGATATTGTTAAGACGCGAAAATGATCTTTCGCCGGTCGCGCTCGTTTTTTATAGATTGTCCGACGACCTTCGATCTGTAGTATCCTTTGCGCAGTCGGATCTCGACGGCACCGGCTCCGCATCGGTCGTGCGCCGCAGTTTGCTCGAACGCGCAAAGGACTTTTTCTTAGCAGGCGGCTTCTCCGCATTTACAACAAAAAAGGGCTCATCGATTTTGTTAACTCGAACCGCCGACGAAGGAACCGTCGTCGACCGCATCGCCGACCGCAGTTGTAGCGTTGAATTGTTAGAAGAATCCGACATGCCGCCCGAGCCGTGGTTACTACAATTCGATCCGAAGAATGGTAAGAATACGATGTGGGGAACTTCAATTCCGCTCGCGGTCGGACGCAATCGTTTCGGCGACGCGCGGCTGCCACGCGACGGCGTCCTGCGGCGCACCGACGGCGAAGAATTAGTAGTTTACGAATCGTGGGACGCGGATCGCCCGTGGTGGTCGGAAGCAATCGCTGCTTATCCGCAACAGGGCGTCGGCGTCCGTTTTCGCCCGCTTGTGCATGCGCGGCAGAACGACCCCGAAATCGATGATAATGATGGCCAGGAAGACAACGATGGAATCTTACCATTCGAGCCTCCTCCCCTGCCGCCGCAACCGATAGGCAATCCTAAGACTCCGCGCGATACTAATTCCAAACCGAAGCCTACAAAAAAACCGGAAGAGAAAAAGCCGGCTCCCGCGCCTGCGCCCGCCCCGGGGACGGGCCCGAAGACGGGCGGTTAACACGTTACAAAGCAAGTTCGGTGTCATCCGGAAAATATTGCACTCTCCGCGCAGGTTGGCATGAACGCAATCATGGCGTAGCTTTTGTTAACTTATCTCCCCAACTGCCATGAGGCTTCCTGTGTTTCTTAGACTACAACTACTCGCGTGCGCGGCCGCCGTGATCGCCACTTCCCATTTTGCTAACGCTGACATTATTAAACTAAAGAACGGCGAGACGATCGAAGGCGTCGTCGTTTCGAAAGACGATCGTTATATTACAATTCAACTTCCGAACGGCGAGCTGGGAATGGACGCCGCGTTCGTCGATTCCGTCGATGCTACAAAAGGGCCGAGGACGAACGACGATCTCGCCGCGATTCGCGACAAATCGAAGGAACGATTAGAATTAGCAAATCTCGAACGCGAACAAGCGAATGCGCGCACTCGCGCGCAGGCAAACGTGGCCGAAGCGTCGGCTCGCCGCGACGGGGCGCCAGATGCTACAACTGAAGTTGATACAACTGTAGCTGCCGAAGACAGCGTAGCCAGCCGCCTCGCAGCCATCGATCAAATGTTATCCACCGTCGAACGCAAGCGCGACCGCGAGAAGCTCAAGCGCTTTCTGTATAATTACTTTTTCGGCGGGCGCGCGTACGACCCCGTTCTGGGAATCTTACAATAGTCGATCTTAAACAGTTGCGCTGATAATTATTATAAAAGCTACTCCGGCGGTTTTTCGCCGGATTTCTCTGCGGCGCCGGCGGTCTTTTCGTACTCTTCGACCGCCTCCTTCGCGCGCTTCTCGTACGGCGCGAGCTGGCCGTTTGCAATACTATCCGTTTCTACTAATTGCCACTTCGGCTTATTGTCCAAAGCGGCTTTTAGTTTTTTTGCAATATTACCTTTGTCTTTATCCGTCTTCGCAACGTTATAACTATCGAGCAATGCAACATAATCGGCCTTGCGGCGGTTGATGCCGAAGCGATCGTTCGCACGCTTGCGCATCACGGTATCGGGGTCGGCCGATTTTTCAGCTTTAATATCAAATTTATCGAGGCGCGACACGCGGTAGTTTTTTTTGTTCTTTTCTTTTTCGAGCACCCAGATTCCGGTGAGCGGCGTCTCGAACACGTGCTTGGGGTTGCTAAGAATCTGCCGGCTTTCCTTGCCGTCGAAGAGTCTTGCTAATTGTAGATCAAACGCAACCGTCACCGACTTTCCTTTCACTTCTCCGAAAAACGCTTCTGTAATATTAATTTCGCCCGTCGATTCAATTTTATAAAAGACGGTTCCCATATTCACAACTTTAGAATTGCCAATTCCGAGGTCGCCTTCGATGCGTTCGCGTCTTCCCTCGGTCACTTTCGTCATCGTTCCGAACACGACCGCGACACCGGGCTTCGCAAGCTCTTCGGAGAAATCTACAAAACCGGCGCGCGAACCGAGCATGGTTGAAATCGTGCCCGACGGGTCTTGCGGAAATTTGAATCCTCCGTCTTGAATTGTAGCAAACGCAGTAGTAAACGAAACTGACAAATAGGAACCCGGCGCGCCGAATGCCAGCGCCGCGAGCACGATGTTTTTTATTGTGATCATTGCAGTTGTATTAGTTACCAATGTATTAGCTACCAAATCTTAACTTCTGTTTCGAGTTCAATATTGTGTTCTTTAGCAACGCGCTCGCGGACGTGATCGATCAGCCGGTTCGCGTCGTCGCACGTGCCGCCGCCAACGTTAACGAAATAGTTGGCGTGTTTGCGCGAAACTTCAACCCCTCCGATACGCGTCCCCTTGAGACCGGTTACATCAATAAGTTGCGCGGCGCTGTGCGGCTTCGGATTCTTAAAGATGCAACCCGGCGACGGCTCGGTCACGGGCTGCGACGAGTTCTTTTCGATCAAATGGGATTTCGTTTCTTCGACCACTGTTTTTCGATCGGCCGGCCGCAATTTTAGCGTTGTCTCGAGCACCATCACGTTGCCGAGATTGGCATCTCGATACTTGGGCTGCATTTCCGGTTTTCTTAGCGTTCGCACTTCGCCGGTCGAGAGTTCACAAATTGTAACCGTTTCGACGACGTCGAAAATCTCGCCCCACCGCCCGCCCGCATTCATCGCAATCGCGCCGCCGATCATCGCGGGAATACCAATAATACCTTCAACGCCGGAGAGGCCTGCCTTCGCCGCATCATTAACAAAACCGACGAGCGGCGTGCCCGCCCACAAATGATAATATTCCTCTTGGCGAATCGCGCGGCGCATGCGCGCCGTGCTCATAACAACTCCGTCGAAGCCTGCGTCGGATACTAATAAATTCGAACCGTTGCCGAGTATTTTTAGTTTAACATTCCGCTCACACGCGCGGCGCACGACTTCCGCGGCGCTGTCCGGATCGAGCGGCTCGACTAAGACTTTCGCGGGTCCGCCGATTCGAAAAGTTGTTAAATCTCGAAATAAAACATCCGTGCGCACGCCGCCAAACGCCGCGCGTCCATTAATATTGCGGTCGGCTCCACCGTTAATATTACGGGACGTTCCACCGCCAACGTTAACTTTAATTTTGTTGGGATCGTCGAACCAGTTCGTCGGCCACTCGATCGACATCGCCTGCTCCGGATGTTAAGATTACGTCGCCGTATTGCCGGGACGCCCAAACCGAGTCGGCGGCTTGTTCGAGCGTTTTTGTAGATATCGCGTCGAGGCCGCGCGCACGCAATTCTCGCGCGAGGTCGGCGCTCGAAACGGATTCTTTATCTTCGTTCGAGTCGCGCGCGGCGTAAATTTCGGGGAGAACTACGCGATCGTTCGACGTTAACGATGCCGCGATCGCGTCTACGAATTCATGAAAGAGCATTCGCGTGCGCGAATATTGATGAGGCTGGAAAACAAATATAATTCTCGAATTATTAGCGTACGCTTCGCGAACCGCCGCGAGCGTCGCGCGGATTTCCGTCGGATGGTGGCCGTAGTCATCCAGAATGGTTATATCGGGCGACCGTTTTTTAATAGTAAGCCTGCGGTCGACGCCGCGAAACTCGGGCAGCGCCGCGCGCACTTTCTCCAAATCCGCGTTCGCTTCCAACGCTAACAAAATCGCGATCGCCGCGTTTATTAAATTATGTGCTCCCGGAATTCCGAGCTGAAACGCGCCAAGGTCGTCTCGCCCCATAAACAATCGCATCGCGGGGCCGCGCGCGCGTGTCGCGCCGTGCGTCATCATTTGTAATGGAATGAGCCGGATCGACGATTTTGTATCATCACCAATTGTCCGAATGCGCACGTCGCGCGGCTCGAACGATTCGATCGCTTCGACGCGCGGTTTTAACAAATCCCACGCTTCCGCGGTCGTGACTACAATTCCGCCCGGCCGCGTTTGTGATACAAATTTTGCGAACGCATCGACGACCGCTTCGAACGTTCCATAATAATCCAAATGGTCGGAGTCAATATTCGTGATGCCGCTCTGGGCCGGTGCAAAATTAAGAAACGACCGGTCGTACTCGCACGCTTCAACTACAAATTCAGCGGCGTGCCCGTCGGCCGCGTTGCCTTCGAGCTGCGGAACGTTTCCACCAATTAAAAACCCGCAGTCCACTCCCGCGTTTCTTAACAAAAACGACGTCATCGCCGTAGTTGTAGTCTTTCCGTGGCAGCCCGCGATCGCGATGACGCGGCGCATCGCCGTGGCGGCGGCAAGCGCAACGGCATATTTAACAATTGGGATTTGTAGTTCACTCGCGCGCACGAGCTCGGGATTATTATCACTAATCGCCGCGGACGCGATGACGATTCCGCGTTCAAAATCGATCGCGGCAGCGGAGTGGCCGGCGGCCGTCGGAATGCCGAGGTTTTGTAACAATTCCGTCGCGGGCGAAGATTTTCCGTCGGATCCCGTAACTGTATATCCGCGTTTTTTTAGTATTCGCGCGAGGCCCGACATTCCCGTTCCGCCAATACCAACAAAATGCGCGCGGCCAACCGACGCGAGATGCGCGGCGGCGGCGAGCGGATCGCGCTCGAACGCGGTGGAGGTTGCGGCGGTGCCCATGTCTGGATTTATAACATCACGTTTTGAAAAGTGAAATGATTTGTTGAATTAATAAATACTAATGATGTAATTTCGCAAGATTCAACAGTTCGCGAAGGACGGCCTCGGCGCCGTCGCGCCGCCCGCGCTCCTTCGCGATTGCTGCCATCGCCGAGAGACGCCCGCGGTCGCGAAACAATGTATCAATCGTCGATGCTAATTTTTCGGAAGTGAGTTCGCGCTCGTCGATCACGATGATGCCGCCGCCGAGAAGTTCCGCATTTCGATATTGTTGGCGATCGCGGTGGTGCGGATACGGAATCCCGATCGAGGGAAGCCCGAGCGCGCCGAGTTCCGCGACGGTTGCCGCGCCCGTGCGGCAAATCGCGAGATCGGCGGCCGCGTACGCGCGCGGTGTATCATTAATATATGGAATAACCGCCGCGCGAAGACCCGGCGTCGAAAGACACAATTGTTCGAGCTCGCCTTCCTTTCCGGGACCCGTGATCCAAAGAATCTGAATATTACTTTTCGCGAGATCGCTAAGAATCCCCTGAATGGCGCGATTGACCGCGAGCGCGCCCTGCGATCCGCCCAAAATTAATATTGTAAACGCCGCAGGGTCGAGTCCGAACGACAGCCGCGCGCCGGCCGGATCTGTTAACTTCGAAAATCCCGCACGCAGGGGCGTTCCGGTGAGCACGGCCTTCTTGCCGATCTCGCGCGCCGCAATTTCTGATGATACAAATATTTTGTTAGCAAACGGGCGCAGCCAGCGCGTCGCGCGGCCCGGCACGGCGTTGATTTCTAATAATGCCACCGGAACGTTACAAATCTTCGCGGCCACCGCGGCCGGAAACGACGCGAGCCCGCCGAGCCCTACAAATACGTCCGGCTTGAATTGTTGTATATATTTTCGCGCGGCGGCGACGGCGCGCGGAAGCCGCGCCGCTATTGTTATCATCCCCGGGGCGCCGCCTCCGAATTCGAGGGGAAGCGGCGCCTTTGGCAATTCTCCGAGGATTTTCTCTTCGACAGGCCTCCCGGCTGTTAAGAATAATATTGTATCCTTTCGCGCCAGCGCGACCTCCGCGACCGAAATTCCGGGAACGAGATGGCCGCCCGTTCCGCCGCCCGCGAATAGGATGCGCATCGCGGGAAGCAACCTGTCGAATTATTAATTACGCCGCCGCCTTTCCGGGTTTTGTAGCTTTCTTTTTCGCGGCCTGAATATCCTTATCTTTCTTTGCGCTGTCCGCGAGAGAATCCGCCGGCGCCGCTGGAATTAATAATTCCATGCCCAGCTTCATTTTTGTGGGGAGCACGCCTTCGTTCGCCTTTTGAATTTCGCTTGCTAACTTTCGCGAACCTAAATATTTGAGCGCGAGGCTTTCGAACGTGTCGCCCTTCACAATCTTATGCTTTCTGAACTCGGGGGCTTTTTGTAGTGAAGCACCTTCGCCGGCGGATTGTCCGCCCGGAACGACCTCGCCGGAATTCGCGGGTGTATTGTTATTTTGACTAAGAAGTTTTGCATTCTCTTCCTGCTGCCTGCGGATTTGCTCCTGCAGCGCCGGCCGCGCCGCGATATTTGGATCGGATATATCGATTCCACTCCCGGGATTTAGATTTACATCTATTTTCCCGTCCGCGGGCTTGCCGTCGAGATTTGCTATATTTGACAGCGGATTCACGCCCGGTTTCGGCTCGCCGGGCCCGTTCCAAATGGCAACAGTTAGAATGAGTACAATAACAAAAATAAGAGCGAGGACGCCGTACTTTTCGAGATTATTCATGAGACACCTTCCGGCTCGCGCCGGTTTTGTGGTTGAACGGGAGATTTATTAGGTTGTTGGGTTTACGGGTTTGATTGTTATACTAATTATTAAGAATTCGAATTGGATGCCGCGGCTTCGCGCCGCAGCGCGTTCACCGCGAGTCCGACGGCAATGGAAAAGCCGAGCAGCGCGGAGCCGCCGGATGATACAAATGGCAGCGCGATCCCCTTCGGAGGCGCAACGCCGGTGACAACTGCTATATTAAATACGGCCTGAAATCCGATCGCGAACGTCACGCCGAATACAATTAATCGATGAAACATATCGCGGCACGCCTTCGAGCCGATGGCTCCAGCGGCAAGAACGCCGCCGAATAGCGCAAGCAATGTTAACGTTCCAAGCAGGCCCCATTCCTCGCCGACCAATGATAAAACAAAGTCATTATTGCCTTCGGGAACGTGTCCAAATTTCATGCGGCCGCCGCCGTAGCCGACGCCCGCGGGTCCGCCTTCTCCGAGCGAACGCAGACTTTGTTTCACTTGAAAATCATTTGTAGTACGCCGGCTCACGTGTCCGAAAAATCCGTAGGCTAACAAAACCACGGGAACGATCGAAAGCACGGCGCTCATAATTAAGTAATGGGTCGGCGCGCCGCCGATCGCTAACAAAACGCCGCCGAGGCAAATGATATAAAGCGCCGTTCCAAAGTCGGGTTCTATAAAGATAATTCCTGCAAATCCGAGAATGAACGCGGCGGCAGCGAGGAAGCCCGAGCGCAGGTTCGCGAGGCGGTCGGGATTTTTGCCAATAAAATCCGCTAAGAATAAAATAACTGTAATTTTGGCGATCTCGCTCGGCTGGAAAGATACAGATCCGAAACTGAACCAGCGGCGCGCTCCTTTCGTTTCGCGTCCGATGCCGGGCAACAAAACCGCAATCAACAATATTCCCACGGCACACGCGATGAACGGCGACGCCCTTCTTAACCATTCGAGCGGCGTTCGCAGCGCGACTAAGAATGCGAAGAGCGCGACGGCGAGGTTGAGTCCGTGGGTTTGTACTTTTAATTGAAAACTGTCCGGCGGCGCGACCGACGCTGCCGTCGCGAACCCAATCGCAACTAATCCGAGGCAGCTCGTTATTAATAATATCGCGGCTTGCGCGGCGCGCGGCGTGGCCGTGCGCGCGGACGCTCTAGTTGTATAGTCGAGGAGGGTTTCGGATGTCATCGGAGTTTTAGTAATGCGACGCCTGACAACGCGAGCAAAGCCGCAACGATCCAAAACCGAATAACTATTTTCGGCTCCGGATAATTACGAAGTTGCCAAATATGATGGATCGGCGCTTTTGTAAATAATCGTTTTCCGCCCGTGCGCCGGAAGTAGAAAGTTTGAAGCCATGACGACCCGGCTTCCGCTACAAATACTCCCGCGACGAGAGGCAATACTAATTCTTGGCGCGCGACGACTGCTAAGAATCCGAGCGACGCGCCAAGCGAAAGCGACCCCGTGTCTCCCATGAAAACCTGCGCGGGATAACAATTAAACCAAAGGAATCCTAAACATCCGCCCATGATCGCCGACGCAAGAATTGCTAATTCTCCGGCGCCGTGAATCGCGGGAACGCGAAGATACTGCGCGAGCTCGGAGTGGCCGGCAACATAACATAAAAGTCCGAGCGCGCCCGCGGCGATGAGCGTGCAGCCCGCGGCGAGGCCGTCCATCCCATCTGTAATATTAACGGCGTTGCCCGTCGCGGTGATGGTAAACCATTCGAATATGACAAATATCCCCGACCCGAGAATGCCGATGGCCGGAAGGTCGATGGCAAAATCCTTAAAAAACGGCGGATAGATTCTTAATAATGACGAGCGGTCCGTTTCGCGCGCGAACCAAAACAAAACGGCGACCGCGATCAGCGCGCCGACCGATTGCCACAATAATTTTTCGCGGCGCTTCAGCCCGCCGCCTTTTTCTTTTCTTAGTTTTGCCCAATCGTCGAGAAAGCCGATTGCACAGAAAAACGCCGCGAGGCAAATACCAACAATAACAAAAATATTATCAAGCCGCGCGAAAAGTATTGTTGCAATCAGAATGGATGGAATCAGAAAGACGCCGCCCATCGTTGGAGTATTGCGCTTGTCGGTCTGGCTCCATAGCTTTGCGAGGCTCGCGTCGTCGTCCTTTTCGCGGTCTTGAAAACCGAGCGCCTTTAATTTTGCAATCACGCGCGGGCCCGCATAGATACAAATAAGAAATGCGATGAGCGCGGCAAGCGCGGCGCGAAAGGTTATATATGTAAAAAGGCGCGCGCCCGGAAACCCGGCGGTGCCGGCCGATGTTTGCAACCATTGCGCGAGCGCGTAGATCATTACAAATGACCTTCTTCGCGCGGCTCGAACCGCGCGCGCAGCGCGTCGATGATGCGCTCGAGCCCCTCGGCGCGCGAGCCTTTTACAAGTACGAGATCGCCATCTTTAACAATCTCCGGAATATGATATTGAGCGTCGGCGGCCGACGGGAATTGTATAATCGCGCCCGCGGACATTCCCGCGTCGACGGCGCCTTTGACGAGTTCGCGGCTCTCGGCACCGATCGCGATAAACATATCAAATCGCGCGCGTCCGATTTCGCGTCCGATTTCAGTATGCAATTCGGACGACTTGGCGCCGAGTTCATGCATTTTCCCAAGTACAAAAATACGGCGCCGGCCGTTTCGGAGTCCTTCGAGCGCACGAATGGCGGCGCGCACCGAACCCGGATTTGCATTATAACAATCGTCGATAATTTCAACATCGCCGAAACGTTTACGTTCGAGCCGGCGGTGCGGCGGTTTCATGTCGGCGAGTAAATGTAAAGATTCGTCGAGCGGAACGCCGAGCGTCGTGGCGATCGCAATCGCTGCGAGCGCATTATAAACATTGTGAGTTCCGAGCAGCGGCACCGTCGCCGCGCGCCCTTGCACCTTGAACGAACAACCCGCGATGTGAAATAATATATCTTTTGCGGAGAAGTCGGCGGCGTTCTCAATTCCAAACGTTACAACTTTCGAGCGCGCGCGCTTTCGCAGAATTGGATAATAATGATCGTCGGCGTTTAAGAATGCGATGCCGCCCGCCGGGAGCACGTCGAGCAGAGCGCCTTCCTCGCGGCAAACGCCGTCGAGATCGCCGAGGCCTTCTAAATGTTCTTCGGCGATAACTGTTATAATTCCCAGAGTCGGCGAAACGACGGCCGCGAGGGCCGCGACTTCGCCCTTTGAATTAGTACCAATTTCAACGACAGCCGCGCGCGTCGATTTTTCAATCTTAAAGAGCGTGTGCGGAACGCCGATCGAATTGTTAAATGACTTTTCCGACGCGACGATCGGACCGAGGCTTTTTAATAAATGCGCGGTGATTTCTTTTGTAGTCGTTTTTCCGGCGGCGCCCGCCACTCCTACAATTGGAATCGAATACTGATCGCGGTAGCGCTTCGCTAATTGTAACAACGCCTGCTCGGGCGACGGATGTTCGAGAACCGTGCGTTCGTTAAAAATGTGATCGTTATAGTTGCGATCCGATTGCGCCGCGCCCGGCGCGACGAGCACGCCCCCCGCGCCGTTTTGCAGCGCGGCCGGCGCAAATTCATTACCATTAAATTTCTCGCCGCGGATTGCTACAAATAATGAATCCGCGGGGCATGTCCGAGAATCCGTCGAAACGCTGCGAAATAGTGTATTACCGGCCGGCGCGCGCGCAGGGCGGGCGCCGGTCGACTCGACGACGAATTGTAAAGAGACGGGTTCCACCGGAGTTCGATATTATTACTATTTTTCGAGCGACTCTTTTGCCACTTTTCGGTCGTCGAACGGATATGTTTCATCGCCGATGATTTGATAGGTTTCGTGACCTTTTCCAGCGATCAGCATCACGTCTCCCGGGCGCGCGTTTTCGAGCGACCGCGCGATCGCGCGCCGGCGGTCGAGCTCGATCGTAACGTTAGCATCGCGCCGCGTGATTCCCGCGGCAATCTCTTTTGCAATCTGCTCGGGATTTTCCGACCGCGGATTATCATTTGTAATAATAACGTTATCGGCGATTTCTGTAGCAACGGCTCCCATGAGCGGGCGCTTCGATTTATCGCGATCGCCGCCGCATCCGAATACTACCGATAACCGCCGCCGCGTGAGCGGCCGCAATGTTTGTAATACGCGGCGCAGACCGTCGGGCGTGTGCGCGTAATCTACAAATACGTGAAACGGTTTTCCGCCGTCAACGCGTTCGAGGCGGCCCTGCACCATTCCTATCTTTTCAATTCCGTCGACGACGGCTTCGGCGGAGACGCCCATGGCTAACGCTGAGCTGGCCGCCGCGAGCGCGTTTTGTACATTATGCGCGCCGAGAAACGGACTTGTTATTTTCAATTCCAGCGCGCCCTGGCCGCCGAGATTCGGGGCTCTTAACAAAAAGTCGACGCCGTCGAGGCTCGCGCGAAGAACTTTAGCAATCACTTGCGGCGCGCCGCCTGGGAAACGCTCGCCGTCGATTCCATACAATATTTTATTAGCTTTCGTGTCGGCGAGCATTCGCGCCGATTCGGGATCTTGAGCGTTTGCGATCGCAAACGCGCCCGGCTCCAGATTTGTAAATAACTTCTTCTTGGCCAGCCGGTAGTGATCAAATGTTTTGTGATAATCAAGATGGTCGAGCGTTAAATTAGTAAACACGGCTGCTTCGAACCGCACGCCGCGGACGCGCTCCTGATCGAGCGCGATCGACGACACTTCCATCGAACAATAGCGAATCCCCGCATTTAACAAATCGCGAAAGAAACCGTGCAGCGAAACCGAATCCGGAGTTGTATTCACTGCCGGAAGTTCGCGCCCGCCGATCGAATATCCAATCGTGCCGAGGAGTCCGCACGCGCGATGATCACACTCGATCATGTATCGTAATAATGACGCAGTTGTAGTTTTGCCGTTCGTGCCTGTAATCCCAACCACTCGCATGCTCTTCGCAGGCTGTTTGAATACAAATGCGGCGGCGTCGGCCGCGGCGGCGCGCATCGACGGAACGCAAATTCCAGGAACTGTTAAATTATCAATTTGACGTTCTGTAAGAACGGCGACGGCGCCGCGCTTCAACGCCTCTTCGATATAATTCGCGCCGTCCGCTTTCGCGCCGGGCATAGCTACAAATAGATCTCCGCTGCGAACTCTTTTGCTATGAATCGCGACGCCCGTGACCTCGGGGTTGCCGACGCCGAACGATCTCGCGCCGAGCGGCGTGAGGCATTCGGTTAATTGTGAAAATAACATTTGGGTACGCGTTATTGTGGACGCGCCTCCGTTTTTTTGGTGCTGCCCTTGGCGGACCGTCGCAAAAGCCATTCGATCAAACTAATAGCCTCTTTTGTTAACTCTTCGTCAGACCGCTCTCGGCGTAGCGTCATACTACGATTCGAGCGATCTTCCTCGATTAAACAAAAGATTCTAATATTTTGATTTCGAAGCACTTTTGCGACGGTCCGCGGCGGGCTTAATTGAAGTTGTTTTCTTTTGTTCGATGTCGAGAGCGACCGGGCCAGACTGCTCGATGGCCGGGGCGCCGGGATTTGTTAAATTTACAGATCGCGGCCCGGGATCCGTGAGCCCGAGAGCGCGAAGCGAGCGCGCGAGCGCGCGCATCGAAGGTTCGACGGAGACGTCGCCCGCGAATCTTAAATTTGAATTAAACGCGGTGAAGACAATAACAATACGCGGATGCGGCATCGGCCCGAAAACCGCGAACGTGCCGTTCATATTCGAAGGATTCTTATGAATGACGGAAGTGCCCGTCTTGCCCGCGAAAGATAATACTTCGTGGTATCCTTCTTTTTGTAACTTCACGGCGATGCGGTGCCCAGTTCCGTGTTCTTCTGTTACAACCGTTTGTAACATTTCGCGTACAATTCTAGCTGTATCTTCAGACATCACGCGGCGCGGCGCGGGCGGCCGCGGCCGCTCGACGTGGCCGTCGGGATAGACAATCGAATCGACGAGGCGCGGTTCGACGCGCATTCCTCCGTTGACTAACGTTGCGTACCCGGCCGCGAACCGAAGCGCATTCACGTAGAATTGATAACCGAAACTAACAGATGAGAGCGTGTTCGGAACGTCCCACGCCGCGCCGCGGACGCGTTTTGGTAAACTAACTTTTCCTTCGATCGGAAGTTCGACGCCGGTTTTTTCATTAAAACCGTATTGTGTAAATGCGGATTCGATCGCGGCGGATCCGGCTTTATGACCAATCTTGACGGCGCCGATGTTGCTCGATCGTTGCAAAATACCTGTTATATCTAATATTCCGTGGAAGACGTGCGAATCTTGAATCGGCTTCGCACGCTTCGGAATCCGAAAGCCGCTCGGATAATTTACATCATACTGATCGGCCGGCTTGAGCACTCCCGATTCGAGCGCGGCGGCGACGGTGAACGGCTTGATTGCCGAACCCGGTTCATACGAAAAACCAACGGCGTAATTGTTTAATGCGTGATTCTTAACACCGGGAGCTGCGTTCGGATCGAAGCCCGGCACCGAAGCCATTGCTAATACTTTTCCGGTGTACGCATCGAGCGCGACGGCCGCGATCGCGTCGCACGAAGTATTGTTATATGCGCGCTGCGCTTCTTCGTGAAGAATGGATGTTAACTTTGCGTCAATGGTTAAATGAATATCCGCGCCGGGCAGCGGAGGAATATCTTGATCTAAATCGATAAATCCGCCGTCGACCGAGGGCGCGCGCTGCACGACCGACGACCCGGACGTTCCGCGCAGTCTTGTTTCATAATATTGTTCAATTCCGCCGGCGCCGACGCGGTCGGGCCCGGGTTCCGCTTTCGCGGCGCCCTGCTGTTCGCGCGCGCCGAAGAAACCAACAATCGGCGCGGCCGCGGCACCCGCGGGATACGTGCGTTCGAAATCTTCTTCGAGGGCAAACGCGCTCGACACACCGTGTTTTCTTAATACATTTCGAACGTTAGCTTCTTCGTCGATTGTTAATTTTCGTGCGATCGGCACGTACGCGGCCGGCTCCCATTTGTTATTTTTACTTTTCTTCATCCGGCCGAGACGCTCGGAGATGTCGCGCGCGCGCGCGTCGATCCCGCCTTTCGAGCCGACCGTTTGATCAAGCGCCGCTGCAAGATCAAGAATGAGATCACCGCGCATTCTTACAATTTCGCCGGCGCGTTCTTGTAGTATGTCCGCGGGGATTTCGCCCGTGCCGCGGAATTGTATCTTTCGCATCGCGCGGCGGTCTTCGGTTTTCTTGAGTTCGCGCGCGTCGGCGACCAAATGCACAATTCCACGCGCGCCCGCGAGCACGGTTCCCTGCATATCATAAATAATCCCGCGCTGCGCGACGAGGCGCAGGCGTTTTTCAACAATCAGCTCGACTTCGGAACTGTACTTTTTTTCGTTATAGACCTGAACGTAGACGAGGCGGCCCGCGAGTCCGGCCAAGAAGGCGCCCAAGACCCAGAACGGCAGAGTCGGGTTTGCAAAGAAACGTTTTTGAATTGTAGCGTTCACGGCTGCACGCGCGCCTTCGCGGAATTTGTAGTCTTAGGCTTCGCCGCGGACGTTCCTTTTTGTTCAGATTTTACGGGTTGATCTTTCGCCGATTTAACAGTTACAGCCGGTTTTGCGTCCGCGTTTTTCTTAGTATCAGTTTTCTTAACATCGGTTTTTGATAAATGCGCGCTTCGGAGACGCACCGCGAACGGCTGCCGCAGAAAATCCACGTCTTCGCGCGCGTCGTCGCGCGCTCGCGCTAATTGTGCAATCTGGCGTTCGAGCCCCTCGTTCTCACCCGCCGTGCGATGGGCCTCCGCACGCCAACCTGCAGTGATGAGAGCGAGGACGAGAACGGCCATACCTAGACCCAAGGCAACCAACCTCATGGACGCACCTCGCTTCGACTCGAACTTTTGTTTGCATATTTATTCTTAGTTTTTGGAGCGCCGTCTGCGTTGCGCTCCAGGATTCTTAGCTTTGCGCTGCGCGAGCGCGGATTATCGGCGATCTCGGCGGCGCCCGGCGTCACCGGTTTTTTTGTTAATATTTGATAATCACGCGCGGCCGCGTCTTTGAATTGTAGTTTAACAATACGGTCTTCGAGCGAATGATACGCGAGAACGGCGACGCGGCCGCCCGGCGCGAGGCGCGCGATGGCTACAGATAAGCCTTTCTCGAGTTCATCCAATTCGGAGTTTACTGCAATTCGCAATGCCTGGAACGTGCGCGTCGCGGGGTGAATGCGGCCGGCGTCGGCTTTCGAAAACGGAACTGCACTCTTGACAATTTCCGCGAGTTCCAAAGTTGTAGTAATCGGCTTGCGTGCGCGAGCTGTAACGATCGCGCGCGCGACGCGCCGCGACGCATGCTCCTCGCCGAATTGATAGAGGATGTCGGCGAGCTGATTCTCGGGAAGTTTATTAACAAGGTCGGCGGCTGTCGGGCCGGATTCCGACGGCGACATTCTTAAATCTAATAATCCGTCCTTTTTAAACGAAAACCCGCGCAACGGGTCGTCGAGCTGCGGCGACGAAACGCCCAAATCAAACAAAACCGCGTCGACGGCGCCGCCGGCGGCCTCATCGCTAATATTCAAGAATTCGCGGTTGTTATCAATAACGCCGCCTAATTGTGATATTCGCGCTTTCACAATTTTTATGCGCGGATCGTTCGCGAACCGCTGCCGCGATGCTTCAATTGCGGTTGCGTCGCGGTCGATGCCAAGAATGCGGCCGCCGGGGCCGAGGTCTTCGGCGAGTGCTGCCGTGTGCCCGCCGTACCCTTCTGTTACATCGATTATTCTGTAATTCGCGCGCACCGCGAGACCGGCGCGTACTTCGATCACCATCGCGGGGATGTGCTTCGGGACGATCGCGGCCATCATGTGCGAGCCTCGCCGGATGATTTTTTTCCAGTATTAGCATTTGAATTATTAGCATCAAAACTCGCGCGCGCATGCGCTTCGCGCATTTGTTTTGATAATTGTCCGCCGTTGATTTTTGATGCTACAAGTTCTTTCCACAACTTCGTGTCCCACAATTCTACTAAATCACCGGTTCCTACAAATGTTACTTCATCGCCAAAATTAGCATATTTAACCATTTCGGGCGGTATTACAATTCTTCCCTGCTTGTCGGGAATGCACACTTGCATCGTTCCAAAGAATACGGCGCGGATGCTTGCTAATTCTTCCGAGGCGAACGGCGACGTGAGAAAACTTTGAAACGCAGTCTTAACATCTCGCGCCGGCAATAATAATAATTTTTGATCCGGCCCGAAGCCTAATGCTAGCTGTTGCTTTTCGCCGGCGCGGTCGAGCAGCGCCTCGAGAAGAATTCGCGGCACGGCGGTCCTTCCCTTGGGATCCAAGGAATGGGTTTGTGAGCCGAGATAGTCTGTCACCGCCGCGTCCGAATATTGTTATAATGCCTGTCGAAATATCTGTTATATTGGTGGTTATGGCCGCTCGATCGACACGGACGCTTCGTCGCAAGCCGATTATTGCATTTCGGCAGCTCGCGACGCGCGTCACCGGATATCACCGAACGTCACCAAATTTCACCATGGGCGCGACAAGATCGTCTTCCAGATGTAAAAACGCAATGAATCTTTTTTGATTTTTTTTGGACCCTCTTTTATTAGCGTTCGCGTCGCGCTTCAGCGGCGGCGGCCGGCGGGTCCAAGTTCGAAACAGATTGCTAACAAACGCGCCGCGCCGGCCGGACGCGGGTTGTTACAAAAACTTACTTAAACGGCCTCCGCCACGGGTTGCTCCACCATTTCAGAAACCGGATGTTCCGCGGAAGGCAACAATTCGCCGCCCTCAAAGACCGCCATCAATTGCGAACGCAAACCTTCCATTTGTTCTTTTGACAGATCGGAAGCCTCGACTTCGGCCGTCTCCTTCGTGCGTCCAAAAACAACGCTAATAAAATCGCGGTCGTTCTCGGTGTATGTGCGCGCCACGCGCAGCCGGCGGTGTCGTAATAATAATAGTGCAACTAAAAACTTTAGATCGCGGAAGCGTTCGTCGTTTGACGCGACGAGCTGCCGAAAAACTTCCGAGAGTGAAATTAAGTCTAGCTTTGCCTTCTTCGGCGATTCTTCATATTGCGAACGCCAGATGATTTCGTGGGTTTTCTTTTCGCGTTTTTGATGACAAACGCCGCAGCGGTCGACGCGGCTGAAAATTGGTATTTCCTGATCGGCGTCAATGGCCTCGGCAAATACTAAACATGAGAAGACAAGATTACCGTTCAGAAACGGCCGCTCGCAAGCCGAGCACGACAGCCCTCGCCTGCTAATTTTCCAACCTATCTTTTGTTCGCCGGCGGCATTCGCGCCTGGCGTAGCGATTGGTTTCGATTTCGGACGGACCGCCGAAGCTGCCGTTTTTTCAATTGTGGGTTGGATTGCAGTTGTTGTCATCGAGTCGCGAGATCGTTTCGCTGCTGCTGTTAACGTACAACTCGAAATGTTATGTTCAAGTAAAATTAAACTCCGCCAATGGTAATAATTACATTGCGTACGTCACGGTGCCGGCCGCGACTCCGGCCGGTTTTCTTCAACCCATTTGCGCCACGCGACGGGATCCGGAATCATATCTTTTCGATTTGTGATTTCGGCGAGCGCGGCGTGCGCGGCCTCCGCCGACAACGGATCATTTGCATTCCGCGCTCGTTCGAGAAACTCAATAATAGTGTTAATGCGTTGTAAAGACTTTCGGGTGCCGAGGGCGCGCGCGGCTTCCGACGCGACGAGCGGCTGCGGATCGTTCATCGCCTCGGCGAGCGCGTCATCCCACTTTTCGCCGGATAATTTAGATTGTCCGAGCGTCACGCACGCCTCGCGGCGAACGGTCCAGTCTGGATCTAGCAATAACAAAGCTGTTTCGGATTGGAAGTTAACAATTCGCGAAGGCGACGTCGCGGCCGCGCGCAGTGCTGCTCGCCGAATTGTAGAATCCGCCGATTGAAAGGCTTCGAGAAGCGCTGGAGCAACGGCTGCGTCTTCCATTTTCGCGAGCGAGTCGAGCGCGAGTGAAACGCGATATCCGGAGCCGTTCGCCATTTGTACAAATACGCGCGCGGCGGTCTCTCCCAATTGCGATACTACCATTCGATAGCGCGAAGATTGCTGGCTCGCCATTTCGCGAAGCGCTGCGTCGCCTTTTATTTCAATTTCACGGCGCCGAACGTCAATTGTTAGGATTCGATCACATAACTCTTCGGTCAGCGCCGTGCAGAGTTCGGCGTCTGCAATAATACCTGGCCGGTCGATTTGGAATTGTGCAACGTTGCTATCGATTGTGTCGGCGATTTCAATCGCGCGCGTCCGGACGGCCGAGCGAAATGAAAGACCGGCCGACCGGCACGAGCCGGGCAGCGCTGAAATCAATATTAAGAATAGAACGGCGAGTCGCGGCATAGCAGTTTATCGTGAGGTTTGGGCCATCATACAAAACCAACCCGCGTTTTTCGTACAGCCACTCGCGGCAAAAGTGTTGTTACTCTCCGCGAATGACCACGTCCGTTGTCGCGATCGAGCGCGTCTCAGGATTGTTTGGAATGCTCGCATTTCACAATTCGCCGCGCGCGTTTCGCACGGAGCCGCAGTACACGCCCGACATCTCGCTCGATTTCCTTCGCCAGACGTCGGCGAAGAATCCTTTTTTTAAACATGCCGCGGCTGCTTTTTTTATTGCAAAGCGCGGACGAACGCCCGTCGGCCGCGTCGCGGCGTGCGTCGACCACGCGGCGAATCAGTATCATCACGAAATTGTAGTCAATTTTGGTTATTTTGAAATTGCAGACCGCGAGAGCGGAGAAACTACAAAAGCACTGCTCGACGCGTGCGCCGAATTCGGCAGGAAGCACAACGCTACAATTCTTCGCGGCCCAATTGATTTAAATATGAATCATAGGATTGGGTTGCTCGTCGAAAATTTCGACGCGCCGCCGGCGATCATGCTGCCGTGGAATCCGCCGTCGTACCCCGAAGCGCTCGAGCGTTATGGATTATTAAAAGCTAAAGATCTCTTTTCGATGGAAGTAACAAAAGAGACGATCAGCGTCGAACGTTACAAAAAAATCGCGGAACGCGCGAAGGAGCGCGGCGGATTTACCGTACGCAGTTTTGATTTTAATAAAATGGAATCCGAGATGAGCGACGTGCACCGCCTTTTCAATTCCGCGTGGGAAGGCACTTGGGGATTCACTCCCATCAGCCGCGAAGAATTTAATTATCTCGCGAAGAGTTTGCGCCATGTGCTCAATCCGCGCCTTGGCTGTTTTATTGAAAAAGACGGCCGCGCGATTGCGTTTTCATTATCCATTCCCGACGTCGCGATCGCGATTCGCGAAGTGCGCGGGCGATTATTACCATTCGGCTGGCTGCATCTTATGCGCAGAATTAAGAATCTGCGCCGCTCGCGAATGATACTTCTCGGCATCGACGCCGAATATCGCAAAACGGGCGCCGACGCCCTTTTATACTATTCCACCGCTGAGCGCGGCGCCGCGGCCGGTTTCACGTGGGCGGAATTCGGATGGATGCTCGAAAATAATCTTAACATCATCCGCGGGTGCGAGGCGTGCGGCGCGAAAATAACAAAACGTTTTAGAATTTATGAGAAGCAAATTTAACAAGCTCTTAACGGGCTGTTAAACAAAATACAGTTTTAACAATTCTTCAGCGACGTCGCTCGCGCTCGGCACCGCTTTCGGAGCGTTAGCAATATCGTTGCGAAGGCGGGCGTCGTCCATCATGCGTTTCAGGGAACGATACAAATCGTCGGCGTCGCCGGGATTAAACAATAAACCCGTAATCTCGTGTTCGATCGCGTCGGCCATCGGGCCGAGCCGCGACGCGATGACGGGCACGTTCGCTAAGAATCCTTCGCGGATCGTCATACAATAACTTTCAAACCAAAGCGACGGCACGACGACGACGTCGAGGTTTGCTAAGATTTGCGGAAGGTCGGAGTTTTTGTAGCGTCCCGCGAATTCGACGGGGTGCGACGGCCGCACGCGGCTCCGAAGCTGTTCTTCATAATTGACGACCTCGTGCCACGGCGAAATCGATCCGTAAATTTTAGTAATACATGAACCCGCGGGAAGTTTATTGATAGCATCAATTAAAACGTGCACGCCCTTGCTTGGAGTCACGCTGCCAATAAATCCCACGCGGAAGCGCGACGAGGCCGTACGCCGCAGGCCGCGGTACGGCGACGGGTCGAGGCCCGGCGCGACGGCGGTGATCCGCTCTTCTTTAATATTCCATTCGCGAATATACATGCGGCGGTGAAACTCGCTCGGCGTTACTAAGAAATCGGCGGTGTCGAACGCGTGCGCGAGCCGTTTTTCGTAATCACTAAGATTCTGCAAACCAACTATATCATTTGGAAAAAACTGCGGCCAGATTCCGCCGAGGCACGGCACGCAGCGGCGCCGGTTAATGGTAGTACACAATTCCAGATTCTTAGTAAGCCGCTGGCCGCGCGGGCAGCCCATCCAAAAATCGTGCAATGTTAATCCTGTTCGAATTCCGCGGCTCTTGATTTCGTCGAGAATGGTAGTTGACAGGCACGTGAGCCCCTGCGCGTGTACGACGTCGGGATTCACTTTTTCTAATACTTCAAAAAACGCGCGGTCGATCGACGGGTTATGTAATAAACGTTCGAACCCGTCGCCGAAATCGCTCCACCGATAGTTCACACCGAACTGCGGAACGCCCTCATGTTCGCTCTTGCGAATTGTAAATTCGGGCGCCGTCGGATCCGACGAATCATTACGAAAAATCGCGACTTCGTGACCGCGTTCGCGCAGCTCGCGCGACACGAGCGCAATATGCATTTCGACGCCGCCGACGCTCTCGGGCAGCGTAAACGGATTTACAAATAATACTTTCTTACCTTTCCGCGGCTCTGCAGGAATTTTAGTATTCTCGGCGTCCGCCATTCGCGCCGCGTGAGCGCGCACGCGGTCGAGGCCGTGGCGGCGCGCGTGTTCGTCGACGACGCGCACAAAATACTTTTCCGTTTCCGCCGCCATTTCTTGATCATTGCGCACGCGCGGAACTGATATACACAATTCTTCGTACGCGTCTTGATCATTCGAATAGAAACGCAAAATTCGCGCGAGGTCTTCGTCGTTATTCTTAGCAAACACGACGCCGCCGCCGCGAGAGAGGGATTCTTTCATTCCGCCGAGATCCGATGCTACAACCGGCACGCCCTCGCGGAATGCTTCTAATATTGTGACGGGCGCGTTCTCAAACCAGATCGACGGAACAACTAATATATCAATTCCGGCCAGCACTTCCGGAGCGCGTTCCGCCGGAAATCCGCCGAACCACTTCACATTTGGATTCTTGCATTCATTTTTCATGCGCTCGACGAATTGCGGAAACCAGTCGAGCGCGCCGTGGATTTGTATTTCATTCGGCAAATCTAACATTCGGTTCGACGCGCGAATTAATACTTCCAAACCTTTATAATCCGCGATCGTGCCGACATATCCAATCCGCAGCGGTTCGCCCGGCGCACGGTCCTTGTGCGGAAACGGCGGTACATCCGGCAGCCCGTGCTCGACGACAACCATCCGGTGCGGCTCGACGAATTGATGTTTAATAAACGTTTCCCTTAGAAACCGCGACGGCGAAATAAACAAATCCACATGCCGCGCCCGGTCCTGCATCGTCTGCGCGCGCCGCTCCATCGCTAATGGTAATGCTAACGATCGGTCGGCGCGTCCATACCGCTGCGGAATGAGCGGCACCCTGTGAGCGCACTCCGCGCACAAATCGGGGCGCGGCCCCTTTTCGCATATTTGTAAATTTTCTAATAAAAAAGTGCTGCGATGGCACAAAAGCCAATATTCATGAAGCGTGCATACAATTGGAACGCGCTGATCCGCGGCTGCGCGAACAGCATCAAATCCAAAAAACATCGTATGTTGAAAATGTACTAAATCGGGCTTCACGCGGCGCACGACCTCGCCGACGACGCGGTTCATCTCCGGATTTGCATACGTTCGCTCGAAATCATCCATTCCGTGCGCCCACGCAACTTCAATCACCGGCGTGCCCCGATACTCACGTTCCGCAATGGAATATTGCTGGCGATCTCCCGTGTGCTCGACGGCGAGAATTGTTACTTCGTGTCCGCGCTCCCGCAGAGCGTGCGCGAGCTGATCTGTATGAATCTCCGTACCGGCGCGATGGCGCGGAAGGAACTGATGAACGACGGCGAGAATTTTCACTTCGGGCTGCGCTGTTCGGCGTCGGCGACGCGGCGCGCGAGTTCAACATTCATTTTTTCTAAACGTTCGCGCTCGGCCTGAAGGAATTCGATCATCTTAATTCTATTTTCCCGGTCTTCCTGCACCTCGCGCGCGAATCGCGCCAATGATTCAAATCGTAGCGCGTGGCGCAGCCGGTTCTCCGATCGTTGAAATTCAAAAATAACGTGCGCGCGGTCGTCGAATTGTGAAGTCTGCGGCGCCTTGCCCTCGGCCGCGGCCTCTTCATACAATTTTTCGAGACGCTCGGCGTGCTCGTGAATGGTAATCGGCGGATTCTCTACTTTAAATTTTGTTAGCGAAGCCGGGCGTTCAATAAATTCATCTAATATTCCGGCGAGCGCAGCGCGATCGCCGCGCGGAAACGTACGGCCCGCCGCGCCAAGCCGCTCGCCGAGCGCGCCGAAATCGCTTGCTACAATTGGATATCCGAGCGCGAGCGCCTCGTCGAGCGCAAAACTGTAAGATTCCGCGGCCAGGCTCGGCATTACGACGACATCAAATATATCTTTTAATAAATCCTGAGCACGAAACGGCCCGTGGAATTCCACGCGGATGCCTTCGGCTAATTGTTGTAATCGCGCACCGTAACCGTCGTCGGAGATTCCGCCGTAGAGGTGAACCTCCATCTGGTTTTTGTAGCGGCACTGCTGCACCGCTTCTAACAAAACGTGGATTCCTTTTAATGGATATAATGCGCCCCAGTGCCCGATTCTTAATATTCCGTCGGCGAGCGGGCGCCGGCGCTTGCCGGGCTGCAGATCCGCGATCGAACCGTTCGGCACAACTGTAAATATCTTCGAATCTAAACCCAGCGCGGCTGCGATGCGGTCTCCGTGCCCTTTTGTAGGAACAATCCGGCGGCGCGCCACGGTGAGCTCATTAATAATATCTTCGCGAAAGAGCCGCGCCGCCTCGCGCAATTCTCCAGAGCCCGTCCATTGGCGCGCACCGCCGACGCATGCTACACATCCGGCCGGCTCCAGTTTTCTGTTACAAAATTCCTCGCCTTCGAGCATGCGGTCGACCTTAAGACACGTCGTCCACAAATCATGCAATGTAACAATTGCCGGAATCTTCCTGCGCCGCGCGATCTCCGCCATGTCGCGCGTCATTCGCATCCAATGATGAATATGAACTAAATCCGGTTTTATTTTAGCAAGCGCTTTATCAAAAAAAGCACCCGCGGTCGGACAAAACGATTTTTCCCAACGTTCATGAAACGGATCGCTGCGGTGAAATCGCGAAACGGGAATATTATCAATAACGTCTTCCGTCGTTCGATCGGTATGAAACCATTGCAAGGATCCGGCGACTACAAATATGGAGTGTCCGCGCGCTGCGAGCGCGTTCGCGACTTTTCTAACATAAAGCTCTGTACCGCCCGTGCATTCGGGCGGATAACCGTGAACCGCGAAAAGGATCCGCATTATTAATTATATTTTGGAATCTTAATTTTTAACGATTCGCCGCGCTAATTCAATGATTCGCGGCGGGTGTTCGGCCGCGTCGGCATCAATCGGCCGGGGGGCGGGCGCCGCAGAAGCCGCGCTCGCGAGAAGCGCAGGTTCACTAAGAATGCGGCCGAGCGCGAGAGCGAGCGCCTCGGAATCGCCCGCCGCGAAGCGAAAACCGCCGCGCCCTTCATGCACGAGTTCCGCCATGCCGCCTAAATCCGCGACGAGAACGGGCACGCGCGCGGCAAACGCTTCGAGGATCGCGAGCGGCGAATTCTCCCACCAGACCGACGGCACGACGAGGAGGTCGGTGCGCGAGAGGCGATTTGCTAATTCTCGGCGCTCGAACGCGGGCTCGATCCGGGCGCCGGCTTCGCGCGCGGCCGATTCTAACAATTCAAAATAACCGGGCTCGCGCGCCGCGCCGCGGATTGTTAGCGTCGCGCGCGCGCGCGTTTCGGGCGGTAATTGTAACCACGCGCGAATTAATAAATCCGGCGCTTTTGCAAATGTTAATTGTCCGTGGAACGCAACGCGCGTTTTCTGCGATGCCGTTCGATCCACTTTCTTAAACAAATCGAGTTCGAGGCCGAGCGGAACAACGAATAGTTTCTGCTCGGGCAGTCCAAACTTAACAAGTTCGCCGGCGAGCACGTGCGTCGGCGAATGGAAGTAATGAATATATGGATAAACTTCGTTCTTAAAAAAATCGAAACGCGACGCGATCGCCGACGCGAGTTCGAGCGGCGCGGGCTCGCTTCCGCTCGGATTGTTCATTTTCTTTTTTCGTAACTTTCGCAGCGCCGCTTTTGCCGCAATGGAGACGTCGACGCCTGTCACTTTTTTTATCTTAGCAATCGTGCGGCCTGCCGCGGCGGCGCCCGGCGGCTGGCGCCACGGCGTTTGTTGCATACAATTCGCGCAAATATTAAAATCAATATCCTTACAAATCGCGCCGCGCGGATGGAAACGCTGGCCGAAGCGCGGGCATGTAAACCAATAATCGTGCAGCGTCATGCCGATCGGCAATTGTGCATTCCAGTCGGCCGCGGCGCGCGGCAGCACGGCGCCGACATCCATTAAATGTTGGAAATGGACAAGATCCGGTTTTGTTTTATTAAGAAACCTGTGAAACGGCGCGACCGCAGACGTGCGCGAATACGTTTCTGCAAAATTGTTATAAAAGAGATTATTAATGAACCACGTGATGACGATACCATCGCGCCGCTCCTCGTGCGCCGTCCCGTCTTTTTTTGTAATATTTTTTTCGGCGGCGAATACAAACACTTCGTGCCCGGCGCGAACGAGAGCGCGCGCGTAGGCTTCTGTATAAATCTCAGCGCCGCCGAGCCGCGCGGGCGGATAACTGTGGCTAACAATAGCAATTCGCATGGAACGTCGCGCCGCCGGTTATTAATATTACTTTTGGCTTGTACGCCAAAGTTCCATGCGATCCGGCGAAAGCCGGATGCCCGCGAAACCGTCGCGAATCCCCTTCCATTTCGCCGCGACGGCGCGCGCGTCGCCGCCCGATTTGAATCGTTCGCGCAGCCACGCGAATGGTAATAATACAATATCGAATATCCAAAACGCGGCCCAATGTTGCATTTTACCGTTCGTCCGGAGGAAGTGGACGCTATTTAATGCATTCGCGTATTTTCGCGCGCGCGAGTAGCCGCCTCCGCTCGACGACGACGGTTGATGATACACCACCGACGCGGGCACGACGCGATTTTTGTAACCTTTCCGCGCGGCGCGAACGCCAAAGTCGACGTCCTCCATATATGCAAAATACGATTCATCAAATCCGCCGAGCGCTTGAAACAGTTCGGAACGTATCAATAACGCGCAGCCCGGAATATAATCACAATCGAACGGTTCGGCCGGAATCCTAGAATCTGTTTTGTTAAATCCAATCAGCTCGGATACGTTTTCGCGGAATCTTATCTTTCCGCCCGCGCTCCAAATCCGGCGCGAGCCGTCGCCAAAATAAACTTTCGGGCCCGCGCAGCCAACGTTAGTATTCGATTCGAGTTCGGCGGCGAGCGGCGCGAGGAAGCCGCGCTCGACCCACGCGTCATTATTAAGAAACAGCAGCGCGTTCGCGCCGAGTTCCCGGATCGCGTGGCGCGCGCCCGCGTTCGCGCCGCCGCAAAATCCCGTGTTTCGAGGGAGATCGAGGCGCGCAATCTTAGGAAACTCCTTTGCTAATATTTCGCGCGAGCCGTCGGCGGATCCGTTATCAACAATTAATATTTGTAATTTTTCGGCGGACGCCAGCAGCGATTCGACGCACCTGCGCGTATCGGCGGCGGCATTCCAATTAATAACAATCGCGGCAACTTTCACGATCGCCCTCCCGTCAGCGTCCAGAAAAATCGCAGCGAGCCGTCCAGGATTTTCGAGAATACTAACGTTCCGCGCCCCGCCGTGAGCGGCGGCCAGAGCGTGAGCGGCCCGCCGCGCACAAATTCGCGGTCGCGCACGCGCCGCCGCGTTTTTGTTATTCTGCGCGCCGCGAGCGCCGCCGGCAAATGATAAAAAAAGGACAGCTTGCCGTGCACGTACGCGTGCGGCGAAAACTTCATAATTGCAAAAACGACCGCTGCCAATTCATAAAGAATCAATCCCGGAAGCCCGAGCAGCAGCGTCGAGAATTGATAATTCTTAATTAAGAAAAGCCAGCGGTTGCGCGAATGTAAGAATACGCGGCGCGCCGGATAGAGACCGGCGCGGAACGACGTGCCCGCCGTGCCGCCGCGGTGAATCACAATGGAATCTTCAACGCTAACAATCTTTTTTCCGGACGACCGCAACCGGTACGAAAGATCGCTGTCCTCGAAAAGTATAAAAAACGCGGGATCGAACCCGCCCGCGGAAAGTAAACATTCGCGGTCGGCGAGAAGCGCAACGGATACAAACGCGTCAATTTCAACAATCGCCGGCCGGGCCGCGCGCGCCGCGGGAACGTAAAAATTCCGTAAAATTAATAATCCGACATAATGAAAAAACGCGCCGTCGTACTGCACGAGCGCCGGGTCTTCCTCCGCGACGGCTCGCGGTTCGGCGGCGGCCAGTTCGTTATGATTCGTGGAATTGTTTAGAAATGCGATCAGTAACTTTTCGATCGCGTCGTCGCGCAGGATCACGTCGCAGTCGACCGCAAATACATATTTTGTTTTCGCAACTTCGAGCCCTCGATTTCGCGCGGGGCACGGGCCGTCATTCTTAGCGAGCGTTACTAACAATGCATCCGGAAACTCCGACTTAACAATTTCGCGGCTCGCGTCCGTCGACGCATTGTCAACAATAATCAATTTCGCCGGCCGCGCAGTCTGGCGTTCGATCGATTCTATCAAATCACGAAGGTAGCGTTCGCCGTTATAACAACAAATAACGGCGGTGGTTTCGTTCGCGAGCGCGAGAATTTCGGGAGTCGGCGCGATTGCATCAAATTAGCTTTTAACGGATGCGATTGCCACCGCTTACAAAACGACCGTTTGCGGAGAGGCTTCGAATCACTACGAAACTACAATTAAATCCGCGTTTGAATTTGTCGGCGCCGGCCGCGAGACTCGGGCGGGAATGCTTTCGAAGTTACCGATCGACTCCGTCCTCCCCGCGCTGCTCGCCGAAATTCGCGCGGGCCGGAACGCGGTATTGCGGGCGCCGACGGGCGCGGGAAAAACGACGCGAGTTCCACGCGCGCTTTTTGATGAAAAACTTTCCGGCGGAAAGCAAATATTACTATTAGAACCACGCCGGCTTGCGGCACGAGCCGCCGCACGGCGGATCGCCGTGGAGATGAATTGTAATGTTGGCGAGGAAGTTGGCTACCACGTTCGATTCGACAGGCGGGCGGGCGCGCGCACAAAAATATTAGTTATAACAGAAGGGATCTTTGTAAGATTCATGCAGGAAGACCCGTTTCTCGAACGCGCGGGCATCGTTTTATTTGATGAATTTCACGAGCGCAACCTCGACGCGGACCTCGGTTTCGCGATGGCGCGCAAATTACAGATCGAAGCGCGGCCCGACCTGCGAATGATAGCGATGTCGGCGACGCTCGACGCGGCTCCGCTTGCAACATTTCTCGGAAATTGTAATATTATCGAATCGGCGGGACGGCTTCATCCCGTCGCCGATTGTTATATTCCGCGCCGCGGCGACGAGCCGCTCGAAAAATCCGCCGCCGCGGCGGTCGACCGTGCGCTGCTCGAAACCGATGGACATATCTTAGTCTTTCTTCCGGGCGCCGCCGAAATCCGCCGCGCGCGCGAAATTCTAACAAAAAAGCCAAATATACTATTGTTAGATTTGCACGGCGAGATGCCGCCCGAGGCGCAGGACGAAGTATTAAAACCGTCGGAGGTGCGAAAGGTGATTCTCGCGACGAACGTCGCCGAAACATCATTAACGATCGAAGGCGTCACGGCCGTCGTCGACAGCGGCCTCCGAAAAGTATTAATTTATGATCCGGCGGTAGGCCTCGACCGCCTCGAAATTGTTAAAATATCACAATCGTCGGCGCGCCAGCGCGCCGGCCGCGCGGGCCGCACGTCTCCCGGTATTTGTTATCATCTCTGGAACGAGATGGAGAATCGTTCCTTTGCTATCAACGACGAGCCTGAGATCGCGCGCGTCGATCTCGCGGGCGCGATGTTACAATTACGTTCATGGGGCGAGAGTGATCTTCGTACATTTCCGTGGTTCGAAAAACCTCCCGAGGTTTCATTAGCTCGCGCGGAATTGTTGCTTTCGCGCCTCGGCGCCGTCGACGCTTCGGGAATGACACAAATCGGAAAAGCGATGGCTGCAATTCCAGCGCATCCGCGCATCGCGCGATTGCTTATCGAAGGCTACGAATACGGAATTCCCGAGCACGCCGCGCTCGCGGCCGCGCTCCTCTCGGAGCGAGATCCGTTTCGTTATCATCTAACCAAAGCGCCTCCGGGCAGCCGCGGCGCCGCGCACACGTCGCCGTCGGATTTGTTAGATCGAGTTCATATATTACAAGATTTTGAAAAACGCGGATCTGTATATTCCGACATCGGAGAAATCCAGCGCGGCGCCGCGAAACTGATTTTCTCCGCGCGCGACCAATATTTACAAATCCTGGAAGGGCGTGTTCGCACCCTTTCGCCGCCCAATTTCTCGAGCGCCGACGAAGCGCTGCTCCATGCGATTTTTGTAGCATACGCTGACCGGCTCGCACGGCGGCGGACCTCAAATGATAAAAAGGCGAATGATAAGAATAAGGAACGGCGCGGCGTCATGGCGGGTGGCCGCGGCGTTCAATTATCCGAATCGAGCGCAGTGACCGAAGCTGAATTTTTTGTTTGTATTAATATTGACGCTGGCGGCGCCGAATCGATCGTACGCATCGCGTCGGCCGTCGAGCCGGAATGGCTGCCCCAGGATTGGATACAAACAAAAGAAGAAGCCGTCTTTGACGAAAATTCGGAACGAGTTGTAGTAACTCGAAAACAAACAATCGACGGAATCACGATTCGCGAAACGGCCGTCCATTCGAGCGATTCGGAAAAGATAACACAAATACTCGCCGCCGCCGCCCGGCGGGACGTCGCACGAATACTACCAAAAGACGGCGCGGAGTTGGGTTCCTTTCTCGCGCGCGCGGCGTGCCTGCGCGCGTGGCTTCCCGAACTACAATTTCCCGACGTTACGATTGAGGAAATTATAAATGATGTTTGCGCCGGAAAGACTTCGTTCGAAGCCTTACAAAAAGCGCCGTGGCTCGATTTCTTAAAATCGCGGCTCACGCGCGATCAGATTTTAACTCTAGATCGCGAAGCGCCCGAGACTATCCAAGTGCCCAGCGGCAGTTTTATTAAGATTCAATACGAACCCGGCAAACCGCCCGTTCTCGCCGCACGCATTCAGGAATTGTTTGGAATGCGCGAAACGCCGAAGATCGCACGCGGACGCGTTTCGTTATTATTACATTTACTCGCGCCAAATTATCGCCCGCAACAAATAACAAATGACCTTGCGAGTTTTTGGAATCATACCTATCCAAAGGTGCGCAAAGAGCTGCGCGCGCGCTATCCGCGACACGCGTGGCCCGAAGATCCGTGGACGGCCGCGGCCGAACGAAAGCCGCGGCCGCGAAATCATTAATATAATAAATGCTTGCGATGAGAAGCTAATAAACGCGCCGTGGTCACGCGTGCTCGCGCGCATAACCGTGGCGCCCGAGTAATAATTGATACAAACGCGTCTGGACCACTGCCGCGCCCGGCATTACGCCACGCCTTCTTCCGCGCACTGATGCGCGCTGCGCACGCATGACCACGGCGCGTATCTTGATACTTGTTAATCATCCCGTCCGTAATAAACTATCCGCCCGATGACCATCGCGAATATTACTGATACGCAATCTCTGGCGCCTCTCGACCGGCTCGCCGAGATCTGCGGCATTGAAGCTAACTACGCCGACGTCGAAGGCAAGATTCATACTATTTCCGCGGAGACAAAATTAAGAATCCTCGCTGCGATGGGCCTCGACGTGGCGGACGAACGCGCCATCGAGTCAACCTTACAATTAGAACTGAACAAAGAATGGTTGTCGCTTGTAACAAAAACAACGGTTTCGCGCGGCGGCGACTGCGCCAAACTTATATTTTATGTTAGAATTGATTTGATAGAACAACTTCATGGGCGCGTGTTCGCCCGGTTGCGCGCGGAAAATGGCGGCATCACGCCGCTCGATTTTACAAATGCACGTGAGAGCCGCTCGCGGCGGATCGGCGGAATCAATATCATTCAAATCGAAGTGGACGCGCCGCCGCTCGCTCCCGGGATTTATGATATTGAATGCTTCGAATGCGGCCGTTTTCCGCGCACGGAGGCCGGGCGCCTTTTTGTAGCCCCGGAGTATTGTTATCTTCCGCCGTCGGTTCTGGCAGGAAAGCGATTGTTAGGATTTTCCGTTCAACTCTACTCGCTGGTCGATGAGTCGGGTTTCGGCGCCGGCACGTACCGCGGCGCCGGAGAATTAGCATCGCAGCTTTCGTTAAAGTTCGGAGCTGATTTATTAGGTTTGTCGCCCGTTCACATCACGCCCAATCGCGATCCGCACGACGTGAGCCCGTATTGTCCGATTTCGCGAGTATGGCGAAATCCCGTTTATCTTAATATTATCAATTTACAACCGGTCCGCGAATCTCCGCGCGCCCAGCAATTATTACAACAGAAAGAAACGTTACAAACCATCGCCGCTCTCCGCTCCGCGGCCGCAGTGCCCTATGAAACGTCGGCGCGTCTGAAGCTGCAAATCCTGCGCGAAACGTACGCGGATTTTATTGAATTGCAGATCTCCGCTCCTTCGGACACCGGGCGGGAATTCCAACAATTCGTCGAACGCGGCGGCGAAGACTTACATAAATTTGCAACGTTCATGTCGCTGCGCGATCATTACATTTCACAGGATCCGGCGCTTGCGTATTGGAAGCATTGGCCGGCCGGGCACGCCGATTCGAATAGTAGCGAAGTCCGCGAGTTTCAACAGAAACAATCCTATCAAATCGGATTTCATTGCTTTGTGCAATGGCTGTGCGAGCGGGAATTGTTAGAAGCGCAGGCGCTCGCGCGCGCGTCTGGCATGGAAGCGGGGTTTTATCATGATCTCGCGGTCGGAAGTTCGGGCGGCGGCGCCGAAGCCTGGGCGGAGCCCGAAGTTTTTATTAGCGATGCGGAAGCGGGCGCGCCACCGGATGTTTTTCAAAAAAACGGGCAGTCGTGGGGAGTATTACCATTAAATCCGCGCGCGCTGCGCGAGAAATGTTATGAACCTTTTATTAAACTTGTCCGCTCGGCGATGCTCTGCGGCGGCGCGGTGCGCCTCGACCACGTGATGGGCCTCTGGCGGCTTTGGTGGGTGCCGCGCGGGCGGCCCGCGACGGAAGGCGCCTATGTGAAATATCCAATTGACGATTTATTAGCAATCATCGCACTCGAAAGCTACAGATCCCGCGCGCTCGTCGTCGGCGAAGACCTCGGAACTGTAGCGCCCGGCGTGCGCGAGCGCATGGAACGCGAGAGAATTCTCGGATGCCGTCTTGCGCTTTTTGAGCGAACGGACGGCGCCGGATTTCAACCGCCGAAAAACTACAGTTATCTTTCTGTAGCATCCTTCGGCACGCACGATTTGCCGACTCTCGCGGGATGGTGGCTCGGTCTCGATCTAACCATTCGATCGCGTTTGAAACAATTCCGTTCCGCAAGGGAGGAAGCGGAATCCATCGAACGGCGCGCCGGCGAACGCTCAGGCCTTTTGCGCGAAATGCAACAATCCGGAATTGATATTACCGAAATCGAATCGCTCCCGTTCGACGATCCGCGCGCCGTTTCATTATTTATCAATATTTTTCACGCGTGGCTCGCGCGGGCGAATTCCGCAATTGTACTTATCAGCCTCGACGACGCTCTCGGCGAAACGGCGCAGCGCAATGTGCCCGGCACGCTCTCTGAGTATCCCAACTGGCGCGGAAAACTAACAAAAGCGCCGGAGACCGTGAATATTACTTTACCGGCAATTCAAAATCGGGGGCGCGCACCGGCGAACGCCGTTTTAAACAATAAGGCAAGTGTATTGTAAACGCGGCGAGAGTCGCGCGGATTACGATCCACCAGCCCCACGGCGTTTTATTAATATTTTCGAGTGCGCCGATCGTGCCCGTCGCGTCGGCGAAACCGCCTTTCGGTTTCGACATTTGTTGTTTCAAGAATTTGAACGGAAATGTTAGCAAGTCTCCGAGCGGAACGTGCTTGATTGCATACATCCAAAAATTGCGAGTGTGAAAATAAATCGAACGTTTGCCTTTGCGCTGGCCCCACGGATTTTTGTGATAAGTAACAACAGCCGGATACTGCTTCACGCGGTAGCCGAGCCCGAGAATCCGCGAGGCGAGGTCGCGCTCGTTGCCATAAATAAAGAATCGCTCATCATAATAACCCGCTTTTGCTAATATATCTGTTTTCGCGAGCGTGCCGCAGCCGCGAAACGTCGCCATGAACCGTTCGCGATTGACGGCTTCCGAATTAATTAATGAATCGGGCATGCCGGGTTCGACGACTTTTGTAGACAGCATCGCGGTCGTCGCCGGCTCCGTTTTAAATTTAGCAATGAGCATCGCGAGCCAGTCGGGCGGCAGTTCGACGTCGTCGTCGAGAATTGCAGTAAACTCCGTGCGCGCGCAAGCAAATCCAATATTAAATGTTTCGCACGCGCCGTAGTTCGAGTGGGGCATCACGATCGCCGTCGCCTCGGGAAATTCCGATGCTAACATTTCGACGGTTCCGTCGGTCGAATGATTATCAACAATAATAATATCTTGAAATGGAACGGTCTGCGCGCGCAATGACAACAAATTCGCGCGCACGACGTCTTTACGATTCCACGACGTGAGAACGGCCGTCGCGCCCGGGCGCAACGCTTGCGGTTGCATCGCGCTCAAGCAGATTCTCCCGCCGCTCGCGGAAATAACAATTGTTGGACGCCGCGAATTCTCGCCGCATGATCCCGCAAATCCGCGCCCGTCATCGATAAGTAACTTTCACAATCCGTGATGCCGGCCGAATCCGGAATGTTAATCGTTCGCACGGAATCCATCGCGCGCGACATTTTTACTAAATTCTTAAACGCGACCTGGCTTTTATAACATTCAAGCGCGCGATCCTTTAATTCGCGATATTGTGATATATCATAAAGCTCGTTCGCGGGAACCGCCGTGTTAACGCCGTAAATCATAATTTTAAGATTCGGACGCGCTGCGGCCGCGAGCGTCGCGGCTTCGGCGGCCGCCAGATGATCGGCGTGGCATTCGAGCAATGACGGAATGTAAATAATTTCCGCGTTCGCATGTTCGAGAGTCGCGAGGATCGCGCCCGACAATTCATGCGTCTCGTCGAGGCGCCCGTCGGGGAAGCCGTAAAAAATGAGCCTTCGAACGCCGAGCACCGACATCGCCGCGCGCGCCTCATCGCGGCGAATGGATGCAAGATCGCGCGTCGCGCCGGTCGGGTCGCCCGCGGCGCCGTCGGATAAGTAAACAATTGCTGGGTCGTCGCCGCGCGCCGCGTGGAATGCAACAAGTCCGCCGCAACCAAGCACTTCGTCGTCCGGGTGGGGCGCGAAAACGACGGCGTGCCGCGGCAAACGGCTGGGGTCGGCGAGCGGTGGAAAGAAATGTGGCATTGGGTCTTCCATCGTCGGAATTCGGGGCGGCGATCGCAAGTCGCGAGGCGCGAACAAAGCCTCCGGCTCGCTTCAGAAATCATAACAATTTGCCCGATACACGGCACATACATCCTACCCCCGCGCAAGCGCGAACGCGGCCGAATTGTTATTGATCGTTTTTGTAAATATTAACGAAAGACGGCAAACAAACGCACAGCCTCGCACGCTCGCAATTCATCGACGATAACCCCCGTGCTGCCGCAATCTATTCATTTCATACGGTCCGCGCCTCTGCAAACCCGTATTTGTGCAATTGTCGTTGCACTCATTACGCTCGCTATTGTTACTTGCTCAGGAGTAATGATCATAAAGCGTCATTCCGCGCTGCGAGCCCAAATGCAAGAAAACTGTCTTGCAACAATAAAAACGGCGGCGATCGCCGCATCGCCGAAGCTCGCGTGGGACTCGGCCTCTTCATTACAAAATCTCATTTCCGCGGTTGTTGAGGCCCAGCGCGATATTGCCTATGCTATTGTGACGAACCGGGACGGACTCGTCATCGCCGATTCTCGATTTGATACGATTTCAAATGATATTATCATTTCCGGACTTTCAGCGCCTCCGCTTGAAGCGTCCGTATCCGAAGTCCGTGATATTCATGATGCAAGATCGTTAGAAATAACAGTTCCGATCCAAGTCGGCGCCGATTCCTGGGGCGCAATACGCGCCTACGCTCCGCTTGAACGCCTCGACGCCGCCACTCGCGCGGAAATATTAAATGTTTTGCTTGTTAGTTTTGCATTGTTATGCATCGGGATCGCGGGAGCCGTCTGGCTCGCGCGTTCTGTAGCTTTGCCAGTCGAGCGGCTTGCATTTGTAGCGTCGCGGGTAGCACTCGGAGATCTTACAGTTCGCGCAAATCTAAACGCCCGTGACGAAGTTGGAGTGTTAGCAACAACATTTGATCACATGGTCGAAGAGCTTGAAGCGTCGCGCGCCGCCGCGGAACGCCGCTCGGCGACGCTCGAAGATGACGTTAAGAAACGCACTCTCGAAATTGAAGAACAAACGCAAATGTTACAAAACCGCGAGGCGCTGCTGCGCGCGACAGCCGAAAATTCCAATCTTGGCTTCCTCGTGGTGGACGACCGGACGAGCGAGATACTTTATGTTAATAAGCGATTCTGCGAGATGCTCCACCGCGAAAATATTGAATCGAGCCTTCGTAACAATGCAATTCTTTTTATTGAGATTTTGGAAGCGTCCTCGCGCCTGTTCGTCGATCCCGCGCAATTCTTACAAATCGTGGAGCGACTCCATCACGAGGAATTTACACGAACTGTAGAAATGGATTTGAAGTGTTCCGACGGCCGCGCCTTCCGCATGCTCTCCGCTCAACTTCGCACCGAGAATGGAATGTACGTCGGGCGCATGTATCTATTCGATGATATTACAGAACGAAAGCAAACGGAAGAATTATTAGCTTCGGCACGCGATGAGGCCGTGGCACTCTCACAAGCAAAGTCGGAATTTCTAGCAAATATGAGCCACGAGATTCGAACGCCGATGAACGGAGTGCTCGGCCTTACGGAATTATTATTAGATACGGACGTTGACTCACAACAGAAATCCTATCTCGAACAAGTACGCGGGTCGGGCGAGTTGCTGCTCGGCCTCATTAATGATATTTTGGATCTTTCGAAAATCGAAGCTGGCAAGCTTGCATTTGAATCAATTCCCTTTTCTGTTAAGTCCGAGATCGAGCGATCCATTCGAGTCGTCGAACCAGCGGCCAAAGACAAAGGCATCTTTATTAAATATCAAATCGACGGCGCCGTGCCGGCGCAGCTCGCCGGAGATCCCGCGAGGCTGGGGCAGGTGCTTCTCAATTTTCTTAGCAATGCGGTTAAATTTACATCGCGGGGTGGAATTGATATCACGGTTAAATTGATCGAGCGCAAAGCCGAATTAACTAATATACAATTCTCCGTTCGCGACACGGGCATCGGAATTCCCGCGGAACAGCACGAACGTATCTTCGATCCATTCCGGCAAGCCGACGGATCGACTACGCGCAAATACGGCGGAACGGGCCTTGGCTTGGCTATTTGTAAGAATTTAATACAAATGATGAACGGGTGCGTTTGGGTCGAAAGCGCTCCCGGGAAGGGATCGACCTTTCATTTTACAGTACAACTGCCGGTTCCCGCTTTGTCCGAAGCTACAGTTCCAAATCTAATAAATACCCCGCTGGCGGCGCTTCCGAGCGATTCTCGTTCATTACAGATATTGGTTGCAGAGGATAATCATATCAATCAGACCGTGGTTCGCAGTTTCTTAGAAAAGCGCGGCTGGCACGTCACGGTCGTGGAGAATGGCCATGAAGCCGTCGCTCACGCCGGGGAGAATCGTTACGATGTGATTCTGATGGACGTGCAAATGCCGGAGCTCGACGGATTTGATGCAACAAAACAAATACGCGAGCGCGAGCGAGAATTGAATACTTATACTCCGATTATTGCATTAACCGCAAATGCCATGAAAGGCGACCGAGAACAGTGTCTGGCGGCGGGAATGGACGATTATTTAGCAAAGCCGATTCAATCCGCGACGCTCTATGAAGTGATCGAAGGCGCCGTGCGACTTAACAAAAAGCCCTTATCTTAGCAGGGTGCTAAAAAACTCCTCCAATCTGCGCGCGGATCTTTTTTGTAACATCTTCGTCAGCCCGGTCTCTACGTAAGTCATCACTACGCCTCAACCGTGCTTCCTCAATCTTACAAAAAATCTCTCGCGCTCGCTTTGGGGCGGACTTTTTCAGCACCCTGCTAGTGCGGCGACGAGCGCGTCGATTTGATCAATGGCGTGTTCGATCGTGTGGCGTTTTGTAATAACAGCAGCCCGATAATTTACAAGTTTGGCCGGTTCGTCCAAAAGTTGTTGTATTTCGGCCGCCCACGCTTCTGGAGATTCGGCCGCCAAAACCGCGCCCGCGCCGTTCGCGCGTTCGCGCAGCGCGCCGCGATTAGATACTAATACTGGCAAACCCGCCGCGAGCGCTTCGTCGACGACCAATCCATAACTTTCCGGGGCGCGGCTCGGAAACGCCGCCACGTCGCTCGCAACAACTCGATCATAAATATTACGAAAACTTCGATACCCGCCGTGCCAGCGGATTTCGACCTGCGGACAGATCCCTCGAACTTTGTCTACAAATCCCGCGGCGAGCTCTTCGCCGTACAAATCTAAAATAATAGATTGTGGATGATTCAGCATCGTGAACGCCCGAGCCAAATCTTCAATTCCTTTCTCAGGTACGAGATTGCCAAAATGCACAATTCTTAACTTTCCCGGTTCGGCGGGTCCGAGCCGCCGCGGCGGATCCGGCAAATCGGAATCTAACAATCCATGGGGAACGATTTGTATATTTAACGGCAGGTCCGAAAAGTAGCTTTCAATGGTATCCGCGTGCGAACGCGACGGCGCGATGCGCAAATCCGCCGCGCACAATTCGAAACGCGCGGCCTCCGTGTAGTGATCCACCCAATTCTTAACATTTTCCAATTCCCACGGAAGATCGAGTCGCGCGCACGGCGTACACGCGCCGCGATCAACGCCGGACGGGCATACAATTCCGCGCGGCGGAATTCTAAAGAAACGCGGGCACGAAACCCACAAATCATGCAAAAACATAACTACTTTTGCACCGCGATCCACCGCCGCGCGCACAAGATCTAATGATAATGTTGCGCCGTGATGCCATTCTACAATTTGCGGCCGAACTGTATTAAATATTCTTTCAAAATCAGCGCGGATGCGCGGGCGCAGAAAAATTTCGCCTGTTTCATTTCGCGCTCGAATCATTGTATGAATTGCAAGATTCGGTTCGCCGCGCGACTCCGTTTCGCCCGCGTCGGCGAAACGTTCCGATCCCGCAATCATAACAATTTCTTCTCCGCGCCGAATGCGCGCGCGGACCATCGCGTCGACAACGCGTTCCGTTCCGCCGAGAAATTCCGCCGGATCGTGCGGCGCGATGATAAGGCGTTTTGTAGTCATTTAGTTGTTATGTTTTATGATAACACCATCGCGCGCAATCTTTACAGGAATGATTCGAAAACCGCGCGCGCGCATTGCTGAAATCACCGATGCGCGCCGGTCCGGTTCTGTAAAGATTGCAACGCATCCGCCGCCGCCTGCCCCACACGGTTTGCCGCAGCGCGCTCCGGCTTCAACCGCTGCGTCGATGGCGGCGCCGACGCCTCCATCATAAATACACGGATCGAGGTCTCGCAAAATCGCGGCGTGTTTACAAATACTTTCAATTGTATCATCTATCCATTCGCGTCTGATCGAGCGGGCGGCGTCGCGCGCCCTGGCGGCCATCTCTTCGAGGCGAAGAATCGTAGCGTTGTCTCTTCTAACAATTTTCGCAGCGACGCGCGCGATCCTCGCCGAGCTCGCCCGCGGAACGTCTAAATCAACAAGTAACATTCGACGCTCCAGACTCTTGATAAATTCATCGGATGTAAATAATTTCCGAGCGCGGCCGGCGCGTCCGCCTTTTACAAATGATATAGCTAATATTCCGCCGTGCGCCGCCGCGATCGGATCCTGCCCTCCACCGATATGTTGCAATTCATCCACTTCGATTTCTCGTGCGCGCTTTGCTAAGAATACAGCGCGCGCGTCCAATCCTGCGAGCGTGCGAACCGCGGCTTGCGCGGCGACGAGCGCGGCTCCCGACGTTCCAAGCCCCGAAGAGGGCGGGCCTCCGGAACGGATTGTTAGTTTAATATTGTCCAATCCTGCATCGCGAACGCACACGACAAACGGCGCCAGCGGATCGTCGGGTTCCACAGCCTCGTTTTTATGATATATCTTTTTAATCCAGTCGCGCGGCGCGCGGCGCAGACGAATATCCATTCCCCTGCTTCCGGCTGCCGCGCGCGCCATGGCGAATTGTTGTATCGCAACGTTGACTACAAAACCTCCCCTTTCCTCGCAAAACGGCGGAACATCCGAAAAGCCGCCCGCAAGATCGACGCGCAACGGCGCTGTTGCTACAATTGAGACGCGGCCGTCCACGTTACGTATCCTTCGCCGTAACGCGATCCTTTTGGTAAGAATAGCGAACGCGCAGCGTTGAGTCCGAAAATGAGATGATCGAGCGGCGTGCTTTCAAGCTGCGACGGGAATTGTTGTAATGCCGATCGTTTACAATCCGCGACCGCAGTTATATCTAAAACGACATCGACGGGCGCAGGGCAGTACACTTCATAACCATAACAAATACCGCGAAAATCGAGCGCGCGCAGTGCCATCCGTGTCATTTCACCGACGGCCGCGTGATCCGTGTTTCCCTCGCCGACCCATGGCGCATATACAATATCCGGCGGATCCAATTTTAACCATTCGAGAATGCGCGCCGAAATAAAGTTCATATCATTTTCCGTAATGACACAACTATCGGGAAAATCCCAAAATGTATAATCCAAAACTCCCATCACTTTGCCCGCTTCAACCGACTCGCGCCGTCGCATTGCTACATATTCACTCGGCTGCCACCTATGATTACAATCTCCCGCGCGGCCGTCGGTAATGACTAATACGCGGACGGGATCGCCCGCCAGGCGATGCAAAATCGCGGCTCCTCCGCAACCGATCGCTTCGTCGTCGGGGTGCGGCGCAATCACTACAACTTTTCCGCGCGGAGTTTTTTCAAGCGCCTTCGGAGTCGGGAATGGCAGAGGAACGGGTTCGTGCATTATAAGAATAATTTTTTTCCGATATTTATGATACGCGAACGTTAGTATCCGGCAGCTCGGAAAATACGCCTTGCCCCGACGGGTCGCGCCGAAGCGCCGTCGCAAGCGCGCCGTCGACGCCGTGCAGGCTCGCTTCCAGCACGTCGGGCGCGAGACCGCGTTTTCTTAAATTATCTTTTTCTTCGGCGCCGCGCCATCGCGTCACCCAGCGCATCAAATTCTCGCCGAGCGAACCGTAGTGAATTCGAAAATATGCAATTTTATTTCGGAAGTATTCGGCGGCGAACGCGGGATACAGCGAAGTCGACGCGCCGCCGTGATGGATCATGTTCGAATCGGCCAAATATCGTATTCGAAATCCTGCGGCGAGAATGCGTTTACACAGATCGACATCATTAAAGAACAAAAAAAGTTCCTCGTTGAGCAGCCCAACTCTATCTAATACATCCTTTCGGAGGCACATCGCCGCGCCGGGCGGCTGCTCCACGTCGCGGGAATCGATATGATCAAAATCTTTAAAGAAGTGCCGGTTAATAATAGGATTATTGGGCCACCACCGCCCCGGCCGCGCATCATAAAAGATCGCGGATAGTAATGTTGGAAAACGCATGCACGCGCGCTGAATGGTGCCGTCGCGATTCCAGAGCCGCGAGGCCGCCGCGCCGTACTTCGGGTGCGTTTCCAAGAAATGAACTAATGCATAGAATGCTCCCGGCGCGACTTCCGTGTCTGAATTTAACAATAAAATGTAGCGGCCGCGCGCCTCGCGAATGCCAATATTGTTTCCTCGCGCGTAGCCGTCGTTTTTGTTATTTCGAATCAAACGCACTCCCGGAAATTCGCGTTCGACCGCGTCCGGGCTCCCGTCTTTTGAAGCATTGTCGACAACAATAATTTCGCGCGACGGCGGCGCCGCGGCGGCTTCGACGGTTTCCAAACACTTTAATAATAGAGCCTTCGTGTTCCACGAAAGAATCACAATGGATAGATCGGGCGCCGCGGCGCCCGTGTGATTCTTATGGATAGATGACTGAGCCACGGCGGATTTCGTTCGTTAATATTACTGATACTGCGAGCGAAACGTCCACGTTCCGACAACGCTAAAATTCCGCGGATCGATCGCGCGAGCAAAAACGGGCGCGCCCGTTTTAAAGAAAACCCACGCGCGCTCCGAGAGCGTCCACGACCCGCCCGAACCGAGCGCGGTGGCGCAAAGGTAAAATCCGGAGTCGAGGCCGATTTGTATTAATGCCTCCGGAATCTCCTTTGAGAATGTTAGCTTCGGCGGATTTTCAACAACTCCAAGATCCATGTACGGCGTCGCGGGCTTTCCCGAATATCTCCAAAAACGCGTCGCGGCCCCGTCGATTCTATCTAATAACGTAATGCCCATATAACCATACCATTTTTGATAATAACGCCGGCGCGCGAGAGTCCAGCGCTTCATCGGATCGTCGTTCTTGGGAGCCGATGCTACAGAACGCGAAACGTAGTGAGTGATCGCAGCCTGCGGAACATATAATAAATCGAGCCCGTCCACCAGGTATCGATGGCAAAGATCGCTGTCTTCATAAAAGAGCGGAAAGCGATTATCAAAAAAACCGTGTTTATCAATCGTCGAACGGCGCGCCATGAGGCACGCGCCCGAAAGCATCTCGAGCGGGCCCGGCTCGTGAACGCGGTAGAAATGATACATTTCGCGCGCGAGGCGCAGCGAATATTCGAGCGAAGCGCGCTTCGAAAAACGCCCGCGGAATCGCTCCACTTCGTCGTCGAGCGACGGCAATTGATTGATCGGCAACACTAATTCCATGTCGTCGTCGAGATAACCTTTCGGCCCGACGAGTCCGATGCGATCGTCTGTTAATAAACAATCGGTGAGATTCTCAAGACATCCCGGTTGATAAATAACATCTGGATTTGTAGCGAGTATAATCGGCGAATGGCTGTGTTTGAGCGCGAGGTTCATGCCGCCCGCGTAACCATCGTTGCTGTTGTGCCATATTAATGTAACGCCGAACCGGTCGCGGAGCTCCTCGTACGCGGCGCGAAACGACTCGCGCTTCGGAGAATTGTTATCTACAATTACAACTTCAATTTCCGCGGGCTCGCCATGAATGCGCTGCGCCCAGAGGGAATGCACCGCGCGCGGCAAATATTCTCCGCTATTGTAGCTTACAAAAAGCGCCGCGATACGCTTTGAATTCATATTATGATTATATTATTGTGTAACATTACAGTATAACATTATTGCGGGGTCACCTCCGCAGGCGGCGGCGCCGGGCGGCCGCTCTCGACGATCCAATCGTGTTGTTGCAAAACGAGGCCGACATCCTTCGTCCGATTACGAACATTAAGATTCTTGGGAGACATGACGTTGTCGTAGCGGTGCATCCCGTGCTCATCGAGCAAAACGCCGACAACTGTAAATTGCCCGGATAGCAATATTAATTTGGGGCACCGGTACGTGAGACATCCTTCCCCGCCCGGAATTTCAATGTTAGAAAACTCCGTGGAATCGGCCGTCACGATCGTCGCGTCGTTGCGCTGAAAAATAATGCCGACGTGAATCTTATATTCCTTCGGGTTCGGATTTTTATACCAAATGCGGACGTCGATCGCGTCGCCGGGAACGACATCGTACAATTCCTCGTCGGTTCCCAATTTATAGATTCGAACTGTATCAATGTGCGGCAGAGCGTCGCGCGAAGGCGCCTTTGAATACCATTCGCCGGGATTCCTTTCATTAGCATCGAGCGCGCGCGAAAAAGCCGTATAGTCATTTGTAACACTTACGGAATCGCCGAGCATTTTCACTTCGCCGTGATCGAGCCAGATGGCAACATCGCACAATTGGCGAACGTCGTAGAGCGAGTGCGAGCAGAATACAATTGTCTTGCCGCGCCGGCGAAATTCATAAACTTTGTCGGCGCACTTTTTTGCAAAGTGCATATCTCCGACGGCGAACACTTCATCAATAATAAGTATTTCCGGGTCGAGATGAATTGCTACAGAAAATCCGAGGCGCATTGCCATGCCGCTCGAGTACGTGCGCAGCGGGCGGTCGATGAAATCCCCCAATTCGGAAAATTCTAATATAACAGGAAATAGTGCATCGAGTTCACGGCGCGTGAGTCCGAGCAGCGTTCCGTTTAGATATATATTTTCGCGGCCGGAAAATTCGGGGTGAAAGCCCGCTCCGAGTTCGAGCAGCGATGCGACGTCGCCCGCGAGGCGAAATCGGCCCGTCGACGCTTCCGTGGTTCCCGAAATAATTTTTAGTAATGTTGATTTTCCGGCGCCGTTTTGCCCGACGACGCCGAGCGCGTGGCCTCGTTCCACTTTAAATGTTACATCCTTCAGCGCGTGAAATTCTCGGTGAAAAATCCAATTTCCGAACGACATCGCTTCCGCGACGCGGTGAATCGGAGAATTGTAACTTCGGTACGCTTTGCCGAGATTCTCGACTTCGATTGCATATTTTGGATCGCCGAACGCCATAGATCGATTGTTATTATTTTATAATTCGTCGGAGAAGCGGCGTTTGGAAATGTAAAATAAAGAATATCCCACGATAAAAAACGCTAGCGAAGTGATCAGTACATTTTGACACTCGGCCCACGGCCATTCCATCGGAGCCATTTTTTGTAATTCGGCCGACCCGTCTTGTTTTAATCCCGGGTTCACAAGCACTTTTCGGTAGCCTTCCAAAAGATGATACATCGGGTTCGCGTCGAGCGCCCATTGATAACGATCGAGCGTTTCTTTTGAAATAACCGATGTCGACCAGAACACGGGCGTCGCGAACTGCCAGAAGGTCATAACAATTCCGAGAATCGGCTGCGTGTCGCGAACGAAGACATTCGCCGAAGCCGACGCGAGCGAAAGTCCGAGCGAGAGAGCCGCCTGAATAATAAACAATATGGGAAGCGCCGCAAGATACGGAGAAAACGCGTTCCAGCCCAGCAGCGGCGAAAGTAACAGATAGGCCGCGATCGCAATTCCTTGGATCGTTAATGATACTAGAATCGTGTTGAGCGGAAGAATTTCGCTCGGGAACGCGATCTTTTTAATGAGATTTGAATTCTCAAGAATAATCGAACAATTGCGGGTTACGGATTCCGCGAAGCCCGACCAAACGACAACTCCTACAAATAAATAAACGGTAAACCAACTCTTTCCCTCGGCGTCTGCAACGCCAGCGACACCAAATTTTGCCTGAAGCAGCTCGGCGAACACGAAATAGTATACTAAGAAAAGAACGAGTGGCATCACGAACGGCCACGCCCATCCGAGCACCGTTCCGCGAAATCTTGATCGTAATTCGCGTGAATAGAAATTCCTAATAATCTCGCGATTCTTAATAACAAGCGAAGGATACAAAAACAACGCGGCCGCGCACTCCCGCAATTGTTTCGATGCGGGAAGGCGCGCTTCCTTAATAATTTCTCCGCCTTTCACTTATTTTTTTGTTGTATCTTTCGGAGGTGCATTCTTAGTATCCGTGGCCGTGCCGCCGAACCGCCGGTTGAAATCATCCGACGGCTCAAACGCGCGAACCTGGTTTTGTAGCATCATCGCAATACGGCGCGTGAGATCGACGTCATCGGAGTCGGGCTCCCAAATCGCATGGTCTCGTTCGCCCGGCTTTTTTCGCTCCTCGTTTCGTTCACGTTCGACTCGCACGCGGACCGTTTTCGGCAACGGGCGGCCCGCGGCCGTAAGCGCTGCTATTTCTTCCGACGGCGCGTCGGCATCGGCAATTTCGATATGCGTGCGCCGGCGGTGCCCGCCGATTCCCTGGCCGCGCGGCACATAGAACGGCAAAAGGTTATATTGCCAAGTTGATACAATTTTTCCTTCGGCCGAGTCGCTTTCGGATATTTGCAAATCGTTGCGACTTAATACAAATAAACATTCTTCGTGGAGGCGGGCGGGCGGATAATCGTCGACGCGAAATTCGGCCCACCGCGGCTCGATGCCCGCGCACGAAACGCCGCAGAAAGCGATAAGTAAACTAATAATAGTGAATCGGATTGCTAACATATTAACGTCTCACCTTGCGCGCACGAGGAGCGCGCTTGGTTAGTAATTTGGCGCGTTGCACTTGTTCTTCGATCGGCGGAAGCGACACTTTTTCGCGCCGCCGGAATTTTATTTGTAAAGGTATTTCTTTACATTCAAACGATTCGCGAAAACGGTTCGCGAGGTATCGTTCATATTCCTGCGAAAACAATTTTGTTTCATTAACAAAAAGCACAAACGTCGGCGGATGCACGTCGACTTGCGTTCCGTAATATAATTTTGCAATCATGCCACGCGCGGGAAATTGCTTTTCCGTCGCAGCTTCGAGCGTTCTGTTAAATTCACCGGTCGGAATCCGGAGGCCCGATTGTTTATATAAGTCCTGCGCGAGATCGAGCGATTGAAACACGCGCTCGCCTTTCACAGCCGACACGGCGATCACAGGGGCAAAACTAAGATTCGGCAGTTTCTCAGCAAGGTATTCTTTATATTTATCGAGCGTGAGGCCTTTCTCCTGAGCGAGGTCCCATTTGTTAGCAACAATAATCGTCGGTTTGAATTGATCCATACAAAAACGCGCGAGATCTTTATCAACAATTGAAAGCTCGACCGAACAATCGAAAACTAATAAAACGACACTCGCGCGGCGGATCGCGCCCTCGGCGCGTTTCATCGAGAAGAATTCAATTCCGCTCTCAAGCGATTTCTTGCGGCGGAGCCCCGCCGTGTCGATGGCTAAGAATCGCGTTCCGCGATAGGAGAAATCAACATCGATAGCGTCGCGCGTCGTGCCCGGCGTATCGCTAACAATCACGCGCTTCTCACGCGCGAGCGCGTTCACAAATGTACTTTTCCCGGCGTTGCGCTTTCCAACAATTGCAATCTTTAATTCTGGTTCCGCGTCGGGCTCCTCGATCGGAAGCCCCGACGCCAACTCATCCATTAGATTGCCGACGCCGGAGCCGTCGAGCGCCGACACGGTGTACGGGTCGCCGAATCCTAACTTATAAAATTCGCTAAGATTCTGCCGTGCATTTTTGGTTTCGCATTTGTTAGCTACTAAAATGACGTCCTTCTTCGAGCGGCGAAGGCGTTTCGCAACTTCGAGGTCGAGCGGATTCAGCCCGTCGATCGCGTCAACTAAAAATACAATTTTAGTAGCGCGCTCGATTCCGAGCGCGATCTGTTCCTCGATATGGAGTGCGAGATCCTGCTCGTCAATGATACCAATACCGCCAGTGTCGACGGCCTCGAACGTTCGTTTTCCAACTTTAATAGTAGCTGTAATTCGATCGCGCGTCGTTCCCGCGGTCGGATCTGTTATCGACACGCGCCGGCCGGCAAACGCGTTCAGTAGTGTTGATTTGCCGACGTTGGGACGGCCCACAATCGCTATTTCGGGAAGCGCCATAATTGATATATTAAATACTTAGATGCGCGCCATCGCGCGATGGATTTGTGGGATGACGCGAACCCGGCTGAGACCGGCGCGCGCGACAGAAAGAAGTTCGTCGACGCGCTCATTCGAAATCGTATTTGTTATTTTCCGCAGCGGCGTCGCTGGCTGAATGATAAATAACGCGCCGGGAATGGTTGATTTTACAATTTGTGCCGCTTCGGCAATTTCTTCATTTGTTACATCGGGCGTCACAACGCATTTGATACATGTGTCGACGCCGGCTTGCGCACAACATTCATAAAAACGCCGGTGCGCCTGCCTGAAATCGCCCGTCTCCATCGTGCTCGGACACTTATAATCGGCGCTCACGTGATCGACGAAGTTTATTACCTTTTCGAGTTCGCGCGTGTGTACGCCCGCGGTTTCCAAATGAATTCGGCGGCCCGCGGCGCGCAGCCTCGGAAATAGTAAATTTAAGAAATCGGCGTGAACGAGCGGTTCGCCGCCGGTGATCGATACCGTTCGCGGACCGTCGGGCGTTTCGGCGGTTTGAATAGCGTTAAGAATCGCGTCGACCGTCGCAGGATTCGTTTGTATCCATTCGCCGTGTGCGTGAACAACTTTATCGCTAATAATTCTATCGCTAATAATCTTATAGTGGGGCTCCGCGAACCACGTCGGCTCGCTATCACAATACAGGCAGCGGAGCGGACAGCCGGCGAATCTTACAAATGTCTGCGGTTCGCCCACGTAAGCGCCTTCGCCCTGAATGGAGGCGAAAACTTCGACGAGTGGCGCAGTGGCTTCGACCGGCGGCATACAGATAATAGTAATTTGCGGTCAATACAAATCCGAATAAGTAATAATTCCGCGCGCCAACTGTTAATGGGCGCGGCGGAATCTTACAATTCGAGAAAACTACTTTTTCGCGGGAGCCTTCTTGTCGCCCGCCTTCGCGGCGGGAGCCGCAGCGGCTTTTCCGCCCGCAGGGGTTGCACCCTTGGCACCGGCTGGAGCCGCGCCCTTCGCGGCAGCCGCACCAGCGGGAGCCGCTGCTCCGGGAGCTGCCGCGCCTTCCGCTGCTTCTTTCTTAACAGCCTTTTTCTTAGCAACCTTGAATTGGGTTCGAACCTTGGGAAGGCCAAAAAGCGACGATTCTTCCTCGTTCCATTTTCCGGCGGCTTTCAAAATTTCGCAGCGCTCTTTGCGCGTCATTACGTTTCGAGACCGCTTTAACGCACCGCGCGGTGCGAGACTTCGATGAATCGACATGGTTATCTGTAGTTTTAATAAATTTGAAGGAATTGTTAGCTCGGTATTCTAGCGGGAAGTCGGCACGCGGTCAGCATCGGGCTGGCGCATAATAAATGAGTCCTGAAACGGACGCTGTTTAGCTTGTGATGAAAGGAACCCCGGTAAAGTCTGAAGTCGTTCTCGCAACTGAACTAGCGACGAATCGCGAGAGGATTCACCACTCCCCAGCAATACTACAATTTCAAACCGCGTCGCTTCCTTATCTTTTGGAAGCCGAACCGCTCGGGCGTCCGGAAAGCCGCGTTGGCGTAATTGCGAAACGGTTGTATTCGCGCGTTCGAGTCCGTCGGGCGAGTCGGAGTAGGCGATCGCGCGAATCACGTGGGTGTTATTTGTAACATTTTGAATCGACCCTGCGGACGCCGCATTTTCGTTCCCGCCGCTCGCGTTCGGATTATTAACATCAATTTCCGCGTTCGAATCACCCGGGCCGCTGCCGGCTGGATTCTGAAGCTCCGCTTGTTCCGTATTATTAAGATTCGTGCCGTTGGATCCTGAATTTGATATATCCCCCTGGGAGCCAGGCGAGAATTTCTGCCACGCAAAAACAACCGCGCCGACAAAAGCTACAAAAAGTATTGGATATATTATGATCCGCGAAAGCATCTCGGGCGTCATGCCGCGGCGTTTCGCGCCGGGCGCCGCGTGCGCGGGAGAATTCGCGATTTGTGATAACGTGATCGGTTCTTCGCGCGTCGATTCGACGTGCATGCGCGGCGGCGCAGCCTTTACATTTGATGGATTCGGAACAACTGCACTATTCGTATCCGTGTTATTTGTAGTATGGCGCACGCCCGCAGCCTGCGGCGCCGGCCGCGCGCGCAGCGGCTGGCGCGGCGGAGACGGACGAACGCCGTCGGAAGTTTCGATCCGTGCCGGCGGCGAAATGCGTACCTGCGGCTCGGCCGGATTTGTATCGACGCGATCGCGCACCGGCTCGGCCGCCCCGTCCTGCGACTGGGAGCGTTGCAAAAGCAAAGATAATAAATCGCGTTTGTTCGACATGCCGGAGTTTACGAACGCCGTGTTAGCTTTGGTAATTTAACACAATGCGTTTCGCGTTTCTTACAATTCTTTTATCCATATTCTTGGCATGCGCCGGCGACTCCAAGCCGGCGTCGCGGCCGCTTGAATTCAATGATGCGGCGACATCGCGAAAATTAGGCTTTGTTGCAACGTGCGGAACGCCCGCGAAAGTTGACATTGTCGAAACGAATGGCACCGGCGCAGCGGCCGCCGACTTCGACCTCGATGGCGATCTCGATCTTTTCTTTGCGCAGGGTTCCACGCTCGACGCGATCAACGCGGGCGGCGGCGCGGCGCCCGAATTGTGGCTTTTCGACAATCAACAATTCTTAAAGCTAACAACCGAAACTACACTACAAAAAACGCTCGGTTGGTGGACGGGCGTCGCGGCGGGAGACGCGGACGGCGACGGCGATATTGATATTTATCTTTGCGGATATTTGAAGAGTGTATATTTACGAAATGATACATCACAAAATGCCGCTGGCGTTCCAACGGTAAAATTTACAGATGCAACGCGTGCCGCCGGCCTCGAGGACTACGGATGGGCGACGGGCGCGTGCTGGTTCGACGCCGACGGCGACGCCGATCTCGATTTATATCTTGTGCGCTATTTGGAGCTTGATCCGAAACGGCCGCCGCGCGGGACCGTCGGATCATTGCATTTGCCATGCGCGTGGCGCGGCCTCCCGGTTTTCTGCGGCCCGCGCGGATTTGTAGCGACGCCCGACCGGTTCTTTAAGAATCAGGGCGGCGGAACATTTGTAGAATCCACCGGCGACAGCGGATTTGATACAGCGCCCGCGTCGTACGGGCTCGGCGTTTGTCCCGTCGACTTCGACCGCGACGGCGATCTCGATTTGTATATTGCTAACGATAGCAAAGCTAATTTTCTGTGGCGCAACGACGGCGGCAAATTTGTTGAATGCGCGTTCGAAACGGGCGTCGGACTCGGCGAGGACGGTTCGACGTACGCAGGCATGGGAGTCGCCGCCGACGACGCAACGGGCGACGGGTGTCCTGAAATTGTAGTTACTAATTTTTCGGACGAGCCCGTCAGTGTTTACAAAAACCGGCTGAAGGCGGCGCCCGGTTTTGTTACATTTGATAACATTTCAGCGACGTCCGGCGTCGGCGCCGAGACGATGGCAACGTTAAAATGGGGCGTCGACCTCGCCGATTTTGACCTCGACGGCGACCTCGATTTATTTATAGCGAACGGACACGTCTACCCGCAGGCGGATTCGCCCAACACGGGAACGCAATATAAACAACAAAATCAAATATTTCTAAACGACGGTTTTGGTAAATTTACACTTTGGCGTCCGTCCGCGGGATCGCCGCTTCTCGAACGGCGGTCGCACCGCGCGCTCGCGCTCCTCGATTTTGACGACGACGGAGATTGCGATATTCTTATCATTCCGGTCGACGGCCCCGCTGTTTTGTTAGAAAACGCGGCGCCGCTTCCGTCGCTTGGCGGCCGCGCGCGGGCTCGAATATTGTTACAATCGAAAAGTAAAAATACAGAAGCGATCGGCGCGTCCGTGACGCTCGCAGCAGGCGGAATATTACAAACGCGCGACGTGCGCCGCGCGGGATCGTACGCGTCGTCTCGCGATCCGCGCCTGTGTTTCGGTCTCGGTTCGGCCGCGGAAATTGATAAGATTGAAATCCGCTGGCCTGGCGGAAAAACCGAAACGATACCCGGCGCCGGGCTCGTCAATTGTAATATAACAATCGTCGAGGGCGCGGGCGTCGTATCTAAAATCCCCATTCGCGGCGCCGTAAAGTAAGTATCAAATAAAACGCATCCTTGAATCCAAACTTGAACACGACCCGCGCGTCTCTTCCGCACGTTCGACTCAAAACCTCGGCGACAGGTTTGCGTCCGTGGATTTATCGTAAAATGGTCGCGGCGAATCCAAATGTAGCCAATGGATCGTTAGTGGCAATCTACGGAAAGCCGCATACCGCGAGAGTCATCGAACCGGCCCCCGGCAGCGAGCATCTCTCGCAGGTGCGCGACGGCGAAATTGATGCAAGCCACGCGGGCGTCGTCGCGCACGGTTTCTATAATTATAATTCACAGATAGGCCTGCGAATTATTCGATGGGGCGCGGAACCCGTAGACGAGGAATACTTACGAAAACGCATTCGCGATGCTATTTATCTCCGCACGCAATTCTTACAACTCGACTCGGTGTCGAACGCGTACCGGCTCGTGAACAGCGAGGGCGACGAGCTTTCGGGCCTGATCGTCGATCGCTACAATAATATTGCAAGTATCGAAATCCATGCGCTCGCGTGGCACCGCCGGATTGCTATGATTGAGGAAGTTGTTAAGAAAGAACTCGGCGTGGAGCGCGTCGTTGTGCGCGTCGACGAAAAGGTGGAGCGCGCCGAGGGATTCCGCGCGCGACCGCGGCCCGAAGATACAAATGCAAAAACCGAAATTGTAGAAAACGGCGTTAAATTTTTAATAGATTTCGACGCCGGCCACAAAACAGGCGCGTTTCTCGATCAGCGCGACAACCGCGAATATCTAACAAAGTTTGTTAAGAATCGCGACGTCCTCGATATTTGTTGTTATCAAGGCGGATTTGCAATTCCGGCCGCCGTACGCGGACAGGCCGGCCGCGTCGTGGCCGTCGACCTCGACGAGGACGCGATCGCGATTGCTAAGAAAAACGCCGAACGCAACGCGGCAAAGCGGATCGAATTTGTACATTCCGACGGATTTGATTATTTGCGCGGAATTGCAGCATCAAAGCGCCGGTTCGACCTCGTCGTGCTCGATCCTCCAAAACTCGTCGCATCGAAGGGCGACCTCCATCGCGGATCCTCAAAATATACAGATCTGAACGAACTCGGAATGCGCGCGATTAGGAATCACGGCCTTTTGTTTACATGTTCATGTTCGGGTCTTGTGCCCGAAGATTTATTTTTAGGATATTTACGAAAGGCCGCCGCGCGTGCGAAACGGCGCGTTCGAATATTAGATATTCGAGGAGCAGGGCCCGACCACCCCGTGTCGCCGCAGTTCCCCCAGGGAAAGTATCTAAAATGCGTGCTTGCGTCGGTTGAAGAAATATGAATATTCCGGCGAAGATCACTTATTTAATAATTAGTCTTTCGCTGGCGCTCGTCCAATCGCCGGCCGGCAAGGAAATTTCGAAGGAAGTTTCGCGCGCGCGCGATTTGATATTACAACAAAAACACGCCGAGGCGCTCGCGGCCCTCGAACCGCTGGCGGCATCCAATCCCTCGGACGTGCTCGTCAACGAACTTCGTTCGTTAGCATTACTGGAATTGCATCGTTACGGCGAAGCCAAGGTCATTTTTGAAAAGTTAAAATTGCTTGAACCGCGCAGCGAAGCGCACCGCATCGGGCTCGCGCGCGCTCTCGAAATGTTAGGAAACCACGACGGCGCGGCGGCCGAGCTCGAAGGCGCGCTGCAGTTGAATGCAACAAATCCCGACGCGCTTTTTAGTATTGGACAAATCGAGGTTCGCCGCGGTAATGATACAAAAGCGAAAGATTATTTTACCAAATCGCTCGTGCACGCGGAGTGGAGCAACACGGCTCCGGGCGCGCACTACGCATTATCACAAATAGCCGCGCGCGCGGGCGACGCCGCCGAATCGCGGCGCCAGCGAGATTTATATCATATTAAGTTCAAGTGGGCCGAGAAGCGCAGCGCGTACGAAAAAAGAATTGCTATCAATTCCGGCGACGCCTCCGCGTTTCGCGCGCTCGCCGCGCTCTATCGCGAAGCGGGCGACGGCAAATCCGCCGTGCGTCTTCTCGAGGGCGTCGCGCGAGCCATGCCGCTCGATTTATTGTTAAAGATTGAATTCGCGGAATCGAAGGAACTCGCCAGCGATCGCAAAGGAGCGATGTCGGCCGCTGAGGACGCGCTCAAGGTGAATGCTAATTTTCTGCCCGCGCTGCGGTGGAAGGCGCACGCATTGGTACAATCCAGCGAATTGTTAGAAGCCCTTCAAATACTACAACGCGCCGCCGACCTCGATCCGAACGCGAGCGCCGAACCGAAGTTGCGGGGCGTTACGGACGAATTAATAGTAAAATTACAAAATTCGAATCATCCGGATATTCTTGAAGCGGCGAAAAAGCTAAGAAAGAGCCTCGGCAAGTAGCGAGAACCTGGAATCTACTTTTCCACGGGAAGTTTTAGTGAATTCCACCGAACCATCCCGCCCGCCATCGATTGTACATTTGTAAATCCTGCGGCATTGAGCGTTGCCGCGGCCTGCGCCGAACGGCCGCCCATCTTACAAATTGTTATAACGGGCTTATTGATATAATCGCGAATTTCGTGAAGGCGCGCCGAAAGCTCCGGAAGCGGGATCAGCTTCGTTCCGCCGACGTGTCCGAGTTCGCCCGTGTATTCGTCGGGATTGCGAACGTCCAGAATAAGGTCGGGTCGTTTTGTAGTTATCAATTCAGAAACCTGTTCCGGTGTTATCATACGAACCGCGGCCGTGTTGAGACCGGCGGCAGGCGCGGCTTTCACTTCGCAAGTATTATTTTCCTGCGGAATTGTAACGGCGTTCGGATCGCGCGTTCCGGCAATATTAGCTTTGACGACGTCGACCATCCAACCCGCCGGACCCAACTGAAACTGGCTGAGCCATTGGATATATTCATTCCGCGAACGAGGCGAGAAGCGCTGATTGCGTTTGCGTTCTTCGCCGAGCGTTGACGATTGTTTACAATGGTAGTCGTGGCCTGGAAACACAAGCGTCGCGTCGGGTAATTGTTGCATTTTTTGTAGTGAATCAAAATGTTCGCCCGCGTCGCCGCCAAACAAATCCGTGCGCCCCGCGCCGCCTTCGCCAATGAACAGAAAATCTCCCGTCAAAATTCGATCGTTTAAAACAACAGTCACGCTGTCGCGCGTGTGCCCGGGCGTATGCAATACTTTAATAGATAAATCGCCGAGCGATAAAGTTTCGCCGTCTTTGATCTTAACATTCGCGCACGATGACGAGGCGTTTTGATGCATCAAATAATTCGCGCCCGTCTTGTCGCGCAGCGCCGCGCAACCCGAGAGATGATCCGCGTGGACGTGCGTGTCGAGAACGTAACGCAATTGAAGCTTTCGCTTTTGAAGCTCCGCAAGATACAAATCCACATACTGCAAAACGGGGTCGACGAGCATCGCCTCGTGCGACTCGGACGCGATTAGATAGGTTTTACAGGCGCCGGGATTGAGTTGCTCAAAAAGCATTATGATATTTTATTGTAAGTATTGGGATCATTGACGAAATGCAGCCGCGCCGATCCTACAACAAAAGAGGCGCGCGCGCGAGTCAGCCCGCGCGCGCACACAACATTAGTTAACGGTTTAGAGCGTCTTCACTTTGACTTCGTGCGGCTTGGCCTCGGAACGCTTCGGAATCGATACATCGAGAATTCCATTCGAGAGAACGGCCTCGATGCGCCCCGTATCCGCGGCCGCGGGCAGGCGGAAGGATCGTTGCCATTTGCCGAAACGGCGTTCCGTGAAATGGACGTGGTCCTTTTCCGAACGGACAGATTCTATCTTTTCGCCCGCGATCGTTAACAATTCGCCGGAGACTTGAATATTAAAATTCTTGGCTTCGAGGCCCGGCACTTCGGCTTGTAAACGATACTGATCCTGCGTTTCTGTTAATTCGATGGAAGGCCACGACGCAAGCTCTGGCGCCGTCGTTCCATTATAATTGTCCTCCGCGCACCGCGCCTGGCGGTCGAATTCGCGGGTGAGCAGGCCAAACGGAGAATCTAAGTATCCAATTTCACGCAGACGTGGAAGTAACATGATCAAAGTTCCTTTTGTTGTAGATGTAGAAAGTGGGTGTGCAAAAGTAATCTTTACTTAAAACAATTAGTTATGTTGAACGTGCCCTTTTAGATAGTTGTTATTTTGACATTCTGTAGCCATGGTTTTCCTAGAATTGCAACGACTGTGCCGCACTGTTCATCACTACTGATCCGCGCGGGAGTGCCTTTTTGACAGCGCATACTTGCCGCGCGCGCCGCTTCAAAGTACCTTCGCCCGCATGCACCCCACAATTCGTACATTGGTCGAAAAGGCCGTTGCATTCGTCGCAGCGGGTTTACTCATGATCGGCGCTGCGTCCTCGGCCGGCGCACAATCAACGCTACAACTAAACGGCGAGACTTCGCTGACGCTTCCGCCCGGCGCCGGAATTATAGTAACTGCAAAATTAAAACCGCTTGCGCTCGGCGGAATTGTATACGACGAATTCGCGGGCCCCACCGACTTCTTCGGCGAGCTCGTTCCCGTCGCGTTTTCGAGTTCGATGGGTGTGCTTGCCGGTCCGATGACCGTTCCCGCAAGCGGAACAATATTATTATCGACGGCGGTTCCAGCCGACGCCGCGCTTCTCGGCAAGACTTTTTATTTAGTAGGTTTCGCTCTCGACAATGCCGACCCGAACGGAATCGCGTTTACAAATGGCGCGTCGGTCAAAGTTGAAAAATTAACAAGCGCGGGAATCGACCAGGCCGCGTTCCTCGGTTCGCAGGTTGTATTAGATGGAAGCGCGAATGCATCAAATAACGGCGCACTCGCTCCCGGAGAAATATTAACATGGCAAGTATTGAGCCGCCCGGCCGGCAGCGTCGCGCCGTTATTAAATAATTTTTCGATGTTTCCGGTGATCGTTCCCGACGTCGCGGGAAAGTATCAATTCAAGGCAACATTACTAAAAAACGGCGTCGCGCAGACTTCTGATACTACAGAACTCACTGCGTTTTCGATTGCGGGCGTTTCGCCCGCCGAAGGTTCGATCGTCGCGGGGAGCAGTTTTTGGATCTACGGAACCGCTACGCCTGCCGATCAGTACTTGGCATTCGCAATTGATGGAAACGTAATTTCATTAACACCCACGGGGCTGTTTATCGGGCCGTTGTATACATTCGATCCGGGCTCGCCTGCGAGATCGTATACGATTCAGGCGGTCGACCTCAACGGCGCCATTGCTACAAAACGCGTCACGGTCCTGCATGGATCGGCGGCGCCAACGGCGAGTTCGCTTTCACAGGCCGTTCGCGCGAATATTACAAATGCGGGATTTCAGAAAGTATCTAATCTCGTTCTGGCGCAGCTCAACGCGCTCGATCTCAACGCTGCAATTGTTAATTCGGTGCCGGCCATGCAGGTCGCCGATTTTTTTATTGGCGTTGCGTACGCGAAACCGAGCAGCGCAACACACGGGCCGTACACGGTCTCAATGACACCCACCGCGAACGACGTGGACGCTAAAATTACAATTTCTGATCTTCATATTAATATGAATTTCTGGGGAACGCTTTTTACAGTTCCGTGGTCGACCACCGGCTACATTCGTGCCGATCTTGTGACGCTCACGTCGAATGCTACATTTCCGATTCAAAACGGTAAACTAACCGTTGCGCTTTCGCCGGCGCAAATTGCTATATCCGGTTTTTCGTATGATGTAAGCAATATCCCGTTTGATATTGATCAGGCGTTTACCGGGACGGTTTACGACGCCGCGCTCTCGGCGCTTCAATCGGCCGTCGATCCGCTTCTCGAGAGCGTACTTTCGAGCGGGTTTGAAGTGGATTTAACACATGTCGGATTTGAATTATTAGGAAAGTCGCTCGATTTAAATATTCCGTTCGAAACTGTTAGTTATTCGACGCAGGGAATTTCTGCGACGGCCAGCGGATTTGTTACAAATCTTTCGCCGTCGACCGGCCCTGCGCTTCCAAACTACATTTCCGGCGCCGGAGCGCTTGCTAATTTTGGAACGACAACGCCGGCGGGCGCGAGCTACGACGTCGGAACGGGAACGCGCACGGACGCGCTCAATTTATTTTTAGCAAGGCTCACGCAAGCGGGAGTCTTTACAACCAATCTTCTTAACATTTCCAGCGCGTTCGGATTGCCGCTTGGGTCGGCACCTCTCACCGCGAACGATCTCGCTTCCATCCTGCCGAGCGCAGGATTTGAATTGTTGCCTCCGGGTCAGATTATTAATATTGTGTTTTCGCCGAAAGTTGCGCCGATCGCGAAAGTCTTAACATCGGGCCCGGCAAACGCGCACCTCGATTTTCCGGGCGTGCGCGTCGATTTCTTAACAAAACCATTCTTAGGTTCCACCGAGGTTCCGATTCTTTCGTTAATGTTAGACTTGCGTGCCGATCTAACAACTGGATTCAACGGCTCCGCGCTGAACCTTGCCGTTTCGACGATCGACGTGAATGCTACACTTCTTTCCGGCCTGCCGTCTGTCGATCTCATATCATTAGGATCCGGAATCCAACAGGTCGGCAGCGTCCTCGGCTCCGCGCTCGCCGGCGCGCTTGGCGAATTCACGCTTCCTACCTTTGACTTCAACGGAGTTGTTATATCCCCCATCTCCGTCGGTCCGTTCGGCGGCTCCTCCGGCCTGGCTGCTTGGACCCAATTTAATTAAGTCCGTCGCTCCCGCGAGGGCCCGGTGTGTATCGCGTGCTCGCGCGCGATACAGCGATACACCACCGGGAATATTAATAACGAGCAGGGAGGGGGTCAGGCACTCCTAACTAGAGTGCCTGACCCCTCTAAATTTGAGAACGTTGTTAATAAAGAAGTTGTGCCTGCACAGCGACAGTTGTGTCCCATTGGGTTCCAGGCACCCCTAATTGAAGTGCCTGACCCCGGTCGTCCCCGTCGTCATTGACGGCGCGTATGAAGGAGCGGAGCGAAGCGACGCTCCTTCTCGCGCCGCCGTGGTCACCCTCCACTCGGAGAGTGTCAAAATGCTGCGCCTCATAACAAATCGCGGCGAGGGCTGCGCGCGCGCGCAGCGCGCATCGGTGCGCGGTCTTGGACGCTACTTATCGCCGAGCGCGGCAGTGGTCCAGGCGCGCCTGTGTTTACTAATACTCCGGCGCCACGGTTATGCGCGCGAGCACGTGCAACCCTCGCCGCGTTCAAGGCCTGAACCCTGCTAACTCCCTGCCGCTCCGCTTACTGAAATGCTAATTCTATCGTTTCGTTAGCAACCGACAAATCTGTAACCTTAATATTCCCCTCCGCCCGCGCCCCGTCCCTCCCTTCCGCGACAACTGTGTAATTCCCTGCCGCCAGTCCGATCGTTAGCTGAAACGCGTCTCCAATATTTTGATGTATTAATTTTGTATCGTATACAATTCCTCCGCCGTCCTCCGCAACTGTAACTCTCACCGCCCTCGCCATTCCCCCCGCCGCCGGCACGATCTTTAGCGTTCGCGATACCCCTTCCTTCAACACAACAGAAACGCGCGACTCTCCGCCAGCCGCCACGCGAAACGGCGTCGCGGCCGTCGCGACTCCCGCGCCGCTCACAATAAATATATATTCTCCGGGCGCGAGCGGCTCGCTCGCAACTGTTATAAGCGGAGACGTTTGCAATACTCGAACGGGCTCGCCCCTTCCGAGCAGCGCTCCACCGGCGCCCTCGATCCACATTTGTAATTTTGGGGCGCCGGCGTTTTGTAAATTAATATTTCGTTCGAACGCAATTTCCGCGTGCAGTTTTCCGGGCGGTTCGATGCGCACAACACCCGTGTCCCACGTTTCATTAGCTTTTACAAAACGATCCGGAATGTATATAACCGGATAATCCTTCGGCCGAATTTCGATGCGATACGTGCCGGGCACGAGCGGCCCGAGCCGAAAGCGCCCCTGCGACGTTGGCACGATGGGCTCGCTGCCGCCGACGCCCACCTGCCAAATAATAATAATCGCATCCTCGACGCCTTTGCCCGATGCGTCCACGAGATTTCCAACAATTCGCGCGGTCGGGCGCGCGTCGTCGGGTATTTGTAATATTACTTCTTCCGCTCCAGGAACGACGTTCGCACGCGTTGCGCTCGGCGCTCGCGACGGCCCCGGCGGCCGCACGGCCAGCGTATGGGCGCGTTCATAACAATTCTTAAATGCAAATTCACCGGCTGCGTTCGTTTCGCTAATATTACCAATCAACACCTGCGGATCGAAAAAGCCAGGATCCGCTTCAACGATCCAGCCCTTCAAAGGCGCGCCGGCGGAATCAATCACTTTTCCTTTAATTTTAGGATCGGTTGTTAATTTTGCGTCCCACCGCGTCGGGGCGCCCGCGGCAATCTGTAACTTTCCCGACGCTCTGCCATTTTCGTTATGAATGGCCTGGATGTCCACGAGGCCGAGTATGATTCCTTCCATTCGATAATTTCCGTCTTCTTTTGTTACAACCCGCACGGTTTCGAGCGGATCCAGCCCCGGCGTTAATTTATTGAAACTAATAAAAACATTAACATTTTCCGCAGGCGAACCGTCTTCCTTAAGAATCTTGCCTTCGACGAACGCGCTCGCCTCTAATTGTATCTTTAATTCACAATTCGCATTCGCGCCGACGTCGATCTGTTGCGTCGACAACGCAAAATCCGGAGCGCGCACCGCCACGGAATGGCTGCCAGCGCCAACGCCGGCGAAGTGAAACTTTCCGTTCACGTCGGTTCTCATGCGCAGCCCGAACGGCTCGCGTTCGTCAAATGTTAACATTCGCACGGCATCGCCGCCGATGCGAACAATCGCGTTCGCAACGGGCTGGTTTTTATAATTAATAACCTGCCCGCCGGCTGAGCCGCCGCGCCCGCGCAGCGTAAGTGTAATATTTCGTTTCGCTCCCGCCTTTCCGCGAAGAGTATACAAATTTGACGGGCCGTGGCCAGCCGCACGCGCGCCGATCAGCGCGTCGTTGCGGACGGAACGAATTGTAAATTTACCGTCCGCGGACGACGATGCGACCTGGTGCGCGTCGCAATCAAACAATTGCTCCGACAAAAAGATTTGTGCATTCGCGACCACGCTGCCCTGTTCGTCGACAACCCGGCCTTCTACCGACATGCCCGGCGGAATAGTTACTACAATTTCGCTTTTCCGGCCTGGCGCCGTGCTCACGTTCGCGTATCCGCCGCGGTCGGCGTGAATTGTCATATTATTATTGCCAACGCCTTCTATGATGAAACTTCCGTCGCTGCCCGTTTGATAACGACGCGCTCGAAGATACGGATCGGAATTGTAGTTTGAATCGCTGACGGTCGCGAACACGCCGGCCGCAGGAGTGTTATCATCGCCCCACAGAATTTGAACGCGCAGCGTTCCAGGTATCGCGCGCGCAGCATCTTTAACATTCGCTTGCGCCGTTGAAACGCCCGCGGCTTCCGCGGACGGACCCGCCGGCACGCGATCCACTTTTGTAGCGATTGCGTTCGATCCACCCGCGTCCGCGCCCGCTATTGGATATTTTAGATTTTCCGCGGCCACGTCGGGCGGCGGCGTGAAATATACAATTCCCAAAAATGCTGAGACGAGGAATACGGCCGCCGCCGCGGACGCGATTACCTTCGTTCTAACTGTTATATCAATAACCGCAAGCGCCGAGAGCGGGCCGCACCATGCCACGCGGCTTCCCGAATGCTGCTCGTCGAGGCGCTCGCGTAATTGTATCAATGCTCGCTTGAGGCGCGTACGCACTGTCTCTACTGGGATTTGTAGTTTTCGCGCAATGTCCCGCGGCGGCAAATGATCAAAATAACGCAGCAATACTACAGTTCGGTAGGGTTCGTCGAGCGACACCACTTGCTCGACGACGCGCCGCCGCACGGCTTCTCTTTCCAGGATTTCAGCGGTCGACGGCGCGATCTCGTCGCGGACGTGCGCGCGCTCGCGAATGGCGCGCCGGACGCTGCCGCGGCGAGACTTGCTCGAAAAATTGCGAACTACAGTTGCGAACCACGATTTGATAGATCCGCCGTCGTGCGGCGGGTTCTGCAACGCCGATAGCCAGGCCTCCTGCGCGACGTCGTCCGCCGTGCTCGAATCGTAAACTAATGATCGAGCGAGGCTGCGCACGAACGCGTCGTGCGTTAATAAATCGCTGAGGTGGACGGTCTCGGGCGGCATCTTCTATCAGTAGTAAACCCGCTCGCTGCAAAAGCGGTTCAGATTTGCTTTTACCGAGTTTACCGCATACCAACAAAAAGGGCCGCTGGTCGCGGCCCTTAGTGTTAATTTTCTCGGAAAACTTCCGAGACTCGAATGCTACTGATTCTTCGAAGCCTTGATTTGCGCTTCGAGAACCTGGACCGCTTCGCGAGCGTCCGCGATCTGCGCGCGAATGAGAATCATTAGATTCTCATTTTCCGAATTGTAGCCTTCTTTCTTAAAGAAGAATCCAATGATCGGAAGGCGGCCAAGCCACGGCACCTCGGCTCGCGACTCGATTTCGCGCAGAGTCTTTAATCCGCCGATCAGCACCGCGCCGCCGTCCGGCACAACCGCCGTCGTGAACGCGCTTTGAACGGAGAGTGTCGGAAGCTGGAATGTAACAGCTCCGGCAAGACCGCCGAGCGTCGTCGTGAAATCTGTAATATTTACAATTCGCGCGACAGTCGGCTGCAATTCGAGCGTGATGTACTTGCGGTTATAATTAATAATCGGCTTCACGTCGAGCACGACGCCGGACTGCAGAATTTCAATCTTCGGCTCCGCGATGAACGACGCCTGCGCGACTTCAACGTTGTAATCCGCGATGTAGCTCTGCTGATTTACGACCGTAATGTAAGAACGCTGATTGTTAGCAACCGAGAGCATCTGTGCATTCACTTCGTGAACATCCAAATTCTTCTCGACGGCCTTCAGAATCATCGAAGCCTGATCGCCTTTTAATAATGTAATCTGGAACGCGAGGCCGCCGTTTTCGTTAAGTTTCGCGCCAATCGGCTTATCAAATAAATTCTCGGTGCGCCAAATATTCGATCCGTCGACATCGTTATCAAAGAAACCGCCGACCGACGGCGTCGCGCCTGCGTTGGACGGAAGGCCCGGGCCGTTATTATCAAAACCGGCCGAAGAGTTATCTTTCAGGCCATTGCTAATATCGTCGAACTGATTCGGGAGGCCGCGCCAATCGACGCCGACGACCTGAAGGAAGTTTTCGGAGATTGTTACAAATCGCGCTTCGATCGTAACCATCGAGCTCGTGTAGCGGCGAAGCTCATGAAGGAATTTTCCAACCTGGCGCTGAACGTCGGCCGAGTGCGTGACGACGAGCTGGCCCTGGAAAATATCAATATGAACGCCTGGCTGCTCCCACGTGCCCGGAGCAATTGTATCTTTAATAAGATTTGTAATTTCTTCCGACGGAATCTGATTCACGGCTTCGAGCGTGCCGCCGAACGGGTTTTCCGACGACGCGCCGCCCGCGCGGTTTTTGCCGCCCGGAATTGTTAAATTCATAATTCTCGGACCCTGGAAACTCGTGAGTCCGAAGATGAGATCGCCGACGTCGTGGACGTGCGGGATGGGAGCGCCGAGAGCCGCGTCGACCGAAGTAATAACAACTGCGCCATCCTTAACAAGCCATTTGATATCAGGCGTCTGGCGAAGAACGATCGACAGCGCGGAATCAATCGGAATCGGGTGGTCGAGTTGAAGCGGGAACTTCGCGCTCGAAGCCTTTTCTTTAGCTTGCGGCGTTACTAAGACTGGGACGCCGGAAATATCTTTAAAATACGTCGCGACGACGTCGAGATCGGTTTCCGCGGTAAAGTTAATTTGTCCGGTTTTCTTGGTTTTTAATAGATTCCGAACAATCTTATCATCCGGACTTTCGCCTTCGGCGACGTCGATCGCCACGCGCTTGTCGCGCAGCAATGAAATCGTTTCCCAATATTCCGCCTTCGGAAGTATCAGTTGTTTTGTTTGTAATTCGCGCGCTTCCCAGTTTTCGCGGAGGATGTCGGCGAAAGCCTGCTTGCGCTTGCGAATCATCTCGGCGTCGACACGCGCTTCGTCGGCCGCAATTGCAGCATCGCGAAGTTCGAGCGCCATTTGATTGCGCGAATCTTCGCGAAGGACCGCTTCTGCTACACCCCGCGCGCCGCGGAAATCGTGAGCAATATAAGCATTGCGCGCAATAGTTAGTTTGGCGGTGATGATTTCGAGGCGCTTCATGCGAACCATTGCTTCTTCACTCTGCATTTTTTCTGTAGCAATGCGTTCCTGTTCGCGACGGATGCGCGCCATCTCGCCCGACTTCTCTGCCTGAATCTTAGCTTTCAGCGCGCGAGCTTCGGCGCCCATATCGGTCCAGTCTCCGGCGTACGGCGACCAAGTTAATATATCAATTGCGTGGTCGACTTCCTGAACGGCGCGGTCGAATTCCTGCAATGCTAAGTTTTCGCGCGCCTTTGCTAACGCTTGGTCGAGCTCGGTCCGCACTTTCTGGCGGCGAACGCGCTCCATTTCATCCATTTCCTGGCGATTCATACCAATCGACGCACTGCGGTCTCCGAGCAACGACCCGATTTGGTCGCGCATGTTTAATACATTTTCATTCGCGGGCGCGATCGTGCGGGCCGCTTCAACTTCTTCCAAAGCTAATTGTAGCGCTCCATTGTCAAGATGCCGTTTCGCTTTGGATAGATGTTGATCGACGAGGAACGCGTTGCGTTCTTGTAGCAATCGCGCATCTTTAACTTTCTCTTCGAATGCGCGCTGCGCGTCCTGGTCGACGGCAGCCGGTTCTTTAGATTGCGGATCCTGAATGGTTATCGCCATTTCACCGCCCGCCTTAGCCGGTTCTTTAGCGGCGGAGGCAGGTTGTTGGCCGGCTGGTTTTTTTGTATTTGCGGCAGTTTTTGTAGACTTGCACGCGAATACTGAAACCGGCAGGCAGAGACCGATGATGGCGAGGGAGGTTCGATTTATTTCAAATTTCATTAGTAGCCGCTTCATTAGTAACCGCTTTTATTATGAGCGCTTATTTGTAAACGAAGTGTGAGTGAACGCAGGAATCGAATTTGGGTTTTAACTATTTGGAATTAGTATTAAATTCGTTATGAAACGAGAGGCGGCGCGTTGTGAATGAACACTGGAGCGCGCCGCTCACGTTGCTAATGATTTGCAATCGCCGCGTCGCCTTGGAGAAGGACGCTCGGCTTCTCGCGAAGCCGCGGTTCGTATTCCGTCGGGATCACTACTTTTACGCGAAGTAGAATCACGAGGCGGCGTTTGGATATCGATTGACCCTTGCGATCGAAGAAGAATCCAATAATCGGAAGGTCGCGAAGAATCGGAACGCCCGACGATTCATTACGAATCTCGTCGATCGACTGGCCCCCGAGCAGCAGCGTTCCGCCGTCGGGAATGTTAACCGTCGTGCGAACCTTTCGAAGTGTTAGATTCGGGAATTGTATCGTTACGGGAGTTCCATTGCCGACGCCAACCACGCGCTGCTCGATCGGGAGTTTGAGCGTTGCTAACGTTGGGCGAAGCTCCAACTTTACAAATTTGCGATCGGCGCTCACCTGCGGGCGAACGTCGAGAATCGCGCCTTCCTGAATGACATCAATTTGCGGATCGGCAATCGACGACGCCTGCGCGATTTCGACTCCGTAACCCGCAACGTAAGCAAACTGGTTCGTCACCGCCATGTGCGCGCGCTCGCCGCTATGTACTAATAATCGCGGCGCGGTTACTAATTCCACGCGCTCGCTCTTTTCAACGGCGCGAAGTATCAATTCGCTCTGGCGGTCGCCGAGGTTGATCCATTGTAAAGATAAACCGCCGGAGCCCGTGAGCGTGTTCGAACCGGAAAGGTTTTGATCAAATATATTTTCTACCTTTCCGACCGCGGGTGTGTTTCCAGTTTGAGTAAAGAAGCCAGGCTGGTTGCCAGTTCCGAGCGGACCCGGCAAAGCCGGCGTTCCGGGAGCGGGAGAAGCGCCGAAATCATCAAATGGCGGAGCCGAGCCGAGTCCGCCAGAAGGCGGCACGCCAGAATTGCCATTGTCGCCGAGGCCGCGCCAGTCGAAGCCGATGTCTTCTAGGAAATTATCTTCTGCGATCAGGAAGCGCGTCTGCACTTCGACCATCAGATTTGTAACTTCGCGCAAATCATCTAAAAACTTTTCGAGCTGATCGTGAACTTTAGCAGTCTGGCGGACTACTAATGTTCCTGACGGCTGGACGTAACGAATGTTAGTTTTAGCATCCGCGTCGGTCCACGTCTCGGGTGCGATCGAATTCTGAATGATCTGTGTAATCTGCTCGAGCGTGAACGCGGGGAGCGGTTCCTGCTCGGTGCCGGGAGGAATCGGCGGCGCGCCGGGCGGCAATAAGGATAATTCCGGTCCGGGGAAATGCTGAATAATTTGTATCAAATCCGAGACGTCATAAATGCGATATTCCGTCTGGCCTTTGCTTTCCTCGGGCGTGCCTAAAATTACATATCCGTCGCGGACGGTCCACGTGAAGTTCTTAACAATTTGGAGCGCGCCGAGGAACTTCTTCGCCGACGTCTTCGGCGGAAGATCCAACGTTACAGATCGCTGCCCCTCGTCCATCTCCGCGATCTTCTGGCTAACAATAAAGTTGACCTGCGTGAGATTGCTAAGATAGGTCGCGATCTCGGAAATCTGCGTATTTGAAAACTTCGGTTCGAAATAAGTAGTATCGAGCCGCTCGTTCACCGCGATGTCTTCGGGATTCGCTTTGACGTCGTCGGGCACGAATTGTAGCGGTTTGCGCCCGGAGATTTCGGCCCAGTGGACCGGATCATGAACAATCGCTTCGGTCTGCGGAATTAACATATATTCCAGTTCTTGGAACGCGCTCTTCCACATTTTTCTGTGGTTTTCGCGCGCCAACGTCATTCCGCGCTCGTTCTTCGCCTGTTGAATAATGTCACGAAGCTCAATCGCTCGCTCGTTGCGCGGATCGATTTCTAACAATTGCCCAAGTTTAGCAATCGCGTCGTCGTGCCGGTCTTCGAGGAAAAGAATATTAGCTTCATTAAATAACTTGCGAAGCTGATTTGTTAATTGCTCGCGCGCCTGAGATTCGCGCATCGCACGGTCGGCCGCCGCTTTTTCCTGGCGGGCCATCTCGTCTTCGCGAGTCGAGGCGTCCTTCTTGGAAAGCGCATGATCAATTTTCGCGGCGACTTCCTTGCGGCGGTTGCCTTCCGCTTCGAGCAGCGGATACCACGTTAAGATTCGCTCGGCTCTTCTGTAGTTATCAATAGCTTGATCGAACTGGCGCGCGGCGAGAAGACGGTCGCCGTCGAGCATGGCCTGATTCACTTTCTGCCGGGCTTCCGCCTGGCGAACGAGAGCCTCGTTGGACTTATCAATTAAATCGCCCTGCCGGATCGCACTCGTTTCGCCAAGGGCCGAAAGAGTTTTTCCTAACCATTCACTAGCAACCTGGCTGGAAGGATCGATTTCAAGCGCGCTCGCGAATGACGTGCGCGCGGACGGAAAGTCGAGATGATTAAACGCATCGACTCCCTTTTTAATATATTCGTCGTGGAGGTATTTTTGCTTTTCCTGCCGAACGCGCGCCTCCTGTACGGCGTCATCGAAGCTCTTGGCTCCCTCGCCTTGCTCCATATTAGTAGTGGGAGCAGCCGGCTCCTGAACGATAACAAACGCAGCTTCGCCGCTAGGGCCTGCCGGTTTCGTATCTTTAGTCTTGGTCCCCGCAGCGGTCGAGCCCTGCGGCGATTTTGCTTTCGCCTTGCACGCCGGAATTGTAGTGGATGCAAGAAGCGTCGCAATGAGTGTCGTAGGTAGGATTGCGAGCCACCGACGCAACGAGTCGTTCGTCATAAATTGCCCGAAGAATTCGCAGTTTGCCCGTTTGAAAATCCGGCCCACATACTACAAAAATGTTTCATCGATGGAGATGGTACAATTCGTGCGTGAAGGACGGGCGAGCTGGGGAAGGGAACTTGTTAAGAATAGATAACGTTAGTAACGAACTGGTGGAGATACTTTAGAACAGTCGAGACCAACCACAGGCCGCTTGTTAGCAACCTCGCGCCCGAAAGGTAACAACGGAAAGGAACAATCGCTCTTATCTAAAGAGAAAAACAGCGCTCTATTTAATAGCGCCTGCTTCTTTCTTCGCGGCCACTCGGATGACCTGCTCGCGGCCACATTTGTTTTTCAACCAAACGACGGGGTATGCGTTTTTTTGCATTTCATTTCGAATCACTTGAACGGCAACGCCGTTTTCTACCTTTCGAGAACCGTCGGGTTGAAAGACTGGAACTGAGACTGCTGCAGTTTCATCGCGATATTCCCGGTCCACTCGTTTGATTTGCCAACCAGGGTCGAAACCAAGTTCAGCTTCGAATCCAACCGATTGGCTCAAATTGCCAACGGCCACATTCTTTATAACAACTTCTTTAGGTTTTGGCTCGGCGTCTCGAAGGTCGAGAATCCGTATTGCTAAAGATGCTGTCGAGGGCTCGGGACTACGATTTGTTGCTTGTCCTTTTGTTACGTGCGCTTCCGATACTACAAAACCAACCACGTCAACCTGATAACGAACGGGAACGTTAGCCACCGTTTTGCCGCCGAGCGCGCTTTGCCGCACTTCGACGCCTTCAAGTTTATCATACTGGATCACTAAGACTCCGTACGTGTATTGCATTCCGTCGCACGTGTTCCGGTCAAGAAACGAGTGCGGCTTCGGGCTATCTGTTACAATGTACGGTTGTGTTACAAATACCGGCGCGGGCGTTTCCGATTCGTTCCAGCGATAAAGTTGCGTTTTTACAACTAAACCCTTTGAAACAAATGGATTGTCTTTCCAAGACACCGTAACGCCTTCGTCCGAGAAACTTGTCTCACATGCGGCCGGTGGAAGAAGAGTGTTATCTCCGTCCGCCGGTTGCGATCCAGCTGGCTTTGATTCTGCTCCAGTTTCGTTCGCTTTTGCAGAATTGTGGATTGTTGCTTTTGTCGTTGTTGTTTTTGTCGTTGTTGTTTTTGTAATAGTCGGGTCGATCTCGGTATTGCTAAAGAACCGAACCGCGCGCGAATGTTGCGAATTCGAAGGGGCGGCAGTTCGATCGACTGCGATGGCCCGCTCGATTTGTCGCATTTCGATATTACTAATTCCGGGTTGAGACGCGGGATTGGTAATACTTACAACTGCGGCGCCCGGGTCCACCGACCCAGGCTTCATCACGTCCACTCGATACTTTTCCGCGTCGGCCAAAACGGCTTTCGCGTCGAGCACCCGGCGGGCGAGAAGGGCGGGGACGATAGCGGCCGACCAGAGCAGGGTCAAGGTAACGAAACGAACGACGTTCGATTGAGAGGCGTTCATTGTGGTTTTCCAAGAATGCGGCAAAGGTCGAGCGTGACCAGAACTTGGGATGCGTTCGTTAGTGATGCGTTTCGCGGTTGCGCGGCCGGCCGAACAGAAACGGCGTCGAGCGAATAAAACGGGCCGCGCTCGCGCCGGCGCAAAAGGCCGGCCGCGAAGTTTTGGTGCCGCGCGTAATCTGTAACATATTCTAAACGGATCTTGCGCGTCGAAAAGTAAACTCCGTATCGTGATACTTGCGCATTATTTTTAGCTATTGCAGAGGCGCTAGGCGACGGAAATGCAACATAATTAAATTCGATGCGCGGAGCTTCTTCGGCAGCAATTAACAAATAGCGCACCGTTATAAATTGAAAAATTGCCTCGGGCTCGGGCACGTCAGCCTTTGGAAAAAGCGCGGCGACGGAATTGATAGATTTGCCCGTGCGCGCCGCGTATTCAGCGGAGAACTTCTCGCGCTCCTCAGGCGACGTGTCCGCCGGATCGCCGTCGCGGTTTTGTAACAATTCCGCGAGGGAGCGCGCCCACAATTCCGCGTCGCGCGCAGACTCTAATTCTGTTTGAGTCGCGGCCTGGTCGTGCGCGGGCACCGCGGCGAGATGAGCTCCGATTTCCGCGTTGCGTTTTTGTAGACTAACAATCGTGTCGCCCGTGTCGCGCGCGGCGGGGCCGGTGATTGCAAATAATCGAACGGCCGGAACCGCGGCTCCGGCAACGAAAAGCGCGCCCACAAAAATAATATTTCGCGGATTCATCGGCGCCCTCCGTTCCCAAACGGTTTTGTATCATTTACGGATATATCAAATTCAAATTTAACTTTCATTCTAGCGCCGGTCTGACGCCGCGGCGTCCCGTCAGACGCAGGGGCGAATATGGCACTTTCCTCAAGGAGGCTCGGCTCGGGCAGCCCGCTCGCTCGAAACCTGGATCGAACGTTTGTATCAAAATTTGGAGGCGGCGCCCCGTCTTCGGACATTGGAAGCGTGAATTGTAATATTAACACAACCGCTTTTTCTGTATGATTCCAATCCGCCGCTTCGATCGTCGCGCGTTCGTCGAGCGATTCGAGAACGGATGTTAATGATTGTTCCCACGCATTCCACTCGGCCGGAATTCGCCACGCCAGCAGCGCGCGGTCTTCGCGCTGCCGCGCCGATTCTTTAAGTTTAACAATCTCCTTTGAAGATTCGAGGCGCTCGGCGACTTCGTTAATTACTTTTTCCGATTCGGTATTTGTTACTTTTGCGTGATGAAGTATCCATTCGCTGCCCGCGGCGCCCGCCCAGAGCGCGGCGATCGAGAATACAATTGCGGGCGTTTTTCGTTGTATTTCGCGCGCGAGGTTCGTTCGGCACAGCGAAACTGTAGCGTGCGAACTTCCACCCGCGTCGAGCGCCGCGCCGAGCGCCGAACTAAAACTCGGCACTTCCGCGACGAGCGAATGCCCGAACAATTGTTTATGAATCGCGACGCGGTTCCATTTGTTATGAATCTCGACCGGCAATTTTAATGTTAATGAAACGCGGTCGGCGAGCCCGGGAATATTAACACCCGCTCCTGTTATTAAGATTCGCCGCGGCGAAAATGCTGTATTTCGCGCGCGCCCGAATTCAATCGCATTTGTTATTTTCTGCGCGAGCCGGTCGGCAAACTCGACTCCGACATTGCGGAACCGGGCGTCGGCGCGCGAGCTTTCGAGATCGTGTCGCTCAGAATTAGCTTCCTTTTCGCCCAAGCCGAAACGCTCCTCGAGCGTCCGCGCGATCCACATCGTTCCGTCGGGGTCGGTTTTTGTTAGCGGTCCGTCGCGCAGCCCGAGCACGATGTCGCACGTCCCGACGCCAATTCTAACAACGACGGCGTCGCGAACTTCGAATCCATCAAATCGCAGCGCGTCGAGAACCGCGAGCGGCGAAATTGTAATTCTGTCGGGAACGATCGAGACGCCCGAGAGTGCATCAAGGTATGCGCCTACAATTCCCCCGCTGCCGGCCGCCGCGAGCACGCGCGTTTCATTAATACTCGGTCCGGGAATTTCACAATAACCGTGAATCGACTCGGGCCCCGCCGCGCCGAGGCGCGTGCGAACTTCATAATCGACTAATTCGGGAATTCGTTTTTTTGTAACCGGCGGCAAATCTAACAAAAACGTTTCAAATCCGACGCCCGGAATCGCGACGCCGACGCGGTCGCTTTTCTTAATTTTGTGATTCACTACAAAAATCGACAGCGCCTTGCGCAGCGCCGCGTCGAGATCCTCGGCCGTCGACCGCATCGGATCGCGGTATGTATCAATTCGGTCGACTAAGTTAATTTCATAATTCGCACCGCGCTTGCCAAGACGGACGACGCGCACGCTCGTGCTGCCGAGATCAATGCCCCAAACCGCGTCGTTGAACATAGTTAATATTTTGTTTTATTCTTTACTTTGTTTCGGGATCGGAATGCCGAGTTCTTTCATCGCGAGCTGTATATCATTCCAAACCTTTACTTTCTCGGCGGGATTTCTTAACAGATACGCGGGGTGAAAGGTAGGAATCACGGCCCTGCCGTTCAAATGATACACTTTTCCGCGAACCCTACTGATCGTGTCGCGCTCGCCGGCGCCCGCGAGTTCGCGCATCGAGTGGCGGCCGAGTGGAATGACCACTTCGGGATCGATCACTTCGATTTGTTTATTTAAATATGGGAGGCACGCGGCAACTTCATCGGGCATCGGATCACGGTTTTCGGGCGGGCGGCATTTTACAATATTTGCAATAAAAACGTCCTTGCGTTCGAGGCCCATGCCGCTCTCGATAATTTTTGTTAACAATTGGCCCGCGCGCCCGACGAACGGGCGGCCGAGTTCGTCTTCCGTTTGGCCGGGCCCCTCGCCTACAAATAAAACGCGCGCGGCCGCGTTGCCTTCGCCGGGAACGGCGTGCGTGCGCGTTTCGCAGAGGCGGCAAAGTTTACAATTCACGACTTGATTACGAATCGCATCCAGCGCACTTACCTTCTCCGCGGCCGATCGTTGCACTTCGCCGCGCACGGGCGCCATCGACCGGCGCGCGTCGCCGGCGGCGGGCGCAATTGTTGGAATCACTTTTTCGTTTAAAAGTTGCGGCGCGGCAAAAGGCGTTTGCACAGTTGGCGACGGCCGCGTTTCGGCAGAGGGAATCGATGCAAATCCCGCCTCGTCCATGAACTCGAGGTGGCGCCGCACTCCGCGAACTACGGCGCGTGCAACTTCGCGAATCGTGTTTTTGTCGTTAGTGTTCAGGGAATTTAGTTTAACAACGAATCTGCCTCGGCCGCGATTCTAACTTATCCACACTTGGAACTTTTCCCGCCCAACTTTATTGGTAATTGGCTCGAAACGCTGGGGCCCACGCCGGGCGTCATCGACGGCATACTCATTCTCGCCGCCGCGGCGGCGACAGCATCATTCGCGGCAGCGCTTCAACTCGGAAAGCGCGCGGTCGTCATCGCGGCGTTATTAACAATGTCGCAAGCGCCGATCCTCGGCGCCGTGCCGCTCGATATTCGCGTTTCATTAGCAAGCAACATTTTTGGAATGTTAGCGCTGGCGGCTGCAGCCCAAAATAAGGACGGCGTTTATTTACATCCGATCGCAAGCATTTTATTGGTAATATTATCTTTTCTGTGCGGATCGCCGATCGCGATCGCCTATTTTTTTGGTGTGGCGATGTTGCTGTGGTTGCGCCCGAGCGGCGGAAATGCAACTTCGCCGTTCATCTGGAGCGGCTCGGCGATGGCAGCGGCGGCCGTGCTGTTCGTCGTTGCCGCGCTGCAACGGAATATTAATTTTTCAACAGCTCCGGTCGTCAGCGCAGTATTAGCATTCGTCGCGCCGGCTGAATTTTCACCGGACCTCGCTCAATTCAGGAAGAACACCTTCTTTACTATTATCGCGGTCCTTCTGTTACTTTCGGTCTCGGCGAAGCGGAATAGAATCGCAGGAATATTAGCCTATGCGTTCGTCGGAGGCATCGCGGGATTTGTATTCTTCGGCGAGACGCGCGATTATTTACATGGCCGCTCCTGCGCCGCGTTCTCGCCGCTCGCCGCTTTCGGTTGGATGTTACTGATCGAACGATTGTCGGCGACGCGTCTAGCAAAAGTAAAAATCGGCGTGGCCGCCGCTTGGATCGCGTTCAATCTTTATTTCGGAATCTCTCAATTTTTATTAACTAAAAATACCGACCTCTATCTCGAACAAGCCGTTTTCGCCGCCCCGCGTTCCGCAGTGCTTCGCGAAGCGCGTTGTGAGGTTTTATTAGCAAAGGCGAGGGTCGAACCGGACCCAGCAGCGCGACAACTGTTAAATGCGCGCGCTGCGCGCATCTTGCTTGAAGTCCCCGCCCAGCTTCCCGTGTCGGTGCGTTATCGATTGATACACAAAGGAATCAACGCCGCACTGCTCGCGCGTGAATTTACAATTGTCGAAAATGCTCTTATTAACATTTCAACGCTCGCCGACGGCGATGAACAGAAGGGCGACGCCGCCATTCTGCGCGCGCGTTATTTTGAAATACAACAAAAGACGGCCGACGCGCTTCGATGCCTCGACGCGGCTGTCGAGCAGTATCCCGCGGCGCGCGGCGTCCGCGCTTATTATCTAAAAACGGCGGCGCCGTTCTATTCACAACAATTGGCGAAGGCGGCGCATGATAAAGATGCCGCGGGCGCGGCAGCCGCGACACAACAATTAGACACGTTACAAAAACTCGCGGAACGCGATCTCGGAACGGAGAATCCGGCGCATACCCGCTCGGCGGCGCTCGCCGCACGAGGCCGCATTTCGCTCGCGCGCGGAAAAGCCGTCGAAGCGACACGCGATTTTAATGATGCAAAACGCATCCAACCTAACAATTCGGATGCTTACATTGGCGCGGCCGAAGTTTTTTTAACACAAGGAATGATCGAAGGCGCTTCGTCCGAACTTCGGCTCGGGATCGATGCGACGCGGCCCGTTCCGCCCACGGAATTAATTGTGATGCTCGCCGGCGTCGAGCTTCAGCGCGGCGTGGAGCCCGAAGGAATATTACAAATCCTTGATGCGGCGCGCGCTTCGGATCCCGGATCGTTATTATTAATAAAAACGCTCGCGGCGGCGCACGTCGCGAACGCGGAAAAGAAAATTGAAAAGGGCGACCTCGCGGGCGCCGAGAAATCACTAACGATCGCGCTCGCCGAATCGCCGGAAGTCGCGCGCGTCCACACGGCGATGGGCAAACTTCGCGACCAGCAAAAACGCGTCGACGAAGCCGTGCTTTGCTACAAAAAAGCGTTCGCGATCGAAGCGAGCGCCGAACATCGCGAACAGCTCGCGGGCGCGGTGAAAACGCAGGCGATTGCGCATTTGTATGCTAAAAAACGGTCCGGCGCCGTCGAGGCATTCTTATATTTGCGATCGCTGCAGCCGGCGTCGGTCGATCTCGGCGTCGGAGAAGATATATTAGTTGACGAAGCTAAAATTGAATTTGAAAAGGGAGCGAAGGCTCTCCAGACGAATGATACAAAAATCGCGAAAGAGCATTTTGAGAAGTCGCTACAATTCTTTCCGGACGGATTCTTTGCATTAAATGTCCTCGGTACGCTCGCCGCCGAAGCTCTCGAATCCGAAAAAGCCGTCGACTATTGGGAACGCGCGCTTGTGTCCGCGAAGAAGCAACAGATCGATATCGCCGATTTCGCCACTCACTACAATTTGGCCAGCGAATTCCGCCGGAACGGAAAGCTACAAAAAGCCAAAGACATGCTGCGCGAGTACCTCGCGCTCGGCCGCGGCCCCCATCGCGTGAAGGCAGAAGCACTGATCGAGATCATCGACGAAGTCGGGAAATAGCAGCCGCCCGGTAAGTGGGACAGTCCCTCTTCTGAAAACGGATTAACGGGGACAGTCCCTCTTTTGAAAACGGGGACTGTCCCCCTTTTCAGGCGCTGCGGGAATCTTTGTCCAAAAGTTGCCCGACGCGCCAACCCGGTGCATGCGACACCTACGCCTACTCACCTCGGCCTGCGTTCTTGCGTCGGCCTCCCTCGTTTCTTCCTCGTTTGCCCAGGACGCCTTCCGCGCCAGGCAATATTCCGGACCACTCGAAAGCCAGGACATCTGCACCGCCGACTTCAACAGCGACGGCCTTGCGGACATCGCGACTGCGGACGGCTACAACAGCGTCTTCACCTTGCTTTTTGGCTCGAGCACAGGCCTCTCGGGGCCCTTGCAGATTACTACAAATAGTGGTGGAGTCGTCAGCGGCATCTGCACCGCGGATTTTGACGGCGACACTCTGCCCGACATCGCAGTGTCCATCCGAGACTACGATGTTGTAGAGATCTTTCTCAACACCGGCGGCAATTTTGCATACTTCGCGACTCACAGTGTCGGTAGTTCGCCGATTCGAATTGAAGCCGGTAAGCTCAACAGTCAGGACACCAATGCGGACCTCGCTATCCTGTGCCAGGGCGGTTACGAAGTCTGGGTGCTCATGGGCGATGGAACCGGCGGTGTGTTGGCCACTTCGCAAGTGTTGCCGTTCGGTTCAACCGGGAGTTCTGGATTCACCGACATGTCTCTAGGAGACTTGAACGCCGACGGAATCCTCGACTGCGCCGTCTCGATGCCACATGTCGAACAGGTCTGGCTTGGGACGAATGACGGCTCGGGCAATTTCGTTACGTCGGGAACGATCACTCTAGTCCCGGTTGTTGTTTCCGATGTGCAAGCACAGTCGATTGCGATTGGCGACTACGACAACGATGGCAACGGCGACGTCTTTGTACTTGCAAACCACAACCAGCGCGTTGAAGTGTATCAGGGCGACGGTAACGGCGGCGTCGTAGGCCTCACGATTACGAAAGATGAAGGCGCGTTCTGGGACGGTTGGAAACTCATAGTCGACGATATCAATAACGACGGATTATTAGACTTCGCAGTCGGCCACACCAATGACGTCGAATTACACCTCTACTATCAAAACGGAGGAACGTTCGGCGGCGGTGTGTATGAGCCGTGGTTACCTGCATCGCCGGGAAACTTCGGTATGGTCTTCGCAGATGTGGACGGCGACGGCGACCGTGATTGTGCAGCTCCTAGTTCGGGCTTCTCGGGAATCACACTCATCAAGGCTTCTCTGCCCGGCGTTTTTGAAGTGCCCAATGATGCCTACGCATCGCCAGTGACTGACTCGGTTGCACTCGCCGACTTGGACATGGACGGCAACTGCGACATCGTCACGTGTGATGAAGGAGCAGACCGGGTACTCTTGACCTACACTGACGGGAATGGAAATCTTGTTAGTTTTTTCGACGCACCCACCGTCGCCGGATCTCCGTGGCACATCGAGGCCGCCGATTTCGATGCCGATGGAAAACCAGACCTGGTCACGGCGAACAAGAGCTCCAACGACATTGCAGTGCTATTCAACTTGGGCGGCACAGGAAACTTCAGCGTACCTTCACATACCAACGCGGGCAGCGAGCCTCGCTATCTGGCAGTCGCGGATGTCAATCTCGACGGCAACCCGGATGTAGTCGTTGCGAACTCTTTGAGTTCCGATATTAGTGTACTTCTCGGCACTGGGCTCGGTAACTTCACGTCGGCGGGAAGCGTCGCGATCGGCGGAGAACCCTACGGTGTTGAAGTTGGTGATCTCAGCGAAAACGGATTCCCGGAACTCGTCGTTGCAGATAAGGCATCGGGCCTCGTCGCGGTATGCGAGAATCTTAGTAATGGCGTTTTCGGATCGCCGGCCAACTACATCATCGGCGTGCCGACAACTTCAGGCACTATCGCCGTCGCGATCGGCGACGTTGACAATGACCTCAGGCTTGACGTCGCGGCCGTCGGTAACTTCGACAACTCACTCACCGTCTTCAAAGGCGATGGAACCGGCGCGTTGGTGAGCAATACGAGCTATACGATTGGTTGGGCGCCAACACATGTTGTTCTCGCGGATGTATCTGGAGATGGAATGCTCGACGCAGCAGTTGTTCACCACGGGATCGAGTCTCGAAACCTCGGCATTATTACAAATGATACTGCTGGTGGATTCGGCCTTCCGATGGTCACGTACGGAATGTACAACCGTCAGTCCTATTCGAAAATGGAACTCGAGGCTGCTGACCTGAACTCCGATGGTATGATGGACATCGTTTGCGCCAACGGTCTCTTCGCGTCGGTGTACATGAACCAGCGCACACAGCCAAACGGCCTCGGACTCTCGCTCACAGGCACACCTGGCTGTCAGGGTCGAATCGGTATGTCTGCGATTGGAGCACCGCAGGTCAACACACCCAACTACGGATTCACTGTTACAAACGCTCCACCGCGCTCACTCGGGCTTGGAATCGTTGTCGATGTGCCGGACCTCGTGGGTAGTGATCCATTCGGAATTTTCGTCACGTTCCACGTCGACTTCATCTTCTCGAACGAGATCATCCCGCTGGACATTATTAGCGACATGGTGGGCGGCGCGTTTGTGCCCGTCGCGATTCCTAACAATCCCAATATTGTTAACATGACGTTCTATCTGCAATCACTCTGGGTCTTCAACCCGGCGGCACCCTGCGATCCTTCGCCGCTTGGAGCCAGCACTTCGAGATTGTTAGATATTACGATTCTTCCGTAGTGATGGTGTGCGGGCTGCGGGACAGAGTCTCGCAGCACTAGGAGTTCGGCGCGCGGCGAGACGGTTCAACTGTTTTGCCGCGCGCTTTTGTTTACGTTTATCAAGCGGCTAGCGCGCCGCCTACTCTTCGACACCCTCGCTCTTTAAGTTCGTGCTCGATACAAACGACGAACCGAATCGGCCTTTCACACAGAGGTGGCCGCTCGTCACGGAGTGATCTGCCGCAGACGTGACGCGCACAATCTGGTTGTCCTGCACGCGAAGGGTGAGTTCGCAACCAACACCACAGTAGCCACAGATCGTGTCGGTTTCGGTCTGCTTCGACTCATCCCACTTGCCGCTCTCGCGAAGATCGTACTCTGTCTTGAACATCAACGCCCCTGTCGGACAGACCCCGACACAGTTACCACAGAAAACGCACGCGGAGTCGGGAAGTTCCGTGTTCAGCTCAGTCGCGATGTGCCCGTCAAAACCGCGTCCCGCAACCGCGATCGCAAAGGTGTTTTGTGCGTCCGTGCCACACGCCTCCACGCACTTATAACAGAGCATGCACTTTTCGTAGTCACGTACAAAGAGCGGGTTGTCGATTTTCACCGGCTGCGCAACTGTCGCCGCGCGCTCGCCAAAACGCTCCGGTTTCGCGCCGTACTGCTCGACAAGTTTTCCAAACGTAGGTGAGAGCGACATGTCGACCGACGAACCTAACAATTCGAGCACGAGTTTGCGGGAGAGTTGCACGCGCTCGCTGTCGGTCTTGATCACCATGCCCGACTCGGCCTTTCGAGAACAGGCAGGCGGCAGTGTGCGCGAGCCTTCCAATTCAACGACACAGATACGGCAGACATTGACCGGAGTGAGGTTTTCCGCGTAGCAAAAAGTCGGTGTGTCGATCTGTAGCTTCTTGAGCGCGTCGAGCAGAGTAGACCCTTCAGGGACTGTCACGCTGCGACCGTCGACGGTCACTTCCACCGTTCGATTTGTAACGTTCATTTTTTCACTCCGTCGAACGGCTGGAACACTTTCAGCGCAGACTCAATCGCGTTCGACGCTGTCTGCCCAAGGCCACAGATGGAGGCGTCGCGCATCGCTTGGCCCAGTTCAGCGAATAGTAGTTTTTCAGTCGCGACGCCACCCAGAGTCTGGCCCGAAACGAGTCTTGCGAGCAGCTCCTCCTGTCGCACAGTGCCTACACGACAGGGCACACACTGTCCGCACGATTCATCGCGAAAGAATTCCGCGATGCGCTGCAGAAGTGGAAGTAATTGTACGGTGTCGTCGAGGACAAGGATCACACCCGAACCGAGAGTAGACCCGGCGGCGCGCGCTCCTTCGAAGGATAGCGGCATGTCTAGTTGCGTGGAATTCACAAATCCGCCGGCGGCGCCGCCCATTAAGATCCCTTGCAGTGTGCGTCCCGGCGCGAGACCGCCCGCGAGTTCTAGTACAGTGCGCAGCGGTGTGCCGAACGGCACTTCATAGACACCGGGACGCCCCACACTCCCGCTCACGCAGAAGAGCTTGGTGCCGGGAGATCCGTCGGTTCCCACCGATTTGTAAGATTGCGCGCCGTCACTCACGATGTGTAACACTGCTGCCAGTGTTTCCACATTGTTGATGGCCGTCGGTTTTGCGAAGAGTCCGGAGTGCACGGGAAAGGGTGGTTTGGAGCGCGGTTCGCCACGGAAGCCCTCGACTGAAGCGAAGAGAGCTGTCTCTTCCCCACAGATGTAGGCGCCGCCGCCGCTGCGCAGCTCGATGTCGAAACCAAATCCGCGCCCCATCACATTGGCGCCGAGAAGTCCCGCCGCGCGAGCCTGTTCGATCGCCGATGCAAGCCTAGAGTGCGCGAGCGGATATTCGCCTCGAAGATACAGATAGCCGCGCTCTGAGCGCGTCGCGAAACCGGCAATGGTCATGGCCTCAACAATACAGAAAGGGTCTTGTTCAACAAGAACCCGATCCTTGAAGGTGCCCGGTTCCGACTCATCGGCATTGCAGACCACATAGTGGGGCTGTGCCTCGGCGCGCGCGACTGCCTCCCATTTGCGGCCTGTAGGAAACGCGGCGCCGCCGCGTCCTACAAGTTTCGAATTGGACACCTCCGCGATCACCGCGTCGGCACCCATGGTGAAGGCACGATCGAGGGCGTGGTAGCCGCCGTGAGATCGATAGAGTGACAGGCTGCTTGGGTCTACTGTGTCCGCACGCGCGAGCAGACGGCGCGGACCGAGCACACCCAATGTACAGGGTGTGCGTTCCACCGTTTCGCCGCGCAGCGCGCTCTCGATTCGCCCGACCGTTGCATGGCCGAAACTCTGTACCACGGGCGATTCACCGGCGACTGTGACCAGCGCCGCTGGCGCCTGATCGCACAGACCCAGACAGGGACTGTGCGACCACGCCGGCAGAGTGTGCACACGATCGGCGACTGTGTGATTCTCCGAGTGGGGATCCGCACGGTGTGCCGAGTGTGCGGGCGCGCCATGTTTTTGTTGCATCTCTGCGCACAGCGCATCCGCCCCTGCCATTTTGCAGGCGATGTCGTCGCAGACATGTGCAAACGCGCGTGGACGTTCATTCAATGCCAGTAATGCATAGAAGGTGGCGACTCCCCAGCCTTCCGCGGGCGGCACACCCAGCCGCTCGCATACATACCCAAGACCCCCTGGGCTCACCCAGCCAATCTCCGCTTGCAACGCAAGTAGACCCGGAAGCAAGTAGGTGCGCCGCGCCTTGGTCGCTTGAAGCGAAAACACGGATTCGCCCTCGGCAAGAGGTGCTAGTGCACGATCAACAGCCCGCCTTTCAGCGTCCGAAGGTCTTGCGGAGATGGGTTTCAGGTCCATGTTACAGTTGCTTTTTTTATAGCTTTTCCACCCGAACTGCAGCGGCCTTGAATTCAGCAGTACCGGAGAGTGGATCCGTGGCGTCGATCGTTAATAAATTCGTTTCCACTTCATCGGGGTAATGAAATGTCATGAAGACCAGACCCTTGCGGAGTCCCGGATCCACGCGCGCGGGCGCCACGACACTACCGCGACGGGAAACGACGCGGACTTCCTCGCCTTCAGACAACTGGAGCGCGTCCAGATCTTCGGGTGACAGGTCTACAGTCTCACCCCGCCGCATCGGACTGTCATAACCGTTGCTCTGCACTCCCGTATTGAACGAATCGAGGCGGCGTCCCGTCGTGAGGCGCAATGGATACTCTGCATCAAGCGCCTCCACAGGCGGTTCATCCTCACAGGGGTGAAACTCCACGCGCGTTCCTTCGAGCGGCTCCTTCCAGAGTCTGCTGTGCAGAAACGTCGTGCCCGGATGGGTCTCATCAGGGCAAGGCCACTGAATGCCACCTAGTTCCTCAAGGCGCGAGTAACTCATGCCGCGGTGCATGGGGCTGAGTCTGCGCATCTCGTCCCACGCCGCCTGTGCCGTGCGAAATCCCAGATCGTAGTCGAGTCGTTTTGCGAGATCGGCAAGGATCTCCAAATCGTCGCGCGATTCGCCTGGCGCCGCGAGCGCTTTGCGCACGCGCTGCACACGCCGTTCACTATTCGTGACGGTTCCCTCGGCTTCACAAAAACTAGCGGTCGCCGGAAAAAGCACATCGGCCATCTCGGCAGTGCGCGTCATCACGATGTCTTGGACTATGATGTGCTCAAGTCCTTTTAACAATTTCAAACAGTGGGTCGCGTCGGCCTCACTCTGAGCGGGGTTCTCGCCAATCACATAAAGCGAAGTTAACTTTCCATGTTCCATCGCTTCAAACATCTGCGTCAGGTGCCAGCCCTTTTTCGGAGGCACAGGACGGCCGTAGAGTGCGTCATAACGCGCGCGAATCATATCGTTCTCCACATCTTGGAATCCGGGGAGTTTGTGCGGTAGTGCGCCAGAGTCGCCGCCTCCCTGCACATTGTTCTGGCCGCGCAACGGATTGAGGCCGCTCCCCCACTTGCCCACATGTCCTGTCAACAGTCCGAGATTGATCAACGAAAACACATTCTCAACAGCATTGTGATGTTCGGTGATGCCAAGAGTCCAACAGATCATCGCCTTGCCGGCCGTTGCATAGTCTCTCGCTACTTTTCGAATCAAATCGGCGGGCACTCTCGAAATCGCAGCGGCACGATCGACATCATAGTGCTGCAGTTTCGCGCGGTAGTCCTCAAACTTCGCAGTCGCGTTTTTGATAAATTTACAATTTTCGAGACCTTCATCTAGAATGGATCGGCCAATCCCATTTGCGAGTGCGATGTCGGCGCCCACTTCGACGGGCAACCACGCCTCCGCCCACTGTGCCGTAGTCGTGTGACGCGGATCAATCACATAGAGTCGCGCGCCGCGCTTCACTGCCTTCAGCACATGGTGAAAAAAAATGGGGTGTGTTTCACGCGCATTCGACCCCCACAGCAGTAGAACATCAGCATCCTCGACTTCGCGATACGAAGAAGTTCCACCGCCCGCGCCAAAAACCGTCGCCAGACCGACGACGCTCGGAGCGTGTCAGGTTCTGTTACAACTATCGATATTGTTAGATCCGACGGCCGCGCGAATGAACTTCTGCGCGGCGTAATTCACTTCATTTGTAGCCTTCGAACAACTGAATATGCCAAACGTCGAAGGCCCGTGAGCCGCCACACTCCGCTTTATTCCGGCGGCCGCACGATCGAGCGCCTCCTCCCAGCTCGCACGGCGGAGTTTGCCGTTCTCTCGAACCATGGGATAGGTGAGTCGCTGTGTTGGAGTGGATTTCATAGAGGGTGTTCGACCGGCTTTTGAGGACGGCAAAGAGTAACCGAGCGCTGCAAAATTGAAGTGTAGAAAAGTCGGTACTCCGCGCTGATGGGTGTTGGAATGGTCGCACCCTGCTCCGGAGCGAGTCTGTCGGTTCATGCCATTGTCGAAACACCTCACGAGCGAGTACATTCGTACCATGCCAGACGAGCCCGCAAGAGGCGACGCTTTAACCAACCTTATGGCGGAGGCGGCAAGTGGTGACAAGGCCGCCGCGGACAGTTTGCTGCCCTTCGTCTACGAGCAATTGCGCCGTGCGGCTCAGCTCGATCTCGCGAAGGAACGCAAAGACCAAACGCTTTCCGCGACCGCGCTCGTTCACGAGGCTTACTTGAAACTTGTGGGTCCGCGAGAAGTGGCATGGGCTAATCGCGCCCACTTTTATGTCGCGGCCGCGGAAGCAATGCGGCGCATTGTGCTTGATCACGCACGTGCGCGCGGCCGGCGCGGCGGGACGCGCATTCGGATCGAAGAGATTCGCGACGTCGCGAGCATCGCGGGAGCAGACTCGGAACTAATCTTGGCAGTCGATGAGGCGATCGAACGCTTAGCGAGTGAGGACCCCGAGGCCGCAGCCATCGTGAGGCTGCGGTTCTACGCGGGACTCAGCGTCGACGAAGCGGCGGCCGCTACTGGGATCTCGCCGCGAACGGCGGCGCGCCTGTGGACCTACGCACGCGCAGTCCTCTACCGGGAATTGCGCTCAGACTCAAACCTCAAATAAATGAACACTCCGAATCGCAAACAACAGGCTCGACGTGTCTTTCTGACGCTAGTTGACCTCACGGAATCGGCGCAACACATTGCTTTGGAGCAAGCATGTGGCGACGACGCCGCACTGCGAGCCGAGGTGGAAGAGTTGTTGCTCGCGGACCGAGAAGCAAAGGGGTTCTTGTCGCTACCATCAGGTTTGCAACCCGTGTCAGATTCGGTAGAACAGCCCGGCTCGCAGATCGGCCACTACAAACTGCTCGAACAGATCGGCGAGGGCGGCATGGGCACAGTCTGGATGGCAGAGCAGAAGGAACCGGTGAAACGCCGCGTTGCTCTCAAGATCATCAAGCTCGGCATGGACACAAAGCAGGTAGTGGCCCGCTTCGAAGCCGAGCGTCAAGCACTAGCAATGATGGATCATCCACACATCGCAAAAGTACTGGATGCAGGCTCTACAGACACGGGCCGTCCGTATTTTGTGATGGAGTACATCAAGGGAATCCCGATCCTCGAGTACTGCGACCACGAGAAGGTCGACACCAAGACGCGGCTCGAACTGTTCACGTCGGTCTGCCACGCGATCCAGCACGCGCACCAGAAGGGCATCATCCACCGCGACATCAAGCCGACCAACGTGCTGGTGACGATGCACGACGGCGTGCCGGTGACGAAGGTGATCGACTTCGGCATCGCCAAGGCGACCAACAGCGAGCTGACGACGAAGACGCTGTTCACCGAGCACCGGCAGATGGTCGGCACGCCGGCGTACATGAGCCCGGAGCAGGCCGAGCTCAGCGGCCTCGACATCGACACGCGTTCGGACATCTACAGCCTCGGGGTGCTGCTGTATGAGCTGTTGACCGGCACGACGCCGTTCGACATCAAGGACCTGATGGCGAAGGGCTTTGCTGAGATGATGCGCACGATCCGTGAGGTCGAGCCGCACAAGCCGAGCACCAGGATCTCGACGCTGGGGGAGACCGGCACGCGCACGGCGCTGCAGCGCAAGGTCGACGCGAAGAAGCTGGGTTCGCTGCTGCGCGGCGACCTCGACTGGATCGTGATGAAGTGCTTGGAGAAGGATCGTTCGCGTCGCTACGAGACCGCGAACGGCCTCGCTGCCGACATCAAGCGGCACCTCAACGACGAGCCGGTCACCGCGGGCGCGCCGAGTGCGGGCTACCGGCTGCGCAAGTTCGCCAAGCGGAACAAGGTCCAGGTGCTCGCGGGCGGTGCGGTTGCCGCAGCACTGCTGATCGGCGTCGTCGCTTTCGCGTGGCAAGCCAAGATCGCCGACGAACAGCGCATCGATGCCGAGGAAGCTCGCCTGTCCGAGACCGAGCAGCGCAAGCTCGCGGACGCCTCGAAGACCGAAGCCGAAGCGCAGGCGAAGATCGCGAAGGCGCAGGGAGCCGAAGCGAAGAAGTCAGCCGTCGAAGCCAGGGCGCAAGAAGCCGAAGCCAAGAAGCAGGCCGCTATCGCCGAGGCGATCGCGAAGTTCCAGACCGAGATGCTGGCCGCCGCCGACCCGCAGAAGCTGCTCGGCGACAAGGTGACGGTGGTGCAGGTGATGGACGCAGCGGTCAAGCTGCTGGATACGGGTTCGCTCAAGGACCAGCCGCTGGTGGAGGCGGATGTGCGCGCGACGATCGGCCTTACGCTGATGGGGCTGGGACGCTTCGCCGACGCCGAGCCGAACCTGCGGAAGTCGCTGGCGATCCTCCGCGCGTCCCTCCCCGCCGGGCACCCGGACATTGCCGCGGGCCTGAACAACCTCGGGGAGTTCCTGCGGACCCAGAACGAGCTCGCCGAGGCCGAGCCGCTCTACCGCGAAGCGCTGGAGATCCTCCGCGCGTCCCTCCCCGCCGGGCACCCGGACATCGCCAAGGGCCTGAACAACCTCGCGGTTCTCCTGCAGGCCCAGAACAAGCTCGCCGAGGCCGAGCCGCTCTTCCGCGAAGCGCTGCAGATCCGCCGCGCGTCCCTCCCCGCCGGGCACCCGGACATCGCCACCGGCCTGAACAACCTCGCGGCTCTCCTGCAGTCCCAGAACAAGCTCGCCGAGGCCGAGCCGCTCTTCCGCGAAGCGCTGCAGATCCGGCGCGCGTCCCTCCCCGCCGGGCACCCGGACATATCCACTGGCTTGAACGAACTCGCGGTGCTCCTGCATACCCAGAACAAGCTCGCCGAGGCCGAGCCGCTCTTCCGCGAAGCGTTGGAGATCTGCCGCGCGTCCCTCCCCGCCGGGCACCCCGATATCGCCGCCCCGCTGCACAACCTCGCGTCGCTCCTGCAGGCCCAGAACCAGCTCGCCGAGGCCGAGCCGCTCTTCCGCGAAGCGCTGCAGATCCGCCGCGCGTCCCTCCCCGCCGGGCACCCGGACATCGCCGCTGGCCTGAACAACCTCGCGATGCTCCTGCAGGTCCAGAACAAGCTCGCCGAGGCCGAGCCGCTCTACCGTGAACTGCTGGAAATCCGCCGACGGCAGCATGCCGGCGACCACGCCGACATCGCCTTCTGTCTCGCCAACCTCGGCCGATGTCTCCATGACCAGAATCGAACCGCCGATGCGGAACACCCACTCCGGGAGGCTGTGGCCATGTGGGACCGCTTGCACACGGGCGACGACGCGAACGTCGCGCCCACACTGAATCGCCTCGCGTCTGTGCGCAAGTCGCTCGGCCGCCTGCGAGAAGCGGAGCCGCTCTACGTGCAATCTGCCGCGATGTACGCACGGCTCTACCCGGGCGACCACCGAGACGTGGCGCAAAGCCGCTTCAACCTCGCCATTGCCCTGGAGGACCTGGGCCGAACGCAGGACGCCGAGCCGCTGTTCGTGCAGTCACTCGAGATGCGCCAGCGGCTGT
>JBJXHE010000113.1:0-40329 GCA_046160785.1 Planctomycetota bacterium
ACGCGAATCGAATAAACGACGCATCGCGTCGTTTATTAGTTTCGCGCCGTGGTCCACCCACCCACCGAGTTCGAATGCCGGCATGCGAAAAGTTAATATAGCAAATCGCGTTGGGGTCACGCGCGCGCAGCGCGCATCGGTGCGCGGACTCACGGGTCTCGTATCGCCGAGCGCGGCAGTGGTCCAGGCGCGTTTGTATTTACTAATACTCCGGCGCCACGGTTATGCGCGCGAGCACGCGTGACCCCGCCGCGATCAAGGCCTGATCCCCCCTCAACTCACTAACGATACCTCGTCACATCTTCAACGCCCGCCTCCGCAAACCCCTTCTTCCTCAATATACAACTATCACATTCCCCGCACGCCGCACCCGCCTCCGACGGATCATAACATGAATGCGTATCCTCCAGCGGAACTCCCTTCTCAACCGCTAACTGTATAATCTCCGCTTTAGTAAGTTCCAACAGCGGCGCATGAATCTTAAATTTACCAAATCCCTCTACACCCGCCTTCGTAGCGACATTTGCTAACGATTCAAAAGCCCGCAAAAACTCGTGCCGGCAATCAGGATAACCCGAGTAGTCGAGCGCGTTCGCGCCAATGGTTATATCAAATGCGCCGAGGGTTTCCGCGTAGCCGAGCGCGATGCTCAGGAAAATCGTGTTGCGTGCGGGAACGTACGTGACCGGAATGTTAGCATCAATTGCGCGGCCTTTCGGAACGTGAATGTCTTCAGTCAATGCCGAACCGCCGATGGCGCGCAGATCGATCGTTATGATTTTGAGCGGGGCAAATTGTAGTTTTTTCGCGAGGCGCTCGGCCGCTTCGATTTCTATTGAATGGCGCTGGCCGTAACGGATCGCGAGCGGAAAGATATCAAATCCTTGCGAATGCAAAACGGCGGCGGCGGTCGCGGAATCAATTCCGCCGGAGAGTAATGCTACAGCTTTTTTCCGGGCCACGGATCGTTAGCTAACAAAAACTATTTTGCAATCGGGCCGCGCGTCGTCGGGCCGTTGTACACCGCAAGCCCGCCCGCCATTTCAGATACATTGGCGAAACCCGCTCGTTTTAACATATAGCAAGCGTCGGCCGAACGCATGCCGTGTTCGCAATGTACAAGATATGTTGCGTTTTTATCTAATTTATCAATTACGCGATGCAGCGTCTGAACGGGCGCGAGCACAGAGCCGTCGATGCGCCGCGACTCGTATTCGGGCTGCGTGCGGACGTCGAGCACTACAATTCCGCCATCGCTAATCATTTTCACGCAGTCGGCGGGTGAAATTTCGGGCCAAACGGGATCCGGCTCCTCGGGCGGAGGCGGGGCGGGCGGCGGCGTGGGTGTCTTCTCGGGCTTGGAGGATCCGAAAAGTCGTGAAAGGAAGCCCATAGGGTATAGGTGTTGATTTATAGCGAGAATCAACGCGACGAAGCTTCGGCGTTGGACGATCTTAGTTTCGGAACGATTATAGTGTCCTTTCTCATATTCCAAATTCTTAAAGTTCATTACTAACAAAATTCGTGAAAATCTTCGGACGTTCGCAACCTGAATCCACGGAACCTACAAAAGAGCAGGTTCTCGCCGCGCTTTCCAAAGTCATCGAACCGGATCTGCACCGGGATATCGTTTCATTAAATATGGTAAAAAACGTGGCGGTCTGTGGCGGCGTCGCGCGATTTACAATTGAGCTCACGACGCCCGCGTGTCCATTAAAACAAAAAATGGAAGACGACTCGCGCGCGGCGATTCTAACCATTCCGGGAATGAAGGAAGTAACAGTTGAATTCTCGTCGAATGTAACAACTCGCCTCGGGGCTGACCGTCCGTCGATTCAGGGAATTCGTAACATTGTCGCGATCACGAGCGGAAAAGGCGGCGTCGGAAAATCAACTTGTACTGTTAATTTAGCGGTTGCGCTTGCGGTGTCGGGCGCGCGCGTCGGATTATTAGATTGTGATGTGTATGGTCCGGATATTCCGACGATGATGGGAATTAAAGAAAAACCCGAGGGCACGGCGGATCGAAAATTCATACCATTAGAACGCTACGGCGTGAAGTCGATGTCGATTGGTTATCTTGTCGAGGAAGACGCGCCCGTCGTGTGGCGCGGCCCGATGTTACATAAAGTGATTGAACAATTCCTGAAGGACGTCGCGTGGGGCGAGCTCGATTATTTACTTGTCGACATGCCTCCCGGAACCGGCGACGCGCAATTGTCATTATCACAATTAGTGCCGCTGACGGGCGCCGTTATTGTTACAACGCCGCAGGACGTCGCGCTCGTGGATGTTAAAAAAGCGATTGCGATGTTTGGGCAGGTGAAAGTGCCGGTGCTCGGAATTGTAGAAAACATGGCGGGCTTCACGTGTTCGCACTGCGGACATCTCGAACAAATCTTCGGCGAAGGCGGCGCGGATAAACTCGCGGCGAAATATAACATTCCTGTGCTCGGGCGCGTGCCGCTGAATCCTAACGTTCGCGTCGGCGGCGACGCGGGCGCGCCGATTGTTGTAACAAATCCGAGCAGCATCGAGGCGACGGCGTTTCGCGATATTTCCGGCAAGCTCTGCCAGATCATTAGCATTAAGAATGCGACAAACGCGGCGAGCGGCCAGCTCGCGGTTTTGGAATAATTAGCATTTATTATTAATGCAGTATTTATTATAGATACTTACGGAGCTGTTCTTGGCTGAAATTAAAGTCTATAATCCGCTCCGCGACACGATCCTGCCGGAGAATTATCTTCCGATTCTTAGCGCGTGGCGCGACCGTCCGACACTCTGGGCGGATTTGATGAAAGTGCCCCAGTACGCGTCGATGGGCTCGACGATGTCTGGAAAAATAATGGTAGCAAACGCGCTGAAGCCATTTTTAACATTGTTCGCCAGTCTCGCTCGTAAACAATCGGAGGGCGTGCCGCCGGTCAACCATCCGAATCCGACGGGCCTGCCGCAACTACAATTTCAAAAATGGCTCGACGACGTGATTGAATGCAGTTTTATCATTCGCGCGCACCGGCCGTTTTTTAATGAATTGCGCGCGCGCACAGGCTGGAAGGGAATCGCGCCCGACGCGACGCTTTTTGATAATTTAATAAAATGCCTCGCCGAAGCGGCGCCGCACATCGAGCCGCGCGGAATGATCGCAATCGTCGACGCGGAATTGTTTGGAAACGAGGTGCGAATGCCGAGTGAAAACCGCACGTTTCACGGAGCAAATATTGTTAAATTCTTCGCGGCGGCAGCGAAACAAAACGCGGATGACGAGTACGACGTCGAGGTCGACGTCGCGAAGCCGTATTCGTTACAAATCGCGATATATGTAGTGACGGGCGGCCACGACTGCGAAGACCGCGCGCGCGCCGCGGGCGAACGCAAGGAAGCTTATAATGCGCTTTTGTTGGATGCGATCGGCTCGTGCGTCGCCGACACGATCGCGCTCGATCTAACATTAAAAGTCGAACGCGAAAAATTGTTACAAATGCGAACGAATCCCGACGGCTCCCCCGCCAACTGTGTCGTCCGCAAATTATCCGTCGGTTACGGCGACTGGCCGCTCGAAGAGCAGCGCGAGATTTTTGCGATTCTCGATCCTACAAAACACATCGGTGTCGAACTGAACGATGCGTGTTTAATGATCCCGGAGAAGAGCGTGTCGGGTTTAATTGGAATGAAGAGGAAGTAGCTGCGAGATCATCGATATTACAACTTCTTTTTAAGCACCTCGCGAAGTGGTACTACAATTTCGCCGTTCCAACGGCGTTCGGCGTCCCAAAAATGTAGTATTCCTTTGTTAGTGCCTGTAATTCGAATGTCCCAGTCGCGCTGCGCATTTTCGTCTTCGAGTAGATTTTGCGGAATTTCTAGCAGAGGGTCTCTTCCTGTATCCCATGATATTGATGGACTCTCGAGAATCTCAGAATCAACACACACCGCATCATACTCAATCGTTTCAACGGCGCGTTCCTCTCGGCGGAACTCTACCTTCAATGAAATCGCCGTATTCTTGAATTTTTCAAATAACTTTGGCGGCGGCGAGATTTGGATAGATGTTCCAAGACCACCCTCTGAATTATTAATAGAAGGGTGTAACGACTGGCGCACGGCTTCAGTGATCTCGATACCACTTACCGCCGGGATCACATTGTCTATGTCGTCTACAACGTCGACTGTAAACGAAATGGGGCCCTGCCACAGTATTTGTGGTAATTCCGGCGGACGCTTCCTACCTCCAACAACGATTCTCCGTCTAGGCGTTTCGCCACTTTTAACAGTAACATTAAACTCCAATTGGTGCCGCCCAACCGGCAGTCTGCCGATTTCCTGATACGCATCGGATTCGATAGATCCGAGCACAGCGGTGAAACACCCCGATATGGGCTCCACACTCGCCTTCGCGAGACCCTTGGAAATCGGATCCAATTCTATACTGTAGCACCACGCGGGCAGCCGCATGTACACTGCGAAAGGAGTTTGCGCGGGCCAAAGTCTGCGTACACGAATCGCGTGTGAATTGATCAGTGCAGCCCGCCACTGTGTGTCAGTCAGTTTGCTTCCCGTGTCGAGGCGCCGTTTGAGCTCTTTGACTGGCGGCACACATATATATTCGCTCCATGTACTATCCCACGCACCGTCGCGATCCGTCGGCAGTAGTGAGATCAGCTCATCGAATGTTGCCAACTCAAGATCGGCGGGAATATCGCGGGCCGTTTTCTTTATACTTGCTCCCACGGATAGGACGCAAAGGACAATGTAGATTGGGACTACAAACAAAAGCGTGAAGTTCGCAAATCGCGTCATGAGACTGCATCCTCCGACGCGCAACGTCTGAATTCGTTCGAGGTTGCTGCGTTCGCTTTGAAACGGGCAGGGAACGCTACAATTTTTTACGAATCGCCTCGCGAAGTGGTACTACAATTTCGCCGTTCCACCAACTGTCCGCGCCCCAAAGTTTAAGAATATCTCGATGGGTGCCCCGAATTCGCAACGACCACCCGGCTTGCACATTTTCGTTTGTTAATACTTCATTCGGAATGGCGGTGATGTATGTACCGCTATAAATATCATTCCATCTCTTTCCAGTAGTTTCAACGCGGCCGTCGGAATTATAACAATACGGGTCGCATGCAATGCTTGCCAGAACTGCGCCATTGCAAAGAACGTCGATGTCCAATGCGAGCGCTACACCCAACAATTCTGAGGCGGGAGGGCGATCTTGAACGGGTTGGATAAATGTGGGATTGATTCGACCGCCGGTTCGATCGACGACAATATGAAGAGACTTTCGGACTGCATCGCTAATTATAGAATCGTTCGCAGGAGGTATGGCGTCATTTAATGTATCAACGACGTCGACCGTGAACGACATACTACCCTTCTACAGAATTCGCGACGACGGGCCGTTGAGGATTTTTGTAACAATTCCCGTTTCTTCAGCTTCGCCACTTTCAATGGTGACATCGAATACTAACAAATGCCTTCCAAGTCCGAGCGGCCCGAGATCCTGATAGAGTTCGCTATTGAGCCTATCCTGAAGACCCATACCGCATGTGTCCCAAGACAGCGTGCCCGCCGTCGCCGTGTCGTACTCTCCGCTCGGAGGAACGACTCGAATCTCGGCAAGACCGAGCCACGCAGGCTTGCGCATTGAAATTGCAAATTTCGCGCTTGCGGGCCAAATGTTACGAACGCGAAATGCGTTCGAGTTTAATAATGCCGCTCGCCATTGCGTATCGCTAAGAATACGGCCAGACTTGAGTCGCGCGTGCATCTCGAGAACCGCAGGATTAAATATATGGCTTTTAGTAGTTTCATCCCAATGGGAATCTGCGTCGTGTGGCAACAATCCAATCAATTCGTCGAGAGTCGCGCCTTCAAGTTCCGTCGGAACCATGAGGTTCGCCTTTTGTATACTTGGCAACGCAGACACCACACACAACACGATGAAAACCGGTGTTACTAATACAAGCGCCATATTCGCAATTCGCGTCATGGTGAGCCGGTTCACGAATGCTGCTATTTCCGTACGGGTACTTCCCGGAGCGGCAACACAAACGCGCCGCTCCAGCGGCGCTTCGCGTTCCAGAATTGCATCACGTCTTTTGTTGTACTTGTAATCCGAAGACTCCATTCTTTTTGTGCATTTGCGTCGTCGAGTACTTCGGGCGAAAGATACTTCAGTGTCGCGGTGCCGTCTCCGCGATGCAAGAGTCCGCGTACTGCATCCGGGTATGTTACTGAATCATAACATTCCGCGACAAGTTCCGCGGCTTCGACCACTTCGTTGTTTTGTAACAGCTCAACGCGCAGTGACACGGCCGTATTGGATAGTTCGGGAAACACTAGAGGATCTGGATTGATACAGATAGAAACATACTTCACACCCCTCGACACGTACGTGTAGAATGCTATCGACTTGCGGACCGCGTTGTCGATCTTCGATCCCTGTACCGGCGGAACCACATCATCTTCATTGGCCACTGCATCGACTGTGAACGTCATGAGGCCTTTCCACAGTATTCCCGGGGGAGGAGCTCCAGGGCTCATCAGTTCTCTGAGATACTCGGACTCTTCACCTCGCTCAACGGTTACATCAAATTCAATGTAATGCCGCCCAACGGTTAGAACCCCCAACTCTTGGTAACGCTCCGCCAGCATCGATCCCATCAGAGCTGTGCCGCACGTCGATTGGAATAGCTCTCCCGCCTCTGCACTACGGAGTCCCTTCGTGCGCGGTGAACATCGAATCTCGGCAAGACCGAGCCACACAGGTTTTCGCATCGATACTGCAAATGGCTCCTTTGCGGGCCACTCACTTCGTACCTGTATTGCGCCGGAATTGATAAGTGCTCTTCGCCACTGTGCATCGCTCATGCGCGCGCCTGTGTCCAAACGCCGCGTCAACTCATCAACCGCCGGATCAAAAACATACGTTGTAACTGTTGCATCCCAAGTTCCATCCTTCTCGCTCGGAAGAAGTCTGATCAGTTCGTCAACGGTAGCATGACCCAATTCTGGGGGAATCGGGCGCGGCGGCCAGCCAAAATACCAATTTGCCGTCACGGCACACAGCGCGACGACGACCGGTAGTATCCAAAAGAGAATGAGGCTAGCTGGTCGCATTGTTTATTTCAGAGAAGTAAAACGAACGCGACATGTCAGACGACGAACGATCTTGTTTGTTCAGCTTTGTTACATCGCTAACGCCGTCTCGCATACACCGCCCGCATCATCGTGTGCTCCGCCCCTCCAGGCCCGGGCATGTCGATGGTAAATATCAATTCATGAGCGCTCGTCTCGCGCGTGGTTTGTTTCATTTTCACGCGACCGCCGGGAGTGTCCACTTCCGCGAACATCGTTAAACAATTCTTTTCGGCGTTGAGCCGGCCCGTTAACTGTAGCATCGCGGGCGACATCGAATCGACCCAGACCTGCACGAAATGTTGATTCATGAAATCGAAGCCCGTGACGCCGTGGCCGATGAACGGATGCCCCGACATCTCGCCTTTGAAATCTAACAATTCCCAAAGGCCGTTACAAATAACGGATATTTGAACTTCGCCTTTCCATTCGACTGGCGGCGCGCCTGGAAACAGTGAAGTCGTAATCTTAGCATCCCAAATTCCTGTGTGGCGCGCGAACCATTGGTGTTCGGGTCCGGGCGTTGGAAACATATTCATAGGAGCCACTCGATTGTTAGTTTTGTACGTCTACAAAAAAAGAAAGGGCCGCGAGAACGCCCCGCGGCCCATGTTTTCAATCAATATGCGAATTGATCAATTACTTCCGGCGCTTGTATTCAATCGTAAATTGTAACATTTCCTTTCCGCCGTCTATATTATACATCTTAAAAATTCTGAGGTCGTCGTTCGGCATTTCTGTAACGAGCTTGCTCTTAACCCTTGTGCCGCCCTGATCCATTTCGCCGGTCATCGATAACGTTTTCTTTTCTTTGTTATAATCTCCTTCCGACACCATGATTTCGGGCGACATCGAATCGGTCCATGAAATGTAATATTTCTTTTTGGAAACGCTGTAACCGAGCACGCCATGACCGTGAAAGGGCATCCCCATAAAATCCGGCATCCTGAAATCGCTAATGATCGAAAACTCTCCAAGCGCCGTGTTCGTTTCGACTCCTTTCCCATCAGGCATGCCTTCCGGCATTCCTTCCATTTTCATCGTTGCGTCCCAGACGCCGATCGACTTTCTTAACATTTCATGCTCGGGGCCGGGCTTCGCCATCGGCGGCATTCCCATCGCAGCGGGATCGTGTTTGTCGACGGGCGGCGCGTCTTTTTTCTTACCGTCCTGCAATAGGATTGCCGAACCGAGCACGACCGCGATCAAGGGAAAACTAATCGATAAGTAAGATGCTGTTTTTGTAGTCATGATTCAGAATTGAGTAATGTAAAAGGTAAGCGGGCCAGACCCGGCCCCGCTTCCGGGTGGCCTAATGGGGGGAAGTTACGTGTATCCTTTTCCGCATATCCAAAGAATTCTTTCAATTAAACTCTCTCCCCCTATGTCGAAACCCGCCCGCGCTGTCCTCTGGGACCTCGACGGAACCCTTATTGATAGTGAACCGCTCCACCGGCGCGCGATCCTGCAAACGCTGGCCGGCCTCGGCGCAAAGGTAGAAAGCCTCGACCCGCGCGAATTCGTCGGGCGTGGCGAGCGCGATTTTTGGATGTATTCAAAAGAGACCTTTCAATTAAAAAACGGAGTTGAGGAATTAGTAGATTTGAAAGATTCCGTCTATGCGGAAATTGTAGTTTCTGAATTGCAGCTCATGCCGGGCGCGCTCGCATCGCTCGAATGGATGCAAAGAGACGGCCTGCCGATGGCGATTGCGTCGGGATCGTCGCCGCGCGCGATCGCTGCCGCGACCGCGGCCTCCGGATTACAACACTACTTTAAAGAATTAGTATCATCGCTCGACCCGAGCGTCCGCCGCAGCAAACCGCATCCCGACGTGTTTCTCGAAGCGGCGCGCCGCATGGGCGTCGCACCCCAGAATTGTATTGTTATTGAAGACGCGCAGTGGGGCGTACGCGCGGCGGTCGCGGCCGGAATGCGCGTCATCGCCGTTCCTAACAATTGGACGCGCGATCATGATTTCGACGGCGCCGAACGAATGTTAACAAGTCTCAGCGAATTGCAACCTTTGCATCTATAACAACTGAAATTTACAAGACAGCGCGTTAAAAAAACGGCCCGCAATCGCGGGCCGTTCTGTCTAAAGCTAGTTTTCGCGGTTATTACTTTTCCGCGAGCAGCGCGGTCACAATCGTGTCGAGATTTTCGAACGCGGTGTAGCCGACTTCTACAAATCGCACTTTGCCTTTCTTATCAAAAAATAGCGTGGTCGGGTAGCCGCGGAACTTCGGAACTTGCATGATCGTGGCTTCATCAATCATCGCCAATTGATAGTTAATACCATTTTCCTTCGCAAACTTCCGGGCGGTTTCCGCTTCCTTTTCGCCGTTGATGTGATCTTCGGTATGTTCGTCGTTGAGCCCGATCATAACAAAATCGCCTTTGTTATGTTTCTTGACGAGATCAATAAAGTGCGGAATTTCCTTGCGGCACGGCGGGCACCACGTGCCCCAAATATCAACAATCGCAACTTTACCTTTAATGGAATCCGACGAAACTACCTTTCCGTCGAGATCCTTCAGATTAAATGTAAAATCGAATCCGGCGCCGTTCGGATCCTTTAATTTTTCCATGATTTCGACCTGCTTCTTTTTATTAGCTTCGTCCATGGCCTTCTTTCGTTCGGCGTCGAACGCTGCCTTTTTTGTTGCATTGCGCTTCATCGCTTCTTTAACTTTCTCTTCCGACATGATTGCCTTCATGTCTTCGTCGCCCGCGAGCGCTTCATAATCATAAAAACCGCCATCCAAGGCCTTCGCCATGTAGTCGGCCGCTTTTTCTTTATTTCCGGCTTTGCCATACGCCCACGCGGTCGTGAGCGCGAGATTCGGGCGGCTCGCCTCGGGAAAATCCTTCATTTCAAAAACTGACGCGAACGCGTCGGCGGCCTCAGCAAATTTCTTTTCGCCCGCAAGTTTGTTTGCTTTCGCGGCCGCCTTCTGCCATTCGGCTGGCGCCGGGCGCGACTGTGCGGGAAGAGGCTTCGGTGCTTCGTCCTGGAAATGTAGTGGGACGGAAATTGGAATCAGCGCAAGAACGAGTGAGGAGATCAATATGCGACCTATTTGTTAGATGGACTGTAAATTTGAGAGCTATTCACTTGGAATCTAAGACGCCCGTTCGATACGGAAAACGCCCGTGTATTGCAATTCAAAAAGATTGTGAGATTCACGCGGACGCGTGCAAAAGGTAAGGTAGCCGCCGCAGGTTTGGCCCGTCGCAATCTCTTTACTATAAAAAAAGTAACTATGGATCCCAGCGAAGCGCGTCGTGAATCACTACAACTCCATCAGCAGTTGCGCCAGGCCATGCGAGAATCATTAATATTGGCGACGCGCGTGAAGCACGGCAATCTTACAGATGGGCCACAACTAAAAATAAAATCGTGCGAGCTCGCAGCCGCCGTCCGACGACAAATCGTCATGGAAGATCTCGACCTGTCGCCCGTGCTGAAGACGATCGATTCGTGGGGCGCGGTGCGTTGTGAACAATTGGAGCGCGTCCACCAGCAGGAATTACAAGCATTACAAAAAGCTGAATCTAAAGATCCAAAGCTCATGAACGGCGACGAGACGAAATGGATCATTCTCGCGGAAGCCACGAGCGAACTCGTCCGCAGTCTCTTGAAATGTTTACGATGGGAGGAAACCTATTTGTTAGATCCGAACACGCTTCGAGACGATCCCGTCGTCGCCGACAATGTTGACGGTTAAGACATTGTTGATGGATAAGACCATGTTGACGGTTAATAATGATTGATGGACCAACATTGACTTAACTTTTCCGTAATTTACAACTTTTAACAAACATTAACTTTTTTAGCCAACTCGATGCCCAACTCCACTGAATCTCGCAGCCAGCAGAAAGAACACAAATTGCATGAAATCGACCAGGTCGTCATCCGCTTCGCGGGCGACTCCGGCGACGGAATGCAAATAACGGGAAACGAGTTTACAAAAACGAGCGCGATCGCGGGAAACGACCTCGCGACGCTTCCCGATTTCCCCGCCGAGATTCGCGCGCCCGTCGGCACATTGCCAGGCGTGTCGGGATTTCAGATACGTTTCGCGTCGCATGATATTCATACGCCAGGCGACGACCCCGACGTTTTAGTAGCCATGAATCCCGCCGCGCTAAAAGTAAACTTGCCCGACATGCGCCCGGGGAAAACGATTATTGTAAATATCGCGATGTTTAATGATAAGGAACTCGCGAAGGCGCTTTATACAAAACCCGACGGCACGACGATCAATCCGCTTCAGGATCATTCGCTCGAGCGCTACCGTGTGATCGAAGTAGATTTAAATAAATTAGCCATTGAAGGAACGAAGGAATTCGGCCTTACGCCGAAGGAATCGCTGCGCTGCAAAAACTTCGTCGCGCTCGGAATGATGTATTGGTTATATCACCGTTCGATGGAGCCGACGATTCACTGGCTCAAAGATTACTTCACCGGCGAGAAAGCTAAATTTGGCGACGCGAACATCGCCGCGCTCAAAACTGGCTACAATTACGCGGATACTACCGATCTGTTCCACGAGCAATTTGAAATATTGCCCGCAACATTCCCCGCCGGCACATATCGTAATATTATGGGCAACCAGGCGCTCGGGCTCGGAATCGCAGCTGCCGCGAAATTATCCGGCGTCAACGTTTTTTATGGTAGTTATCCAATCACGCCCGCGTCGGATATTTTACATCAAATATCCAAATATAAGAATTACGGCGTTATAACATTTCAAGCCGAGGATGAAATTGCAGCAATCTGTTCCGCGATCGGCGCGTCGTTCGGCGGCATGATCGGCGTCACGGGTTCGAGCGGCCCCGGCATCGCGCTCAAGGGCGAAGCGATGGGCCTCGCGGTCATGACCGAATTGCCGCTCGTGATTATTGACGTTCAGCGCGGCGGCCCGTCGACCGGTCTTCCTACAAAAACCGAGCAGGCCGATTTGTTACAAGCGGTTTTTGGTAGAAACAGCGAAGCTCCGATGCCGGTCGTCGCAGCGTCGTCGCCCGCGGATTGTTTTGATCGATTCCTCGAAGCGGTGCGCATTGCTACAAAATACATGACGCCCGTCGTTTTGTTAACTGACGGATATTTAGCAAACGGATCGGAACCGTGGCGTTTGCCGGATATTAACTCTCTACCGAAACTTAATATTAAATTCCGGACGGACACGGAAGGGTTTATGCCGTACCTGCGCGATAAGACAACGCTCGCGCGCGTTTGGGCGAAACCCGGCACGCCCGGCCTCCAGCACCGAATCGGCGGAATCGAGAAGCGCGACGGCACCGGTAATATTAGTTATGATCCCGAAAACCACGATTCGATGGTGCGGCTGCGCTGGCAGAAGATTTATAATGTAGCAAAAGACTGCGTCGCGCCGATCTGCGCCGGGCCCGAAAGCGGACCTTTGTTAGTTTTAAGCTGGGGGTCGACGCTCGGCTCCGTCACAGGCGCCGTCGAATTGTGCCATGCGCAAAAAATGCCGATCGCGCGCTGCCATTTGCAACAATTGTGGCCGTTCCCCGAATCGTTAAAATCAATACTTTCGCGCTACGAAAGAATCTTAATTCCAGAGATGAACCTCGGCCAGCTTTGGAGAATTGTACGATCGGAGTACGCGATCGAAGCCTACAGTTTCGCGAAAGTGCAAGGCCGGCCGTTTACAACAAATGAACTGTTCCGGCAAATCCAGCGAACGTTAAGGATGCCGGCAAACGGCTCGAGCCACCCGATGGAAACGCGCATCGAGCGCGCGTCGGATTTGCCCGAGACCAACGGAGCCGCGCACGCGGACGGCGGCTGATCGTTTTATAAAATCAAACAATACCCATCCAAAATAATTAACAACTCAATAATCTTAAAATGTCAACCACGCTAACAAAAAACGATTTCAAGACCGACCAGGAAGTGCGCTGGTGCCCGGGCTGCGGCGATTATTCTATTTTGAACGCCGTACAGACCGTGTTTCCGACGCTCGGAATTCCGCGCGAGAATTTTGTTGTAGTATCTGGAATCGGCTGTTCGAGCCGTCTTCCGTATTATGTGAATACCTACGGCTTTCATAGCATTCACGGGCGCGCGCCCGCGGTTGCGACGGGTGTTAAGATTGCGAATCCGGAATTATCTGTATGGATCGGCACCGGCGACGGCGACTCGCTTTCGATCGGCGGAAACCATCTGATCCACGCGATGCGGCGCAACCTCGATGTGAAATTGTTAATGTTTAACAATCGAATCTACGGACTCACAAAAGGCCAGTTCTCACCGACTTCTGAAATCGGAAAAGTAACAAAATCCACTCCGTACGGCGTCGTCGATGCGCCGTTCAATCCGATTTTATTAGCACTCGGCGCCGGTGCGACGTTCGTCGCGCGTTCCGTCGACGTCATGCCGAAGCACCTGATTGATATATTAACTCGCGCGGCGAATCACAAGGGTTTCGCGTTCGTTGAAATCTATCAAAACTGCAACATCTTTAACGATGGCGCGTTCGACCACCTGGTCGACAAGGAAGTGCGCGACGACAAGCTCGTCGATTTGCAGCATGGCAAGCCCGTCAAGTTTGGTAAATATAAAGATAAGGGAATCGTGCTGCGCGGCTTCAAGCCGGAAGTTGTAGAATTAAAGAATACGCCCGAAAGCGAATTATTAGTTTGGGATGAAAACGATCCGAGCGGCGCGCTCGCGTACTTCATCGGCGCGATGGCCGAGGGCGAGATGCCGCAGCCGATCGGAGTCTTGCGTTCCGTGGAAAAGCCGACGTTTGACTCGGGCGTGCATGCACAAATCAACCGTGTTAACAAAAAGGAAGGCCCCGGTGATTTGCATAGTTTGTTGTATTCCGGCGACACGTGGGAAGTGAAGTAGTTATTGAACTATTTCACAGAATCATGAACCGTTTGGGCGACGGCCGCGCCCATTATTTATATTGCCGCCGCGCGTTTTATCATTAAGGTCGCGTACGCGCCCTTCGGTAATGTTAGCTTCATTTCAATCATCCACGCGCCGTCGTGCCGGTCGTCGCGAATAGGATCGTCTGCTTCGAGCGCGTCGGGAAATAGTATACAAGCACGCTCCTCCTCCCTAAATTCGAGGCCGCGGATTCCGTCGATTCTTAACATATCTCCGCGAATTCCGTCCTCCGCGAAAACAGCGTCGAGCGCCGCCTGGGCCGCGGAATCTTTACATTTCGTTTTGTGATCGGGGAGCGGAAGATCCGTCGACAACCATAACGACTGCTCTTCGTTTGTTAACGTTCTCCACGCCGGCTGATTTCCGAGCTCGCTCGCCATCTGTATTAAATTAGAATCCATCAAATTCGAGCCGCACCGCTCGACGATCAATTTTGAAAGCGCGCGATTCCACAAATAGGATTGGTAGGCAAATAATTGCATTAACCGCTCGCGACGCGGAACAAATCGAAACGCCTCGCGAAAGTCGCCGTGCGATTTTATTAAAGATTCGAAAACCTCCCGATCCTGGCGGCTTCTTGATAATTCTAAACATTGGCGCCAGTCGCCCCACGCGCGCTCCATTTGTTGTTTTCGTGCGCGGAAGACCGGCGAATCGAGCGTCGACGGCGTTGCTACAAGTAATTTTAACGCTTCCTCCGCGTCGCCCAAAACCAGTTCGAGCGCGGGAAAACCCTTCCCTGAACGCGCGGCGCCAAATCGCTGGTCGTCGAAATAGTTAGGAATGCCGAATTCGGCCGCCTCGCCGAGACCTGTTAAGAATCGGTCAGCCGCATCTTTTGTTAAATTCCGAATCGTTATATCAAATTGATTGCCGATCAGCCGTTCGCTCGTCGCGGGGTCTTTACAAAAACCGATGAACCGCGCCGCGATGCGCCCGTCTGAAAATGACAACTTGTTTTTTTTGATATAACTCCCGGGAGCCGACATCACCTGCACGGTCTTTGCTTGTTTATCTTTAAGACCCGCGAACCGCACTTCCTCGGTCGGCGCGCCGAGCTCCCCCGCCAAAAAAATCGCGGCGTCGATCGTTGAAACGTTGCGTTTCTCGACGAGAAAATAGGCAAATTCTCCGGCGGTTCGATCTGTTAATTCGGCCGAAACGCCGTCGAGATTATAAACTTCGCGAACGATGAAGTCCTCAGGCGTTTCCTTAATAAGCATCGGCGAATGTTGAATCCCTTTTTCTATTTATTATGAATATTAATTTTAATTCGCACGTCGAGCGCCATGCAACGCTTCGAATCCGATGACGCTAAAAATGGATTGAGATCCAATTCTAGGATTGAATCGTGGTCGAGAGCTAATTGTGATAATCGCATCGCCGTCTGTTCGAGAACTTTGCGATTCACAGGTTCGCCGCCGCGGTCGCCGGCGAGCACGCGAAAGCCGCTTATTTCAGTTATCAATTCTCTCGCGTCGCGGTCCGTCAGCGGGGCGACGCGAATTTGTACATCGGCGAGCGCCTCGGCGAAGATTCCGCCCAATCCAAACAATACGAGCGGACCGAATTGTGCATCGCGATAGATGCCAAAAATCGTTTCGCGGCCGCCCCTCATCAACGGTTGCACAAGAATCTTTAGATCGCGCGCATTTTTTTGTAGTTTCCAAAGACTCGAAAACGCGTTCGCCACATCGTCGGCGTTTCGTAAATCTAAACGAACGCCTCCCACTTCGGTTTTATGAATAATCGCTTCCGCGACCGCTTTTAATACAACTGGATAACCGACGTCATGCGCGGCCGCGATGGCGGCCTCGGCGCTTTCCACGATTTTCCCGGCCACAAACGGTATTTGATAGGATCGCAAAACCTCCTCACATTCGTCTGATCGCAACATTTCCCGGCGTTCGGATTTCGCTTTTGCAATAATTCTCGACACCGCCTCGCGATCGGCCGTAATAGATATTAACTTTCCGGGTTCGCGGTCGCGCAATTCTCTATAACGCACCATCGCAGCGAGCGCCTCGACCGCGTCTTCGGGGAACCGGTAGACGGGCAGGCGATTCTTTCTCAAATAAACTAATGCTTCTTCATCGCGCAGCTTTCCGAGCGATACTACTAATACAGGGCGGCCCTTTGCGAGCGGCGCGCAGCGCACGACGGCTTCGGCGACCGCGTAGGCGTCAATATTGACGGGGCTTACAAATAATACAATAACCGCGTCAAACGCAGGGTCCTTAAATAATATCTTAAGCGCGGATTCATAACGTTCCGCGCCGGCCGAGGCGATCAGGTCGACGGGATTTTCACAACTCGCCTCGGGCGGAATAACCTTAGCAAGCGCCGACTTTGTTTTTTTTGATATCTCCGCGAATTGTAGTCCTGCGGCCGCGCACGCGTCGGTCGCCAAGATATTGGGTCCGCCGGCGTTTCCAACAATTAAAACGCGGTTGCCCTTCGGAAGCGGCTGGTTCGCGAACGCCGCAGCCAATGTAAATAATTCCTTCATCGTTGAAACGCGCAGAACGCCGCACTGCCGGAGCGCTGCGTCGACGGCCGCGTCGCGTCCGGCGAGCGATCCCGTGTGCGAGGTCGCGGCGCGCGAACCGCGCTCGCTGCGGCCGCCTTTTACAGTAATAACGGGTTTCGTTTTTGTTACTTCGCGCGCAATTCTAATAAAATTTCGCGGGTTGCCAAACGACTCCAAATACATTAATATCAAATCCGTTTCTTTATCTTTCGACCAGTATTCCAATAGGTCATTCGCCGATACGTCGCAGCGATTCCCGATACTTGCGAATTGTGAAATCCCAATGCCCATGGCGCGCGCGTCGCTGAGGATCGCTTCTCCAAGCGCGCCCGATTGCGATACAAATGCAGCGCGCCCGCGAACCGGTTTCGCCGCGGCAAATGTAGCATTCATCGAAATTCCGGGAGCGGTATTTAATACTCCCATGCAGTTCGGCCCGATGAGCCGCATTTTATATTTTTTTGCATACTTAACTATTTCGGCCTCGAGCCGCGCGCCGTGCGCGCCAACTTCCCGGAACCCGGCGCTAATAATAACAATTCCCCCGACGCCCTTTCGCCCGCACTCCTCGACGATCGCCGGCACGCGCGCCGCCGGAACAATAATCACCGCGAGGTCTACGGGTCCTGGAATACTAAGAATAGACGGGAAGCACGGCACGGATGCAACCGAGGCCGCGTTCGGATTCACCGGAAATACGGGGCCTTCAAAACTAAATTGTATTAAATTTGTTAATAATTCTCGGCCGATCGTTTGCGCCGCGCGGCTCGCGCCAACAACGGCGATGGAACGCGGACGAAACACCGCGTCGAGTGAATCGCGGCCGGTTTTGTTAACCGGCTCAGAGTGACGGCGTTTACTCATTCGTTTATTTAATATTTACGCCACGCAATGCTTCTTAAACATTGCCGCGTGTTCCGCGGGAATTTCAATCGATTTAAACTTTAAACGGTCGGCCGCGACGGCGGCGTTCTTAATCGTTGCGCAGTGCGTGTTGTCGGCAATGCGCGTAAATTTATAAACAAACTCCACTTTTCTTTTTGTTAAGTTTCCGACAGATACATCAATAGCCATCCGGTCGCCGAAGTGCATCGGCGCGCGAAACGAAGCCTCAAGGCTAATTGTCGGGTAACCAATATTTTCCTTCATAAACACGTGCGAGTATTCCTTTCCGAGTTCCGTCGAAAATAAGTATTCAAACGCGCGATGACAATAATCGAGTATGCGCGGATAGTATGCAATTCCAGCGGGGTCGGCGTCGCCGAATGCCACTTGAATTTCGAATCGAATACTCATGTTTGTATGTTTACGATTCCCTCGAAGCGTATTGTAAAATTGAATTTTCGCCTGCGCGAACGGCGTTGCGGTCGAAAACCGCGGCGAAATGATCAATAAGCACTCTTTCCAAATCACGACGCTCGACCGGCGTTTGCAATTCCTTCTCCATCGTCGTCATGACGTTCGACGGAAACCCGCACGGATCGAATCCATCAAATCCGTGCAGATCGGAAGATACATTTAATGCAAAGCCGTGAAGCGTAACCCACCGCTTCACTGCAATTCCGATCGATGCGATTTTTGTATGATTGCGCAGCAGCCATACTCCCGTGGCTCCGGGTTCGCGAACGGCGGAAAGGTTATATTGAACCAGCGTTTCGATCAGCACATCTTCTATTTTCCGCAGGTATGCGTGCACGTCGCGTTCGTTTTCCTCTAAATAGATAATCGGATAACCTATCAATTGACCCGGCCCGTGGTACGTCGCCATGCCTCCGCGTTCGACGTTAACAATATTGACGTTCGCATTCGCAGCGGGCGCCGCGCCCGCGCGCCCCACCGTAATAACAGGCTCGTGTTCTGTTAATATTAATAAATCGGGAATTTCGCCCGCGGCCCGCGCGGCCGCGAGGTTGCGCTGCCATTCGAGACATCGTTTATATTCAATACGATGGATCGAAATAACGTGCAGATCGCGCGTCATGGAAGATTCGGCATCACGGCTGTAAATAGGATACGATCAAATGCAAATAAAACGTGCTGCGGATCCTCGGGCCGGTCGAGGTCGAGCATTGTAACAGATCCCTTCTTTACCATTTCGAGAAGCGCGGCGCCCGATGACTCTGACAAATAACACATCGCGCGAATGATAAATTGTATTTCGCCGCGCGCGACCTGCCGGTCGAGCTCTTCCCACGACGCGTCGTCGAGCGCGTTGGCTTCCACCCACGCGAGCCTTTCCAAGCCGAGAATCAATTCGACGCGGCGGCGCACGTCATCACTAACATACGGCCCGAATACAACGGCCCTCGCGCCGCGCGTTTTTGATAATACGCGGTCGCGTATTCGTATTATTTCGCCGCCGTGTTCGCTGTCCGATGAATTAACAATTCCGGGACGCTCCAATTCTTTACGAACACGCCGGAATGCAATTCCAGTGAATAGATTCTTGTGTGCGCGCAGTTTTTCTAACAAATCGGCGTCGAGCGAGCCGTCGACCGAAAGATAACTCATCAATACCGCTCTTAACTTTTCGGGCTCGGCCGCGGAATGCCCTTCGTCTGTTTCTAAATAATGCCGCAGCTCGCGGCCGCGCCGTTCGACTTCTGTAGCAAGTTGCCCAGCGCGCTCGCGCGCGACACGCGCTTCCTCCTGCCGCGCCTGCTCGCGAATCTTTAATTCACGAAAATGATCTTCGCAGCGTTCAACATAAGCATCCCAATCGGGAACATCAAAACTCCGCTCGCAGCCGTCGATCCAACCTAAACGATAGCGGCGTTTCATATCTACAATTTTTCGTATCAAATCGCCGAGGCGCCGGTCGACCGCGTACGAATCGCGAAGCCTCACGCGGAGCCGCCGCCCCTTCGCCGCGCATATTGTTAATAACGCGTGCCGCTCCTCGTCTCCGACGAATGCTAATTTTGAAAACTGCCGTTCGCACTCTTCTTCGAGTTCATGAATTTTTTCTAAGTCTTCAGGATCGGGGGGCGCAATCGCCGGAGCGACGGCGGCCGCTCGAATGGGCGGAGGCGGTTTATAAACAATCGTCGCGCGCGACGGCGGCGCGATTTCCGCGGGCTCCGCGTGAATTCCATTTGTAGCACTTTTTTCTGGTACATCCGCGGGCGCGGCCATCGGCTCATTGGTTATATCTAATGTATCCGTTTCGACGACCACCGCGCCTGCGAGCCGCTGCAGCGCGGATCTTAATTTTCCTTCGAGTTTCGCCACGCGCTCGCGCATCGGGCCGGCGTGCTGCGAAAGTATAACAATCGAATCCGTCGAACCGAACGCCTCGCACGCGCGACGCATCAATTCAAGGCCGTCAACTTTTTTCTTAGCTTCCTCGACGGCGGGAACGCAACGTTCAATTAAAGATTCGACTTCGCGTAAATGGCAATCGACTTCGCGAACCAATGCATTGGCATCAGGCAACATAGCAAAACCTCATTTCGCCGCAACGCGCCGTGAGATAGTTCAACACTCACGCAGGGCATCGCTGGCTCAGAAAAAATATTAATAATGAATAATAGAATACAAATTAACTTTGACGCTGAAAGAAATGCAGCGCTTTTCCGTGCACGGCTTCCGCGGCTTCCATGATCGATTCCGGAAGCGTCGGGTGCGCGTGAATTGTAGTAGCAAGATCTTCGCACGTTGCGCCCATCTCAATCGCAAGCGCGGATTCGCCGGCGAGCTCCGACGCTTCGGGGCCGACGATGTGTACGCCGAGAACCGCGTCGGTTTTTTTATCAGCAACGATCTTTACAAATCCGTCGGTTTCGGCGAGCGCCATTGCGCGGCCCGATGCTGCAAATGGGAATTTGCCGACGCGCACGTCGAATCCTTTTTCTTTAGCTTGTTCTTCACTATAACCCACCGACGAAATTTCTGGATCTGTAAATATAACAGCTGGAATCGCGCGCGGATCGAACACGGTCTTTTTTCCTGCAATCGCCTCGGCTGCTACAATTCCTTCGTGCGACGCCTTGTGCGCGAGCATCGGCTGGCCGGCGACGTCGCCGATGGCAAAGATCCACGGAACGCTCGTGCGGCGCTGCGGATCAATATCAAAAAAACCGCGATCGTTAGCTTTGAGGCCAACGGTCTCCGTACCGAGATTCTTAGAATTCGGGCGGCGGCCGACGGTCACTAATATTTTGTCACACGCGACCTGGCGCTCCTTGCCGTCTTTTGTTAATACAACACAAACGATCCCATCTTTCGTTTTTGTATAACCCTTCGCTTTCGTTTCGAGCAGAATTTCGACGCCATGCTTTACTAATTTTTTCTGCACGACGCCGACCATGTCGGGATCGTTGCCCGGAAGCAGCGCCGGCGTCGCTTCGACAACAGTTACCTTCGAACCAAGCCGCGAAAAAACGCCGCCGAGTTCGAGCCCGATGTAGCCGCCGCCAATCACTACAATATGATTCGGGATCGTCTGTAACGCGAGCGCGCCCGTCGAAGATAATATATCAATTTCGTCAAACTTGAAACCGGGGATTTCGATCGGCGAAGAGCCCGTTGCTAAAATAACATTTGCAGCCGTGATCCTGCGCGTCGCGCCGGAGTTTTCTTTCACCTCAACTTCGTTCTTGCCGGTGATCATTCCGCGGCCGCGTATCAATTCAATTTTGTGGCTTTTAAATAATCCTGCGATGCCGGTTGTTAACTTTTTTACAATGGTATCTTTCCAACCTATCAATTTCGGCATCTCGACGGAGCGCTCGCCGGTTTGCAGCCCGATCGTTTGCATCCAATCGAGTTTATCAAATAAACGCGATGCATAAATAAGCGCCTTGCTAGGAATACAACCGACGGTGAGGCACACGCCGCCGGGTTCTTTATCTTCAACAACACAAACTTTCTTGCCCTCCTGGGCGGCACGGATCGCGGCTACATATCCGCCAGGTCCGGCCCCAAGCACGAGGACGTCAAAGGAAATATTAGTCATGGGTGTTAGGTCGCCAATTACTGAAGGAACGGAACAAGAGAGTTCCGAAGTCTAACAGTTCCGACCCGACTTTGTGACGTATGCGTCGCGCAACGCGTTCGCGGCGCCGCCCGCGTCCCTACGGCAATGCATCACTTCCTAGCGATCCATTCGACGCCGGTATCCGTTCCAACCGCGACGATGCGATTCGGAGCGGCGGCGGCAATGCTATAAATCCAGCGGCCCGGAAATTCCGCTGCAATCTTAACTTCTCCAGAGTCGAGAGTGATTTCGCGAACGCGGCCGTCGCTGGCACCGCTCAAAATTGTAGCCTCGCGGGTTTCGGGTATTCTTAGCGTTTGCGGTATTCTTAATGTTAAGATTCGGCCGTCGTGCTCGCGAATGATGCGCATGAGGCGGCCGTTCGATGGATCCCACACGCGAACGGTTTTGTCGTCGGACCCCGAAACAAGCCACACGGGAGTTTCCTTTGAACCGGATGTAAATGATAACGCGTTCACCGGGCCGGCGTGGTTTGTTAATGTTCGCAGAAGCTCGCCGGATTCAAGATTCCAAATTCGAATAGTGCGGTCGTAACTTCCGGTCGCGATGATCCGCGGCCCCGCTGAAACGCTAAGAATCGAGCCCGTGTGCCCAAGCAATTCTTTACATCGGTCCCATTGCGGCAGGCCACTCGATGGTAGACTGTTTTGTAGTAACGGAATGATTTTCGCAGTTTTATCATTGGATCCAACAATGATATTCGAACCGGCGCGGTCGAGCGATGTCGCAAGATCTGTAAAAAGCGGTTCGCCGGGCTGCGACTCGACCTTCCAATCCTTAAGATTCACGAGCGCAACTTCGCCGGTCTTTCCGGGAATCCCGCCTGTTACAAAAGCGAGATCGCCCGCGGGGTGAATCGCGGTAATCTTATCCATTCGCGGAATAGTTAACTTGCGCTCAGAGCCTGTTTTTGTAACTGCTTTTGCTACTTCTACAATTTCGCCGCCGCGCGCGACATATAATAAATTGCCTTCGGCGAGTGACGGCTCTGGTATATACATTCCAACGGCAGCACCGCGAGCTTCCGCCGCGCGTAAATCCGAGCCGGGCTGCGCGCCCGTCTGAGAGCGAAATCCAAATATCATAAATCCGGCGAGCAGCAGCGTCGCGGCGTGAATATGAATATTCATGTTTTCAGTACTGATTTATTACAACAAAATTTCATCAATGGCTTTGCCGTCCTTCACTAATGAAATGGGGCGGCCTTCCGCTGTCATCAATTCGCCGTGCGGGTCGATTCCGAGAAGTGTATAAATCGTCGCCGCGAGGTCTCCCGGCGAAACGGGGCGCTCGGCGACCTGCTCCGCGCGCTCGTCGGTCGAACCGACTACTTTTCCGCCTTTGATTCCGGCGCCCGCGAACAATGCACAATTCGCGCGCGGCCAGTGGTCGCGGCCGTCCATCGCATTCAGGCGCGGCGTGCGGCCGAAATCGCCCATGACTACAATAAACGTTTCGTCGAGCAAACCGCGAGTTGTTAAATCTTCTAATAAAACGGGAATCGCCTGGTCGAGTTTCGGCAGGCGGTGCCGGAACAATTGTTCATGAACGCGGCCATGGTTGTCCCAGCCGGAATCCATAATAGTAATAAAGCGCGCGCCCGCCTCGACGAGCCGCCGCGCGAGCAGACAACTCTGTCCGAGCGCGTGGTCGCCGTAACGTTCGCGGGTTTTTACAGTTTCTTTTGTTAGATCAAACGCTTCGCGCGACTCTTTTGTAGCTATTAATTTGTACGCGCGCTCAAACGCCGCCGTGCGGGCGCGCACGTTCGAATCGCTTTCGTGGTCGCGCCGGAACTGATCGAATTGATTTAACAATTCTTTTCTTTTATCAATTCGCGCAGAAGTCGTTCCGGCCGGAGGCAACAAATCGCGAACGGAGTACTCGGGCCGCGCCGGATTGGAATCGATCAATAACGGCGCGTGCTCGGATGGTAAGAATCCGGGCCCAAGCTGCCGCGCGTGCCCGGCGATGAGTGACATCGCGACGTACGGCGGGAACGGCGGGTTTTTTGTTAGTTGGCTCGCGACCGCTCCGAAGCCCGGATATTCGAGCGCGGGCGTCATCGGATAGCCTGTTAACAATAAGTGCCGCGCGATTTCGTGCTCGCCGGCGTCGGATGTTAACGATCGGATCAGCGAAAATTTGGGTAATAAACTTGCTAATTTTTCGAGGCCTTGTCCGAAGTGGACGCCCGGCAGCGGGGTCGGCACGGATCCCCACGCGCCGCGCACTTCCTCGGGCGCGCCCGGCTTTGGATCAAATGTATCAATATGGCTCGCGCCGCCGTCGAGCCAGATCATAATAACGGATTTCGCGGGTTTTCTGTAAAGACGCGCCGCGAGCGGTATTGTTTCTATCAATTCGAGAGCGCGCGCGAGCGACAGCCCGCCCGCGCCGATGGCGCCGATTCGTAGCAATTCGCGGCGTTTGATGGATAACGGGTTTGTTAACACTGGAGTTTGATATTAATGATTGGACGTGAATTCATTTGTTGCGAGAAGCGCCCATAACAAATCTTCAAGGCCGGCTTTTGTTAGATTTTGGCCGAGCGCCTTCTGCGCCGCGGAACGCTCTCCGGCCGACGGCAGCCGCGAAAGCGTTGCTAAGAATATTTCCTCGACCGCACCGCGCACATCGAGTTTTGATTTTAATATTCGCTGCACGAGACCGTTCTCTGAAGATAACCATTCGCTCGCGACGGGGCCGTGAATCCAATGCAAGGCTGTAGTGACGCCCGGCGCCGGCGGATACGCGGGGTCGATCGAGCCGTCGCGCGGGCAGCGGCCGAACGATTTTAATGTAAATGATCCGCCGTCGTCGTCGAACACGTCCTGTGCGTTTGTTGCATTTGCCGATTCCGGGAATTGTAATTTTGCGCCCGCCGCCGCCGCGACCGCGTCGAGCAACACCGCTGCCGAGAGAGGGCGCAGCACCGCGTGCGAATGGTAGCGTTGATCGCGCTCCGCGCCGGGTTGCGCTTCGAGCGCTCGCGCGTACGCCGCCGTCGAAGCGATTTTTTCTAACATTGGAAATAGTAGTCTTCCGCCTTCGCGAAACTGTTTTGCTAATTCATCTAATAGCTCGGGATTGCTCGGCGGATTCGATTCGCGCAGATCGTCGACGGGTTCGACCGGGCCGCGCCCCGTGAGTTCGCGCCAGAGCCTGTTTACAATAACACGGTCGAATCGAGCCGAATCTTTAGCAAGCAGCCACGCCGCGAACGCGACGCGGCGGTCGTCGTTTTGTTGTATTTCAGGAAAAGTAGCATCGGATACGCCGGGCACGCTCGGAAACCGCGGTTTCGCCGGCTTGCCGGTTTTTGGATCATTAAATTCACCAAAAGTGGATAATACAATTTTCCCGTTGTCGCGGCGCACGCGGGAGAAAAACGCGGCGATGCCAAAATAGTCTTCGCGCGACCAGCGGTCGAACGGATGCTGGTGGCACTGCGCGCACGCGAGCCGCACGCCCCAAAACGTGCGTGTTACAAATTCCATTTGTGAACTTGGGCTTTCTGTAGCAAGCGCGAATGCGGCCGCGCCGGGCGCTTCGGGGTCGCCGGCGGATGTAACTAAACTTCGTACTAACTCATCGAGCGGCGTCTGGCTCTCAATTTTCGAACGGATATATTCATTCAAACGGCGCGCGCCGCCGGGCTGCATCGTTTCCGCCCGCACTCGGGCCAAGTCCGCGAACCAGCGCGTCCACCTCGAAACCGCCTCTTTTGAATATATTAATTTTTTGACGGCCTCGGCGCGTTTGTTAGGATTTGCATCGGATATAAACGCACGGACGCCTGCCGCGGACGGAATCGCCCCCGCCAAATCGAGAGACGCGCGTCGAAGAAAAGTAGCATCGTCGCACGGCGGCGACGCGCGCAAACCCATCAATGCTAATTTTGAATCGACGGCGCGGTCGAGTGGATTTGTAGCTAATGTTTGCGGTTCGATGGCATACGGTTCCGCGAACGGCGCGGCGACGCGCGCCGACGTAACAAATCCAAGAAATTTAACTAATATCGCCGTCTCGCCGGGCCCAACGATTTCTACCATTCCGTTCGCATCGACTTTCGCGACCGAATCGTTATTCGATGAAAACAGCGTGACGTCGCTGACCGGCCTCACGGTGCCATCGGATAATTGTATCGACGCCGCCAATTGTAGTTTTTCGCCAACGCGGCCCGCGGTCGCGGCGGGCTCTACAAAAAGCTGGCGCGGCGCTGGATCGTTAACATTACGCGCCTGGGCGCCGGCCGCGATCCACTCGCGTACTTCGTCAAAATGTCCGGAATCCGCGGCGAGCTTCCGGCCGCCGCGGTGCGACAGTTGTAAAGACGGCTTTTTTAGCAAAAGACTCCGGTCCGCATCTGTTATATCAATTCTGCGACCGCCGCGCTCGCGCGCGATCGCGTCGAAGTCGGCTTCCGGGTCGTAGCCGCGCAAGGATAATGAAAACCCGGCCTGCCCGCCCGCGGCGCCATGGCATTGACCCGAATTGCAGCCCGCGCGCGTGAGAATCGGCAGCACGCGAAGTGTAAAGTCGGGAATCGTTAGCTTCGGGTCAACGTTAGTATCCGCGGAAATCCGCACGCTCCCCGACACGACGCTAAAAATAACTGACGCGGCGAGAATGCTAAGGATTCCCGCGCGCAACAACGGCCGCCCCGCCGTCTCGTTCATCGGCTGCGGCCCGCCGGATAATGTTTAAATATATCCACGTTTTCGCCCGTTCCGCCCTTGGCGCCGTCCGCCCCGTACGTTCCTAACAAAAACTTCGCTTCCGTCGCGTGCGGTTCATATATATACGCGCGGTTCCACGGGTCTTTCTTTAATTCTGTCCACGGCAGGTACGAAACGCCGTTGCTATCTTTAGTTATTAAGACTTCGAGATCCGCCGGAAGCTTTCCGGAATTCAATTTGATATATTTTTGAATCGCATCGAAGATTTGTTGTGTTTCGAGGGCGACGGTGTCCAGCGTTGTGCTGCGCGCGGGCGCCGACTGCGCCTTTTCTTGACGAGCACTGTCGCCGCGGCCGCCTTCGCCGCCTTCGCGCTTCATGCCGCCGCCCATGCCGCCGTCGTTCGCGCCACGCCCGCCCGTAAAGTTAGAAAACTTAACAACCATAGGCTTTCCGGCCAATTTAGATACTTCGGTTCGTAACAATTCGTAATCCGAATCGGCCGGGCTGAGCGACGCGTAGTTATATGTAACTTTATTTTCATTAGCAAGTACGGCCGTAACCTTGCTTTTTTTGTTAATTCCCCACGCGCCCGGCCCTTCGGGGCCGTCAACGGAAATCGATGCAGCGATTCCAGGGTCCACCGACTTCCACACGTCGCGAAGACGCTGATCGCCCGCGAGCGCGTCGGCGGCCAATCCTATGAAATAGGATTTCACGCCGTGAGTCTTAGCTTCCGAACATAACAATCCAATATTTGTAATCGCGCGCGCGGAAATGCGGTCGACATCTGTAGAAAAGAAAAAATAGATAGCTTTGCCGCCGGCGGCTTCGGCGACGGGATCGAATTCGCGATCTTTACGATTTCCGTTGACGTCCGCGGCGCGAAACCCCGTCGTCTTCTCGCCCGCCTGCGGACCCGAAAATAACTTTTCCGCCTTTTGTTGCGGTTTCGTTTCGGCTGCTTCGCCGCGGCCCTGAACTTCAGCGCCGGCGAACGTAAATAATATTGTTAGCGAACCCAGAATTGTTGCAGTTATGTTAGTCATCATGTTTTTGTAGAATCGATTTACTGTAGTCAAATAGTCAATAGGAATACGCAGAACGTCAGCCGCCGGACGGCGCGAGCGCTGCGACAACGTGCGTGGGCAAACGTCTTGGACGTTTATCGGGTCCGATACATGCGAGGCGTGTGTCGCCTTCGACCAAGAGTAAATGATCGGGTTCGCGGTACACCTGATACCCGAACCTTACGGTCGCACCCGCCAATTCGGTGACAACTGTTACGACTAACAATTCGTCGTCATAGCGCGCCGACGCACGATACTTAAGGTTCGCCTCCGCGACTACCAGCAGAATTCCCGCGTCTTCGAGATCGCGATAGCGCACTCCCGCCTCGCGCATGAACTCCGTGCGGCCGGATTCGAAATAATATAAATAATGTGCGTGGTAGACGACGCCGCCCTGGTCCGTTTCGTGATAACGGACGCGCAGCCGGACTTCGCGAGCTAGTGCCATGGATCGTGTGTTCCTTTGTGATTCTTCATTCTTCCCTCATCGCCGGCTTTGAAAAACGAACTTTCTTACGGTTGGATCGTTCGCCTTGAATACCAAACGGCCGACACTCCCCGCGATCTTCCTCGGACTGCTCATTCCGGGCGCCGGCCACTGGTACGCGGGCGCCGCCGCCGCGGGGATGCTGTGGTTCGCGATTATTACTATTTTAACGTTTACCGGTTATTCGCTCGCCGGACCCGCGTTCGCGGCTTTGTATCAAACGCAAATGTCGCCTTTCGGAATAAATATAACGATTCCGCTCGCGATTCCCGATGCCGCTAATTTTATCGAATCGCTCATCGCGACCAAATTTTACAAAAACCCGCACGTCGACGCGCCCGTGCCCGCGTCCGCGCCGTTTGGATATATTCTCGCCGCGTTCGGCGGGGTGCTCAATGTCATCGCCGTCGCCGACGCTCACTATCGTTGCGTTCACGGAGCCGTGCCGCAAGGCTACAAATCCCCCGCTGCGGCCGCATTATTAGCATTCCTCATTCCGGGCGGCGGACATTATTATCTTGGCCGCCGCGGAAAAGCTCTTATCGCAGGCATTGCGCTAACATTAACACTCGTGATCGGAATCGTGCTCGCGGAGGGCGCGACCATTCAGCGCGAGCGCGATCAATACTTCTGGAGCGGACAGATATTGTTAGGAATTCCCGCCGCCGTCGCAACTGTAGTCAACCACGGCCGGCGCATTCAGCACGAAATGCCGCTCGCGGAACTCGGCCTATTATTTACAACCGTCGCCGGTTTGTTAAATGTCCTGATGATTCTCGACGCGTACTCCACCGCCGAACGCGATATTGTAAAATCTAAAGAAACGCCCGAGCCCGCGACCCCGGCACCCGCCGTCACCGGAGCATCCTAAATGGACCGCTCGTTACTATTCCACGCGATCGCGTTTCTGTATCTGTGCATGCTCGTTTCGTTAATATTGAGCTGCTACCGCGAAGAGAGCGTCGCGCGGATTATTAAAGAAACCACACGCCGCTCCCTCAAATTCGTCTTCTTCATCGCGCTCCTTGCCGGCATCACCTACGGCATCGAATTTACGTTCGTCAATTATTGAAATAGAAACTGACGGGAAGCTATTGGTTGCGCTGGGGACAGGTTTGAACCTGTCCCCTAACCTGTCCCCGAACCTTTTTCCTAAAAAGACTCTCTGACGGGAAGCTAATAAACGAGCAAAGCGAGTTTATTAGCTTCCCGCCGTGTTCCCCCAAAGTCCGATTGTTATTAAATTGCTGAACCTATTAAATCGCGGCGCCTGATGCGCGCGCGCAGCTCGCCGCGGTGCGCGGTCTTCGGCGTCACGTTACGCCGAGTGCGGCAGTGGTCCAGGCGCGTTTCGTTTAACTAATATTCTGGCGCCACGGTTTAGGCGAGCGAGCACGCGCTACCCCGCCGCGTTCTTCGCCCTCATTAATTCCCATCCCAACCCAACACTTCTAACAATGAACTACTTCCTTCTTAATATTGCTTCCATGCGCGCGACCGCCTGAATCGCATGCTCATATTCAACATTCTTTTCTCTCGCCCGCTCTACCGCTCCGCGATACTCCTTCAGCGCGTCGTGAAACCGGCCCATCATTTCGAAGACGCGGCCTAAATTATAATAAGGGTAATGATAACAATCGTAGCGCCGAGCCTGCTTCGCGCGCTCCAGCCACGGAATTGCTAATTCATGCTTTCCGAGTTGTATCAAATACGCGCCAATATCATTATAAGGATTGCCGAAATCCGGATCGAGTTCGATCGCGCGTTTGCACGTTTGAATCGCCTCGTCGTGCTTATCTAAAAACGAAAGCGCCCACCCAAGAAATGTATAAGCTTCCGCCGTTGGAAATAATGCTATCGATCGGCGGTAGCGCCGCTCCGCGTCGCCGTAGCGCCCTTCGTTTTGTAAACGAAGGGCTTCAGACAAAGCGCGTTCGGCGGGTGCGCGGCGTTCTGCGTAATCGAGCATCGGGTGCGGGTAGGCGGCGGTTCGTTTGAGTTTGCGTTTTATAAATAGTGCGTCGAGCGCCAAGGCAACGAAGCAATTCCTGGAGCTTGGTTCGCACTCAATAATTTACATAATAGCATATTCCAAACGGACGCCACATGTCGGCGCCTAGAGCATAATTTTCAATGTTATTATGAAAATGATCCCGATTTTTCTCGGCCTGATGTTGGCGGCGCTTGTCGCGTCGATCGCAGCGCTTTTTCAGGGCGTTTCGATTGCAAATACTTCCGGCGAGTTGCGGGCCGCGGCGGTTTCAACGCATCAATTGATGGGTTTGTCGGCCGCGGTTTTATTGTTAGTGTGCCAGTGCGCCGTATTTGTATATTTCCTCGGAACAGGCAAGGCGATCAAAACGGCCGTCGAGAAGCGCGGCCTCAGCCCAGAATTAGCAATTCAGACGCGAAAGTTGAAGGGTAAAACTTTTCCGTTTGCTACTTTTTCGGCGCTCGCGGTTGTAGCGGGCGCCGTGCTTGCGGGCGGCGCGTCACCGCAGACTCATGCGACGTGGATGTACATCGCGCTCGGAATTACATTAATATCAATTCCGTTTGAGCTGCGTTCGATCCGGGAAAATTCAAAATTGATGGATCAAACCGGAAACGCCCTCGAATCCGCGGAATCAAAACTCGTCGAACAGGGCGTTTCGCTCGAAGACCCCGACGCCGCACCGCCTATCTTTATCATTGGACGCTTTCTCGTTGTCGTTGCCGGCTCGACATGGCTCGTGTTTGCCTATCGTAAACTTGTCATGCGCGCCGAACCCGAGCCGTGGCCGGGCTATGTTTTAGTCTTTGCAATCACATTACTAATCGGCGTGCCCTTCATGCTCTCCGGCCGGCGCCGCACGATCGACTCTTCATCCGCCTCCGCCTCTGCCCCTTCGGAAAACTAACTTTTTCTATCTGTTCACTTAATTGTTATTTCGACGCCGCAATCAACGCTTCGACTTCTTTTAACTTCGCTCGCGCCTCTGCCATGAACGGCTGAAGAAACAGTGCGGCCTTGAGCTTCGAGCGCGCGCCCAAGAGATCATTTGTCTTGAGTCGTTCGAGCGCCTCTTCATAGTTTTTTGATGAATCGCGAATCTGGCGCGTCAGGCGATCGATGCGCTCGCGGGTATCATTAAATGCGGGAACGCGCGCGTCGAGTTTTGTAAATGCAACAATCGCGTCGCCGAACCGGCCTTCCTGTTCGATGTCGACGGCCGTTTTATATTCATATTCGTTACGGCCTTCATTCACTTCCGCAATCTTAGCTTCAATCGCTATTATATTTTCGGGCCGGTCGGTGAGCTCGAGTGCTTTTTGTAAACGATCGCTCGCTTTATCAAATTCCTGGCGCGCAAGCGCGCCCTTCGCCGAATAATACAATTGATCCGCGCGCACTTCGTCCTTCACGCGCGCAATGGCGTCGTCGATCCCCGCCGGCGTCGCGCGCATCGTCTTGGATTTGTTATATTGTCGAAGCGCCGCGAAGAATTGACCGTCTTTCTCAAGATTTGTAGCGATGCCAAAGTGTTGGTCGCCAACGAGCGTGCGAACTTCAGAAACATATTCATTCGCTTCGGGGTGCGCATGCGTGTAATCGCCCACCGCCGATAAATTCGCCGCCGCGATCGCGGGCTGTCCATCGCTAATCGCGCGCATTCCGGCCTTCCATAACAATTCGCCCTTGTCGGCGCGCCATTTTATAATTGTCTTTGCGCGCACAAGCGCTTCTGCGGCATCCGAATTGTCAGGATTATATTTAAGAGCGCGTTCGAATAATTTAACGGCCGGTTCATACTCGCGAACTCCCATCTTTTCCTTGCCGTCGACCGTTAGCTTTCGCGAAAGGTTGTCTTCCGATTTTTTAAGCCACTTTGTAACAATTGCATTGTCCGGCTCGGCGGCTGCTAATAATCGGAACAACTCGTACGACTTCTCGAATTCACTATCAAAAAGAAGCCGCGATCCCGCTTCGAGCTGAGCGGCAATATAAGCTTCGCGAAGTTTTGCTGATAATTGCTTGTCGCCCTTTCCGCCGCTCGCTTCGGCCATTCGATACGACGCGAGCGCCTCCGAGAAATGCGCCGCGCGCATGTGATCGTCACCTTCGGATTCGTACGACGACGCGCGACATGCAAATAATAAAATTCCGGCGCCGGCAACGACCGCCGTTTTTTGTAATATTGCCGTTTTTTTCAATATTAAATCGAGAAGCTGTGAACCCTGAGGCATGGTTAATAATTTTTTGAGAGAACTTCGAATTGTATTAAAGCGATTGCGGGCGCGAAGGTAAAGGATTTGCCGCGGCCCTGAATGCGAGCGCGTCGAATGTGATTATGGACGATGCTTCGCGATAACTTATTCGCGACGTTAGAATTTTTTTCAAATGAAAGGCCGCAATGAACGATTTCACGACCGCTACGCGCGCGTCTACGACGACGTTTATGAACGAAGCGCGTACTGGCGCTTCTATCGAGACGTCACGTGGCATCAATTAAAACGATTCCTGCCGCGCGAAAGCGGAGCCCAGATTGTTGATCTCGGCTGCGGCACCGGCGAATGGGGCCTTCGATGCATGGCGTCGGGTTATCGCGTCACGTTCGTGGATCTATCTAATGAAATGATCTGCCGCGCGCGCGACCGCGCCGCGGAGGAGTATCCCGGCCGCGAAGCGCAATTTCTGCGCGCCGACATTGCCGACCTCCAAGAATTAGCATCGGAATCCTATCAATTAGCGATCGTGCAGGGCGATCCTTTATCCTTTACAACCGATCCGCGCCGCGCCGCGCGCGAAATATACAGAACTCTCGCGCCCGGCGGAATTGCTATATGTTCCGTCGACAACCGCTGCGCGGGTTATGATCATTATCTTGAAAAAGGCGATGTTAAAGAACTCGAACAATTTCACAGAACCGGTACGACCGAGTGGTTAGCTAAAGATAAAAAAGAACGGTTCCCAACGCATTCGTTCCTGCCCGCCGAACTCGAAAAGTTATTTGTACAATCCGGATTTGAAGTCATAGAAATTGCTGGCAAAACCGCCCTCGACATCCGCCGCCATCCCGAAATTCTCGATGATAACGAAAACTACCGGCGATTATTAAAAATCGAACTCGAGTGCCGCAAGGAACCCGCGTTCCTCGGACGCGCCGGGCATTTGGAAATTGTTGCTAAAAAGAAGTAGCGCTCCCCGCGCGGGCCCGGTGTGTAGTTCGCTCCCGCGCGGGCCCGGTGTGTATCGCGTGCTCGCGCGGTGTTTATTAATTATCGGGTATAGATCGCGCCGGGTCGCGTGCTCGCGCGCATAACCGTGGCGCAAAAGTAATAATCGCGACCGACCCGCCTGGACCACTGTCGCCAAATTGTTGCAAACGCCTTCTTCCGCGCACCGATGCGCGCTGTGCGCGCGACCCAGCGCGATCATTAACGAGGTGTATTATTAATGATTCTTAGAAAGGCGCTCTCGAGCAACACACCGCCGGGAATAGTAATTTTAGGGGAAAGTGGGACAGCCCCAGAATTAACGGGGACAGTCCCCGTTAACGCCTTTGAGGAAGAGGGACAGTCCCTCTTATTAAAATTGAAGCGCCTGGCACCGGGCGGGAAAATAGTGTCACAGTTAAATGTGACAATTTCGGTTGCTACTAAAACGTCCTCGAAAGAAACGGGGACAGTCCCTCTTTCTCTGCGCATGAGAAGTGGGACAGTCCCCGTTATCTCCGTTGCAAAAGAGGGACTGTCCCTCTTTTTTTTCCTTCCCGGCGGTGTGTCGCTCGCAAGCGCATTTTTAAGAATCATTAACAAAAGTCCGTACTAATGATCGCGTTGGGTCGCGCGCACAGCGCGCATCGGTGCGCGGAAGAAGGCGTTTGTAACAATTTGGCGACAGTGGTCCAGACGGGTCGGTCGCGATTATTACTTTTGCGCCACGGTTATGCGCGCGAGCACGCGACCCGGCGCGATCTATTCCTGATCATTAATAAAAACCGCGCGAGCACGCCATACACACCGGGCCCCAGCGGGAGCGACGTCAGCGGGCGATGACCGTCTGCGACTCCGCCGCGTACACCGACAATTGCGAAACGCCGGGTCCGATGCCGAACCATAACGTTCCGAACGCTAATATAACTAATAGGAATGCGAGTGCTGGCGAGGCGTACTTCGGTTCGTGCGTCGACTGATCGTTCGATTCTAAATAAAGCGCCTTGACAATTCGGAAATAGTAGAAAAGAGAAATAGCAGTATTCACGCCCGCCACCACCGCGAGCCATGCGAACCCTTCCGCGATCGACGCCTTGAATAATAGTAATTTTCCGACGAAACCTGCGGTCGGCGGCAATCCTACTAATGCGACAAGGAAAATAACAAATGTCGCGCCGACCACGGGAGATTTCCAGCCGAGGCCGCGCAAGTCGCGGATTTCCTCGCCGCCGGTTGTATTGGCAAAATAAATAATCGCGCCGAACGCGCCGAGATTCATAAAGTAGTAAGCGACTAAATAAAATATTACCGATTCGAACCCGTCGCTGTTCATCACCGCAACGCCCATTAGGATATATCCCGCGTGCGCGATCGACGAATAGGCTAACATTCTCTTGAGATTCGTTTGCTGAAGCGCCGCGAGATTGCCGAGCGTCATCGTGACGGCCGCTAATATTGCAAATAAACTTCCAAGCTTCGTGCCGTATTCGAACATCGGCCCTTGGATGCCAAGATTCGGATCGACTACAAATCCTGCCGCGAGGAATCGTAACATCGCCGCGATGCCCGAACCCTTCGACGCGACTGCTAAGAATGTCGTCACTGGCGTCGGCGCGCCTTCATACACATCGGGCGTCCAAAAATGGAACGGCGCAATCGAAATTTTATAAGCAAAGCCCGCGAGACACATCGACACCGCGACCGAGATTGGAATCGGACTCGTGTCGAATTGTTCTTTTAACAATTGCCGGCGGCTCATTTCGACGAGGTCGAGCGAGCCCGTGAGACCGTACAGCAGCGTGAATCCGTAGAGCATCACGCCCGACGCGACCGCTCCGAAAATAATATATTTTAACGCGGCTTCACCCGAGCGGCGGTTCCCCTTGAAGTAGCCCGTCAGGATGTACGAGGAGATCGATAACAATTCGAGCCCCAGGAACATCATTAATAAATTGTACGTCGATGCTAAAAATACGGCGCCGAGGCCCGCGCACAACAATACAAAATAAAATTCGCCGAATCCGTCGCGTTCCGTGCGCCGGCTCAGCATCGTGAACAAAACTACAAATGCGAGGGACGCAACCGCGAAAAGTTTAAATAACGTCGCGAAGCGGTCGACCGCGACGCATCCAAAAACCTGCCCCGCCGGAGGAACTTCGTTGTATTGTAATACTAAGAATACGCCCGTCGCCGCGAGGCCCATCAAGCTGAACGCTCCGACAAGCGCCGAATCACGACCCTTAAATACGAGGTCGACGATCAGCGCCGCGCACGCGAATGCCGTCAGGCACAGCTCCGGGCGGATCCAAAATATATTATCAAGCCCCATTTTTATTATTTCGGGAACAGTCCAATGAAGCTCAGCGTCGCGGGATTGAGAATATTAAGAATAAGGAACGGCGCGACGCCGAACAAAACGCACAATACCGCAAATGGCAATTGGCAGAAAATTTCGCGGCCGGAAATGTCAGCCAGTCTTGCATATTTCGGATTGAGCGGGCCGAGGAAGACACGCTGAATAGCATATAACAAAAACGCGGCCGTCATCACGACGCCGAGGCACGAAATAACAGTTAGAACGGGGTACGGTTTGAACGATCCCATCAGCGTGAGCGCTTCACTAACAAAACCCGCGAGGCCAGGCAAGCCGAGCGCCGCGAAGAATCCTAATGTTGTCCATCCTCCGTAGTACGGCATCTGCGTCATGAGCCCGCCGAAATTGTTAAGATCGCGGTGGTGCGCGCGATCATAAATAACGCCTACAATTAAGAAGAGCAGGGCCGAGCTTGTTCCGTGATTGAACATTTGTAGCACCGCGCCGTTCACGCCCCAGTCGGTCATCGAGGCCGCGCCCAATAAAACATATCCCATGTGCGAGACGGACGAGTACGCGACCATTCGTTTAAAATCGGTCTGCCCCATCGCGACGTACGCGCCGTAGACAATATTAATAGTGCCGAGCACCGCGAGGAAATCGCGATACTTCATAAACGCGTCGGGTGCGATCGGAAATCCGATTCTAAACATTCCGTAGCCGCCGAGTTTTAGTAAGATTCCCGCGAGGATGACGGAGATCGGAGTCGGCGCTTCGACGTGCGCGTCGGGCAGCCACGTGTGGAACGGAAAGACGGGAACCTTGATCGCAAAGGCAATAAAGAAGAACCAGAAGATCCAGTCCTGGAACGCCACTCCGAGCAGCGTTCCGTTTGCTAATAATGCCTGCGGCTTCAGGTTTCCGGTGCGCGCGAGTTCGAGAAGTCCCGCGACGTTGTTGCCGCTCGGATCGATATAACTGTGAATATTAAACCGGCCGGAAATGATATAAATGGCGACGATCGCCACAAGCATCAATACCGATCCGGCGAGTGTATACAAAAAGAATTTGATCGCCGCGTACTCGCGCCGCGGTCCGCCCCAGATGCCGATCAGGAAGTACATCGGCAGCAACATGATTTCCCAAAATACATAGAAGAGAAACATGTCGAGTGAGATGAACGTTCCGTTGATTCCCACTTCTAATAATAACAAAAGCGCAAAATAACCTTTTACTCCCTTTTCAATATTCCACGACGCGAACACTCCAATAAACATCAGTAAACACGTCAGCGCGACGAGCGGCATGGAAAGGCCGTCGACGCCTACGAAATATTGCACTAGAAAATTGCCAACGTTAATCCACGGCACACGCTCGACGAGTTGCATTTCGGGCGAAACGCTATTGAACACTTTCAGCCACATCAGTAGTGAAAGCCCGAGCGGAACGCCCGTCGAAACGACGGCGACGAGACGTATCAAATTCCGTTGCGCCGACGGAAGACAGAGAATCAAGAGCGCCCCGATTAACGGGAAGAACGTGATCCAGGAGAGAATGTGGTTCGCGAACATGAACGTTTATGTATGTTTATTTGCTATTTCTTTGATAAAAAATTATTACTGATATTATTACTGTCATAATTACTGCAATATCAGCACGGCGGCGACAACCACCAGCGCGAACACGGAGAAGGCGACGTATTGTTGAATGCGCCCCGTTTGCATGAGGCGCGTGAGCGTCCCGGCAAACTGCGTCCCGAAACCGGTAAAGTTAACAAGCCCGTCGACGACGGTCTTATCAAATCCAGCCGAACCTTTCGCGACGCCGTGCATCGAGGCGCCGACGAAATTCACAATTCCGTCCACGACGTATTTATCAAATAGGCTCGAGACTTTCGACGCGGCGAACGTGAGCGCGATCACCGTCTTTGAGTAGAGCTCGTCGATATAATATTTATTAACGACAAGCGAGTAGACGGGCCCGAAAGCGCGCGCGGCTTTCTCCGCCGAGAACCAGCGGAAATAGTAAAATGCGAATGATAAGAAAATCCCGGTGCCCGCCGCGATTAAACTAAGAATCATCGCGGGAGTGTGCGCGTGGTGAACCGCTTCTACAAAATGCGCCTGATGTGCTTGGAACTGTCCGCCGAGCACGGCTTCGTAGGGCGTGTGGTCGGTCCACAATTCAGAAAACCAGCCGTGGGTATTCCACGGAACAGGAACGCCGCTTTTCGAAAAGTGATAACCGCAGAAGACTGCTAATGATCCTAATACTATTAATGGAATCGCCATCGCGGGCCCCGACTCGTGCGCGTGTTCATACTTTTCGCGGTCGCGCGGCGCGCCGTGGAATGTCATATGCACTAATCGGAACATATAGAATGCCGTGATCGCCGACGCCGTCGCTAAGAATGCGATCGGTAAATAATAATACCAAACGTGCTCTGCGTTCGCGCGCGCGAGCGCCTGCGCGAGGATTGCGTCTTTTGAATAGAATCCCGCGAAAAGCGGCACGCCCGCGATTGCTAACGTTGACGCGAGCATTGTTAAATATGTAATCGGGAGCTTGCGTCGCAAGCCGCCCATCTCGCGCATGTCCTGCGTGTGTACCGCGTGAATCACCGAGCCGGATCCTAAGAATAGGCACGCCTTGAAACAGGCGTGCGTAATCATATGAAATAATCCGGCGCCAACTCCTCCGACGCCGATGCTGGCGATCATGAAACCTAATTGTGAAATCGTACTGTACGCCAGCACTTTCTTAATATCATTTGCGCAGATGCCGATCGTCGCCGCGAAGATGCCGGTAAACGATCCGACGAGTGAGACTACAATTCGCGCATCGGGCGAAAGTATAGGAAACGCGCGCCCTACTAAATAAACGCCGGCCGCGACCATCGTCGCCGCGTGGATCATTGCCGAAACGGGCGTCGGACCTTCCATCGCGTCCGGCAGCCAGACGTGCAGAGGGAATTGTGCTGATTTGCCGACCGCGCCGCCGAAGATTAACAATCCTGCGATGGTTAACCATGTCGGCCAGCCGTTATTTTGTTGAACGGTTAATTGAACCGCCTCGTAGACGCCCGAGAATGATAACGTTCCGAAATTCACCCAGAGCATGCAGAGGCCGATCAGTAAACACGTGTCGCCAATGCGCGTGGTCATGAACGCCTTCAGCGACGCACGGCGGGCCGTATCTTTATGATAGAAATGCCCGATAAGCAGGTACGAACACAGGCCCATCAATTCCCAAAAGATAAAGAAAAACAGTAAATTATCGGAAAGGACGAGCCCCAGCATCGCGAACGAGAATAACGATATGTTCGCGAAGAATATATTATATCTGCGGTCACCGTGCATATAACCAATACTGAACAAATGCACGAGAGAGCTCACGAGCGTTACGACCACAAGCATCGCCGCCGCGAGATTATCATATAAAACGCCAGCGACGACGTTGGGCGTCCCCGCGGTACTAAATAACCACGGAATGCCCATCCCCATTTTTGTGGTCGTCACCGCGAAGTCGGGGCTCCACGCGGCAAGGCATTTTGCAAATTGGAATACTGCAATTCCAAACCCGATGAACATGAATAACGTTAATAACCAATCGCCCTGCCGCGGCAGCTTCTTTCCAAAGAATAGTTGTATGACATATCCGACGAGCGGCAGCAGCGGGATCGCGAGCAAACGATAAATATCATTTTGGTCGAAACCCCAATTTTGCGCGGCAGGCGCGTTTGCCTGATGCATAACGGATAGAAGCATCGTCTCCGCCTACTCCTTTAACAGATCCGGATCGTCGGGGCGAACCGTATCAAAAAGGCCAAACACATTTAATACAATCGCCAGCGCGACGGCGGCTCCCGCGGCGGCGAGGATGATCGAAAAGATTGCAAACATTTGGCCGTCGAGGTTTCCGTTGAATCTTGAAAACGCGACAAGATTAAGATTCGCGGCGTTCAGGATCAGCTCGATTCCCATCAATACATAAATAATATTCTTGCGGGCGAGCGTGCATACAATTCCGCAGCCGAACATGACCGCGGAAACGACGAGGTAGCCGGTGAGTCCCATTATTTTCCGTTCTCCTGGTCAATCGCGGTCATTCGGCGGCGCCGCGCGATGAATACAGAACCGATGAGTGCTACAAGTAATACAACAGATACGAGTTCGAAGGGAATGAGGTAGCCTTCGGGTTTCAGTAGTAATCGGCCGATCGGCGCGGCCGTGTTTTGGGGCGGGCCGACATCAGCTTTAACATTCCACTTCACTACGGATCCGATTTGAAACGCGAGCCCGATCAGAATCGCGAATACGGGAAGAGAAAATGCAACAATTCGTTTCACGCTGCGTTCTTTGCGGTCGGGCGGCGTGAGCATGATGCCGAACAAAAACAATATTAAGATTCCGCCAACGTAAATTAAAACCTGCGTAACCGCGAGGAAATCGGCGCCGAGCAATACAAACAATCCCGCGATGCCAATAAACGCCGCCATGAGCGCGAACGCGCTGTGAACGACGTACTTCATCCAGAGAGTCAGGATGGAACCCCCGACCGCGAAAGCCGCGAAGATGAAGAAAAAGAGAGTTTCCATTGATTAATAACTAAAAATAAAAAATGTTATGATTCGCTCGGCGCGGGCGTCTCGGCACCGGCATGGCTGCCCTCGGCCTTCGCGGCTTCTTTTGTAGCTTTCTCTTTTTCAGCCTCCGCGACGCGCACCTTCGCCTCGTCGCTCAGCCCTTTATAAGATAACAAATCGAGAACGAAGTCGCGGCGGTCAAAGGTTACGAGCGCGAATTCTTTACCTTCGTGAATGCAATCTTTCGGACACGGGTAAACGCACAATTCACAAAACATGCAACGATTGTAATCAACCGAAAAAGATATCCATTCGAGCTCTTTGCCGTGGCGCACCGCCTCCATCGAAATGCAATCAACCGGACACGCGCGCGCGCACATGAAACA
>JBJXHE010000114.1:0-3553 GCA_046160785.1 Planctomycetota bacterium
GCCGCAAGAGCGCGATCGAGTGCCCGCGGCGAAAACGGCGTAACACTTGTCGCTTCGACATTTCTATAAAAACTTTGATGATAATTTACAAATCGTTCGTAGTGAGATCGGTCTCGGGCTTTATGTATATTTAATAATGTGACGACGAGACCGGGACGTTCGTCGGCGCGTCCAACGCGGCTTGTCGCCTGAATGTACTCAGCGGCTGATTTCGGCTGGCCGACGACGACCATGAGTCCAAGCCGCTGAATGTCGAGACCCACGGAAATCATATTTGTTGCAAGTGCAACGTCGACGCTGTCATCACTATGAAACGGCAGCGCTAGTTTTTGTTTTGTCTTTGCTATATCATTAGTATTTACGCGCGAAGTTAACTCTAATGGCTCATAATATCGCCTGTTTACAAATGTAGAGTCCTCGGGTTCGACTCTCTTGCGCTTCGCGTAGTCTTGAATTCGTGAAGACACTTCATCTTCAACAATCCTTCGGCTCCCACCCAGCTCTCGCAAACTATTAAAATACGCCAGTAGTGTCATATAGGCGTCGGCCGGATTCTCTGTACTTTCAAGTTCATTACGATTCCACTCGCGCTGCGCCGCGCTGAGCAGCGCGAGGGTTGTTCGCAAAAATATAACTTTTGCACTCTGGCCCTGTGCCGCAATTCCTACATATCTTCGAGCGGCTTTTGTTTTAGCATCGATCGTTTTCGCAAAAAATGAATCATAACGATTGGGCCCCGGGGGCGGAAAAATATCAACGCTCGCACGTCCGAACAACGCGCGAATCTGAGGATTTGCGCGACGCACCGTAGCGGTACTTGCTACAATTTTTGGACGCACGCGTTCTCCATCAACTTCGCGCGTGCAAAGCGCGTCGATGGCAGCTTCATAAACACCGGCAATCGTTCCAAGCGGCCCCGATATTAAGTGTAACTCATCTTGAATAATAAGGTCTGGCGGATGTAACGGATGTTTTAGTAACAATCCTCTGCCGGGATCACAGGCTCCATAGAATCCTTTCTTTTCTTCAAATCGATCCGCCAAACCGAAGAGCGCACCAACCCTCCCCGTCCATGGGAGCGATGCAAATTTATCAACTGTAGCAATTAAGAATGCGGGTAACCGCCGATAGATGGGTTCGTCAACGGTCACGATCGGTAACATTCGCAGCGAACCGTTAAACTCGCAATGCTCGTTAATACAATAAATTGCTAAATTATCCGGTTGAGCGATTTTTCCTTGTAAATGAAACGATGCCGGCTGAAATTTCTCGCCGCACCACGGGCAATCCTCTATGGGAATCGGGGCGCCTGAGTGATCGGAGTTATGTTTAAATCGGTTCGTACGCGCGAGAGCTGAGTGTTCATCGCCATCGCCTTTTTTTCCCATCTTGTTTGGTGTAGCCGCGCGACCAACCCAAAGACCAATTTCAAAGGGCCACGATCCTAATTGTGGTATTTGTTTTTCGCGTTCCAGTTCCAATGCACAAATAAGAGCACTCGCGCGAGACAACTGATCCAATGTTAATAATCGAAGCGTGTACCTCATGAGCACGCTGACACCGCCGGATTCCGGACCCGGTTCGCGCAATCTTCGCAATACCATCGTAAACGCCGCCAGGCCAAGGTATGCCTCCGTCTTGCCGCCGCCCGTCGGAAAGAATAACAAATCGACTCGTTCGCGGTCGCTATCTGTAGGATTAATAATTCCCTTCAATACAGTTAATATGAACGCGAGCTGAAACGGACGCCATACCGGATTCTTAGCATCTCCTTCTGTTATTTTGCGCTGCGATTGGATAACCTCGCGTCTGCGAGCTTGCTTCGCCATCGCACGGTTCGCAATGCGAAACGCTTCAAGCACCAACGGGTCGCGTAACGCTTCAATTCCCTCAGACATTCTGCGAGCCGCAAGTTCGGCGGATTGCAATAATCCCTTAGCGGTTTGCTTTCTTGTATTTTCGAGATTGCCAGTATTCGATTGATTATAACGAATCCACGAACGATAGGCGTCGACGAGCGGCGATAACTTTTCTTTAGCTTCGTCGAAGTTTTGTAAACTTCCGAGAGCCTCCATCGAAAACTCGGCGCCGTCGACTGTTCCCGGCACAACCCGCAACACATCAGCCTGAGGAATCCAGTCTGTCCTGACCTGGCCGCAAGTTTGATCATGATTAAGAATCGCTTCTGTAGCAACGCCGTGACCGACCGCATACTCACAAACATCGCGATATTGTAAATCCGCGATTTTCATATCGGGATCGATCGCCGATGGATCTTCATGACTAAATCTGGGATCGACGCGCGCTACAAATCCTTCTTTACAAAAAAGCTCCAATTGAGTTTGAAACAAAAATGTCGGAATTGTATTCTTCTCGACGCCCTGGCGGCGATTGACAAGGAACACCGACACCGCGCGGGTGCCCTGAGGCAGCCGCGAAATCTTTTTACCAATGTCCCGTGCCGAAATGACGACCGCGACGCCGCCAGAGTTAGGAACTACAAATTCCGCGGGACGCTCGCCCGCGCCCGGAATTGTTATTTCAAATTCCGAACAGAACGGAGTCCGCCGGTAACCACGCTTTCTTTTCTTAGCTTTCTTTTTGTGAGATGCGGGCTCGACCGCGTTCACGTCCGAATTGATAGTATTCAATTCGTCGACCGCGGGAGGCTCCTCTTCTTCCAATTCATAATTTCCCCACGCGACGGCAACTTTTAACAATTGAACTCCGGATGGAACCAGCGCGCTCAATCCCATCGACGCGGGAAATAAACTCTTTCGCGCCGCCGGCTTGTCGGGGCTCTCCTCATCGTCGCCGCCCTGACGCTGTCCTCCTGCGTCGAGATCGTCGTCGCCGTCGTCCGGCGTGGATTTGTTAGTTCGAACCGAGAGCGGCGCGTTCGCGGGCGCGAGGAAGCCGGTTAGATACCAAGATACAGGCGAATCCGGCAGGCATTCGTGAGCAAAAACATGATCGTTGTCCGGGCCAACCAGATCAATTTGTAACGTTTCAATTATTCGGTTTCGAACGTCTTCCGCGGCGGTGGTCATAGTTGAATGAGATGCGTAGTTTCCGAGGCGGAATCTTAACCGGCGGTCGCAATGGTCAACCTATTCAAACTTGATCGCGCGAAATCCGCCACTTTTGGATTTGAACACTCATTGGCGCACGAGAATTGACGCGACGCGCAGCATCGTAATAATTGAATTGTATATTCCGCGAACGACGTGCCGAGCGACAAAGCGATTGTTATGGTTTAGTATTGCTCCGATGTGTATGATTGAACCCCAAATACTACTAATAAATTGAAAGTTCTTTCCTCCGACATCCCGCGATTCATTCAACATATTCGCCAGCTTCCAGCGCTCATGATGTTCGCGAAGGAGCCGCAATATTTCAAAATCGTAGTTGATACAAGTTTTATGCGAGGCGAACTTACATTTCCCGACAACGTTAAACAACCCGGCGCCAAATCCGCTATGCAGGAATTGTTGGCGACGGGAATCGTACAGTTTTATGCACCGCTCAAGCTCGATCGCGAGATTCGTAAAAT
>JBJXHE010000115.1:0-50079 GCA_046160785.1 Planctomycetota bacterium
GCAAGAGTAATAATTGTTACAAACGCGCCTGGACCACTGCCGCGCTCGGCGTTATGAAACGCCCAAGACCGCGCACCGATGCGCGCTGCGCGCGCGCGACCCCGGCGCGATTGTTAATGTTTATGATAGGCGCAGTGAATGAGCCCACGCCCGGTTTGGGTAGAGTGCGGCGCGAAGCTAATAAACTACGAACGCGTCGTTTATTAGCTTCGCGTCAGGGAGTCGCCCGGAAAATATTAGAATCTTGGCAACTCGCCAGAATCAAAAAAATTAATTGTTAACGACGGGAAATGAATAAACGCGCTCTGCGCGTTTATTCATTTCCCGCCTGGTCCCCCCAAAACCGTTGGTGGCTAAATCACTGCCACGTTCTAACAAAACTAACAAATCGCGCGGAGGCCACACGCGCGCAGCGCGCATCGGTGCGCGGAAGAAGGCGTCGCGTATCTCCGATCGCGGCAGCGGTCCAGGCGCGTCTGTCCCTACTAATATTCTGGCGCCACGGTTATGCGCGCGAGCACGTGTGGCCTCCGCGCGATCAAGGCCTCGTTAACAATCCACCCGCACGCTCACTTCTTAACAATCGCTGCCTCTCCCCGCGACTTAATCTTAGCTTCCGCTCCGAACCGTTCAATCTTAACTTTACCACTACTCTTAACTTTTCCACCCTTCACCCCCGAAAACATCGATCCCTTCGCAACCTTAACATTCTTCGCCGGTGCTACAATTTCTTCGAAGTATCCGTCCGATACCCAGTCGCGGAACCAGTTCGAAATAGATGCTTCTAATTCTTTTCCCGAAATCACGCGCGCTTTCAACGCAGACTTCACCGATTCCCGCAAAGTCTTCCCCGCCACCAACGCCGTCAACATCTGATACATGGCGCGCGACAGCGTGATCCGCCAAACTGTATATTCCTTTCGCTGCACAGCGAGCCAGCTTGCTCTTTTTGTTGGAATCGACGGATGTTTATCTTCGCGAAACGCTTGATAATATTGGTTGACCGGATAGTTAAATTGAAATAATCGAAGAGTCGGCGCCGCGCGAAAGGTCACTTCTTCCCAGTGCTTTGCTGGGAGCGTTTCGAGTTTTGTTAAATCGGGCGGATTGGCCGTGCGTGAAAAGATAACTTCCATCGATGCCCATTCGAGCGATGCGAGCTCGGCGAGGAATTGGTAATGTTTCAAATCGCGGCGAGTTTTCAAATACGCGGGAAATGCAGCGTTAAAAAAGTTAAGGTTCTGGTTTCGCGACGGATGCGATTTGATATAATCGCGCGTGAGGTGATACCACGCATGTTCGCCCGCGGCGTACGCGACGGCCCGAAAATCGCTTGTTAACACATCCACGAGGCGGTAAACGTACATTTTGGAATAGATATCAACGCGCTGTTCGGGCCGCAGCGTGTTCGACGGCGCGACGGCGCCGAGTATTTGTAATTGTTGTTTCTGCGAATCCGCGCTCGAATCCGTCATTTCGCCGAGTCCGCGGGTTTCCAACAATTCGCGCATCCAACGTTGCAATTCACGAAGTGAAGTTTTTGGCATATTACAATTTGCGCGAATGCGCGGCGGCGCGAACGAGCCGTTGCTGCCCAGCTTTTGTTAATTCCAGTTTTGCGCGTTCGAGTTCCGCGTTCACAATATCAAATTCGGGAATGTCTTCATCCCATTCGACAATCGTTGCGCGCCCGCCGAATCGTTTCTGCGCGCGAACATAAAGATTCCAAACGGGATCGATCACGCTGGCGCTGTGCGTATCTAATATATGCGTTTCGTAGCGAGTGTGCCCCGCCAAATGAAAATACGCGACGCGCCCCTTCGGAATATGATCGATATATTCGTTCGGGTCGAATCCGTGGTTGACGGAGCTTACATAAACATTGTTAATATCTAACAGAAGTCCGCAGTTCGACTCCTCGGCGAGCTTTGCAATAAACTCCCATTCCGTCATCGTGGATTGTTGAAATGCAAGATACGACGACGGGTTTTCGAGCACGAGCGGCGCGCCCAGGAATTGTTGTATCTGTTTGACGCGTTTTATCAAATGACGCAGCGTGGGCGCGTCGTACGGAAGCGGTAGCAGGTCGTGCAAATGCTGCCCGTCGATCGAACTCCAGCAAACGTGGTCGGAAATCCAGCGCGCGTTGATCCGGTTTGCTAACGATTTTATTTTACGCAAAAAAATCTTATCAATCGGATCCGTCGAACCCGCCGACATCGACACGCCGTGTAAAATGACCGGATACCGGCCGGCGACTTGTAACAAAACGTCGATCGGGCGCCCTTCCGTATCCAGAAAATTTTCTGTTACAACTTCAAAAAAATCGACCTTCGGCCACGTATTTAATATTTTGCCGTAATGAACGGTTCGGAGGCCGAGTCCGAATCCTAAATTATCAAATCTGGGGGTCGAAGGCGAATCCATCAAAAAGGGATCAATAAAAGCAGCCCGCCGGCATGGGATGCAGCGCGGGCTGCTATTTCAATTAGCGAATACTGAAATTCTTACTAATGCTTGATGGGCACGGCGCACTCGCCCTTTCCTTTACATTCATTCTTGCCTTTCGTGGCGCCGCATCCGCCGAGGCCTTTGCATTCATTCTTTCCTGCGCACGCATGCTTCGCTGCGGCGCTCGCGCACTCGCCCTTTCCTTTACATTCATTCTTTCCTGCGGTCTCGCCGCACCCGCCCTGGCCCTTGCACGCGTTCATACCTTTGCAAGCATGCTTATCAGCGGCTGCGCCGGCGGCGGCTTTTGCTGCATCCGTAGTCGGCGTTTCGTTTTTCTTAGTACACGCGCCGATTCCGGCGCCGAGAATGCCAGCCGCGGCCGCGGCAACAAATACACCTAGGGGACGATTCACGGGAATTCCTTTTTGAGAAGATGTGTTTTTATTGGGGTGTTCCGCTGCGACGGAAACGCTCCGCGCGGCGATGCCGGGATTCTACGACTTTCCAAGAGAAAAAGTTAAACACGGAATTTGGCGCGCGGCGGGAAGAGCGTTCAATGCTAGCGGCGGCGCGGCCCGTGGAAGAAGTTTTATTATACCAATGTTACTATTTCGTCGAACGTTTTTCTTGATATATTCGGAACGCGCGCATCGCTGGCGGGATAGCCGGTTACTAGCAATAAAAATGGCTGCTCGTTCGCCGGCCTGCCGAGAATTTCATTAAGAAACCGCATCGGACTTGGCGTGTGCGTTAATGTAGCAAGACCTGCGAAGTGGAGCGCGGTGATCAGCATGCCTGCGGCGATTCCGACGGATTCTTGAACATAATAGTGTTTGACGACCGAACCGTCTGGCGCCGAACCGTAGCGTTTTGCAAAGATAACAATTAAATAAGGCGCGATTTCGAGAAACGGTTTTTCCTCGTTCGTTCCAAGAGGAGAGAGAGCCTCCAGCCATTCCTTCGGCGCCCGATGATGATAAAATTCATTTTCTTCCTTTTCAGCAGCGGCCCGAATCTTTGTTTTTATTTCCGGATTTGTAATAACTACAAAATGCCATGGCTGCATGTTCGCGCCGCTCGGAGCGCTCCCCGCGGCGCGAAGGCAATCATCAATAATTTCGGGGGGAACCGCACGGTTTGAAAAATCTCGAACGCTCCTGCGGCGCCGAATGCAATGATAAAAATCACGCGCGCGCGACGCCATTTCCGCGGGTGGGTATTCTTGATATTCCGGCAGCGGGATCATGGATTCCATTCGGGGATCATATGCAATGAAAGGCAATGGCACCATGGAACTTTTACTACGGGCTGCTAGCATGCGCCGATGATCCAATCCCGGCCATTACAATTATTAATCATTTCTTCTGCGTTTTTTATTGTATCGAGCGCTCACGGATTTTCGCAGGGCGCCAACGCGGATCGTCTTCCGTTTTGTACACAAAAAGAATCGGACTTTCTCGTTGGCGAAGCGTCGGGAGACCGTGCCTACGAGCACGTCCGCTGGTACACACACTGGCACCGCCCCTTCGCGAGCGAGGGTCTCATGGCCGCGGCGAAATATACAGAAGCGCAGGCGAAGGAATTCGGGCTCTCAAATGTAAAACTTACAAAAACGGGTTCTTCGGGGATCGAGTGGACGCCACGGCGCGGCGAATTGTGGATTACAATAAAAACAAAAGATGGAATTGAAGTACAAGAACAGATTTGTGATATTGGATCTGTACAATTGAGTTTGCTCGACCGCAGCCGAAGCGCCAGCGTCACGGCGGAGTGGATCGACGTGAACGCGGGCGTCGCGGAAGCGGATTATAAAGATAAGGACGTCGCCGGAAAATTAGTGTTGGCGTGGGGCGCGCCGGCAACTGTTATGAAGGAATCCGTTTGGAATCGCGGCGCCGCGGGAATTGTAGTACGACCCGATCCCGACAGAGGCTTCAACCATCCCGACCAGGTCCGCTGGCTCGCGATTCCGGAAAAGAGCGAAGACGGAAAATTAGCAACCTTTGCTTTTAACCTTTCGCACCGCCAGGGCGTCGCGATGGCGCAAAAGCTAAAATTAGGAAAAGTGATGGCGCGCGCTGTTGTAGAAGCGGAAACCGGCCCGGGCTGGCTCGTGATGGTCGAAGCTACAATTCCGGGAACCGATCCGTCGCTGCCGTGCGTTTTGTATACTGCGCATTTGCAGGAGGAACGATTCAGCGCGAATGACGACGCGTCGGGTTGTGCGAACACGCTTGAGCTTGCGCGAGTGCTACAAAAAGGAATTGATACAGGTGTGCTTGCGCGCCCGCGGCGATCGCTAAGATTCTGGTGGACGACCGAAATTCAATCGGAAGATCAGCTTTTCGCGGATCATCCCGAAGTTGCCGAAACGATTTTATGTAATATTAATCAAGACATGACAGGCGCGAATCAGTCGCAGGGCACGCTTCGCGTTCAAAACATCACGCGCATTCCGTGGTCGCGCTCCGACATCCTCGAAAACGTCGCGGAAGAAATTGTTAATTTTATAGTTGACGGAAACACGTCGCAGCTCGCGGGTTTGCAGGCGGGCACGCCGTATTATCCATTTCCAGTGGTATCAAAACTCGGAACGCGGCATCGTTATAATGCGCGTTTCATTCCGTACCACGCGAACACGGATCATCAGTGTTTCGTCGCGCCGCCGGTCGGCATTCCAGCCTTAACATTTACAAATTGGCCCGATGATTATATTCATACTACCGACGACGATCTGTGGAATCTCGATCCGACCCAATTGCAACGAAACGCGCTCGCGGCCGCCGCGATTGGTTATACGATCGCGCGCGCGGGCGAAGGGGAAACGCAAACATTAACATTCCTTGCGCGCGGGCACGCGTCGCGGCGGTTCGGAGAAGCTACGAATGTTGCCATGCAAAAAATCCGTTCGGCTAATGATAACGATCGAGCCGCCGCGTTGCGCGATGCGAATAGTATGATTCGGGCTTCGGTGCTGCGCGAACAGTTAACGTTAAAATCGATTTCGCGCGCGACGGGCGCGCCGCATGCCATGATCGACCGCGCGCTCGCGTCGCTGGCGCCGCACGAGAACGGAATGTTACAAATGCTGGCGGCGGTCGCGGGCGTCGAGCCCGCCGCGCCGAATGCAACAATGGAAGAGTTAAAGAAAATGCAGCCGAAGCGCGTTGGCACCGTCGCGGACTATCAAAAGAATGTAAGCAAAGCCGCCGCGGGCGGGCTGCACCGTTTATTAACACATGAAATTCTGTGTCTTTGCGATGCGTCGGTGCGTCACAAGTTAAACTTAACCGGACTACAAATCTTCGAGACCGTTTTCGCGCAAGCCGAAATCGCAGGACGCTGGTACTACGGAACCGTCACGCCCGAACAAACATTACAATTCCTACAGTCGGCCGAAAAAGCCGGCCTCATTTCGTTAAAATAGGGGACAGGTATAAACCTGTCCCCTGACCTGTCCCCATCAGACGCCAGTTGATATGAATTCGGCGGGGGCGGCGTTGAGGTTATTCAGAATTTGAGCGGCGTCCTCGCCGCGCCCTAATTGTTGTAACGCATGCGCGGCGAGCTCGGCGGTTTCGTTCGCGCCCGGATGGTTTTGAAGCGTTGTTAACAATAACGACGCCGCTTTTGAATATTGTCCCGCTTCGATGAGAGCCTCGCCGTACACCGTCGAAAGATCGAGATCCGACGGTGCGAGCGCGTGCGCGGTTTTGAAATATAATAATGCTTCCTGGCGGCGGCCGAGCTGGCTAAGAATCTGCGCAAGTTTAAAATAACCGACCGGATTGCGCGCGTCGACCGCGGCGGCTTTGGTCTGCGCGGGGATTGCCTCGCCCGGTTCGCCGATTGCTAAGAATAATTCAGCGGCGGTCTCGCACGCGGCGGGATAACTCGGCAGCGTGTGCATAATAACATTCAACAAATCCACGCCTTTTTCAATCTCGCCTGTTTTAATATATTCACGAAGCTGCGACAGCGTTTCGACGCATTGCGATTCTTGATGAAAGCGCTCGCCGGTTTTCTCAAAAGATATATTCAAATCGGACACGGGCGCGACTTGATAACCCGTCTCCGCGGCGTGGCGTGCGAAATCTACAAAAAACGCGGTGGAATGGAAACCCTGCGAAAACGAGCACGTCCGCAACAGCGCGGGCCGCATCGCGAGAATGGCGCCATTCTCGTCGCGTGCGAATGTTAATGATACGTTCGCGTCGTCCGCCATCGGCTGAATGAGTCGCTCCGCGAGCCCCGGCCTGCGCTTTTCCATATTAACAAATGGCCCGGACGCGATAATAACAAAATCAGTTGATAATGAAGAGATGAGTTGACTCGCTTCTTCCGCGAGCCCGCCGCGCTCCGCGTTTCCGCGCAATGTATAATATTCGGTGTCCGAAGGGAGACCGTCGATCGTGGTTCCGGCGGGAGCTACAAATGCGAGCATCACTTCATTGCTCGGAGCCGCCGCCAGAGCGGATTTGCGATCTCGAATCCACTGCGCCTCGCGCGCGGGTCCGAATTGTAATGCTAATTCTCGTGCCGCTGCGCCTCGGCGCGCGCGCCCGGCGGAATCTTGCATTGCGAGCTGGATCAGTTTCGCGGCTTCCTCACAATAAACTTCGCAGAAAATTGGCGGCGTCGCGAATGTATCTAATGCGAGCGGAGCTAATTTTAGTTTTGCGGGCGCGGGATAGCCCGTGAGATTGGATAGAATTCCGTCGGGCTGCGCGCACGCCGCGGCGACCGCCGGGCGCCCGCACGCGGCCGCTTCGATCAGTAGCGTTCCGCGCGATCCGGTCCGCGAGAAATCTAACAATAAATCACACGCGGTCAGCGTCGAAGCGCGCGCGGCGTCGGACGCCGGTTCGTGCATAAATACAACTTCAACACTTGACGGCTGGCTAGATGCTAATTGTTCGAGAGACGCGCGCGTCTCGGGTTTTGCTCCCATAACAATGAGGGCGGCGTTTTGTAGTTTTGCCTCCGCGAACGCGCGTAGCGCGAGGTCGGCGCCGGAATAGTAGTCATTGCGCGCGTCGACTAATATTCGCGTGCGCTTGCGCGTCGGCACGACCGCCGGCCGCGCCTGCGGGTGAAAAACTTTTGTATCAACGGCCGGCGGCACGAAATGTATATTTCGCGGCGCGAATCCGGCGGCTTTCCAGCCTTCCGACGCGAGCTGCGTATAACACCACAATTCGCGCGCTGCGGCGGCCGCGTCGATTTGTGTATGAAGCGGCGCGGCGTTCTCGCCGGAATCTAACAATACGCGAGGCTCGAGCGCGGCCGCGGCTTCCTCCACGGTTTCTGTAGACTCCTCGATGGGAAGCGCCGCTGGAACGTTAGTATTCTGCTTGGTTTCCGGCCACGGAATATTACGAATCACGTTAGCTACAATTTCGGGTGCGTGATACATGGTAATAAACTTACGAGCTTCGCCCGAGCGCGCGAGCCGGCCTTCCCAATCTTCAAATGCGGCGCGCAACGCTTCTTCGATGGATGCTAACGATGCGACGGCGCGCACGTGTCCGGCTTCGTCGGCGCGCACGTCGTCTTTTGTAGGATCGCAGGCTTCGATCGAATTCGCTTCGATCGGATAGCCGTTTGTTAATGTTACAATAGAAGCTGTAATTCCAAAGCGCGTCGCCGCGACGGGCACGCCGCACGCCATCGCTTCGAGAATCGCCGTCGCGCGGCGCTCGCCGCTCGTTGGGCGAAGGAAAAGATCAAACTCACAATACAACGCTGGCATCTCTTGATGTTGCTTTGCGCCGATAATTTGTATCTTTTGTGAACGGTTGCCGGCGAGCGCGAGCGTCACGGCCGAGTCGACTTCCGCGGGATTCACGGACGGTCCGCAGAGTATTGTTAATTCCGCCGAATCTTCATTTCCAAGCGAATTAACAAATGCGCACGCGGCCGCGACAGCTTCTCCGATACGCGCGTTCACCGACGCCATCGCTAATACTTTAAAGTTACGTTCCATTCGCGGGCGCGGATGGAATTGTTGTATATCAACGGTTTCGCGCACGACGCGAACCTGATCCGCAAGGACACCGCTCTCGATTGCGGCGCGGCGCGCGAATGCGCCCGGCACCCAGATCTCATCAAATCCGCCGAGCGATGTGATATGTTCGCGTGAGAAGCGGTCGGTGCGCGTGCCTGTGGATACTACAGAACAGCTCCGGTCGGGAATGAGGTTTGTTAATGATGCGGCGTCGATCGAATCCGATTCGAAGCCGCCGTCGTGAACGGCCGCCACGATCGGTTCGCCATTTATAGATAGATTGGCGGACGGCGCCGTTTTGTGTAGCATCGCATTTAACGCTACAAAAGAAGATTGTTCGCCGGGAGCCGTGCCGGTTTTTGTAGCAATCGTCCGCGTGCGAAACGCCTTTGGAGGTGCCTCGGCGGGAGAACCGTCGAGAAAGAAGTATAATCCGTCTACGGCTGGTTTCGCAAAAGTATGAAACCGGTCGGGGACGCGGCTTCGCATCGACTCATGCAATAAAACCGATCGCGAGCATTTTAATAATAACTCGAGTGCGAGCGTCACTTCAGCGCCCTCGGGGAGTTCTTCAATGATCGCGACGTCGGCGGGTTCCGCGGCGAATTGTTGTAATACTTTCGCGCTCTCCGGCGTGAGAGCCGCTTGGTGGAATTCTATCTTATCAAATACGTGCGTCGTGCAGGCCGTTTTTGTTAGATCGCGCGCGCGTTCGACGCGTTCGGCGCTTGGATCGATTCCAACCATTCGCACGCCTCGGCGCGCGAGTTCGACGGCGGCCGTCACATCGGAACATCCGATTTGTAGTATCGTGCCGCCATTCCAGCGCGAGACCGCGCTTTCAATTTTGGCGCGTTGATCGGGAAGCTGAATGACGCGGGCGAACGGCGAACGAAATAGATGAAATAAGAGAGACACGGGGTTGCTCCTGCCAATGTTACTGTTTGAATTTAGCATTTTTATAAATGTACGAGTTGCGGCGCTGACGCTAATAAAATCGCGCTGTGGCGCCGCGCGAAATGGTAGTATTGTTCGATCGCGGCGCGGGCGCAGACTCGCGGCGCGCCGGTTCCGCTCCGGGAGCCGCGGTCGTCGAGGACGCGCGCTTCGGGCGCGGCTGTGTCGGAAAACGGAAACGGGAATTGTTGCTTTTGCAACAATTGTAAGTATTCGAAGGCTTGCCCGAGCGTGATGCGCGCCGCGGGTCCGCCATTGAAATGAAACATCCCCGCCCCGGCGGATGGAATGTTAACTAATAATCGCTCGATTACGATCGAGAGCGCATGCGCGTCGGCCACGTCGGAAGTGGAATCGATGGAATATTGAATTTGATCGTTTGTATTCGATTCGCGCTCGTGTCCGAGCGCCGCAAGCGTCATGTGATTGAAACAATCGCCGCTCGAAAATTGTAAACGCCCCGGAGCTATCAATTCGCCGAATCGTAAGAAGAGAATCGGCTGGTCGCGCATGGTTGCAATAAGCCGCAGCGCGCGGTCGCCGTCGGAGAGAGCTCCGAGCGTTCGAATTTCGGGAATGCCCGAAGGAAAATCTTTGTATTCGCACGCGCCGTTTCGAACGCGAATATTACCAATATCGACGCCCGCGCACGGCGAAAGATCCGTAAATTTAAGAATCGGCCGCGCCTCGTCGCGCGCGGCGGCGGCGTCGGCGAGCGAAATCGAAAGATCCGTATAAAACGCGCTGCCAGTGTCGTTATTACAGATCACGATGGCGTGATAGTAATCGGCAAGATCACGCAGCGCGTGCGGCGACGGAATATTTGTTAAATTTAAGAATCCGGCGCCGGGGCGCCACGCGCGCCAGAGTCGCGCGGCCTCTTCGCCAATTGTAGTATCGATCCGGTCGGCAATGCACAGATCGTGGCCGCGCGACGCGAGCGCGCTCGCGATCGACAACGCCGTTTCAGCAATGGGGCCAGCTACTAAAATTCGCATGAGGAGGCAAAGGGGAAGCGGTGGGTAGGCCGCCTTAGGCAACCCCTTTCGGACGGAAAGGATTTCCATCTGAAATTGTTTCTTTCGCGGGCGCCGATTCGCCCTCTTTCAAACGAAACGCGGCGAGCGGTCATGTCTTTTGTTACATTCTGTGCATGCCACGAATCCAACCATTAAAACCCGCACAGGCCGATGGCGCCGCGCGCGTGATCTTCGATGACTTCATGCGCGAACGCGGGAATATTCCTAACATGTTCGCGACGCTTGCTCATATTCCGCGAATCCTGGAAACTACATTTGCACATTTTCGCGCGGTGATGACGCCGGTGAAAGTTCCGTTGATGGTAAAGGAGCTGGTGGCGGTGCGCGTATCGATGAGCAATGATTGTGATTATTGACTTGCGTCACATACTAAAATTGCGCGCCAGTTGGGTGCGACGGAGGAAACGATATTACAGTTGAAGAATTTACAATTAAAAGGTTCGCGGTTTGGCGGGCTGGATGCGGGTGCGCAGGCGGCGCTGCGATTTGCGGACGAGATGCGGGATGGGGGTAAAAATGTTAGCGATGAAGCGGCGGAGGCGGTGAAGAGGGTTTATGGGGATGAAGGCTTGTTAGAAGTAGCAATGGTGGCGGGATTGTTTCATTACTTTAATAGAGTTAATAATGCGTTGAAGGTGGAGGTTACTAAATAAGAGGTGGGGCGGTTACTAACGAAGGCGAAGAACGCGCCGGGGTCGCGCGCGCTTGCCCGCCTTTAACCGGGGCGCAAAAGTAATAATTGTTACAAACGCGCCTGGGCCACCGCCGCGCTCGGCGATACATAACGCCTTCTTCCGCGCACCGATGCGCGCTGCGCGCGCGCGACCCCGACGCGCTTGGGGACAGGTTAGGGGACAGGTACCGGGACAGGTTTATACCTGTCCCTATTAGCAGCATTTTAGCCAACATCAGACTTGGAGGGACCACGGCGCGAAGCTAATAAACGACGCGAGCGTCGTTTATTAGCTTCGCGTCAGAGGGGCTTATAACAGAAGGGGGTCTGACCCCCGGTCCAAATACTTCCTATGACATTATTATCTTCCCGGTGTGTATCGCGAGCGCAGCGCGCGACGCGGGAACCGGAACACTCACCAGCGATTAAATGGAATCAAACCCGCCAAACCCCGGTTCAATTGGTAAATTAACAATTTCAGGAATCCCGAGCGCCGTTTCAATCGATTGTAACACTTCACGTTTTCCGCCGTCGCCGATCACGGCGCGCAGCAGTTCGGTTTCTGAAAGTGCCATCGTTTTATTATTATAACTAAAAATTGCGTTCCGCTCCGAGATTTCAACTTTCGCGCCCTCCGGAAGTTTTTTATGCAATTCGTTCGCGAGAGCGGGGAGATCGAGACATTTTACCATTCCGAGCACGCCTGATTGCCGCTCGATTCCGCACGACTCGAGGATATCTATCAAATCGGCGCGGTGCGCATTCACGATGATCAGTAACGATTCGAGTTTGTGTATTTGTAATATGTGTTGAAGTATCGAAATAATGCCGGAGACGCTGCCGCCGAATTCGTGGACGGTTCCGGCCAGGTCGCCGCCGCGGCCGAAGGCGGCGTAGGCGGTGATTCGATTTGTAATATGATCCGATGAAAACGGGCGGTAAATGTATACTTCCGTGCCCGCGTTTTCGTAGTGAAGCGCCGACTCGGCGCGCGGGCGGTCGCTGCGCGCGGATTCTTTTTGTCGTATCTGTTCGACGGAATGTAAATCTTCCGATTGGTAGCGTTCGACGATTCCGGCGGGTGTCCAGCCGTCGAGCGGCGGGAGTAAAAATAAATATTCCGTGCCCGCGAATATGTAACCGCGCTTTTGATAGAACGCGGGGACGTCGGCCCATAACAAAACGGTCGAGCAGCCCTGTTGTAGTAAATACAGTTCGCAAGCTTCGACGGCCGCGGCGCCGTGGCCTTGTTTGCGCGCGCTCGGATCTGTTGCAACCGATCCGATGAGTCCGATTTTGAGTCTTCCACGAGGAGTTATCATGATGCGCGCAGTGCACGCAGCGCCGGCTACAATTTCTCCGCCGATTTCGATACTACAAATATGTCCTGTGGCCGCGGGTCCGAAAATAGCGGGTTGCTCGGCCGCGAGAGACGCCGGGCTCTCAGGGCGCAACACTCCGCCGAGGAGTGCTAATAATCGGGTGTCGGACGTGTCAACGCCGCCCGGAAGCAAAGTCATTTTATTGTAAAAATGACAAAAAGTTTGTTTGCATCAATCGCTGCCCGGCCGCCTGCGCGAGTTGCAGCGAGAGTTGTGATTTATTAAAATCGACGACGACCTGCGCAAAATCGGAGTCCTGAAGATTGGATATAACATTTCCAACCTCGTCGCGGATCTCGAGAAGGCGCGAGCCCGCAGTTTCGGCGATTTTTGCTCGCGAACCGACATCGGCGAGCGAGACAAGCGCGTTTTCAAAATTACGATTGAGTTCGCGGTGGCGCGCTTGAAGTGTAGCATTGCGCGTCGCCTCGGGCATCGATTCATAATTTAACAAATCATTGCGAAGGCCGATGAGCGTTTCGAACAGGCTGCTCGTTCCCGAGTAATCAACAACTTCATTTCCTGCGTAGCGGATATTTGTTGAATTAACATTTGTGGTCGCCCCGTTTTCTGAATCGATGGATACCTGATTGCCGGTGAAATTGATAGGAATCGTGGAAATACCGCCGTCGGTCGAAAGCGACCCGGTCGCGGCGATTGTAACAGTTCCCTGAAAGCCCGCCGTAATATTGGATACATTGACGTGGACCGTGCCGCCCTTTCCGTCGGAAATGGCGAGGTTTGTTTCTGAACCTGTGTAGGTAACCGCCTCGCCGCCGTTTAATTTTAGTGTCTTATTAATATGATCAATTGTAATGGTGTGCGCGCCCGACGGGCCGATCACCGTGTCGCTTGCTACAGATGAAGCGCCGGGGCGGATGCCCGAAACCGTGTCGCCGCCGCTGGGCCCGAGCCCGTTTCCGTACGAGGTCGACAGATGTGTAATATTTAACATTCCGCGGTCGAGGCCCGAATCGGTTCCGGTTCCTGGAGCCGCGCCCGTGTTTCCGCCGAAGAACGCCGACTTGGCGCGCGATTGTTTATAAAACAATTCTGATGCGGGAAGATTTGTTACTAACGAAAGCGCATCGCCGATCGCTACAGTTTGAGCTCCGTCGTTTCCTTGGTAAGATACAATGTCATTTTCAAGATTTAACGGCGCGCCGCTCGCGGTTCCCGCGAAAAGCGGTCCGTACGTATCATTACGATTGCCGACTTCGAGAACCTGAGCGATGACGCTATCTAAACGCTGCGCAAGAGAAACGCGATCGGCTGGTGTTAGCGTTGAATTGATAGAATTGATGGCGACTTCCTTCGCCTCGCCGAGCACATCTGTTAACAGTTGTATTGCCGACGCCGACGAACTTAAACGATCTTTCGCCTGCGTAACGGATTCTAAGTATCGCTCCAGCGTTGATTTTCTTTCCTGCGCTGAGAGCGTCTGCGAAGCGGCGGTAGGGTCTTCCGACGGGCGCGTCCAGCGGCGGCCGGTCGTGATTTGTTGTTGTTGATCAATAATCGCCGCGGTGTGGCGGTTGACGCCGTTGAGCGCCTGTTGAAAAAGGAGGCCTTGGGTGACTCGCATATTGGTAATATTTAATTAGAGATATATTAATTAATTATTAACGTATCAGATCGAGGAGCGACGAGCTCGTATCTTGTAATACTCGCATGTAACGGCCCGCTGCCCCGAACGCCTGCTGGAATCGAACGAGATTTGCCATTTCCTCTTCGAGCGAAACGCCCGAAACCTCCTCGCGGCGCGCCGACAAATCATTGACTAATATTTCCTGCGCGGTTTCGAGGTCGCCCGAGCGTTTTGTATCCAGCGCGAGATCGGTCGTTACTTCGGTTAAGTAGCCTGGAAGCGAAACGCCGTTCAGTAATAATTGATCGGCTTTTTGAATTTGTAATAAACGATTCACGTTGCCGCCGTCGGCCGGCGCACCTGTGATCGACGTGGCGAGAAGTTCGGGATAACTTAACAGATCTTCTCGAACGGATATATTCGCTGCGGAATTTCCCGAGAAGAATGTATTCAATCCGAGCGCACTCAGCACATCGGATGAATCGGAATTTGCAATAACGTTCAACGTAAATGAATCATTTGAAGAACTTGATATCTCCGCCGGGCCGAACGTCACTTGGACACCATCCTTCACGGCGAGTTTCGTTCCGGGCGAATAACCCTCGCCGACGGATAATGTTGAAATTCGATTTCCCTGCGAATCAAAAACGCCAATTGTTAAATTTGGCGTGACGCCAATTTGCCCGTCGGAATCGGCTTTGAATGTCCACTGGTCATTTGTAGCACCGGAGAAGGTTCCGGAAATAGTTACATTTGCGCTCGCCGCTGAGCCAGTGTCGGCGGTGGTGCCGAATCCAAAACTACTATTCGCTGTGCTCGACGCTAAGATTTCAATGGACGAAACCTGGCCTGTTGTATCGGATACAATTGTAACGACGCCGTGGTCGACGACGGCGGTCGCTCCCGTTAATTGTGAATTGATCGCGGCGGCCACTTCATCGGCGGTGGCATTATTCATATCAGAAAACTGTCCGCTCGAAAATGTTACTGTTTGCGGACCGGCACCGTCGACCGCGATTTGTAAATTCGAGCCGGCGGTCAATGTGAATGTTTCTTTATTAGCGCTCGTCACGGCGCCCGACATTCCGCCGAAACCGCCCGACGACGCGGGATTCGGGTCGAGGCGCGGGCTGAAATCAAACTTAAACCCGGTGGTCGCGGAGATTCTTAATTTTCCGGCCGCGTCGATCGTCGCGGAGAGATTTGGTATTTGTGAAATTGACGAAGCGAAGTCGTTGAGCGAATCCGACGGGTCAATGGCAATCTGAGTTTGTGTTACTTCACCTGTTTTTGTATCTTGAACATTAATAAACAAATCGCCTTTAGTAATGGTTGTCGAATAGCCCGCCGCCGAAAGCGCGAGTGACGCAGCCGCGGCTCCGCCCGATGGCGCTTCGACACCCTGTAAATATTCAAATCCACCGGACGGCGGCACGCCCGTCGAATGCACTCGATTGAATGCTAATATAAGCGCTTTTGTAAACTGATCCGCCTTGGATTGTAATTCCGGAACGGCCTGCTCTGATAATCGTAACAATCCCGCAACGGCGCCGCTGCCGGTGGCGATTTCTCCGACGCCGCCTTTGATTCTTAGTATCGGTTGCTGCTGGGCATCGTTTTCGAGAGCGAGTTCGAAATGTTTATTTCCGGTAACAATAGTATAGCCGCCGACGAAAACTCGAACGGCGCCATTGGGGTCGGCAAGAGTTGTAACTTCTAAATTCTGGCTGAGCTCGCCGAGTAATTGTTGTCTTCGGTCGAGCAGCGCGTGCGAGCTGATGCCGCGCGATTTTAATGTTACAATCTGTTCATTGAGCACGGCAATCTCAGACGCGATTTCATTAGCATTGCCGACGCGCAGCGAGGCCTCGGATCGCCGGTCGCCCTTGAAGGCACTGAGCCGCGACGCGAGTTCGCGCAGCGAATTTGCAAAATCGTTGGCGCCTGTCAAAGTGGATTTGCGGCTAGCCTTGTCGTCGGGATGGGTTGCTAATGATCCGAGATTTGTAAAGATTGCCCCGAGCCCCGCCGAAAGCCCGTTTCCCCCGGCGCCCGTAAAGATATTTTCTAATTCTTGATAACCCGCGTGTTCTACTTGATATCTTGCGAATCCGCCGCGTTGTAACAAAAGCCGTTGTTCAAGACTCTCGTCGACCATGCGCCGAATTTCTGTTATATTAACACCTGTCCCGAGCGAGAGTCCTCCGACGGTGACAGGCGACGTCGCGCCAAGCAGTATCGTTTCGCGCGAGAATCCGGGAGTATTCGCATTCGCGATATTATTACCAATCGTCTGGAGCGCGGCCTGTGCCGCGAGCAGCGACTTCATTCCTGTATCAAATCCGACGTTGAGTGACATCTGTATTAAACCTCAATATTCATAAAAGAGCCGCTGTGAGCTTGAGCGCCGGTGTTGTGGTTAGCGCCGATGACATTGGTTCTGTGATCATTAAGAATCGCGTTGACGGCGGATTCATAAATATCGCCGAGTTCGCGTACGAGGCGTAAAAGCCGGCGCGACTGCTCGTCGACGCGCGTCGCAAGCGGAATTAACAATTCGCGTCGTTTTAACAATTCCGCGGACGGCGCGCCCGGAGCTTCGGCGATCGCGCGCAGCGTTTTTCCGGATTGTAGTGTTGCCGCCATTCGCTGCACGAGGCTCTCGCGCTCGCTCGCGAACGCGCGCGCGCGGCGCGTGGAATCGTCGAATTGTTGTAATGCGGCGTCGAGCGCGGCGAGATCGCGCGTTTGCGCGGCCGCAATTGCATTATCCAGTTCTTTAGCAATCGCGTTTTGCAGAACCGCCTCGCGGTCGAGAATTGAACATAACGGTTGGAAGGCTGGAGGAATCATTACAATTCTACCTTTTGTTGGATTTCTTGCACTGCCGAATCTAGCACTGGCGAAACTAGCATTGCCGAGTCTTGCATCTCGGCTGTTTGCTGATCGTCAATGCGGTTCATGGATGTTGCGATTTGTGTAGCAAGCCCGAGGCCGCCATTCTTAGCAATCGATTCGCCGAACATTTGATCAAATAAACCCTCGAACACCTGCGCGCCCGGCGACTCGCCGAACATCTTGACGCCCGACGACTCGCGCATTTGTGATATTAAGTTTGCGATGAGCAGCCCTTCGAATTTGATCGCGGCCGTGGCGGAATCCGCGGAACCGCCGGTGCGGTAAGGAATGGATAGATCCAGTTCCGGTGCGGGATTGGTTATGATTGCGGAACTGCCCGGGTTCTGTCCGTCGATGCGCATGGTCTTCAGTCGTGTTATTGAAGTAAAATAAGTTGATATAACTAATTCGGGAGGATGTCGGCGTAGAGGGCGCCGGTGCGCTGCAATTGCGCGAGGATTCCTACTAATTCGCGCGGAGTCGCTCCGAGCGACGAGAGCGCCTGCGCGAGATCGTTGAGTGTGGATGTCGACGGCAGCACCGAAAGGGCTTTTATTTCTTCTTTAGCGGATACACTGGTCCGCGGAGTAGTTGTAGTATCGCCCGCGCCGAACGGATTCGGCTGCGACACTTTCGGAGACTCTGCAATTGTTATTGTTAAGTTTCCGCGAACAATAATACACGGGCTTAATTGTGGATTTCCCGTGATGAGGACGGTGCCCGTTTTTTCATCGAGCGAAACGGTCGGCCGCTCGTAGGGGACCACGCTGAGCCGCTGGATGGTTGCTAAGAATCCGGGAAAGTTACCACTAGCTTCATCATAGTTCGCGGGAACCGCGACGCGGACGGTTCCCGGGTTGAGAGCGATCGCGGCCGACGGATAAATTACATTAATAGCTTTTGCAATCTTGTCCGCGACTTCCGCTTCTTCCTGTTTTAAATCAAAATAAAGATTATTTCCTTCGGTCAGCGGTTTCATCCGCGCAAGCGCGGAGCCCGATTCGAGAATGGCGCCGCGTGGAACAAAGCCGGAAGTTGTATGATTCTTTTTAACAGATGCGGCCTGCCCGCCCGCAGTGTAGCCGCCTAAAATTAATGAACCCTGCGCGACGGCAACGGCTTCGCCGCCGATCGCGCCTGTGAGTGGAGTTCGTACTAAAAATCCGCCTTCTAAACTTTTCGCGTCCTGATAACTGCTCACGATCACATCAATTCTTTTCCCGGGCTCCGGATACGCGGGCAGCGTCGCGGAAACGTTAACAATTGCGATATTGTTAGAAGCGAGATCCTGCGAGCTAACGGTGAGGCCGACGGTTTTTGCTAAATTCTGGATTTGTTGTTTTGCAAAATTCGACGTGTCGCCCGTGCCGCTCAGGCCCACTACAATTCCCCAGCCCGTGATCTGGTTTTCGCGAATTCCGCGGACGACCGTTAAACTACTAATCGGAATCGCAACGGCGGATGATTGCGTTTGAACCTGCGCCGCCGTCACAGAATTTGCAAATCCGCCCGCGGCAGGTTTTGTAGCTTCCGCGGTTCCGGCTGCCGGATTTGTAGTTACTGGCGGCGCGGCGACGGGGGCGTTGGCCACCGACGGCCGCGACGGATTGTTTTGAATGGTTAGAAATCCGGCGAGGACGGCGGCGAGCGCGGGGATGCACATAGGTATCATTACAATTAGAACGGCCAAAGAATATGAAACAGAGTGTCAAAGATCGTCCCGACGATTCCTTTTGTAGTGGAACGCGTCATCGCGCCTTCGCCGACGTACGAAATTTCAGCGTTAGCAACCTGCTCGCTTTTAACAGTATTGTCGGCGGAGACGTCCTGCGCGCGCGCGACGCCTCGAATTTCAATCGTTTTTGTTTCATCGTCGACGGTGATCGTGCGGCGCCCCACCAAGACTATGTTTCCGTTTGGTAATATATCATAAACCTGCACTTGGATGCGTGTTTCGAAACGGTTCTGCCGCGATTGGTCGGCCTTTCCATCAAATTTCTGCGAGTGGCTTGCTTCAAAAGAAGGCAGCGTGCCGAACGCCTTCGGCGCAATAGCAAAATCCGTGAGTTTCGCGTTGAGCGAGCCGGAACGCTCCGTTTTTGATTGATCGCTGTTTTGTATACTTGCCTGCTCCTCAATGATCACTGTTAACAAATCGCCGACGCGCCGCGCCGTCGTGTTGCGAATAAAATTAGCGTACTGCCCGTCGTCGCGCCACAGCGACTGCCCTGACGCGCTCACGCCCGAGACTACAAAAAACACGAAAATATAAAGGATCAATCTTCGAGACAGTGTGGATCGCATCGATGGTTCTCCAGGTTGTTATTTTTTAAAGTGTTAATATTGATTGTTTGATTCTTACTTAACGGCGTCGCCGACCAGCACGAGCGTTCCGTCCTCGCGAACGCGCGCCGACAGCGTTTTTGCGAACTCGAGACATGTAACAGTTACGCGCGAGCCCGGGTACGCTTCTCCCTCGACGCGGACGACCGCTTCAATTCGTAGCGAGCCGCGCTGGACGATGAGTTGCGCCTGGTCGCCTTTTTTGTAAACAGGCGCGAGCGTGAGGTCGTCGATCGTTAATATTTTATCTTTAGCGATCGCGCGCGCGAGCACGCGGCCCGCGAGGAAGGCCGCATCGGTCACGGGTTCGCCGATGAGATTTGTTATATCAACTTTCATTTTTGTCAGCCGCGCCGTGTCGACCGAGTCGCCCTGCCGCATCGCCGCGACCGCGACGAGCGCTTCCGTTTCATAACGAATGCGCACGGGGATTTGTACGGATGCAATCCGCTCGCCGCGCGAGAGAGCGCGAACTTCAACGGACTGGTCTCCGCGATAATTCATATAATTTGGAGTTTGTATCGATTCTCGTCCGGCCTTTCCTGCCGTTTCCTTAGTAAAGAATACTTCGAGATCGACGCGCGGATCCGACGTGGGCGGCGCCGGAATGATAAAATCTGCAATTTCGCCGCGCGTGTCTAATATTGCATTTTGCGGGAGCCGGGACGCGGCTTCGGAGAGTACCTTCGCGGCGATGTCTTTCGACGAGAGTGTTACAGTTTCGGTTCGAACAACAGATACTAATCCTCGGATTTGATAGGAGTTTCTTGTAAAACCCGCGGATGCAATTTTGAGTTCGAGAGCAGGGGGCGTCACCTTTCGGTCGGCGCCGGGCGCGGGCGTATAGCCGACGCGAATTTTTGTTATATCGGACGCGCGCGGGCCTTTCACGTCGGCAATATCGCCAATGGTGAATTCCGCGCCGCGCACCGACGCTTCCGGCCGCAATTGTATGGTATTGACTTCGGGCGATTTCGCGATGGCGCCTTGCAGAAGCAGAATTGTTAAATATGCAATTTTGATCATGTTGGTTTTGATTAGCGTCCGAGATTATTTACTTGTTGCATCATTTCATCGCTCGACCGGATCGCGCGTGAGTTCACCTCGTACGAGCGTTGCGCGATAATTAAATTTACGAGTTCGGTCGCGACTTCGACGTTCGAGCGCTCGAGAGTTCCTTGTAACAATATTCCGGCGCCCGTCGTGCCCGCGGCGATGTCCTGCGCCGTGCCGCTCGCGGCGGTTTCATAAAATAAATTTGCGCCGTCCGCTCGCAGTCCGGCCGCGTTTGAGAATCGCGATAATGTTATATTGCCCGCGGTAACGGGAGCGACCTGCCCGGCGATTTCGTAAGCGACTTCGCCCGTTTTTGATATAAGTACGCTCGTCGCCTCGGGGGGAATGGCTATTTGCGGAACGAGTTGATAACCTTCCGGCGACACGAGCTGCCCCTGATTATCTTTAGTAAAAGCTCCCGAGCGCGTATATACAGAATCGCCTGAAGGCAGTCTTAGTTTAAAGAAACCTTCGCCCTGAATTGCAATATCGAGCGGGCGGCCTGTAATTTCGGGAACGCCCTGCGAGAAGACGCGCGCTGTCGCCGCGACTTCAGAGCCCGATCCGACCTGCATGCCTGATGGTAATATTTGTCCGGGGCCGGCGGGCGCGCCGGGCGATTGTACCGTTGAATATAACAAATCGCGAAATTGCACTTGAACTCGCTTGAAGCCCGTCGTGTTAACGTTCGCGAGATTGTTAGCGATAACGTCGACGCTGAACTGCTGCCCCTTCATTCCCGTTGCGGCTGTATAGAGTGCGCGAATCATAGTTTTCGGATCCTTAGTCTTGGTTGATAGTTAATGAATAATAATAAAATGCTATTAAACAGCGGTCGTCGTGCGCTGCATGATTTCGTCGAGCGTTTTCATCGCTCGCGTTGACGATTCGAACGAGCGATTTAAAGATACAAGTCCGACGAGAGCGTCGACGCTCGACATGTTGCTTTGTTCAACAAAACCCGGCGTGATGGTGCCGGTGGCCGGACCTTCGAGTGATGGATCGATATTGAAACGTCCGCCCGCTTCCGGAACTAATTGTGTATAATCCGCAAAATCATAAATGGGGATTTTCGCTCCTGTCGGATTATTAGCTTGTGAAACTTCTCCGGACGAATTGATAGAAATAGGGTCGCCCGGTTTTGGAACGGCGCCGTTTATCAACAATCGCTCTCCCTGCGAATTTTTAATGGTTCCGTCGGGACCTTGAAAAAACGAGCCGCCGCGCGTGTATCGAATTCCTTCGGGCGTCTCAATTTTATAAAAACCCTTTCCGGAAATCGCGAGGTCGAGTTCATTGCCCGTCGGAATGAGCGCGCCCGGCGCGAAATCTACAGATTCGCGCGTCGTCGGAATTGGAACTTTGTTTCCGGCGATCTGTAGTTCCATCGAGAACGCCTCCATCGTTGATATTCGCCGTTTGAAACGCGGCGTCGCCGTATGCGATAAATTAAATGATAATGTATCTAATGATCGCGAGTACGCTTGGATGGAGGCTGCGGATTCGTAAAGTCCAACTTGCATAGAGGCACGTTCCGTTCGGACCGGGTGAGGGTTGCAACGGAACGATGCGCACGCGAGTTGCCAATTCGATTACGCGTTCAAAAACGCGGAAGTTGTGAATTGGTCGTGACGTCTGCTGGAAAACTCTTTCGATGGGAAGTTTCTTCGCGGAGCAAAGAATTCTTACTTAAGTTGGGTGCCCTCTCGTGTACGAGCCACCCACGCGAACGACAGGTACGCGTTCAGCGAGATTCAGCCAGATAGTTCAGTATCAGATTCGCGTACTGCGTTCCTGCCTGAATCCGTAGGTTTCTCCAAACAAGATCCGCGAAGTCCTGGCTTGGCTCCCAGTGATCGCTCGCTTTTCCTAACAACACCGCCGTATTCGTACCTGTCGCAATTGTTGTAAACGCCGAAATATCGGCTGTGACTTCGGTCGGGCCCACAGCGGCCATGTATCGAGGAACAGGGCCATTGTTCGTGTGCATCATCAGTAGCATTGTCCGGGAACCAACACTATGCGGAACAAAATAGATGGGCTGCTCACGATTTCCGAGCGGAACAAATTTAACTCCCTGGTCGTAACGTACATAACCTGGCGCGCCATTGCCTTCACTCAGGTACACTGGCACATCGGGGAGCCCGGGTATCGGCGCGGGTGGAGTTGGAATCGGGAGTGTGAACAGTGGAGACTGCGAGCCCTGAAGCCCGAACTTCGTCGCCAGGTACTTTCCACTAAAGGTCACGAAGAGACTGTCCTTGGTTCCACCGACTGGAAATACTTCAGCCTTGTAGGGAGGAAACGCCGGCCAGGCAGAAAACGCGGCGGGAAAATAGATATCAAATAAAACAGAGGAGAGGCGTTCGTCAGCGGGTGGGGGCGCGAGGAAGAGTGGAGTCAAAACTAACATATTGACGTGGCCCCATCGGATGTACCCTCTTTCCCAGTCGTCGGGGAAGTCACTCCAGGGTGCCGGAGTTGGACATCCTCGGAGCTGCTCACTCATCTGCGGCGAGGCCAGCTTCCAATTCGACAGTCTTGTATTTGGGACTCCCGGTTGCGCGTCCGGATCAAAGAAGTAGTCACTGACTACAACTTCCAACGCATGCTGGACAGCGGCCGCACTTTTCGTCCAATGCTCCACATCCGCGGCCACAAACTCGTCCTCGTCGACCTCTGAGTACAGGAGGGGATCTGCACCCAGCGCGAGCGGAGACTTGCCGGCGGGCAAGACGGGCGGAGCAACCACATTGCCCTTTTGAATACTCTTGATCAACAGGCCAATCTCCTTCTCGTAGATTCCTCGAAGAAGCGTCAAGTAGGGTGTCGTACGCGAATAGATGGATGCAGTAAAGAGGTCGGAGTGGTTGTGTGCCAGTTTGTCTTCCGCCATCCAGGCATTCATCGTTTGTACAAACGCAAGGTGCTCACCACCCATTTGAGTCGCCGTCTTCACAAACAAAGGCCACATACTCTTGCCCCAGTTGTCGACCTGGTCTGAAGCGATCCGCTCGACTTCCTGCACAGTCCACTTTTTATTAATATTCTGTTGAATCGGCTTTCGGAGGATGTCATGCGCGCGAACCTGGCGATAGGTTGAGATCGTGACACCATCCCAGATGTACTTCGGATACTGGGGCAGAGTCTGTGTGTTATCCTCGGTTGACGGCGGTGGCGCCGGATCGTTGTGAGGATCTACGGTCGGCTGAGATAGGTTCTGGACCAGTAGATCAGGACTCGCGTTGTTCATGATCCAAACGGCGCGTGAACTCGGAGTCGTGGAGATCTGCCGCGGCAGATCTTGAAAAGGGTGGAACCCTTTCCATCGGTAACCGCTTTGGGTTCCATCCATCACACCCTGCCACGGATAGGTACTGCCGCTCGCGACATTGGAAAGGTCACCCTGTATCGGTACGCGAGCCAGTAGCACATACTCCATTCCTCCCGCTTGATCACAAACGAGAAAATTAATTCCGGAACCCAAGACCCACAGATTCTTCTTGAAGATTTCGTCGACACCGCCGACGCCTCCACCCACATGAGTCGAGCGGCCAAGGTCAAAGAAGAATTCGAAAAGGCTTCCTGAGTTCTGGTAGTTGCCCTGGTTGTCTAGGCCGGTGGTCATTGCCGACGACTGCTGAAAGTACACTATTCCAGCATCGGCTCCGACGATGGGATAACGGCGTCCGGCGAGAGCAGTCCTTTCCTTTTCAACCCAGGACAAGCTAAACGCCAGCGGATCGTTGAGACTCGTTGTTACAATTTCACCGCGCAGCTCATCCCAGTACTGATACGGCACAATCTTGCTTTCGATTTTCAAGGAACCGAGATCGAAGCTAATATGCCCGCCCAGATCCGGGGCAGACCATGTGTTCAGTGTAATCGGCGGATGTGGAATGGCCGTCGCTGCCCAAGAGACTGAGTCAGAGTGTCCTAAAACAACACAGGGCCATCCAGGAATAGACCATCCGGCGGCGCGATATGTCGCACCGCGTGCTTCTACAAAATAGCCGCGCATCAAGATGTCATTTACCGGCACATGTGGATCGGTCAACATCATTGGCTTGCCCGTTGCAGACGCACCACCCCCAATAATCCACGCGTTGGACGCGTTAATAATTGAATCGATGTTGCCTCGATTGGTAAAGAGTCCGAGGCTGAGTACATGCCACACTTCAACCTTCATCTCAGGGTGGAAAGCGTGCTTTAGGGTCTTCAGAGATAATGCAGGACTTCCGGTTCTAAAATTCGCGGCAAGAGTTGAAATATTGGTCGTATTGTTAACAAGCTTTGCGATCTCTTCAGGATGACTGTAGTACCAAGCTCTGGCGTCGTTGACCCCCTGGACAAATGCTTTGAGATAGGCGCCGAAAGTTGGGGAATTATTGTATAAAGCCACTTCCTGTTCTCTCGCAATCGTCTCATGCTCCCAGAGTAAACTCGAATAGTCTGTGAGTCGTGCCGAACTGGTTGGAACTAGTGTCGATAGTTTTCCTGTCCCGACCCAGAGATTGTAGAGCGTCGTTACTGGAAAACGCATGAGCTGCATATAGCCAAGCGCATAGGCCATCGCCTCATCGGTCTGCGCGGTGATGTGAGCAATTCCGCTGCTGTCAATCGAGACCGTTGCGGAATTCAACCCCGACACCGTTGGAATCGTCTTCGTTGGCGGACTGCCGCCTTGAGATGGATACGGAGAGGAGAACGACGGGGCAGTGGTTAGCAGGACACTCGCCACAGCAAAAGTGAATCTCGCCAGAAACAGGTTTTTTGTGAACATGGTGGGACAGATCGTCGTGGGTGCGAGGTGGATGCGAGGTAGTAGGCCGTACGAACACAGTAGAAATGTTCCACGAATGTGTCCACCCGCAGGGAGAGGGTAGAGACGGACGCGCGCGTCACAGGAACCCGCGACACCGTGCGCACTCCAACAGTAACAAAATGAAGCGCAAGTCGATTGCAAGTTCATTAATTTAACAATGTTGGAAGTTTATTGTTAAATACGCCGGTTTTTGTTGCGCCCGGTTTCAGAGTTCACGCGCGTCTGTTGCATCGAACGCGATGATTACAGAATTCAACAATTCCACCGGCAGTCCGCTCCAAGCGGCATACGGCGAGACGCGGCGGCGCTGGCTGCGTTATTTACAATTCATCACGGGCTGCGACGCCGCGGCCGAAGACGCGCTACATGATTCGTGGCTGCACGCGCTCGCGGACCCAACGAGCGGCGGTGCTCCGCAGCGTTTGCAGGGCGGTGGAATTGTTACAGAACGCGTTGGAATTGTAGCACTTCGCTATGCGCACCGTTCGCGCCGTCGCATGCGCCGCGAATGTTTGGGAAACATGGAGTCGGCCGATGCAAATTGTAGTTTACAGATGTCGGTGGACCGCGCGTTCGAAGACCGGTCGGCGCAGGGAGATTTTTTGCAGATATTACAGATGGAATTGAAGAGCCTGCCTGGGCACGAAGCAAGTCTGATATTACAAAAATATTTTGATTGTAAACCCACGCTCATGATCGCGAACGACGCGGGAATCACGGCGGGCGCAGTCTTGTCGCGGCTCAAACGCACGCGTGCAAAGCTGAGGCGCGCGATCGAACGGCGGATGCAACAAAAAGTCCGCTACGACAACGAACACGGTGCGACGCCACGGATAGGCCGCGGCACGCGCCGCTCTTGAGGAGTACCGTTATGTATATTCTATCAATTTCGGTGATTTGTAGTGTTCTACAATTCACATTTCCTTTTGTAGCAAGCGCGCCGCCGCGAGACACTCGGGCCGACATGGTTCTTGCTGGCTTGAATGTTAGCAATGACGACGTGAAGGCGGCGGCGAAAAAGACCGGCGACGCGGTTGAAAAAGCGTCCGACGCAAAACAACAATTAAGAAAGGCCGACGAAGCGCGGCGCAAGATCCGTGGCAAAGGCGATGAACGCCGCGAAGGTTCCGAAAACGCTGCGCGCGCGTACGCGGCCGTATTTGAATACTTTCCCGAAGCGAAAGCGGAGTGTTCGACGGCCGCATTTCGGTTCGGCGAATTGAAGCGTTCTCTCGGACTCCTCGACGAAGCGCGGGATGCGTTTCGAAAAGTAGTAAAGTGGAACGGCGACGAAGAACTCTCCGCGCGCGCTCTATACGAAACGGGGCATATTTACAGAAAAGCTAAGGAATACGGCAAGGCTCTCGAATTTTACAGAAAGGTTGTTATTGATTTTTCCGAGATCGCTTCGACGCGCGATGACAGTCTCTATTGGATAGGTAATCTTCACGCGCAAAATAAAGATTACGAAAAAGCGCGCGAAGCGTGGCGCGCGGTCGCCGAACGCGGCGTGGACGCGCTCGACCGAATTCGATCATTTGACAAAATCGCGGGATCCTATCTAAAAGAGGGAAAGCGCGACGCCGCGATTCATACACTTGAAGAAGCTAAGACTGCGCTGCATGAAGCGGCGTCGGAGCCGTCCAGCAAAGGCGCGCGCGTGAAGCAGGCTCTCGAACGAATGACTACCATTCGCGCGCTCGATAAGAAGGAAGAGGCTCCCGCGGGTAAAAACAATAATAAGGAAAAGCCGGTTCCTGATACACCCGACGACGACGACCCTTGCGCCGAAGCCGGCGGCGAAAACTAATAATCCTTTGGACGGCGAGGCCCGGCAGCCGGTGCGGCAGGGCCTCAACATTTTTTTCGCAGGAATTTCCATTGCGTCGATGTGTTAGTGTTCGCGCGTTTTGTAACAATGCGCGCGCCACGGCTCCGATTCCAACTTAAGCCTCGTGAACTATTAGTAACCGCGGGTGTTCTCGCGGGAGTCGCGGCGTTTGCATTGCTCGGAACTTACTTTTCGCTCGACAAATCTCAATTCCATCGCGAAGCGCCCGGATTGCTCGTCTCGGCGCTGTTTTCGATGGGGCGTATGACGGCGGCGTTTATATTATCATTAATATTCGCTTTTGTTTATGGATTTGTCGCGGCGACGCGGCCGCAGACCCGCCCGTATTTGTTACCTTTGCTCGACATCGGCCAATCGGTTCCGATCCCCGCGCTGTTTCCTGTTGTAGTTGTTGTCTTTATTCAAACAACCGGAAGCCTGTTCGGAACGCACCGGCTCGGCATCGAACTTGGATGTATATTCTTAATATTTAGCGTTCAGGTGTGGAATCTTGCATTTGGCGTCTACGAGGCCATTACACAAATACCGCAGGATATTCGCATCGCGGCCGATGCGTTCGGGCTGAGCTCGTGGACGCGCCTCACACATTTATATTTGCCGGCGTGCTGTCCAAAGATTGTTTATAATTCGATCGCGTCGTGGGCGAATGGGTGGTATTTCTTAACATTGTGCGAGGTGCTGGATTCCGAGCGGGGATTTCGCGTCGAAGGCATCGGTTCGTATTTGGGCGATGCTATTAATCCGGAATTCAAACCACTCAAATTTGTCGCCGGCCTTTCGTTTGTATTTGCAATGGTGTTTGCGATGGAGTTTTTTTTGTGGCGTCCGCTGACGGCGTGGTCGCAGAAATTTCGTTACGATTCGAGCGGCGGCGCCGAGGACGGATCGTATATGTTAGTTTGGTGGAAACGCTCGCGCATTGCTACAAAACTGAAAGCGGTAGCGCGCGCGGCGGCCTATCCGATTCGAGCCGCGTTCGCTGGCGTTTATAAACAATGGCCGGCGGTGCAAGTCGATATATTCAATAAATGGGGCCCGAGGCTCGCGCGGTTTAGTTTCATTGGCTTTTTCGGCGGAATCGGATTGTTAACAGTTGCGGGAATGGTTGCTCTCGCGGTGTCGCTGATCCGTCCGTGGCCCGAGTCGGCGGTTTCCGTTCCGCTGGCATTATTATTTTCAACATTACGGATCGCGGCCGCCTATTTCTTAACATTGTGCTGGACGGTTCCGCTGGCGCTGTGGGTGGCGCGCCGTCCGAAAATTGATAGTTATGTGACGCCGTCGGCGGAAATCCTAGCGGCGGTTCCCGCGGTGGCCGTGTGGCCGCTCCTCGCGCGTGCGGTACAGCCCGTGCTCGGAACCGATGCAACGGCGATCGTAATGTTAATGACGGGGATGCAGTGGTATTTGTTATTTAATCTAATTGAAGGAATGAAACGCGTGCCCGCCGATCTGAAGGAAGCGTCGGAATCGCTCGGCCTCGTCGGCTGGAATCGAAATAAGTATTTGTATCTTCCGGCGATGGCACCCGCGCTCGTGACGGGCAGCGTGACTGCGTGGGGAGGCGGCTGGAACGCGTTAATCGTCGCGGAACGTTTTACTGTTGGAAATGAAACGTATGAATGCGACGGCATCGGTTCGCGGCTGATTTCGGCGTCGGGCACCGGGGGCAATCCCGTTTTATTAGCGTTGAATATGTTAGCAATGTTATTGATGGTTTCGATTCTGAACCGCGCAGTTTGGCATCGACTCTACGATTACGTGGAATCGCGTTACCGATTCGATTGATGTAATATGGCCGCCGTGCCCGTCCCCACACTCGAATTGCAACATGTGCGAAAGACGTTTCACCGCGAGCGCGGCGATTCGTTAGTTTTGGATGATATTAATTTTGAAGTCGCCGACGGAGATTTTGTAGCGATCGTCGGGCCGTCGGGCGTCGGAAAATCGACATTACTACGATTAATGACCGGCCTCGCCGCGCCGACTTCCGGAAAAGTATTATTTGAAGGGCAGGAATTGCGCGGAGTGAATCTCGACGCCGCGATGGTATTTCAATCATTTGCATTATTTCCGTGGCTGAACGTTGAAGAAAACGTGCGCCTTGCGCTCGATGCACGCGGAATTGATAGATCCGTTTCTAAAACGCGAACCGCCTATTACCTCGACAAAGTCGGCCTTGACGGCCACGAAGAGGCGTACCCGCGCGAGCTGTCCGGCGGCATGAAACAGCGGGTCGGCCTCGCTCGCGCGCTTGCCGTCGAACCGAAATTATTAGTGATGGACGAACCCTTCTCGTCGCTTGACGCCCTGACCTCGGTGAGCCTGCGCGGCGAGCTGCTTGAGATTTGGTCGGATAGCACGCTCCCCGTAAATACCGTGGTTATGGTCACTCACCTCATCGAAGAAGCGGTCGAACTCGCGGATCGCGTAGTTGTTGTTTCTGGAACTCCCGGGCAAATTCGCGACGACGTTCGCATCTCGCTTCCGCGTCCCCGCGAGAAGAACTCGCCGGAATTCAACGAACTGGTCGACCGCGTCTTCTCGTTAATTGTTTGAGCTGCGCATTCGTGTCGTAGACTTGTCGCGCAGTAATTTCATATATGTTCGCTTCTCCTCTTCCGGCCACCGGATTCTCCGAGATCCTCGGTCTCTTAAAGGTTCTCGACGACCGAGGCGATCGCGCCGATGTGTATCGTTTGGCGCAGGAGCTCAACATGGACACGGGGGAATTGTTACCAATCCTGCAGGGAGCCGAAGTGCTCGGATTAGTACAAACGCCGGGCGGCGACGTCGTGCTGGTTCCGCTCGGAAAGCGCGTCGTCGACGCGGATATGAATACTAAGAAAGGAATACTAAAAGAGCAGATGGAGAAACTGCCGCTCTTCCGGTTTTTTATAGACTTCCTGTCGAACCATCCCGAAAAGGCCGTCGAAAAATCTGTTATATTAGAAGAGCTTGCGATTTTATTGCCTTCCGAAGACCCCGAGGAAATGTACGCGACATTATTAAAGTGGGGGCGCTACGGCGAAGTCTTTGGATTCAGCCACGATACGGGGCGTTTTTTCTTAAACACGCGCGGACGGCGCCGCAAGTCATCGGTTACATCGACGAAACAGGCCGGCGCGACGCCAGAAGGCGAAAATCAGACTCCCGCGGTCGAATAGTAAACATATTAATTCTTTTCGAGCTTGATTTGATTGTTTCCGTGAAAGATGGATTCAATAATACCAAAAAGGGGCGAGTTCCCGTCGTTGATGCTCATTTTCGGATTCTGAAGCGTGTTGGGCGGTGTGAACTCCAAGGTGAGTGTGTTTTGTTCGCCGGTAATTAAGTTTTGCGGCGGAAAATTTATTTGCGTCGGATGATACATTTTTCCGTCGTCGCCCGAGAGTGTGATGCCTTGAAGATAAAATTCGCGCGGAAGACGATCCGCGCCTCCGCTTACCTTAAATTGGATTTGATAGGTATTCGCCGGAGAAGACAACACGTTCCAGCTTTCAACGGAAAAGCTGTAATCACCATAATGAATCGGTTCGCCGACTTTAACATTCTGGTCGCGCCGATTGACCAAGGCAATCGCGGCGAGCAACGCTAAAATAAAAACAAAAATAGCCAGGCATCCGGTCAGTTTCGTGCGCATGGGGGGGCGAGTTTTCATTTCGAGTTGTTACAGTTTTACTTCGGTTTCGATCGTTTGAAGGAATTGATGTATTTCATCGAGCGTTTCGGGGAGCGTCGAGGTTCCCGCGGTGAGACCGACGGCTTCCATTCCGGAAAACCACGCTTTGTCGATTTCGTTAACATTCTCGATATGTAGCGTTCTCACGCCCGCGCGCTCGGCAGTGGCGGCGAGTTCCTTCGTATTCCGCGAGTGTTTGCCGCCGACAACGACGAGCGCGTCGATGATTGTTAATAAATCGTCGAGGCTCTCCTGGCGATCGCGAGTCGGTTTGCAAATCGTGTCGATCACGCGGACGTCGGCTTGCGGATTTAATAATTTAACTTTTCGAGCGGCTGCGGCGAACACGGCCGGGTGCGTCGTGGTCTGAGAAAGAATGCCGATGCGATCGTGATCATACTTTTTCGCTTCTTCCGCCGACGCGATGACGACATATTCGCGCAGGTCGCCCGTGAGACCGCGGACTTCGACGTGATCCGCCAAGCCTACAATAATAATGAGCCGGTTTTCGGATGCTAACGTTAACGCCGCCGCGTGCGCGTTGCGCACGAGCGGGCACGTTGTGTCGATGAGCCGCAATCCTTCAGAAGCTAATTTTCCGCGCTCAGCGCCGCTGATTCCGTGCGCCGTTATTAATACATGCGATGTCGACGGCAGCGTCGCCGGGGAATCGGCGCGCCCGCGTTCGGTGAATTGTACAAATCCGCGCGCCGCGAGCCGTTCCTTAATAATAGGATTGTGAACGAGTTCACCGTAGATTGTAACCGTTTCCGGATTTGTAATGTGTTCGGTGGCTTCGATTGCATCGCGCACGCCGAAGCACATGCCGAAATGCTTGGGAAAGAGTATTTTCATTGGGGCAAAGGTGTGGCTTTGTATTGCAAAGTAAATGATTAAAAAATTTTTGTTGGATTTAATGATTACGCCGGGGCAAAGCCCGGATTTGAATTCGACGATCCGGGAGACGCTTTCTTGGATGCTACAATTGCCGACTGAACCACGTCCTCGAGCGCGGCCAAATACTCCAAAAAGCGCTTGCGTCCGTCCGCGGTGAGTTTGACTAACGTTTGCGGGCGCCCCGGCTGCGACCGTTTCCACAATTCAACGACCTGCGATTCGCGCAGCGCCTGCAAATGACGGCTCAGGTTTCCATCTGTTAAATTACAAATTTCCTTGAGATTGTTAAAGAACACGCCGTCGCCGCGGCTCGCGAGCGCGGTCAAAATCGCGAGGCGCGCCGGTTCGTGAAAGATACGATTTAATTGTTCAAACGACGCTGCGCCTTCGGGGCGCGGTTTTTGTAAATCTTTTAGTAACTGTTTTTGTAACAATTTTTTCTTAAGTGTCATTCCTCCGCCTCCGCCGGCTCGTCCCGGCGTTCCAGATTCCAATATAACACAAGTGCGGTTGCTAATTGTCCGATTGTAAATGTTAATCCCATGACCCACGGTGAAAACGCGGCCGGCCCCGAAAGAAAGATAAGAATGCACGCGCCCGCGAGCGCGTAGCCGAGCGCAACGTATCCAATCGCGCGCGGCAGCAGCGGCCGGATCGAGAATAATGTTAAACTAATAAAAATTGGCCAAAGGCCGGGAAGCAGATCGTGGTGGTTCCGCGCCGCAAGAACCGCCGAAACAAGCGCTCCGATCGCGATCGGAGGGATGACTGCAAAAAACGCCGCGCGCGTTGTCGCGCGCTCGTGTTCGCGCGGACAACGGATATATGTATATAAAATCTGAGCGCTAACAATCGAAGCCGCCGCGATCGCGGCGCCCGTCCAAAAGAGAACATAAACATTCGGCTGAAGTTCGGGGCGCTCGATGGCAAACGGCTGCAGCAAAGCGCCAATATTAGCAATCATCGCGGTTGCCGCGAGCGTGCCCGCACGCGTTCCTTTATAAATTTCCGAGCGGGCAAGCTGTCCGCGGATCGCGCGGATCTGATGGAGTGCGTCTTCGAGGTGCATAGGGTGTTATTACGTTCAGACTTTACTTTGTATGGCAAAGTGTACGGACAAACAAACAGCGCCGCAAATAACTTTTCTAAAAATTCTAAAACGCGATCGCGGCTCTACAGTTTGCGCGCGTTTCCGGATTTGATACCAATGCCGTAATATTTAAATCCGACGCGTTCGAGCACGCCCGGTGTGTAAATATTGCGGCCGTCGAAGATGACAGGCGATTTCATGAGCGTTCGCATTTTTTCAAAATCGGGCCGGCGGAATTCATTCCATTCCGTCACGACGACGAGCGCATCGGCGCCCGGCAGCGTTTCGTAAGGCTTATGATAAAAATCGACCGAATCTTTAAATATCGTTTTCGCGACGGGAATCGACTCTGGATCCGTCGCGCGCACTTTCGCGCCGCCTTTTAACAATTCTTCAATAATAGTAACCGACGGCGCTTCGCGCATGTCGTCGGTGTTCGGTTTGAACGCGAGACCCCAAACCGCGACGGTCTTGCCGCGCACGTCGCCGTTGAAGTGGCTTTTAATTTTATCAACCATGCGTTCGCGCTGCGCTTGATTCACGTCTTCGACGGATTTAACAATTTTGAAATCGTATCCGTGTTCCTGCGCAGTCTTAACAATCGCCTGAACGTCCTTCGGAAAACACGAGCCGCCGTAGCCGAGCCCCGCGAAAAGGAACGACGCTCCGATGCGCGAATCTGTAGCAATGCCCTCGCGAACTTTTGTTACATCCGCACCGACCTTTTCACAAATCGCCGCGATCTCGTTCATAAATGAAATGCGCGTTGCTAACATTGCGTTCGCGGCGTATTTGGTTAATTCGGCGCTTTCGGGATCCATAATAATCAGCGGTTTTCCCGTGCGTAAAAACGGAGCATACAATTCACGCATCAATTCCGCGACGGCCGGATCGTCGGTGCCGATCACGACGCGATCGGGTTTCAGGAAATCGTCGAGCGCGTCGCCTTCTTTCAAGAATTCGGGATTGGATACAACTGCAAACGGGTGTTCTGTTACTTCTTTAATCGCGGCCGCAACTTTGCGCGATGTGCCGACGGGCACTGTTGATTTATCTACAATAACGCGGAAGCCGTCCATCGCCTTGCCGATTCCGCGCGCGGCGCCGAGCACATACTTCAAATCGGCGCTGCCATCTTCGCCAGGCGGCGTGCCAACGGCGATAAATATAATTTTAGATTGTTTAACGGCTTCGTCGGTATTTGTAGTGAACTTGAGGCGCCCTTCTTCAAGATTGCGTTTTAACAATTCTTCGAGCCCCGGTTCATAAATCGGGGAAATGCCTTTTTGTAGTTTTTCAATTTTGGACGGGTCGACGTCGACACAAATGACATCATTACCATTGTCGGCGAAGCAAGTGCCGACAACGAGTCCGACGTAGCCAGTTCCAACGACCGCGATGCGCATGAGAAAAGTTCAGGTTGAGGGAGGTTTCAAAAATTTGGGGCGAGAATTCTCGATATCAAAATGAGCTTCGGCAACGGTTCATTACAAACTCGACCGAAAACCTGGCGATTGACGTAGAGCCTTTGACGCCTAAACATTCGGATTCTGTGGCCGACTAGCTCAATTGGTTAGAGCACCAGCATTACAAGCTGGGGGTTACTGGTTCGAGACCGGTGTCGGCTACCAATTCAAATGTATTCATTTCGCAGGCAGAGCATACGCGCGGCACGTTTCGGAATTGTGACCTTTTTGTGACAAATCGGTTTTGTTTCGAGCGACTCTTGCCGACGCTATGAATGACGACATCCACAATATATACAAAACAGCGGCAGTCTTATTGTTAGTAACGGCAGCGGCCGCACCGGTGGGTTTGGCGCAGGACGCCCCCGCGAGCCGGCCGTCTTTCATGCGCGGCGACGCGCTTGATCTGCGACGGCCCGGCGAAGAAAAATATTTCGGGTCGGTCACGCAGCTCACGTTCGGCGGGCAGAACGCGGAAGCTTACTTTTCGATGGATAATAAACGGCTCATTTTTCAGTCGACGCGGCCGCCTTACGATTGCGATCAAATCTTTACAATGGCGATCGACGGCAGCGATCTAAAATTAGTAAGCACGGGGAAGGGCAAGACGACGTGCGCCTATTATTATCCTTCGGGCGATCGCATTTTATTTGCATCGACGCACGTCGCCGACGCGACGTGTCCGCCGAAACCCGACTATTCGAAAGGTTATGTTTGGCGCGTCGAACCTACATTTGATATCTATTCCGCGAAGACGGACGGTTCGGATCTGAAGCCGCTTGTTACAAATCCGGGCTACGACGCCGAAGCTACTATTTCGCGCGACGGTTCTAAAATTGTCTTTACGTCCGATCGCGACGGCGACCTCGAATTATATATTATGAACGCCGATGGCACGGGCGTCAAAAGACTCACGAACACGCCCGGCTACGACGGCGGCGCGTTTTTTAGTTATGATGGCAGGAAAATTGTCTATCGCGCGCGCCACACCGATGATACAAAAGAAATCAACGAAAGCCGCGAATTGTTAAAACAACATTTGGTGCGGCCGAGCAAGCTCGAGATTTTTGTGATGGACGTGGACGGATCGAATCAAAAACAAGTAACCAATCTTGAAACGGCAACGTTCGCGCCGTTCATGCATCCCGACGGCAAGAGAATTATGTTTTCATCGAGCTACGGCGATCCGAAGGGGCGCGAGTTTGAATTGTATATGATACAAATCGACGGAACCGGACTTGTTAAGATAACAATTTCGCCCGACTTCGACGGTTTCCCGATGTGGAGTTCCGACGGCAAGAAGCTTGTATTCGCGTCGAATCGAAATGGCTCCGTCCCGCGCGAAACGAATGTTTTCATCGCGGATTGGAAAGATTGACCGAACCGCGAACTTGCGTTCAAATCGGCACAGTTAAATTTCGCCGAAAAAATTCGCCGAAACCGCAGAGGAACCGCGCGGTTTTCAACTGGCGCCTGGCCGAATCAAACAAAAAACATGATTACAAAAATTCTCGCAACTGTAGTACTCCTACCCTTAGTGTTCAGCACGGCTTCCGCGCAGGATCCGGGCCGCACGAAGACGGGCGCGCGAATGCCTCGCGCCGAGAAAATTGAAAAGCTAAAGAAAAGAATACAAGAGAGACTCGATAGGCATCCCGAGCTCAAAGCTAAGATTGAAGCGTGGAAGGCGTTAACGCCCGATCAGCGTAAAGAAAGGATTCAACAGAAACGCGCCGAATTCAAAGCGCTCACGCCGGAGCAGCGCAAAGAAAAGAAAGCACAATTCCGCGCCGAGCATCCCGAGCTCGTGAAGCACCTCAAGAAAAAGATGATTCGCAAAGAAATAGGAATGAAACTCCGGATGCTAAGAAACTTGTAAAAATTTTTCTCCGGACCGCGCACGCGCGTTCTGTAAAATTGGAAGGCGGTCGGACACTAACGACCGCCTTCCTTGTTTTATAATACTTCCACTACTTATTTTCCCGAGGAGGTGATGTTCCATGCGTCGATTGATCCGTTCATTCATAACCATGACAGCGATGGCCGCGGTTGCCGCCTTTGCCGCTCCGGAATCATCCGCGCAGGTTGGTCCGGTGCCGGTTTGCTCCATTAGCGGATTTACTACAATAGACTACGGCCAAGGTTCCGGGTTCATCGGGCCGATGGTGGCTCACTACAGTTTCAACGCGGCGGACTGCGCTATTGATATTAAGATTGAAGCCCCGAGTTGCTGCAATACTTACTTTCAGGGCTTCTATTTAATGTTTGGTACGACTCCGTTGCCGCCCGGCGCCTTTCCGCTTCCGTCTCCGCCCTTTTGGAGCGGGAGTGATTTGTTAATTATTCCAGACGATGCGATCGGATTGTTTCCTGGAAACACCGGTTCTGTAATGATTCCTCCAAACCCACAATTACCCGGAATGACGTTTTATTTACAGAATCTTGGCGTCTACTTTACTACCATTGGGTTCTCGACGGACTATGGCGTCTCGCAGGGAACCGCGATCACGTTTTCGTAGACTAACAAACGCGCGAACTGTCAAGTTCAGCCAATGAGAAGGGCCGTCCGGTTTTCCGGGCGGCTTTTTTTGTTAAATGCCCGAAAGGCTTCTCATGGGTTTTTCATTATGAACGAACCCGCTCCGCAATCCGCCTCGCAATTTCAACTTCAAGCGGCTCCGCTCCGAGACGAACGTCGACGCGCGCGGGGCGCGAGTCAGCCGCACTTGTATTATTAATACTGTTATAATTTAATATAACGCGAAGGCGCGCGCTGCCTGCGTTCGCGTCAACTGTAGATTCCGAGTTCTGTAGCGTTGTGATTTCGATACGAACCGGAATCTTAGCAACCACGCCGTTGACCCAGCCCCACTCGCGGCTCGACGCCTCGACGACGCCGCGCGACGCGATTTCTAATATTGACAATTCATACAAATCCGACTTGCCGGGCGAAACTTCCAATTCCGCGTGTCCCGGGCCGCGCTCGACGATGACGCTCCGCGGCGGCGTGGAACACGAAAAGATACAAAGCGAAGATGCTAACAATGCCGCGGCGCAGATTTTTAACATGGCGTTTTTAGCAACGTTAATTTCGCGTCGCTTTTTCCACGTCCGTCGGATTCTTAGGAATCGCGCTTGTTAACACTTCGTGGCCGCCCGGCGTCACGAGCACGTCGTCTTCGATCCGCACTCCGATTCCGCGCCAGCGCGCCTCGACGGTGTCATCGTCTTCATTAAAATAAAGCCCGGGTTCGACGGTTAATACCATTCCGGGCTCCATCTTTCGCGATTCGCCGGAAATGTAGTAATTGCCGCAGTCGTGGACGTCCATGCCGAGCCAGTGGCTCGTGCGATGCATGAAATATCGTTTATATTTTCCGTCTTTTAACTGATCCGTGGCGGAGCCTTTCAGGATTCCTAATTTTATCAAATGCTCGACGAGCACGCGTGCCGACTCGTCGTGAACTTCCTGAAACCGCACGCCCGGTTTTACTTTTTCAATTCCCGCGAGCTGCGCCGCGAGCACGGCTTCATAAATCGCACGCTGCGGATCTGTATAATTGCCGGAGACCGGAAACGTGCGCGTGACGTCCGCGGTGTAGTATCCAAATTCGCAGCCGGCGTCGAGAAGCATCAAATCGCCCGATTCGAGCTTTCGCTGGTTATTGATATAATGCAGAGTTGTAGCATTTGGCCCGCTCGCGACGATCGACGGATAGCCGGGGCCGCTTCCGCCGCGCATGCGAAAGGTGAAATCAACAATAGCCTCCACTTGATATTCGTAACTTCCGGGCTTCGCCGCGGTCATGGCTTTCATGTGCGCTTCAAGCGTCGCGTCGCCGGCTTTCTTTAACATTACAATTTCTTCCGGGCTCTTAAACAATCGGTGCTCGTGAATCAGCGACGCGGGGTCGAGAATCTGCGCGGGCGCGCTGATGCCGGCGCGCACCTGCGACCGCAGCGTTTCAATCCATGCTACAATTCGCGCGTCGAACGACTCGCTCTTTCCCATTCTGTAATATAAACGATCGCGGTTTCCTAACAATTTGGGAAGCTGCGCGTCAAGCTCCGAAATGTTATATGCGGCATCGGCGCCGAAATGTTCTTTAGCGCCTTCGACGCCGTGGCGCCTGCCCGTCCACGTTTCCTTTTCGCGGTCGCGGGGCAACACAAATAATATAAATCGCGCGTCGCCGCCGTCGGGGATCAACACCGCCACGGCCTCAGGCTCGTCGAATCCTGTAACATAATAAAAATTCGAGTCGGGGCGAAATTTGTAGTCTACGTCATTATTACGATTGCGAATCGGCGAAGTACACAAAACGGCGACGGACTTTTCGCCCATTTCCTTCATTAACTTTTCGCGGCGCTGGCGGAACGGTTCGAGCAGGGTGGCTGTTGGCATGTTTTGTAGGATCATCGGAGTGTGAGTTGAAAGGTAATGTGTAGTATTTGCCGCGCAAGTGTTAGAAATTGGACGCATGGCTGATACGAATCCTCACGTGCCCGACGGCACCGCTCGAATTCTCGATCTTTTGGATCGCATGATTGAACATCAGCGTGCGAAAGTATTGCAGACTGCGCGGCGCGTTCTGCCGAATCTCACGTCCGACGATCTGATGAATCCACAGGATTTTCGCGAACTCGACTGCGTTTCCGAATTTCATTATGAAGACGGAATCCTCGCCGGATACATCGCCGCGCAGATGGCGATTCGCGCGGCAACGAAACGTAATGTCTAACAGTAATATCCAAGAAAAATAATTTTAATAATCGTGGAACTATAGTTTTCTCTTGGCGATGCGCAGCGCGACAAACGTCCAGATTGCAAAGAATAAATCGATCGCGCCGAAGACGGCCATGAACCGCGAAACGTTTGTATCAAAAAACGGAGCGACTAATAAAAAAATGCCACCGGCCGTTCGGATCCAGATTGCTACAAAAACGGAAGTCATCGAATACGGAATCGTGAGCGCCGCCGCGCCGTAGAGGAGGCCTAGGCCCATCATTAATACTCCGCAGAGTCGGGCGTAGATCGGCTCGGCCGGGTACGGGATTTGTAGTATCGGCGACAGAAGCTGCAGAGCCACGGCTATGGAGAGGCCGACCGCGATGTCATAGATCGCGCCGACGAGTAGGGCGAGTCTCAGTTGGTTCCAGCGCACGTGTGCCGGCAGAGTAGACCAGCGAAATTGTTTGATTGCCAGAACGCGAAGGTGAATCCACCATGCGCGCTCGAGTTTAAGACCTGCCCCGGCCGTGCGCCCCGTTGGACCCAACACGACAAAATAGCAAGACAAAGATGAGTCCTCTCGAATTTCAACAACTCATTCAGAGCGGCGGGGATGTTTTAATTCGCTGTGATTATAATATTACAAATACGAACGGCGCGCCAGCGGAGACTTCAAATGATTTGATAGAATATCTGCGGTCGTGCCGCGCGGATGCTCTTGAAATGGATAACGGCGCGGCGCCCGATGCTTCCGCCGCTCTCGTCCGAACTCTGAACGAACAACAACGATCGCGTTTCGCGCGCTGCCTCCTCGAACTATCTGTTGCATCTATTCGAGTCGCGCGCAAGCCGGGCGATTTTCTTCCGGCGCCGCAACAAATTATATTATCAACCGACTGGCTCGACCGCGTCGAACGGCTGCGCGTCGAATTCTTAGCACACGACAATACTACAAAAGAAAATGTTACAAAAGAAACCGCGGCGAACGGCGGGGCCGCGCGCGGGTTTCGAACGCGAATTGTAGAAAGGCTCAATCGCGAATTGTTACTTGCGCGCGACGCGCGCGCGCGCGCGCTTCGTTGCATTCGAATGGCGCGGCAGCTCCGGCCGGACTCGGGCGACGTCGAGCACGCGTTTTTGTATCTTCGCGCGAAGCGCAAAATGACATCTGGAATTTCGCAGTCGCTCAAGAGACTCGCGTTGCGAGCGCCCGGCGAAAAAACTCGAGCGCGGGCATTTCTAAGCCTCGGATCGTTATACTTACAAAAAAATAACCTTTCACGCGCGATTTATTATTTTGAGAAATCATTACAGATCGTTTCGAACGATCCCGAGACGCTCGCGCGCATCGCGTACGCCGCGCTTGCGTCCGGCCGCGAAGAACACGCGTCTCTCGCGCTCGAAGCGATTGCACAAATCGAACGCGAGCAGCCCGGAGCGCCCGGCCTCGACGACGCGCTTCAATTCTTAAAATCCGCCGAAGCGGGTTTCCCGAGAATTTTTGTAGCAAACGGTACAGTTGTTACAAGGCTGCAAAAAGCCGCGCCAGAATTTACATTGACACTTTTAGACGCGGTCCAGCGATTTGTAACACCGGCGCTTCGCCGGCGTGCGCGGCTGCCGCATCAATATATACGTTCGGCGCGGCGCGCACTTCGCGTTTCGTGGGCCGCGCTCGTCTGCGAAACGGAACCCGGCGTTTATGAAATTCTCGATTCGGATTATTCACATTCGTATGTAGATGATTTGGAGCGCGCACGTGAATTATTACAAAACGGCGGGCCCTGCGGCGTGATCGCGAAGTGCGCCGAAATTGGCGACGTGGCTATTGTTCATTTTGACGCCGATTCGAATAGTTATATTCGTCTTGGAGCGCGCGGCGCGGCCGCCGTTCGCGTCGAATCATGTGGGCTGCCGCCGGCGTATTTTGTTATTGAAAGCCAGCGGCCCCTCTCCGTCGATCCGCCGACGCTCGAATTGGTTGCGGAAGGGGCGGTTGGGGCGGCGTGTGCGCTTTGGCTCGCGCACGCGGCCGCCGCGCGCGGTGGAACGGACCCGGTCATTCGTTAGAATTGTTGACTCCAAAACTGTAACAAGTAAGACGCGGATGATGCCGCCGTTTTATTGCTGATATAACAGCCCGCGGCAAAAGTCATTCGACTTAAATATGTTCTTTTTTGTTAACTCCAATTGCTAGATTTGCATAAGTTATACTAATACCACTACTCATATGATTCCGACTCCCGAAGAAACAAAACGCTGGCGCGACACCGCGTTCCAAATCGCTGAAAAGTATGTACGTCCTGCGGCGGCGCGGCTTGATAAGATTCCGTCGGAGCGCTGGGAGGAAGCCTACAATTGGGATGCGATGCGCGCGTGCGGCGACGGCGGATTATTAGGAACTTTTATTGATAAAGAATACGGCGGGCAGGGAATGTCGGTTGTTAATTTATGTACGGTTGTCGAACAGCTCGCTCGCGCCGATTCGGGTTTTGGAGTGGCGTTCGCGGTCAACGCGCTCGGCTCCTTTCCATTAATTGTGGGCGGCACCGAAGAGCAAAAGAAACGATTCCTTCCGGACGTTGCTAAAGGTAAAAAACTCGTGGCGTTTTGTTTATCAGAGAAATTCGCGGGCAGCGACGCCCAGAATTTAAGAGTGCGCGCGACGAAGGAAGGAAAGAATTGGATACTTCGCGGCGAAAAGAAGTGGACGACCAACGGCGGCGCCGCGGATTTGTATACTGTATTTGCAGTCACCGATCCCGAATCAAAGTCGCGGCGCATCAGCGCGTTTATTGTTGAAAAGGGAATGAAAGGATTTTCGATTGGTAAAGTTGAAAACAAAATGGGCATTCGTACAGTTCCCGTCGTCGAGACCGTTTTTGATAATGTTATTATTCCCGAGGAAAACCTGCTCGGCGGACGCGCCGGAATGGGATTCCGGCATGCGATGGAAACATTAGATTTGGCGCGGCCGGGCGTCGCGGCGCAGGCGATCGGCGCCGCGCAGGGCTCGCTCGACTACGGATTAGTATACGCGTCGCGCCGGCGGCAGTTCGGGCAGCCGATACAAAGTTTCCAAATGATACAACAAATGCTTGCGGATGCCGGCATGCAGATCGAGGCGGGCCGGGCATTAATATTAGAAGCCGCGCGCGCCGCGGATTCGGGCGACAAAGACCGGCTCAATCGCCTCGCGGCAATGTGTAAATGTTTTGCTACAGATACGGCGATGAAGGTTGCCACCGACGTTGTACAAATATTTGGCGGCTACGGTTTCATGGAAGACTATCCCGTCGCTAAATTTTTCCGCGACGCAAAGATACTACAGATTTACGAAGGCACGAATCAGGTGCAGCGCGTCGTGATCGCGCGCAACCTAACAAAAGAGCTTCAGAATTTACAACATTTGAATGATTATATTCCCGCCGAGTCGCAGCGCTGGATCGAGGACACGCCGTCGATTCACGAGGCGGATCGCGCGATCGAAGCGGCTAAGAAGTAAACGATATATATATACCAAATAGGATTCTATAAACATGCCGCGAAGTTATCTACATGATCGTGTGCGCGTCGAAAGACTAAAAATCGACGGCCCCGAAGGCGGCCCGATGCGCCGCATGAATGAAAAAGGTGAATTATCGCAAATAACAAATGGCGAATGGCCGGCGTTCAAACATTTAGTTGTTTGGACGCTCGACACCCCGAAAACCGGCGCAACACGCGGCCACCACTTTCATACTAATAAAGTTGAGCGCGCGTATTTGATACAAGGCGAAATCGAAGTATTAGTTCAGCCAAATGATCAAATGCTGCCAGGAATGATGGTGCCGATGGTGGCGGGGGAGAGAATTATCATTGACCACGGAATGGCGCATTGTTACAGATCGAAGGGGGATGTGCCGGCAATTGTTATGGAGATGGGAGAGAATCCTTACGATCCGATGGATACAACTCCGTTTGGCGGATTTCCGAAGTAGACGCTCCCGCGAGGGCCCGGCGTGTATCGCATGCTCGCGCGCATAACCGCGGCGCCAGAATATTAGTTAGACGATACGCGCCTGGACCATCGCCGCGCTCGGCGATACGTAGCGTCCATGGCCGCGCACCGATGCGCGCTGCGCGCGCGCAACCCGCGCCGCGATTGGTAGTAATTCGTAAAGTAGGCGCAGTAAATTAGCACACGCTCATTTTTGAAGGAGTGCGGCGGGAAGCTAATAAACGACGCGTTGCGTCGTTTATTAGCTTCCCGTCAGGGGGTCAGGCACTCCTAACTAGAGTGCCTGACCCCCCTAAATTTGAGAACGTTGTTAATAAAGAAGTTGTGGCTGCAAAACGACAGTTATGTCCCATGCGGTGCCAGGCACCCCTAATTGAAGTGCCTGACCCCGTAATTTCATTATTACAATTGACGGCGCGTATGAAGGAGCGGACCTTGGTCCGCTCCTTCTCGCGCCGCCTGGTCCCTCCCTTCCCGGTCGTGGGCTAATTCACTGCCACCATGCTAACAATTAGCGTTGGTGTCACGCGCGCGCAGCGCGCATCGGTGCGCGGCATTGGACGTTACGTATCGCCGAGCGCGGCAGTGGTCCAGGCGCTTCTGTATTTACTAATATTCCGGCGCCACGGTTATGCGCGCGAGCACGCGTGACACCAACGCGATCAAGGCCTCGTGCACAAAACAGATATATCTTATCCCTTCTCCCTCACCGATCTATCTAATAACGCTCTCGCTCTTGCCGCCGGATCCTCCGATCGTACTAATGTTGAAAACACCTGCGCCAGATCGCCGCTCGAACCCGACTGCGCGCGAATCTCCTGCATCGTTCCGATCGCTACTAATTTTCCTTTCACTAAAATAGCGACCCTGTCCGCCACCTTTTCCACCACATCTAACACATGCGAAGTATACAAAACCGACTTGCCGCGCGCCGCCGCCTCCCGCACTAACTCGCGCACCACCAGCGCCGCTTCCGCGTCGAGCCCCGACATCGGTTCGTCGAAAATAAATACATCTGGATCCGCCAGCAGCGCGCCCGCGAGCGCGGTTTTTTGTTTCATTCCCTTTGAAAACGACGCGATTGGCGAATCGGCGAATGGTAACAAATCAAGTATTGTTAATAACGATTCGATCGTTTTATTTGCGTTACCAGGGTCTACGCGGTGCAGCCGCGCAACCAATGTTAAATGTTCATGCGCGGTGAGCGCTTCATACAATTGCGCGACTTCCGGCAAATAACCTAATTTTTCTTTCGCGGCGACGGGTTCCGCGGCAACGTCGATGCCCGCGATCAGTAGTGTTCCCGACGTGGGCGCGTGAAGCCCCACGAGCGCGCGCACGAGAGTGGATTTTCCAGCGCCGTTCGGCCCGAGCAGCGCGAACACTTCGCCGCGCTTGACGTCAAAACTAATATTTTCGGCGGCGGTAAAATCGCCGTAGCGTTTTGTAAAATGATCAACGATGATCGCGGACGGCGCCAACGGATGCTACAATTCAATAAATGTTATAATTCGGCCGAAACGTTTCCGACGAGATATTCAACAATTCCCTCGAGCGTCTCGCGGGGAGTCGAGGCACCGCCGTGAATTCCGATATGTTGCTTATTTTCAAACCACGAAAGTTGAATGTCGTCAATCGTATCAATTCGGTAGGTCTCGCATCCTTCCATTCGGCACACCTGTTCTAATTTTAGCGTATTCGAGGAGTGCGGCGAACCGACGATCAGCATCACGTCGGACCGATGCGCGAGATCTTTAGCTTCCGATTGTCTTTCTGTAGTCACGTGGCAGATGGTATTAAAAAACTTAAGTTGCCGGCAGCGCGGCGTGAGAGCCGCAAGAATCTTAGCGGCTTTCTCGGCGATCAGCGTGCTTTGTAATACAATTCCAACGCGCTTCAGCGGCGGAAGAGTATCAACATCTTCGACGCTCTCGACTACAAATCCTTCGCCGTTGATCGATCCTAGGATTCCGATGACTTCGGGGTGCGAACGCTGGCCAATAATAATAACTGTCCAATCGTCCTTTCTTAATTCCCTCGCGCGCCGGTGAATAATATCAACAAGCGGGCACGTTCCATCAATTAAATCTAAATTTCTTTCTTTAGCTATTTTTCGCACGGACGGCGGCACTCCGTGCGCGCGGACGACGAGCGCCGAACCTTCGGGCGCCTCCTCGGGATTATTAACAACGTGAATATCATGTTCGCGGTCGAGGCGGTCGACGGTCAATTTATTATGTATCAATTCGCCGAGTGTAAACGTTGGCCTCGATTTGTTAGATGACGATTCCACGGCGAGATCGATCGCGCGCTCAACTCCCCAACAATAACCGGCTGACGCCGCAACCTCGATCGTCGCGCCCGACGGAGTCTTAGCAATAATCGCCGCGTGCATCGAAGGCGGCGTATGATTTTCGAGCTGATCGTTTGTGATTTCTTCAGTCATGTTGGCGATCGAATGATAATCTCAATCGGACACACGTTCACGCGTTCATTTATTGGATGATGGATTGGATGTAGCGATGCGCGGCGCCGGCGGCCGCATTGCCCGAGCGCACAGCACTTTCCATCGTTGCGGGCCAGCCTGTGCGGCACGTGTCGCCTGCTACAAATAAACCGCGGCACGGTGTGGCCTCCGGGATTCTTAACATTTCAACGCCGGGCGCGGCGGAGTACGTCGCGCTCCATTCTGTAGTCATTAACATTCGCCGCGGCTCACGTTTTTGTAGCGATGGAAACACTTCGCGCAAGTCCGCGAGAAGTATAATTTCAATTTCCTCGCGCGTTTTTTTTGATAGTTCGTGCGCGGCAGATACAACAACTGCAATGTGGCCGCGGTCGGCCTCGCGGCCTGTCGCTTGATAACGATCGAATGCCCAGTGTGCAGTTCGTTCCAGAATCGCGACCTCGGGAATCGGCAGCGCCACGTCGCGGTCGAAAAAGTAATGTACTGTTTGAATCGGCGACGGGTTCACTTTAGTAAACTCCGCGAGACCTGGAATCGCAGTAGATATATTCGGCGGGAGCACGCGCGTGAGCGCGTGCCACGGAATTGCTAAAATTACAATTTTGGAAGTGTACGAACCGGCGTTCGTTCGAACTGTCCAATCGCCGGAATCGAAACGATTGATTTCAGCAACGTCTTCGCCGATGCGAATGGTTACTTTGTGTTTTGTATATTTCTCCTGCGACGAATGATCAAAAAAATCGGAAAGCGGGATCGAAGGAACTCCGAGGCGCGCGTTCGCCGCGGATGTTAAGAATCCGTTTTTGAGTATCCACAGCGCCGCGCGAGCCGATGCGCGATCGGGAGATTCGTTAAGAGCGCCGATGACGACCGGTTCAAAAAATCGTGATATTAACTTTTTCGGCGCGCGCTGCTCTTCGAGCCACCGCCCGAACGTGACCGATTCGAGACGCTGCAATTCGCGTTCGTCCATGCGCTTCACTTTTAACAATATTGCCAGCGCGCGCGCGCGTTCCGCGATGGTCAAATGTGAATATTGTAAAAACGCGGGAAAGAACTGTAGCGACGGCGGCAGGAACGCCGAGGGCGCTAATCGTACAAAACGTCCGCCGCGATCGCCCGACCATAAATAATAACAATCGCGCCACGCGATCGACGAGTTCTTTTCGAGTTCGCCGAGAAATTGTAATAATTCTGTGCAAGCGCCGAGCACGATGTGCTGCCCGTTGTCGATTTCACAATTCGTGGCGGGGTCGAGAAACGACGACGCCCTGCCTCCGAGCGTCTTGCGGCGCTCGAAGAGTAATGTTTCAATTCCGAGTCCGCCGAGCCTCCACGCAGCCGCGAGACCCGCGAAGCCGCCGCCGATAACAATTGCGTTTGTTGATTTTATCAAATGCGCCAGGAACCTAACAATCAGCGTCCCAATAATAAAACGCGAGCGGCCACGCGCATTTTTTCAAACGCCGAGAGCCGCACCGACGTTCCGAGAACGTCATAATCGGCGCGTTCCATTTTTGTTAATAATGCGCGGTACATCGCGCGCATCCCCGCGAGCGCGCGGCGCGACCGGCGGTCGATCATCGAGGAAAGCGGCGCGGCCCTTTCATACAATTCGCGCGCGCGCTCGCCTTCAAAGGCTAACAATCGGCGCAGGCGTTCGCTCGCGATCGGCGCCGTGAGATCGTTTGTTGATACTTCAAATCGCTCGAGATCCTCGGCGGGCAAATACACTCTTCCGCGCTCGGCGTCTTCGCGCAGGTCACGCAGAATATTTGTTAATTGAAACGCGACGCCGAGTTCGTCGGCGAGCACGAGAGCCTTTTCTTTTGTCTGTTTTAACGAATCGCCGAATCCAAAAACCTGCACGCACATGCGGCCGACGACCGACGCCGCGCGATGGCAATAAACGCGAAGTTCGGGATACGTTTTATAAGTTAACTGTTCCAAATCCATTTCGGCGCCGGCGATCGCTTCTGCAAAATTCTCTCGTGGAATTGTAAATTGCTGCACGGCGTCGCGAAACGCAGGCGCAATCGGATCGCAGTTTTTATTTAAATTAGAATTATTTATGTTATTAACATTCCCGCCGGCGCCGTATGCGTAATCTAATAATTCACGGCACGGGGCGAATCGGTCGGCGCGCGCAAGATCGTTAGCATTGGGCGTGTCGGCGAGATCATCGAGTTTTCGCAGGAAACAATAAATCACACACATCGCGTCGCGGCGCTGCGGCGTGAGCCAGCAAAATGCAAAATAAAAGTGGCGCGCTTCGCGGCGCGCGAGCGAACGCGCCGCGGCGTACGAGCTTTGTAAATCCAGCGGCGGCGCGGGCATGTTTATAATAATAGAGTATTGTGAGTTAACTATTTTTGGACGGCAATTTTTGGCCGGAATGAACGGATAAACCTCGCCGCCGCCGCGCGCGCGAGAATTTTCTTGAGCGGAAGTTCGCCGATCTCGGGCCTGCGCGTGAAGACATCAAATTTCGCTGCGCGAATGCGTTGTATCAATTCGTGGCCCGCGATCGCAAATGCTAATATTGGAATCTTGAGCCGCGAACCCACGATATCCGCCAGCGAAGAACCCTCGACAAATAGCGGCTCTGTGAGATTACACAATTCCGCAAGAAGGCTACAAAACGCCGGCGTGCAACGTTCCCCGGCGATATCACTTTCCGAAACGCCGTGCCGCGCCATCGCGTCCGCTGGAATATAAATTCTGCCGATTTTATAGTCTTTGGAGATGTCTTGCCAAAAATTAGCGAGCTGCAATCCCGTGCAAATCTGATTGGATAATTCTATTTTTTTTTGATGGTTAACGATATCCGCGTTTTCGAATTCGCCCGCAGTTGATAATACTAATTCTCCCACGGGATTCGCGCTGCGTTTTGAGTAATCGATCAATTCGTCCCACGTTTCATAGCGGGTTTTTCGTTGGTCTTGGCGAAACGCGTCGAGCAACTGTTCAAACGGCCGGCGCGAAAGTCTGCGTTCGCGAACCGTTGCTTGTAATGCTAAAAACTCAAACATTGCCGGACGCTTCACTCCAAATACACAATCAAGATCGTTATGGATCGCGTCGAGTTTTTGTAGTGCTTGCAATGCCGTTTCGCATTCATCCGCCGCGTCGTCGGCAATCCTGCAAAACGCATAGACCGCCGCTAAATGATGCGAGTGTTCCGGCGAAATGTAATTTGACAATACCGGAAAATTCTCAAGCCGCGATTGCGCGAGCAACTCGCATTTTTCATATGAGATTTTTAGTTCAGATGCCGGGGGCGCGTCGGGCATGGATAGAATTTACAGTTTTGCGCGCCGTTTGTACTTCATCAAAATGAATCAAACGTGAAAAAGAAGTGTTGAAAACGGAATTTAGAATTGCTCTACTTCGGCGCGTGAGACGGTTCTATAACCATCACACACTTCTCCCACCCCAAAACGTTCTAACGATAGGGATCCTTCCGAACATGAAAAAGCTCCTAGCAGCTACCCTTGTTTTACTCTTAGTAATGCCGATGATCGCGTGCCAAACATTCCGCCACAACGTCGGTAAGGGCGCGCAGGGCCACACTGTTGTCGCCGAGAAGGGGCAGTGGTTTATTCTCTGGGGCCTTGTTCCACTGACACCGTCGCCTTCTGCTGATGGTGGAAAAATGGCAAAAGACTTGGGTCTGTCAGACTATACAGTTCAGACGCAATATACGATTGTTGACGTAATCATTTCGTTCTTTACTTTAGTGGTTACTATCAATAAGCAAACGGTCACAGTCGAAAAGTAATATCAGTTCAATCAAAAAGAAAGAGGCCGCACTAGCGGCCTCTTTCTTTTTGATATAAGTTGCTACTGCTTTATTTGAATGACAGGTGATGGCGGAACATCAATTATGTCAGGATCCAAGAAGTTCTGGGTTTCATTTGTAAAGTCCAAGAATTCAAAAATTCCGCTAGCAATCACGGCCCACAGCACGAACTCCCACGCGAATTTGCTCCTAATCTCCTTTTTCCATCCAAATTCAGTCTCAAGAATGTGATCTTTGCCGCGATCCAAACGAACTATTCCTGGGTTTACCGGTAGACCGTTTATAGTAATTTTTGTCTTAGCGTCGGCATTAATTGTCACGTCTTGATTACGTGACAAAAAGATCGCTCTACAGCCAGAGAAGTTCGCCGTCATTAATAATCCAATAATAAATGCAAGAACGTTGGCTCGTATTCCCATTGCGTTTCCTCATGTATTAGATAGAAGCGGAATTGAAGTTTCCTCGATTCGTTCAAGTGCGCCGCTGAGAGCTGACTAATCGCCACTCCAACTTTGAACTTAGAGAATCGTCAACAGCGAAATTTTCGGAGGCATGCAATAAGAAGTCAATATCTTTGCGACCACAAATACCGGACTTGAATCTGCTTGGCGATCTCGCCTAAAAAGGATTCCAAGTATTGCCTTCGATAGTATTGTAATATTAACACTCCCCGCGCTCTTTGGGGGTCGCATCCCAAGACGGCGGATTTACCGCCATTTTTTGGAAACAAACCCAGGTTGCAAGTACACAAATCGCGGCGGGGCTGCTCGCGCGCAGCGCGCATCAGTGCGCGGAAGAAGGCGTTGTGTAACGCCGAGCCCGGCAGTGGTCCAGGTGCGTTTCGTTTAACTAATATTCCGGCACCCCG
>JBJXHE010000116.1:0-4096 GCA_046160785.1 Planctomycetota bacterium
TATATTCACGGCGAGACGACCGCGCTGTGGCTTCACGCGGTTCGTCAATATTACGATTTCACGGGCGACGAAAAGCTTCTTACAGATCTTCGGCAGAATCTATACAAAGCGCACGACTGGCTCGCGCGCGAAATGGAGATCGGAAAGGGCGTTCCTACAAATGCATCGGCCGGAATGGGAGCCTCCGAAATCGGGCCGCTTCGCCAAAATTTATATTCGGATATGTATCTTGCCGCGACGGCCGCGATTGCGATGCAAGACTACGCCGTGCTCGCCGAGGTCCACAGAAATGGGTTATTACAAAAATCGTCGGAGGAACTTGCGCGAAAAGCTAAAGATCGAATTGCTAACGATTTCTGGAGCGAGAAACTGCAGAGCTACGCACACGCGTTATTAATTGATAATCAACTTTCCGACGAACGCACCGTCTGGCCCGCGGTCGCCGTGATGTACGGTCTCGTCGACGGCGAGCGTGCTACAAAAACGATGGAATGGATCGATTCGGATCTGTTAACAACGCCGTGGGGCACGCGAATTCTATCGAAGGATTCTAAATATTATGATCCGAAAGGTTATAACTCGGGTGCGGTTTGGCCTTTTGTCACCGGCCTCGCGGCGCTCGCGGATTTTCAAATCGGCCGCGCGGATGAAGGTTACAAAAAAGTAAAGGCTGTCGCATCGTTAACATTTTCGGAAGCGCTCGGACGCACGCCGGAAGTGTTATCCGGATCGCGGCCGCGGAGTCTTGATACATCGGTTCCGCATCAGTTATTTTCGTCGATGGCGGTCGTGGCTCCCGTCATGGACGGAATTTTTGGATATAAACCCAACGCGGGCGCAAACAAAATATTGTTACAACCGTGTTTTCCGACCGGCTGGAAAACGGCGAAGGCGGAAAAGTTACTCTTCGGCAAAACAACATTTGATTCAAAAATCGACCGCGACGCGGATTCCTATCATGTCCTCGTGACATGGCGCGGCGAGAATCCGCCCGAATTTGATTTGAAGCCTAAAAATGGAAAACCCGGAAAGCTACAGATCATGAGCGCAAAATAACAAATGCCGTCGATCCGCGAAATTGAAACAAAAACGGCGCTCACGCCGACGGGCGGATTCCTGCGCGGATATACACATTCCTTTTCGCCCGCGATCGGCTGCATGCTCGGCAAGACGACGTGCGGCGTTTATTGTTATGCACAATTCCTGCAAGCTCACAAAATTTACGGATCGGGCGAGTGGGGCGAATCGATATTACTAAAAACAAACGCGCCGGCAGTTCTTCGCGCAGAACTCGAACGCGCCGCGCGGCGGCCGCCGGATCATAAATATCATCTTTCGAACATTCGCGTTTTTTCGGCGAGCAGCACGGAGCCGCTCGCGGGCCCGGTGTTTAATATATATAAACAATGCCTCGACGTGCTCGCGGAATTCACGCCCGCCGCGTGGGTCGTTCAAACGCGTTCGCCGCTTATTACAAATCTACGCGCCGAACTCGAACGTATCAAAACGTGCGCGGTCGTGAGCATGACAATCGAAACCGACGACGACGCATTATATCAAATCGGCGCGGCGGGTTCTCCGCTTCCGACCGCGCGCATGCGAGCGATTTCACAAATGCAAGATTGGAATGTGCCGATCCACGTCGCCGTTTCCCCCGCGCTCCCGATTCGTAATATATCAACTTTCGCGGATTGGCTCGCCGAGAACGCCGACGCCGTGACCGTCGACACGGCCGTTGATGGCGATGGCACCGGCGACGGCAAACGAACCGCGCTTACTACTTTTCCGGAATTGATGCGAACGAAGGGTTATGACTGGCGCGACGGCTCTCAGGCACGCGAATTATATCAATTACTCAAAAACAAAATTGGCGAGCGCGCGGGATGGTCGAGCGAGGGATTTGTGCGGTTAGCAAACCGCAGTGTTTTCACCCCTCTCACCCGCCGCGAATCTTTTTAATAAATTCCGCGAGCGCGTTGCCGGCAAAGCGATTGCCGCGCGCGTTAAAATGCGAATCGCGCAAATGATATAAATGACGTTTTCCGTCTTCGAGCGGAGGCGCCGCGCGCAGTGCGGGCAACAGATCGAGATATGGAATATTCTGTTTTGTTAACCAATCGCCCAGCAGTTTTTGCGCGAGGTGGCGCTCGGGTTGCTTGTCTTGTTGTAGTTTTTGTTGTTGCAGTTCTTTTTGTTGTAACTGCGCGACGCACTTCTCCCAGAGTTCGTCTTCGACTTGAAATTCGTCGGGGATGATCATGACTGCAAATCGCGTCTTGCCGAGTTTTTGTTGAATTCGCGAAAGCGCTTTGAACATTAATTCAAATCCTTCGTTATAATAACAAACGCCCCTGATTCTCGTGGATTCAATTTCCAGAAATGTAGCTTCTGAAAAAGATGCCTTCTCCTTCAGCGGATCGCGAAGCCACGGATACATGCGTTCAAGTTCAAACGCCGGGCGCACGAGCTCGCCGCGCGCTTTTGTTATTTTATCCTCGGCGACGCCCTCCGGGAGCCCGGCGCGCGGCATTTTTCCGTCCTCCTTTTTTAGTTTTATTAATTTGTCAGTAACTTGCCAAAGATACAGATTTCCGCGGCTCGGCCAGTAATCGGCGAACGACGGATCGGTGCGCCGCTCGGAATCAAATATATCATTTCCGACGAACAGACTCACAATCACGAGATCGGGATTGAGCGGAAGCGCCACCGACTCCGCCCAATATAAATAATCCCAAGGACCCGCCGACGCGACGCCGACATTATACACTTTACAATTCGGCAAGATCTGTTCGATGACGGTTGTGTAATGATACGGATGCGGCACGATGCTCTGGCTGAACGAATCACCAATCATGATTGCCAGATAATGATCGTCGCCGGGCTTCTTTGCTATAAATTCCGTGTCGTAAAATCCCATCGAGTTCGCCGCGAAACCTAAATTATCAAATCCAGGCGGCATGCCATAGATCGAAACGCGGCGCGCCGTTGCCAGATCCGCGCGGTCAAAGATGGGCGAATCGCTGAACTGGCCCGCAACGCGCAGGCCCAATTCCCCTATCAGTAAAATCATACAAATATTGAACGCCGCGAAATCGCACGCGCGAATGAGTTTGCGAGGAATATATACTAATATTTTCTTTCCGGCGAACACTGCGACGAGAAAGGCTCCCTGGCACAATGCTAATTCTATGAACGCGCGCGCGACGCGCGGGTGAAAATCATAAATAACGCCCGCCGCCATCGCCGCAAATAAACAATAAATGAAAAATCGAAAGTGGCCGAACGCCGCGCCGGCTCTATCAAAACGCCGCCGCCAGAGATGCAGGCCCGCGCCCGCGTTGATCATGAATGTTACAATAAGCACCGACGCAAGCGCGTACCTCGCGTTTCCGAGATTGCGTTCTAAATATTCGGCGTCGGCCCAAAATGTAAAAAACGCGGCCGCGTGGATCGCGATTCCCTGGAGAATAATAATAAACAATACCTTGCCCGCAGTGCGGGACGGGTTCTCGTTTATTGTGATATTGTTCAAAGTGAAATGCGCGTCGCGGTTAATTGTGACATTCGATTCGCGCGCTAGCAGTGCGCACCGCCCAAAATATAACGGGCGCCGCGTTATACTTAGAATGTCACGAAGATCACGCGTGCTGTCGGCCGCCGTTCGCGGCGTCGAAGGCGAACCCGTTATTGTTGAAGTTCAACTCGACACCGGGCTGCCCGGTACTGCCATACTGGGGCTGCCTGACTCTGCTGTTCGCGAGAGCCGCGACCGCGTGAAAGCTGCAATTCATTCGAGCGGCTTCGATTTTCCGAACGGAAAAGTATTAGTAAATCTCGCGCCCGCGCACACTCGCAAGGAGGGGCCGTGGTTTGATCTGCCGATCGCGCTCGCGATTCTCGGCGCGGCGGGCGCGCTTCCAAATGTAGATTTCGCGGGAAGTTTATTTGTAGGAGAGCTCGCGCTCGACGGAACGCTGCGCCCCGTGCGCGGCGCGCTTTCGGTCGCGCAGATCGCGCGAAAATTACAAATAAAAAAGTTATTTGTAGCACCGTCGTCGGCGCGGCTTTGCGCGCTCGTCGAAGGATTAGATGTATT
>JBJXHE010000117.1:0-14821 GCA_046160785.1 Planctomycetota bacterium
TCGCGCGCGCAGCGCGCATCGGTGCGCGGCCGTGCGGGTTAGTAACTATTATCGCGGCAGTGGCCCAGGCGCGTTTCGTTTAACTAATATTCTGGCGCCACGGTTATGCGCGCGAGCTCGGGTGACCCTCGGCGCGTCATTACATCTGTTTGCAGCCCTCTCAAATTATATCAATTAATCAACTACCTCTTTACGTCCCGCCATTTCTTAGTATCCACCGACTGCTGCACCGCCTCCAAAACCCGCTGACACGCGAGTCCATCACTAAAATTAGGAGTCGCCGAGACCTTCCCGCTCTCAATCGCTTTTAACATTTCCCAGATCTCATGAGTGAACGTGTGTTCATAACCTATCATGTGCCCAGCGGGCCACCAGTAACCCGCGTAAGGATGCCCGCCTTCGGTACAAAGAATTGTACGGAATCCGCGCTCGGTCGCCGCGTCTCCGCAATTGTAATATTCGAGTTCGTTGAGGCGTTCCAAATCAAATACTAACGATCCTTTCTCGCCGTTGATTTCAAAAGTATTGTGATTTTTGCGTCCGGCCGCGAAACGCGTCGCTTCAAAACTGCCGAGCGCGCCGCTTTCGAATCTTGCTAAGAATAACGCCGCGTCGTCAACTGTCACCTCGCCGAATTTTGTTGTAGTTTTTTTTGCGGCACCGCCAAGCTCTCCTTCGCCCGCCGGAAGCGGCCGGTTCTTTATAAATGTTTCCATCATGCCGCAAACTTCTGTTATCTCTCCGGCGAGGTAGCGCGCGAGATCTATCAAATGCGCATTCAGGTCGCCGTGCGGGCCCGATGCGGCCATTTCTTTACGAAGCCGCCAAACTAACGGAAACTTCGGATCGAGAATCCAATCTTGCAAATAGCGCGCGCGGAAATGATATATCTTACCTAAATCGCCACGCTCGATCATTTGCTTTGCGTGCGCGACCGCGGGAACGCACCGATAATTAAACGCGCACATATTATTAACTTTAGCTTTCGCCGCCGCGCCGGCCATTTTTGTAGCTTCCGCGACCGTGTTCGCGAGCGGCTTTTCACAAATAACGTGCTTGCCGTTTTTGAGCGCGGCCAGCGCGATTTCGCAGTGTGTGTCGCCCGGCGTTGAGATGTCGACGAGGTCGATGTCATCGCGTTCGACCACGTGTTTCCAATTCGCCGAAGATTCTTGCCATCCAAAACGCGCGGCTACACTTTGCGTTCGCGCGGCGTCGCGACCACAAATAACCGCCATCACGGGCGCGTTTTTTAATGGTAAGAATCCCGCGACAGTCTTGTACGCGTGGCTATGAACGCGGCCCATGAACTGAGTGCCGATGAGCGCAACGCGGACGGGCTTCGTATTTGAGGACATGGCAATACTAAAGATAAAAAAATGGATTCCGACGGGGCGGGGGATTGATCAATAATAACAGTGCTATGGCGAAAATCTCTCGACGAATCAGCGTTCACAATTACCGCGCGAACCTCGCGCCGCGGAGTTTTTTATTGTTGATTACGGCGGTTGCCGCTCTCGCGGCTGGCGCGGCCGCGCACGAGTATTGGATTGAACCGCGAAAAACCGTCGAGCGCGGAAAATCCTTCGAGCTCGCTGCGTATTCCGGCGAGCGATTTGTTAACGGCGAAAGGAAATTGTTAACTCCAGAAAAATTACGCGGACTCCGATTCGTAGATTCGCTCGGCCCGCAGGATTTGTTATCAGCGCTCGCGCAGGATGTTGACGTTCGAACTGTAAAGACGCGCGTCGCGGGAACGGCGATTGTTGCATTGCATTCTAAGCATTCCTATTTGGAGCTTGAACCCGCAAAATTTAATGAATACTTAAAGGAAGAGGGATTAAATACAATAAGGGAACTCCGAATAAAAGACGGAAAAGACAATGAGCCAGGCCGCGAATTGTATCAACGATGCACGAAGATGTTCGTTCAAGTTTCCGATCGAGCGCAGGAAAGCGAAACGGATACTAAGAAAAAAAATCAGAGTTCCGTCGCGAGAGCGCCCGTCGGGCTGCCGTTTGAAATCATTCCGGCCACGGATCCGACGCAGGCGAAAACCGGGCAAAATCTTAGTGTTCTCGTTCTGTTTCGCGGCGAGCCCGCCGGAAATATTTTATTAAGATTATTTCACCGGTCGACGGACGCGTCGGTGCCAAATGCAAAAGCTAAAGAATCGCGCACGACGGCGGAAGGTTCCGCAACGTTTACAATCGACCAGGCCGGAGAATACTTAATATCGGGCGTTCATATGATTCGCGCTGCGGCGGGCGTCGACCCGCGGCACGCCGAAGCCGAGTGGGAGAGTTTTTTCTCCTCGATAACATTTACAACGGGCGAAGAAGCTCCGCCGCCCGCGAAAATAACAGATAAGAATGAAAAAACGGAGTCGCGCCCGAAGGATCAAAAGAATAATTGACGCGGACGTGCGCGACGCACGAAACATTAAAAAAACCATTTCTTGAAGTTTTCTAATTTGTTGTAACCATTCAAACCTGCAATGAAATCTCCGACCCTACGAATCGCGGTGCTTGCCGCCATTTGCCTGCCCATCGCGGCGCTCGCCGCGATCGCGTGTTCTACAATTGAAGTTCCGCGCGCAACGGGCGCGCCGCCGCGCGATGCTAAGAATACTTTTTCGCACGCGGAGTTCGACGGCGTACTCAAGAAGTTTGTTAATAAAGTTGGCCGCGTGGACTACGGCGGGCTGCGTCTCGATCACACGCAGCTCGATAAATATTTAGGACAGCTGCGGCAGACGTCACCCGATAATGATAAATCGCTGTTTCCAAATAGATGGCATCAAATGGCGTACTGGGTGAATGCTTATAATGCGTGCGTGCTCAAGCAAGTGATCGACGAGAATATAACAGAAAGCGTCGGCGACACAAAGTTTCGAGAAGTAGCATTCTTTAAAACGACGAGTTTCCTAATCGGCGAAACGTCGATGAATTTATATAATATTCAAGACAGGGCGCGCGCACTCGGCGACGCGCGCGTTCATTTTATTATGAATTGCGGAGCGAACGGCGCGCCGCGCCTGCGTCAGGAATCGTATAACGGCGAGTCGCTTGACAAAGTGATGGAGGAGGCCGGAATCGAATTTTGTAATAGCGATTTGCAAATATCTATTAATAAGAAAACCGACGACAATCCCGACGGATCGGTGACATTCTCGGCGATCCTCCATTGGCATAGTTCCGATTTTATTGAATATGCTCGCGGGCGCGGCGTGGCGGGGGCCACCCTTCGCGACGCGGTGAATCTCTGGCGCGCGAAAGAGGCGCGAATTCCGCTGAACGGAACTGATATAAACAATAACTTCGACTGGACGCTGAATAAGCAGGAAGTCAAGTCGCCGCAGGCAAAATAACAAAACACTAAGATGCTCACGGTTCGAAAGGCGGTCCGCGGCGACATTGCGACACTCGCGCAATTTAATTGTGAAATGGCGCGCGAGACGGAATCGGTGGAACTGCCGATCGCCCGGATCACAAGCGGCGTCACGGCCCTGTTCGACGATCCCGGAAAAGGCCAATATTGGATATGTTTGCAGAATGATAAGATTGCGGGCGAAATCATTGTCGGCCAATTAATGATTACGTACGAATGGAGCGATTGGCGCAATGCTAACTTTTGGTGGATTCAAAGCGTTTATACCATTCCGGCCGCGCGCGGCCGCGGAGTTTACAGAACGCTCCACGAAAATGTGATTTCCGAGGCGAAGCGCGCGGGCGCGTGCGGCGTGCGGCTCTACGTGGAACATAACAATAAAGGAGCCCGCGCCGTTTATGAAAGACTCGGGATGAAGGCAGGCCCATACGAAATGTTAGAAATCGATTTTGTGATTAAACGCCCGGTGTGAAGGCCGGCAATATTCTTTTCGTGCCAAGGTCTTCTTGTGACAAATCTGCAAACTAAAAGTTCAAAACGCGGGCCATTTGATACCGTCATTTTATTTGATAAGACTGAAGATTCGATGCTCGAAGTCGCACCGTCGCGCGGCGGAATTGTAGTTCGAGCGCGGATCCGCGGCCGCGAGATTTTGTACCTCGATGAAGCGACTCTTTTAGATGTATCAAAAAACGTTCGCGGCGGAATTCCGATCTGTTTTCCGATCGCGGGGAAACTCAGCGACGATCGCGCGTCCTTCGGCGGCAAGGAAATTGTGCTTTCGCAACACGGTTTCGCGCGCCGCTCGAAATGGAACGTCGTGGATGCGGGCGAAACGCTAACGATCCAGCTTGTATCCAATCCGGAAACGCGCGCCGTTTTTCCGTTTGAATTTGATATTCGTGTGACGTATTCGATTCATAACGATTCGCTCGGCTGCGAAACAACAATTATAAATACTGGGAGCGAGACGCTCCCGGTTCATCTCGGCTTTCATCCGTATTTTTATATTCCCGAAGATATCAAAAGCGAATTCCGCGTCGAAGCCGCGGCATCACGCGCTTTTAATAATAGGACGGGCGAGCACGGTTCCTACGAACCGCCGCGGTTCGGCGCCGAGGAAGTGGATTATCATATTCTTGATCCCGCGGGCGGCGCGGTGCGTTTGCGCGCGCCGAAAGGTAAACATTACAGTTACCGCCTCGATTACGGCGGGTTTCCGTGCGCCGTTCTTTGGACGCTCCCCGGTAAAGACTTTATTTGTTTAGAACCGTGGACGGCGCCAGCCGGCGCGCTTGCGACCGGCGAAGGCCTTATACAATTATTACCAAACCACCCCGAAACACGAAGTTGGTATATCCAAATCGAATCGTAGTATCCTATGAATCCACGCTGGAACGCATTTCAACAAAATTATCTTGATCTTTCCGAACTCGGCTTTGCGCTCGACCTCTCGGGATTACAATTAGCGCCAGGCTTTTTTGTAGACATGGAACCGCGCATCGCGAAGAGTTACGATGCGATGCAACAATTGGAATCGGGCGCGATCGCGAATCCCGACGAGAACCGGATGGTGGGGCATTATTGGCTTCGAAACGCGGCGCTCGCCCCCGATCCCGCTACCCGCGCGGCGATCACGGATACGATTGATAAAATTGGAGCGTTTGCTAAACAAATTCACTCCGGCGAAATCCGCCCGCAGAGCGCGCCTAAATTTGAAACTGTTATATTAATTGGCATCGGCGGTTCGGCGCTCGGTCCGCAGCTTGCCGCGGAGGCACTCGGTTCGGCGAAGGATCCGATGAAGATATTTTATATTGATAATACGGATCCCGACGGCATCGACCTTGTATTACAAAAAGTCGCGGCGGCGAAGGGGGGAATCGCGGCGGCGCTCGCGGTGGTCACGTCGAAGTCGGGCGGAACAAAAGAGACGCGCAACGGAATGTTAGAGATCGCGAATGCGTATCAAAAACTCGATCTTAATTTTGCAAAGCATTTTGTAGCGATCACGTGTCCTGAAAGCGATCTTGATAAAACGGCGATACAACAAAAATGGCTCGCGAGATTTCCGCTGTGGGATTGGGTCGGCGGGCGCACGTCGGTGATGTCGGCGGTCGGGCTCGTTCCGATGGCGCTCCAAGGATTAAATATATTTGAATTTCTTTCAGGCGCTGGCGCGATGGACGCCGCCACGCGCACGCGCGAGACGCGCCGCAATCCGGCCGCAATGTTAGCATTAGCGTGGTATCACGCGACGGGCGGAGCCGGGAAAAAAGATATGGTTATATTGCCGTACAAGGATCGGCTTGAGTTATTTTCGAAATATTTGCAACAATTAGTGATGGAGTCGCTCGGCAAGGAAAAAGACACTGCCGGGCGCGTCGTCGAACAGGGAATCGCTGTTTATGGTAATAAAGGTGCGACGGACCAGCACGCGTACGTGCAGCAGCTTCGCGAGGGCGTGCACAATTTTTTTGTTACATTTATTGAAGTATTATACGATCGTGCCGGCGCAAAATTCGAAGTGGAACCGGGCGTGACGTCGGGAGACTATTTATCCGCTTTTTTGCAGGGCACACGAAAAGCGCTGCGCGACAAGAATCGCGAGACCATAACAATAACTATTGATACCGTTTCGCCGCGTTCGCTCGGTGCGCTCATCGCGCTCTACGAACGGGCGGTGGGTTTCTACGCGTCGCTCGTTGGAATTAATGCCTATCATCAGCCCGGCGTTGAAGCCGGCAAGAAGGCCGCCGCTGCGGTGTTACAAATTCAAGAAAAAGTAGTAAGCGTTCTAAAATTAAAAATTACAGAAGCGGCAACGGTCGATCAGATCGCGAAGGCAGCGGGCCTCGACGGCGAGCAGGAAACCATATTTAAAATCCTCGACCACGCCGCCGCGAATCGCGCGAACCGTATTGTTAAGATTGCCGGAACGACGCCGTTTAACGCAACGTATCAAATCGCCCAGAGCTAATTTTCTTTCTTCGCTTCCGGTTTATAAAATAAATCGACGAGGGGCGACGTCATAAACGTTGTGACGAGCGCCATGATCACCATCATGGCGAAGAGTTTTGGCGTGATCAGCCCCAGGTCGAGGCCGACATTTAATACAATTAGTTCCATGAGGCCGCGCGTGTTCATTAATATACCGATGACGGCGGAGTCGCGGGAGCCGAGACCGGCGATGCGTGCTGCGATGAAGCTGCCGCCGAATTTACCGATCGTCGCGATAGCTATAATCCCGGCGCAAATGAGGATCGATTCCCAGTCGGATATTAAGAAAATATCTGTTCGCAGGCCCGTGTACGCGAAGAAAATTGGCAGGAATAAAACTAATACTAAGTCTTCAATTCGCGCGCGCAGTTCGTGCGCGAGCGGAACGTCGGACGGAATCAAAGCTCCAAATAGAAACGCGCCGAAGAGCGCGTGAATTCCTATCAATTCGGTAATGCACGCAGACGTTAATATTCCGACGATGATGAGTGCGAAATAGCCTTGCTGCAAATCGCCCGACGTGAACCGGCGCAGGAATCGTTGCAGCGGCGCGCGCACAACAAATATCATAAATAATGCGTACGCGATCGCGTACACAATGGTTAGATACGAACCGGCGGTCGAGTTTACAACTCCCACAAGATAAGCGAGAAGGCACCACGCGGTCACGTCGTTCAACGCTGCACACGTGAGCGCTATACTTCCGAGCGGAGTTTTTTGTATTCCTTTTTCTATTAATATTCGCGCGAGCACCGGAAACGCGGTTACCGACATCGAAACGCCGAAGAAGAGCGCGAAATGACTAAAAGAAACTCCAGGGGGCGCGTACGTTGAATATAAATATAACGCCGACGCTGAACCTAACAAAAACGGCGCGATGATGCTTGCATGCGAAACCGATACGGCAACGTGAGTTTGGGAACGTAACAATCGCGGGTCGAGTTCAAGGCCGACCAAAAACATGAATAATACAATTCCGATCTGTGCGAGCGCGTTGAGCGACGGCAGTACGGCGGGAGGAAGCGCCAATTGATATAACTCGGGCGCGAGCGCGCCGAACAGCGACGGGCCGAGCACGAGCCCTGCTACAATTTCGCCGATCACGCGCGGCTGCCGAACGTAACGAAACACTCGGCCGATCGCACGTGATAATATAATAATCGCCGTGAGGACCGCGATGAGGCGCGGGAGGATCTCGGTTCCGCGCGCGTCCGCAGGCCGGCTTGAGCTATTCGAATCGGCGGGAATTGATAGATCGACTTGATTCGATCCTAAATATTCAATTCCACGAAACGCCGCGTACGTTGCGATCAGAGTCAACGCATAAAAAATAGTGATTCGCGTACGTGGAGCCGTCATGGAGCACCCGCGGACTTTGCGTTGCGTTTCGACGCAAAACTTTCCGCCGCAATCTTCAGATCATCAATATTCATATTCATGACGGATGCGACGTCCGCTGGAGAAAGTCCGAATTCGGTTGCTACAGTTTCGGAATGAATACAAAACGACCGCAGAAATTCCGGATCGGAATATAAACGCGCGAGAAACCGTTCGAGCGAAGGCGCCGTCGTATTGTTAGATTTCATGCCGTTATAATTCAGTTATATCTTAAGCGATGAGGGTGTGCACGCCGCTCCGGCTCGATCGCGCCCGTGCGCGAGAGATTGCCGCGCTCGGTCGATTTCGCCGAGTAATTGTAAGAATGGCGGGAAGCGGCCGTCTCGCTCAATCGATACAAATAACGGCTGCGGGGCGAGCGCCCCGAGTTCCTCCAGAAGTTCATAACAAATATCGGGAACGCTATGTAAATGATCGTCGAGAAGTTTTTGTTGGTTTCCGCCAGCGCCGATCCAGCGCCCGCCCGCGAGATGCACGGCGCGCACGCGTTCGACCGGCATTTCACGAAGGCTGCAGAACGGATCGGCGCCTCGATTGAGAGCGTTCGCGTAAAGATTGTGAAGGTCCAAAAGTAAATTACAATTCGCCGCGTCGAGCGACCGCGCCGTCCAGTCACCTTCGGTCATTTCCGAACCCGGCGGTTCGATTAATGTTGCGATATTTTCGAGAAGGGGATCCGCGCCGAGCGTGCGCCGCACCGCTTCTATATTATCAATAAATCCGCCGATGTTTTGTTGCGTTCGCGGCGGCGCGGCGAGGTGGCCGATTTCAAATTCTCCGGCGCGCGTAAAACATAAATGTTCCGACCAAAACAACGGGCGGATCGAATCATACAATCGCGCAATATTATCAATTCGTTTTTGTTGTATGCGCTCCCCCGACGCGAGACCCATCGACACGCCGTGCAGCGTGACGGGGATGTTCGCGGCAAGCGTCGCGAGCGCGGACTTCGACGCGGTTTTGTAATGATACCAATCTTCGGCGATCACTTCGACGAAATCGATGTGCTCTCGATATATAAATATTCCCGGCGCGATCTCGGGCCGCCACCCGATGCCAAAATTATCTTTCGAGAATTGTTGCATCACGAGCCGCATCCTCCGCAGCCTCCGCCTCCGCCACCGCACCCGCTGCTTCCGCAACTGCTCGACGACGAGCCGCAACCCGGCGTTGAGCAGTACGACGACGAGGAATTCGAAGAAGTGGCCGCAGGCGTTTTGTTAATTCTATCAAATATCCTCGCGAACTTCGGCTGCAACGATGATAACAATTGGGCTCCGAAGACGGCTCCGAGCATAGCGGATTCGCGCCCCTCAAATACGCTGCGGTTCGTCTTCGCGCGAGTCCGCAGATCGGAAAATAATTGTTGTAAATGTTTTCGCAGTTGCGTTCCGCGCGACGTGAGCCGCGGGTGCGTGACAAACCATAATAAAAACGGCGTTGCAATCGTGAACATAAATAATCCGCCGACGTTCGTGCGTCCGCGCGAGAGCGCGACGATAGCCTTAATCACTAATATTCCGACGAGCACGATCGCTGTAACAAAAAATGCAGTATTTCGAAACGACCGCTGCTCCGGCGCCGGCAGCGCGCCCGCGCGCGTGAGATCCAATTCATATAAATGATCCGCCGCCCGGATATTCTCGGACGAGACCGCCGCCGAGGCGTCGCGCTCGTTTGAATAATATTCATAAATCTTTTTTTCGAGCGGATCGGTGATCGTGAGGCGGCCGCAGTCGGTCGCAACGCACTTCGACTTCTCCGAAATTTTAATATTTTCGCGATGTAACAATACGGCAAGCGCGAGCCGGCACGCCGCCGCGGCGCCTCCCGTCAAGTACGCGATTTTATACGGGTCTGAAATATTATTTAACTTGACGGCCGGACCCGACTCGCGGCTTCGAATGAAAAACCAGAGCGCGGCGGCCGACACTGCCAGCAGAACGGTGTAAAACGCGAGAAACTCCGGCCCCGGAAGATTAAATATATTCATTTAACCACCGGGAATCTTAAGAGAACGGTCATAAAGATAACTGGCGATTTGATAGACGTCCCACAGAAGCGCGCGGCCGGCGGGCGGGCCATCGGGAGACTGTTCTCGAATCTTTGAAATCGTTTCGAGTGTTTTTGTAATATTTACCGAAGAACCGCGCGTGACGATTTCGAGCGCGTCCTTCGGCGACGAATATTGCAATGATTCAAGATCGCAAAGATTCGCCGCGAGCGCGCGCAGCGGCCCCGAACAGTCCGCGATCACGGCGCGAATGGTTGCTTCGCGTTCTTCGCTCGCGACGTGCTCGCGCAGCCGAACTGTTAAATTTAACAATGATTGGCGCAGCCGGTGAACGAGCGCGTCGCGCGGAATGGTTATATTGGCGAGCGCGTCGGTTCCGTAGATGACCCTTCGCCGGCGCAATATATCCTTAAATTTGTCCGCGAACGCCAGAGAAGCGGGCGCTACTTCACGCTCCAGCAAAATCATCGCGCGCGCGCGAATCGTAATTTCCGAAATTTGTAATGTTTCCCGAAACGCTTCGGATTGTTGAAATTGAAACTCTCGAAGGACAATGAATATATTCGTATCCGAAGTCGCGCGTTGCTTATTTTCGGCCGCGCTTCCGAATAGTAGTATCGACACGAGATTCTCACCAAAACAGTTTCTCGCCGACTCCACGAACCCGGCGAGTGCGTGATCGGTTATTTCCTGGGCGTTCGCGTTCATTTGTTGAGTTTAACAGTCCGTGGCAAAAGTGCTCCGCTATTCAAATATAGGAATTTTTTGTTAAATCGAGGAAAGCCGTTGGAGTCGTATTAGGAACTTACGTCGAGAATGGCTTGACGAGGAGTTAACAAAAAAGGACATTTTTGAATAGGATGACTTTTGCCACGGGCTGTTAACCGTCGCGCCCGAAAGTCACCGTGTCGAGTCTATCCAGCGGCCGCGATCGCCGCCTCGGCGGTTGCCGGAGTGAGTAACTTATAAAACGTATCCGCGTGGCGGTCTTCAACAGCCGCCATCTTCAGCAGATCGCGCTCGGCAGTTTTGTATCCAAGTACGGCGGCGAGGCGCGCGGCGGTTTCGTATTCTTTAACATTCATCGTTTCTAACAGATACGCGACGTACATCGGCAGGAACCATCCGGATATGTAACAAAGTCCGGAAAGCGTTTTGCCGATTTGATACATCAAGAATTCCAACGAGGGCGACGGCGCCGCGCCGATCTCTTTTAATATTTCCCGCACGTGCACGCGATGTACCCATTCTTCCATTTCGATTATTGCAATCGCGTTTTTTTCATATTCGCGGCGCACCGACCCGCGATGGCCTTGATACGCAAACGCCGCGGCCATTTCGCTCGAATACGCTTTTTGTAGTAAGCGTATCAGGCGTCGTTTTGTAGCCGGATTTGCCGCGGTCGCCATGTCCGCATCCATCGCAACCGGCGTTCCCGCCCTGTGCAAGAGCTTTCCGCGGGCGCACGCGGGAATTGTCCGCACGCACCGCGGAAAATTAAATTTTAATATAGGGACTGTCCTGACAGACGCGCTACTTCGCTTTCAATTCCTGGAGTTTAATCTTAACGTCCAGTTTTTCTTTAGCATCGCGTTCAATGGTTACTTTCACGACGTCGCCCGCCTTCTTGCGTTCGAGCACTCGATACAAATCGTTATTATTAGTAATTGCCTGGTCGTCGATTGCTAAGATTACGTCGGCGCGCCGCAGCCGGTATCCCTGGCGCGTTTCTACAACTTGAGCCGGTCGCAGCCCCACGTCGTCGGCGCCGCTCCCGGGCGCGACGTCGGCCACGAGCACGCCTGTCTTCACGCCAAACCAGCGCGAGCGGTCGTCGTCGGCAGGAATCACTCCGAGTCCGGGCCGAACGACGTATCCGTATTTGATAAGTTGAGGGACGATCGAATTAACTGTATCAACGGGCACCGCGAACGCGATTCCGTTGGACGCGCCCGATAATGTTTGTATTGCGGTCGTGACGCCGATGAGCCGGCCCGAACTATCAATTAGCGGCCCGCCCGAATTGCCGGGGTTGATGGCGGCATCGGTCTGAATGACATCGCTAATATTCCGTCCGCGAACCTGAGAGTTAATTTCACGGTGCAGCGCGCTGATAATTCCTTTTGTTAAGGTCTGGTCGAGTCCGAACGGGTTGCCGATTGCAAATACTTTTTGGCCCACTAACAAATCGGCCGACGTTCCGATCTCGATCGGCGTGAGTTTCATTTCGGTGTCGACTTTGAGAACCGCGAGATCCTTCTCGGGCGCGATTCCTACAATTTTCGCGGACAGCGTTGTATGGTTATCGGCGAACGTGACGCGCCACTCGCTTTCATTTGTAATATCACCGATCACGTGGCGATTTGTAACTATATAGCCGTCTTCGCTCCATACAAATCCGGAACCTTCACTCTCGCGTACCTGCACCGGATCGCGGCTGAATATATTATAGCGAACGCCGAATTTATTAATAAATACAACCGACGGCGCGACTTTTCGAAACAGTTCGATGGTCCTGGTTTCCTCGGCGTCGAGCTCTCCGCGCGGCGTCACGGCGCGCGGCGCGGCCTTCGGATTATGTAATTTGTCGTCCTGCGTTCCCGGCAGGAATGATAACATTCGCCCGAGCGCGAGACCGCCCAATGCTACAGAAACGAGTAGTACAAATAGAATGATGGAGGTGAGTTTCATTGCACTTGGATTGTTTATGACTGTGATACGGCACCCGGTCGAAATAATCCGAAACTCGAGGTAAATCCATGCAGGTAGGTGCCGCCGGAGACGGGGCCGATTTCTCCATTGCAGAAAAACCCGCCGAGCGGAACTTCGCCCACGACCGAATGAAACAGTTGCGTGTCTTTGTCCGCCTCGCCGTAGAGGTGGCGGCCGCGGCCGAGGCATGAAAACAGCAGTGCGCCCGACGGCGTTGCCGCGGGTTCCGACGTGCCCGAGCCCATGGATCGCCGCAGAACGGTTAACAAATCATCGATGCTCGTTTGTTTATCTCGCACGTGCAATTGTATGATTCGGCCCGCGGAGAGCTGCGCGCCGATGGCTACATATCCGCGCTGCGCGTCGACATCGATAATATTACGAATCAGAAAATCGCCGGGCGCAGGCGGTGCGTCGCTGAACGGGTCCATGGCGATTCCAAAGAAGAGTGCAATTCGCGCAAGTTCGCGTTCGTCTTTTGTTAATAACTCAACTTGCTCCTGCACAAATTGCAACGCGGGCTTTGCGTCGATTTCCATCAAAAACGGCCCGCGCACTTTTGTAACAGTTCCGGTCGCGCCGATCGGCTTGCATCCCTGCGCGACGACCGTGTCGACCTCGATCGCGCCCGATAATACAAATCCGACGGTTCCCGTTCTGTAGGTTTTATCATTTAGAAATAAACGATTCATTCCTTCGGAATGTCCGCCGCTCGCGAGCCCGCCCAGTTTTGTAGTATTCGAAAAAGCGTAGTCGAGGCCGTCGATAAAACGCTGCGGGTCGGAACTAAACGGATCGGGCAGGATGATAAATGTTACTTTTCCGCCGGGGCGGATTCCTAACTTTTCGTGCCAGGCCGAGGGGGGCGCGTCGCCGTCGGGATATTCGTCTGGAGTAATATGAAAAGATTGAATATTAACATTCGGAAGCGACGCGAGAGTTAAACTTAGCGATGGTTTATGTTCAATTTCGCGGCCTCCTCCGACGACGCCGCCGGCCGTGCAGCCGAGCACGCGCGACACGCCCGTGCGCCGCATGATTTCACTACCTATATTTTCGAGGTCCGCCGCGGGATAGCCGCTCAAGAATACAAATGCCGCATCAGGTTTGATGCCTCCGCAATTCGAGAGAGCCTTCTCGCAGGCATCGCGCAGCGCGGCGGCGGCGGAAAGTTGGGTGTTGATCGTTGAAGTCCAGAGCACGTTTTTATTTGTAGAATGTTGTTCGTCTATCATGACTCTCGTTTCTCGAACTGCCAGCTTCCAGTTTCGTTTGGATCAAATCCGCGGGAAAGTGCGGGGGAGCGAATTTGGCGGAGGCGACGTATGATCGTGACTAACAATGATTCACACCCGCACACTCATTTGTATTCTTTGCATCGCAGCCGTGCCCGTCGCCGCCGCGGCATTCCAACAGAAAGACGACCTCGGAAAACAGTTCGAGGATCTCGACACCAAAGGCGACCACGCCGGAATTGTAGCGTTGTGGAAACAACATCCAGCCGACGCGCTCGGAGTCATCGACGGTTATCTCGAAGGCGCGCTTGCTAAGATTGAGAAAGGCGGCGATGCTAATGATATCAAAAAGGATCAGGAGCGCGCTCTGCGCGGCGCGAAGGCGGCGAGCGAGGCGTTCGGACATCCGATCTTTAGCGATTACGCGGCGAGCTTCGTCGGTTGGAATAGTGAACAACAAAAAAAGTTTAGAGAGGGGCAGAAAGTTTCGGGCGCGGCGAGCGCGGCGTTTCGAAAGAAAGATTATGAGACTGCAAAAAAAGAAGCGCAGAAATGTATTGATCTCGCGCGCCCGCTCGGCGACTGGTGGGGTTACTCCGGCGGATTGTCGATGTTAGCAAACGCGGAGGAACAGTTAGGAAATCTTGAAGTTGCACTTGATACAATTCAACAGGCGCGCGTGATTCATCACGATCTTGGATTTGTTCGCGATGAATATCGCGACACCGTAACGATGGCGCGAATCTTAGTATCTCTCGACCGCCGTGTCCGCGCGCGAATTGTTATTGATCAAGGAATCGAGTTATCAAAAATCGCTAAAAATAAAGACGGCCCGAAAGCGCTCGAAGAGTTAAAAGCGAAGCTCGACGAGAAAAAATAGGGGACAGGTTAGGGGACAGGTTTATACCTGTCCCCTGTAGAGAATTTTTATAGTGTTTCCCGCCAGATCTGTTAGTTCGACGGAATTGTTCTTTCGAATGATGACTAATTCTGAGTCGCCGCGCAGCGCGACGCCTTCGTGACTTCTCGTATCGAGCAGCGTTTCGGTTCCATTAACAATATCAAGGATCGA
>JBJXHE010000118.1:0-3138 GCA_046160785.1 Planctomycetota bacterium
AAAATCAGCGCGAACGATTTAACAAATGGGTTCATCGGCCGCCCTCGCGCAGAAAGGTAATAATCGTATTTTGGATGGTTTTGCTATCTGTAGACGTCGCCAGATTCATCGTGCGTTGTTCGCGAAAGCCCGCGTTGCCCGGCGGTTCGATCGCTAATGATGCGAACGGAACGTCGTTCGGCGTCGGCGCCCATTTTCCTTCGAACTTTTCGATCTGTTGTAAACGATCGGCGAGCTTTGCAAGATTCGGCCGTGGCAGCGCACGTTTCGAAGGCGCGTCGAACCACGAGCGCGTCGTTAATTGAAAATTAACAAAAACGCCGCCGCCGTTATCAACCATTTCGAGGATTCGATCCGAGGCGGCGATTTCAATCACCGCCCGCGAATCGAATCGTTTCTTAGTATTCACAATCGTTAAATCTAATTCTGGAAATCGCTCGATGTGCGCGCCGCCCGCGCGCAATTCATACAAATCGGATTCGCACTTTGAAAGCTCATCATCGATTTCGATTTGTAGCGACCACGGGTCGTCGATTCCGCGCGGGAAGCGTTCGAGCAAATATTGAAACGAACGCGCCGTGCGTTCGTTAGCATCTAATTTTTGTAATTCGCGGCCGATCGCGGAGCGCTCCGGGTCGCTCATCGCCGACACGGCCATGTCGAGCGCGGCTGCGCGCCGCGACGGGAAACACCAAAAATCGCCTGCTCGCGCCGACGCTAATAATAATTCCTCGCGCGCGAGCGCGGCTTCCGAATGGATACAACTAAAAATCGCGAGCAGGCCGTCGGTGTCGAAATGATCGTTAGCAACCGTTTCGAGCGGGCCGAATCGTTGCATTCGCTTTTCTTTACCCATTCGCGCGAACGCAAGCGCGCTGCCGGTCGAAAGATCATGGTTTAAATCCGGGGGAGTCGTGTTGCCCGGCCAGTGTGAAAGACACAATTTTGCGGGCGGCAATCCGTCGCATCCAACTGCAAGATTCGGATCGTAATCCGGTTTGGCGCCGAATGGAATATATGCAAAACTTAACTGTGCATTCGCGGGGTTCATTCGGTTTGCTGTTTTAACAATTGCAATTCTTCGATGAGCATTCGCGAATACGGAAGATAACATTCGACGCGTCGTGGAACCGGCAGCGGCGCGAGTTCGTTAACAAACGGCGTCTCTTTTAACAATTCGTTGGCGGCGTGCGCGGCGAGCGCGGGGAGGCCCAGCACGTCTTCGGCACAATAACGTTCGAGCGTCGCGAGCGCTCGAGGGTCGCCGTTTTTGTAAAGTTTCCATAACAATACTGCAAACATTCCGTCGACGCCTTCGAGGCCCGGCTCGCGCGGAACTCCCAGTTGTTTTTCAATTTTCTTCAGGCCGCCCCCGAGGCCGATGCGGCGCAGCGCGACGCACACGTCGTAGTGCGCGTGATGATTAAATATATCTGATCCGAATGTTTGTTTTAGAAACGGCAGGTCGAACGCATTGCCGTTAAATGTTACAATCATCGGCACGTCGCGGATGGCTTCCGGAAATTCTTCGAGATTCCGATCCTTTATAAACGTTCGCACGCCACGGCGAGTCGCGACCGCGACGCATGTAACAGAATCCGCGGTGCGCGTGACGCCCGTCGTTTCAATATCAATAAACGCGCAATGTTCATGAACTTCGCGGAAGATGCGCCAGCTTTCGCGCGCCGGCACCGTGCGGCCAAAATAAGCAATGTCGTTTGCTTCGAGCGCTGCTTCGCTTTCGGAAAGCGCGCGTTCAAATTCACTACTATTCGCGCGCGCTGGCTTGTAGCCGCGGAGTTGTTGTAAATTATGTATTCCGGAATCCCAAAGCTTACGTTCGGCTCTTTGCCGGATTCCCGGCAAATGTTGAAAAGACCTGCGCAACACGAACTAATTATTCCGCCGGTCGCCTCGCAGAAAACGCGCGAGATTTCCTGTTGCATCTTTTAGCGCGCTCTGGGCGTTCTCCTTTTCGATGGCGCCCGACCGCTTGTCGGCGATCACTTCCTTCGCGCGCGCGATCGAGCGTTCATACAGCCTCTTAATCTCCTCGTCGTTTTCTTTGCTCTGCGGAAGAGAATAATGATAGACAACGGCCGTATCATTTAATAATCGCGGATCTGTAGGATTGAGTTCGAGCGCTTTTTTGTAAGCATACAACGCTTCTTTTCCGTTTCCGCTGTCGCGGTAGAACAATCCAATATTATTCCATTCGACAATATTGTTAGGTTGAAGTTCAAGAATCGCTCGTGTAAATAATATTGCCGTTCGAAGCTCCGGCCCGTCCGCGAGGCCGGTTACGGGCCCCGCCGCGTCGTCGGGTACTAATAATTTCGAAACTAACAATTGAACGGTCGGCACAAAAAACGTGTCGCTGCGGCCGAGGTCGGCAAGCGCCTTCGGCGATTTCTTAGCAATGGTTTCAAACTGCGCCGCCGCGTCTTTCCATTTTTGATCGAGCGCGAGGATGCGCCCCAAATAGTAGCGAGCGGTCATGTCCGACGGCGTTTTTGTTATAACCCTCTGAAACGCTTCCGTGGCGCCCTTGCGATCGTCGGATAAATATTTTGCATAGCCAAGATACCACCAAATCATCACGTCGGCCGGATCGGCGTCGGCGACCTTCGGATGATTTTTGTTAAATTCACTTTGCGCTTTTGTAAAGAGATCTAACAATTCCTTCGGAGACAACACGGGCAGCACGGCGGAGACGTCGGCCGACGCGGGATTCTTACTAATCGCAGCGACGTATTCGGCGATCGCTTTATCTTTATCTCCGCCTGTTTGTAACAAAAACGCGCCGAGACGCTGCCGCGGTTCCGCCTGGCCGGGGCCGAGCTTCGCGGATTCCGCGTAGATCGACGTTACTAATGTTATTTTTGCTTCGCGCTCTTTTTTCTCCGCGTCGCCTGCGTCTTTTGATAAATGTATCAATCCGGCGGCCGACGCTTCCCAATAGAGCGCGTCGGCGTGCATCATCGCCACCTTCCAGTGATTCGGCGACGTTTTTCGAGCTTTCTCGGCGACTTCGACGGCTTCTTCATATTTCGTCGCGAATAGTAAAAATCGAATTAATGAACAATACAATTCGGGATCGCCAGGTTTTAACAAAAGAGCGTCTTCAATCGCGCGCGC
>JBJXHE010000119.1:0-10762 GCA_046160785.1 Planctomycetota bacterium
ATCGGCGACTTCGACGGAGACGGCAACCGCGATCTGATAATAACAATTCGATACCCGGGAGCTGTTGTTTTATTGATGGGAACAGGCGCCGGCGCGTTCGCACCGCCGAATTATCTTAGCGCAAGCCTGACAGTGCCCATGGATTTGGCTGTCGCGGATGTTAACGGTGACACCCGGCCCGATTTGCTCATGTCAGAGGGTACTAACCTTTCCGTTTTATTAGGAAACGGTCCCGGCACGTTCGCGCCGGCGAGTGTATATGATATTGGTAATTTTTCCGAAGTTATCCTGGTCGATGATATCAATAGCGACGGCCAGCCAGACCTCGTCGCGTCGAGTTTGGCCTACACCAATGTTACAATATTGCTCGGCAAGGCATTCGACGCCACCAGCGGCCCATTCATAACATCTAAGAGATTTGTCACTGGCGGATTTCCAAGCCATGCCGCGATAGTTGATATAAATGCAGATGGAAAACCCGACGTCGTCACAGAGAATAGTGGAGCAAAGAATCTATTCTTATTGTTAGGAGACGGCGCAGGCTCGCTCGGTGCATCTACAAATATTAATGTTGGGTTTATTCCAGGCGCGCTTACGGTTGGAGATTTGAATGCGGATGGAGTTCCCGATTTAATAACTGCAAATACGACTGCAAAGAATATCTCCGTTTTGTTAGCAACCTCGTCGGGCGGCGCGGTTTCGTTTCCCTCGTTCAATGCATATTCGGTCGGAACCCAGCCTACCCCTGCTACAAATCCAGTCGCAGTTGCTGTTGGCGACCTGAACCGTGACGGCATCCCCGACCTCGTCACCGCAAATAACAATTCGCAACGCGGCGTTTCTGTATTGATAGGTTCGGGCTCCGGTTCATTTACTTTAGCAAGCGTGTCGGGCGCGTTGCCCCGCAGCTCGATTGCGATCGGCGATCTGAATACAGATGGCAATCCTGATCTTGTCGCAACTAGTTTGTCAGGAAACGGAATTGTATCTGTAATGTCCGGTCTCGGAGGAGGAGCCTTTGCGGCAGAAGTTAATTTTAGCGTTGGACCGCTCCCTTCTTCCGTTGAGATCGGAGATCTCAACGGAGACGGAACCTCGGACGTGGTTACTGCAAATAGCGATTGGTATGGTAGCGTTTCAGTTTTATTAGGATTTGGAACCGGCACACTCGGCGCAGCAACGAATTTTAGCGTTGGAGAATCTCCGACTTCGGTCGATGTCTGTGACGTGAACGGAGACGGGATTCCCGATCTCCTTACGCCAAACCACTCGACCGGCGTTGCCTTATTATTAGGCTTGGGTGGCGGCAATTTCGGGCCGGCCGATTATTATGGTTCGGGACGGAGGAATATTACCTTTGCAACCGCGGGCGATCTCAACGCCGACGGAGCGCCCGACGTCCTCGCAGTGAATCCATATCAGCACTCCTATTCTTACATTTCGCCGGGGCCTGCGGATCCTTACCCTTACCCGTCAAGCATTAGCGTGCTTCTTAACCAAAGACAGCAGCCTGCGGGAAATGTTGTCTATGGAACCGGAACCGCGGGCTGTTCTGGAATATTAACGATGCGATCGAACGAGGCTCCAAAAGTGAATTCTCCCAATTTTAGCCTTTCGTGCTCGAATGCTCCTGCCAACTCGTTCGGATTTGGAATTGTAACAGATAGCCCTGACATGTTTGGAACCTATCTTTTCGGGCTTGGCATCAAATTCCACGTCGACTTCTCGGCGGCGACTCAAATATTAACGTACGATTTCATTAGCGATGCGGGCGGCTCGGGTTATTCGCCTGCGCCAATTCCTAACCATTCGAGCATTGCGGGCCAGACGTTTTATGCACAAACGCTCTGGGTTGAGAATGCAGCGAACGGGCAGGCGTGCAGCCAAGCGCCGTTCGGATTAGTAAGTTCAGCGGGGCTGGCTCTTACAATTCAGCCGTAGGAACGTTAACAATTCTTGAAAATCATCCGGCAGCGGCGCTTCGAACTTCGTTCGTTCGCCTGTTGCCGGATGAGTTAATTCTAACGAAAACGCATGTAACAATTGGCGCGAGACCGGCGGCGCCGAATCCGGCAGCGAATTGTGATCTTTACGAACCCGATAGACGGTGTCGCCAATGATCGGGTGGCCGAGCCAAGATAAATGAACTCGGATTTGATGGGTTCGCCCGGTCTTCGGCCGGCAGCGAACATAATTAAAATTATTAAATCGCTCGATCGATTCGACGAGCGTCGACGCCTCGCGGCCGCCGTCGATGACGGACATTTTCGTCGGGCGCTTCGGATGGCGGCCGATCGGCTGCTCGATCCATTCGGAGTCGAATCTTAAATTACCATAAATGAGCGCGTGATATTCTTTAACTACAGTTCGCTCGGCGAATTGTTCACGAAGACTAAAGAACGCTTCGGGCGAACGCGCGAGCACCATGACGCCGCTCGTATCTTTATCAAGCCTGTGTACAATTCCAGGCCGGTTTTCCCCCTGTAGTGATGGTAACAATCCAAAATCGCGGCGCGCATAGTCGGCCACAGATCCTCGCCACACGCCCTCGTTGCGGTGCGCGGCGAGACCCGGCGGTTTGTTAATAACAATAATCGATTCGTCGACGTGTAATAATTGATATTCGGGCGGCGGCGGCGCGTCACTCACGATCCGCGGCGCGAGCTGAATGGTAATTTCGTCGCCGGTTTGACACAAAAACGAAGGCTTGCGCTGGACGCGTTTACCGATCGTTACAAATCCATCGGCGACGAGATCGCGCAGATACACGCGCGAAAACTCCGGTAACAATTCGCGAAGCGCCTTGTCGAGCCGAACGTCATGTAAAGATTCCGGAACGACGAGATTGCGTTCCGGCGATTCGCCTTCGAGCCGCCTTTTAATCGCCACCGTTAATATTACAGAAGGCCTTCGAGATTGCGTTTTAACATTTCGAGTTCACGGCGAAGCTCCGCTTGCCGCGCACGCTCGTTCGTTACAATTTCAGGATCGGCTTTAGCAACAAACGCTTCATTTGTTAGTTTTGCGTCGATCGCTTTAATTCCGGAATCTACTTTTTCTACTTTCTTTTTGAGTTGTTCGACGCCCGCGGCCACGTCGACCTGGCCGTCGAGTGGAAGATAAAATACGCCGCCGTCAAACACGTCGACGCCCGAGCGCGCCGGCCGCGGAAGATCGACGCCAACTGTTACATCGCCGAGCCGCCCGAGATCGCGCAGCAGCCAAAGGTTATTTTTAAGAATCACTTCCGTTTCTTTATGATTCGCGGAGAGAACCGTGCCGTCGGGTTTATTACCAATCGGATAATTATACGCAGCGCGAAGGTTGCGAATCGCTCGCAGCGCGTCGCGAACAGTATCCGTTTCGCGTTCCGCCTTTTCATCGCGGGCTGCGGAATTTGTAGCAGGCCACGGCGCGATCATCATGGAACTTGGCTGCTCGCGAAGCGACGGCTTTAATACCATTTGATACACTTCTTCCGTGAGAAACGGAATATACGGATGCAGCGCGCGCATCATCGTATATAACGTTTCGACGAGAACCGCGCGGGCCATTTCGCGATCGTTAGTGTCTTCGGAATTGAAACGCCCCTTCACAACTTCCAGATAATGATCGCAGAAGTCGTTCCACGCGAAATGATATAATTCCTGCGCGGCATCATTATACTTATAATTTTCGAGCGCGGCCGTCACTTTCTCGATCGCCGCCGCCGCGCGCGAACGAATCCAACGGTCTTCGAGGCGCGTCGCTTTTGTAGCATCGGCCTTCGGCACGCCGTCGAGGTTCATACCAATAAACCGCGCTGCGTTCCAAACTTTGTTACAGAAATTGCGTCCTTGGACGAATTTCTCTTTTGCTAATTTTAAATCTTGCCCTTCCGACGACAACACGGCGAGTGAATAGCGCACCGCGTCGGCGCCGTATTCTTTAATCATATCAATGGGGTCGATTCCGTTGCCGAGCGATTTCGACATGCGGCGGCCCTGCGCGTCGAGCACGGTTCCATTAATATATACATTCTTGAACGGAACTTTCCCCGTGAACTCAAGACCCGCCATAACCATGCGCGCGACCCACAGAAAGATAATATCGCGCGCCGTCACGAGCGCGTCCGTCGGATAATAATCTTTCAGATCTTTTGTATCGTTCGGCCAGCCGAGCGTTTCAAACGGCCAAAGCCACGACGACATCCATGTATCAAATACGTCGATGTCTTGAGTAATATTTACAGATCCGCACGTCGCGCATTTTGTAGGATCCGTCATGGCGTCGCTCGACTTGGGCACCGTCATATGTTGCGATTCACACCACCAGACGGGCACGCGATGCCCCCACCAAATCTGCCGCGAAACGCACCAATCGCGCGCGCTGTCGAGCCATTGTAAATAAAAATTTTCCCAGCGCGCCGGGTGAAACTTAATTTCGCCACGCCGCTGCGCCGCGGCCGCTTTCTTAGCCATCACAGACATTCGCACAAACCACTGATCGGATAAGTAAGGTTCGACGATCGTGTCGCAACGGTAGCATTTTCCGACGGCGTTTTCGTGGTCGGCGACCGAATGCAATAATCCGCGCGCCTCCATCTCGGTTACAATTTTCTTGCGCGCGTCGAAACGGTCGAGGCCTTCGAGCGATTTTAAATTAAAATCCGTTTTTCCTATATATACAGTTAACTCATCGAGCGAAATGGCGCCCGACGGCGTCAGAATCACGCACCGCTCGCAGTTGTTGCGAACGCCGATTTCATAGTCGGTTTGATCGTGCGCGGGAGTCACTTTCACGGCGCCGGTGCCGAATTCGCGCTCGACCGCTTCATCTGTAATGATCGGAATCTCGCGGCCCACCAAAGGTAATATTAACGTTTTGCCGACGAGGTTTTTATAACGTTCATCTTTAGGATTCACGGCAACGGCCACGTCGCCGAGCATCGTCTCGGGGCGCGTCGTTGCGATCGTTACAAAAACACCGGGCTGTCCCTTCACAGGATAATTAAATTTCCATAAATGCCCTTTCGCGGGATTCTTTTCGACTTCGTCATCCGACAGCGCCGTCTGGCAGCGCGGACACCAATTAACAATTCGCTTTCCGCGATAAACTAAATCTTTTTCCCAAAGCATACAAAACGATTTGCGGACGGCCGTCGAACGAATCTCGTCCATCGTGAATACATACCGCGACCAATCTAAAGACTGGCCAAGCGCGCGCATTTGTGAACAAATGCGTTTTTCATACTGATCTTTCCATTTCCAAACTTCATTAACAAAAGCCTCGCGCCCGAGATCCTGGCGTTTCTTGCCTTGCTTCTTTAATTCTTTTTCGACGACGTTTTGTGTAGCAATTCCAGCGTGGTCGGTGCCGGGAACCCAGAGCGCGGCGAGTCCGCGCATTCTTGCAAACCGAATACTAATATCCTGAAATGTTTGATTCAGCGCGTGCCCCATGTGGAGCGCACCTGTAACATTCGGCGGCGGAATTGTTACTACAAATGGCTTCGCGCCCGCGGCGGTCCGGCGGTCGGGCGCGAAATCGCCCGACGCCTCCCATTGTTGATATATGCGAGATTCGAGTTGGGCCGGCTCGTAGCGCGGCGAGAGGGGTTCGGGCGTCATGGCGTCGTTTTCAATTTTGAACGAAAGAGAGTCGCGGACCCATCGGCCGTCTGCAAGCGAGGAGGCGTTCGAGAACGTTTTATTTACAATCCCCGCGTGCGGCGCGTGCTCTTAATTGCTAATCCTATATCTGGCTCCGGCCGGAACCGCGCCCGCGCCGAGGCACTTGCGCTCGCTCTTGGCAACGTATCAATTCGCGCCGAGATTGCGTTTACCGAGCGCCGCGGACACGCCGTCGAACTCGCAGCGAACGCCGCCGCCGAAGGCTTCGAATCGGCCGTCGCGGTCGGCGGCGACGGCACGCTGCGCGAAGTCGCCGAGGGCGCGGCCGCGCGAATTCCGGTCGGTGTGTGCCCGTCGGGAACCGCGAACGTCGTCGCGCGAGAATTAATGATTCCGTTTACAATTGATAGTATCGCCGACATTATTAAAAACGGGATCGCGGCGCCGATCGACACCGCGATTTGTAATGACCGCCGCGTTTTGTTTGTGATCGGCGCCGGCTTCGACGCCGAGATTCTTAATGAACTCGAAAAAGTCCGGCGCGGCGGCATTTCGTACCGTTCTTACATAAAGCCAATCTTTAACGTTCTGAAACGTTATCAACCGGCGCGGCTGCGCGTTTCGGTCGACGGCGCGGCCGCGCGCGACTGCACTTTTGTTATTATTTCGAATACGCGCTACTACGCCGGGCCGTGGGTTCGTTTCGCGCGCGGACCCGCTTTAAATGACGGCGTGTTTGAAACCTATCTTTTTCATTGCGAGAGCGTCGGCTCGCTTGCGCTTGCCGCGATGCGCGGACTCGCCGGGAAGCTTCCGGGCGGATCTGTAGAATGCGTCGCAGGGCGAAAGATAGAAATCGAATCGTTAGAATCCACGCCGATACAAATCGACGGCGACGCGGCGGGCGCGGCGCCGGCATCGGTGGTTGTGGAGCCGCGCTCGCTTCCAATTTTAGTATCAAGAAACTCGCCGCTCGCGGCGGCAAAATAATAATAATTAGCGAACTATGTTTCGAAATAGCTTTTCACCCGTGCAAGCGGGATCTTTAACTATCCAAGCGCGCGCGCCGTTTTTTATCATTGCGGGGCCGTGCGTGATCGAAAGCCGCGCGCACGCGATGGAATGCGCTGAAGCAACTGTTAAAATCATGGCGGCGCGCGGAATTCCTTATATTTACAAAAGCAGCTACGACAAAGCGAACCGCACGTCGGGCAAATCGTTTCGCGGCGTCGGGATCGCGAAGGGAATGGATATATTGGCGGAGGTTCGCGAAAAGTATCAAATCCCAGTTCTAACAGATGTTCACGACGCCCCCGACGCGCGCGAAGCCGGCAAAACCGTCGACGTGTTACAAATCCCCGCGTTCCTGTGCCGTCAAACGGATTTGTTAATTGCGTGCGGCGAAAGCGGCAAATGCGTTAATATTAAGAAAGGCCAGTTTCTGTCGCCCGAGGAAATGCGCGGCGCGGTCGAAAAAGTAAGATCTACAAAAAATAAAAATATATTATTAACGGAGCGCGGCACTTTTTTTGGTTATGGACGCCTCGTCGTCGATTTCGCGGGCCTTCCCGATCTCGCCGCGCACGGCTGCCCCGTCGTATTCGATGCAACTCATTCGGTGCAGCGCCCGGGCGCGCTCGGCGATCGCACGGGCGGCGACCGCAGTCGTGTTCCGTTTCTCGCTCGCGCGGCGGTCGCGGCGGGCTTTGACGGAATGTTTATGGAAGTTCATCCCGATCCTGACCGCGCACCGAGCGACGGACCCAATATGCTTTCAATCGCGTCGCTCCCCGAACTTCTGGACGAATGTTTAGCAATCGGGAAAGCACTCGGGCGGGACAACTCCTGATCGCCGCGCGTCCAATAGCCCGCGGCCCGCAGGTTGGTTGCCCCCGAACGTCGTGAAGTTGCGAACGTAACAAGCCTCCGGAATTTTCCACGTTATTAATATTTACATTGGCCCCCGACCCCGATTCTACAAATGCAACGCAAAGCGGCGCCGACGGTGCCGCGGGCGCAAACGCGTCGGGCGCGCGAATTGTACATTTTGATTTAACCATTGAGCAAGTATCACATTGTTTGCCCGATTATGAAGTTTCGAGAATTGTAGGATCGGGGGCGATGGGCGTTGTGTATGAAGCGAATCACAAGCCGCTCCAGCGACGCGTTGCATTAAAAATTCTTCCGCCCGGGCTCGCGTCGCGCGAAGCTACAATTCAGCGATTTTTGCGCGAGGCGGAAATTGTAGCAAAGATTCATCATGAACATATTGTGCCGATTTATGACGTCGGCTCGCGCGCGGGGCTTCATTATATTGCAATGCGATTTGTGCCCGGCGTTTCGCTCGACCGCGCTCTGACGGCCGCGCCTCTCTCACCGAAGGAAGTCGCGGAAATTGGTGTATCTATTTCTCGAGCATTAGCATTCGCGCACAAGCACGGAATTGTGCATCGCGACGTCAAGCCTGCTAATATTATGCGCGAGCCCGACGGCCGCGTATCATTAACAGATTTCGGTTTGGCGCGCGTCGACGGAACAGGAACGATGACGGAGTCGGGCGCGCTCGTTGGAACGCCGAATTATATGAGCCCCGAACAAATACAAGGATCGCGCGACGCGGTTGACGGGCGTTCGGATTTATATTCTTTGGGAGTTACATTATATGAATTGTTAACGGGGCGTCCGCCGTTTCAGGAAACTACAACTGCGGGAACGCTGCGGTCGATTCTAGATAAACCGACGCCGCGGATTCGTAAATTCCGGCCAGACTGCCCGCCGGCGCTAGCTGTTATATTAGATAAATCGATGCGCAAAGACCGCGGCGCACGCTACGTCAACGCGTCCGCGTTCGCCGAGGATTTGGAGCGTTTTCTGAATGGACAGCCGATTCTTGCAAAACGCGAAAGCCTTTTTATTCGTAGCTGGCGATTTATTAATGCAAATCGCGGCGCGTTTATCGCCGGAACCGTCGCCGCATTGTTAGCAATCGGGTTGACATACGTTCTTTATTCAAATCTCGCAAATAAGTATGAAGATGCGGTCGCGGAAGCGCGCGCGCTCATGAACGAAGTGACGCCGGAAACGCCCGGTCGAATTGCTACCATTAAGTCAAAATTAGCATTAGCGCAGGGCCACTCCACGACGCGCGCGCGCGCGTGCCGCCTCGGAGTTCAGTTTGCATTAAAAGCCGGCGACAACTTTCCGGAATTGTATGATCTTGCTATTCAAGATTGCTCAACGCTGCTAGAGGAGAAACCGTTAACAATTCAAGACGAAGTTTACGCGCTCTACTTCCGAGGAAAGTTTGCATTAAAAACCGGGAAAACGGACGTAGCTCAGGATAGTTTAAGACGCGCCGCGGCGGTTGCGCCGAATCACCGGCGCACTTCTATCCTTTCCGCAATCTTAGCAAAAGAAGCGGGACGCAGCTTCCAGCAACAGGGTGATGATACAGAAGCATTCTTGCAGTGGGACATGGCGCGTGAATTATTGATACAAAAGGCGCTCGTCGACGAGGATATTACAAAACCTCGCGAAGCGTTTGACGATGAAATGGCCGAAGTGTTAACGGAGGCCCACATCGAACTCGGCACTGTATACAAATATATGGGTAATATTGCAGATGCAAAAAAAGAGTGCGACCGCGCGGCTGTCTTGAGCCCGCGCAATGCGGAGTTGCATGTACTCATGGCGGACCTGAACCGCGAAGAAGGGAAGGAGAGCGAAGCGAGTATCGAAGAGGCGCTTGCTAAAGCTTTCAACCCGTTTATTAATGTTACAACAAACAATCCTATTGTTGGCACTGAGTTTACTAATTCGATTAAGAATCTCGGAGATACGTTCCGCGGGATTTTGCGGAGTCCGTCGACGAAGCCGGCGACGCAGCCGGCAGCATCGAAGCCAAAGCCGATTTGATAGGTTGGGTGGCGTGGCGGATTTGTAGGTTTGCGGGTTTGGGGAGGTGTAGTTTGTTAGTGATCGTCAATGAGGCCTTGATCGCGTTAGTGTCGCACGTGCTCGCGCGCATAACCGCGGCGCCAGAATATTAGTTAAACGAAACGCGCCTGGACCACTGCCGCGCTCGGCGATACGAAACCCGTGAGTCCGCGCACCGATGCGCGCTGCGCGCGTGCGACACTAACGCGATTATTTGTTGTATTGAGGAGGCGCAGCATTGGACGCAAGCACCCTAATTTTAGAGGGCGGCGGCGCGAGAAGGAGCGGCGCGAAGCGCCGCTCCTTCATACGCGCCGTCATTAACAATAATTGGCATGAGTTCCTGGCGCCGAATGGGACATAACTGTCACTTCGCTGCCACAAGTCCTTTATTAACGATAAGGGGGACAGTCCCCGTTATTCCGCTCAAATTTTCGCGAACGGAAATGTATGAACGGCGTCTTTGGAGAATGCTCGCGCTACGAGAACTACAGATAGCATTGTTGAGTTTTATTATTACATCGTGCGCGGCGCGCGAGAAGGTTCAGTATCCGCCTTCGGTATTATCAATTCGCGATTCGTGTTTTGCGCTTCTTAGCGAAAACGGAGACCGGGGATATAACACGAAACTCATCATAGCGGTTTGGCCCGATGGAATTATTGTATGGAGCTCTAACAGACAAGTCGGCGGAGAACCCTATAGTTGGAACCGTATTCCGCTGGATGATGTAATTCATTATCAAAGGAACCTCGCGAACGCGACGCTGCGCTTCCCAGAAAAACACCAAGATTGCGTCCCTCACCACGGATACTACTCATGGTATGTTAAGAATGAAACCAATTATTCACGATTGAAAACAAGACTGACGTATCCGCATTGGAACGACACGTTCGTCGAAGACTCAAATATAACAAAAAGCGACGAAGATCTGGCTGCCGAGAGAATACGCTCACAAGCATTAGCCGCATGGATGGAAATTTATAATATTCTCGCAACCATGATTCCAAAACGCGGCGAGTGGATCGATCGTTACAATCTTATACTTCGTGAACGGCCGCCCTATACTCAAAAAACCGACGGCAATTAGAAATCTTATTATCAATAAATCTACTGTCGGAAGGGGTCGCATCCCGGAATTGTGCCTTCGGCCCAATTCCGAGAAACGACCCCATGAGCGCTAGGGGACAGGTTAGGGGACAGGTATAAACCTGTC
>JBJXHE010000120.1:0-6835 GCA_046160785.1 Planctomycetota bacterium
CGCACGGCACTCACGAAAGATGAATCTGCGCCAAGTATCGCCTTCGCCCATGTGAACCTCGTCGTGAATGCACATAGAAAAAGGCTTTGCAGGCCTCCGTCGCTTGTACCCGTCAACGAACCAAACGGCGCCGGAAGCGTAAATGCATCTGCTGTACCTGAGTTAAACGTCGCGTCGGAACCGTACCGTCCGTAGATGAGAGAAGTGCCGTCAGGTGTTCCCGGAATGACGGTCATACCATCTACACTTCCTATCGCAGTTTCGATCACCGACACAAAACCAGTGTCGGTCGCCGGAACTGGATCCGCAGGTTTCAACTCTACAATTCCAGCCGACACGGCCTTGCTCGTGCGCTTGCCGTCGGTACAGCGAATCTCGATGCGCCAGTCGCCGGCTTTGTAACCGGTTGTGTTCCACATGAACGATTGTTGAAGACCATTTTGCTCTGTCAGATCATCCGCGATTTTAGTGTACTTCTTCGCCCCTGTCGCTGGGAAGATGTAGACGTCGGTGAACGCGTTGCTGTCGGAATCGTTGTCCAGATACTGGATTTCGACGGTCTGCCCGATCTGCACAGCGGAGTTGAGAGTCAGATTGAGTATTGTAACATTCGGAGCGGCGTTTGCGGCACCGACAGCCGCGCCTCCGTGGCTGCGCCCGTTGCATCCGGCGACAGTAGAGAGGAGTAGAGTTGCAAGGACGAGTTGAGTTTGGGTCTTCACGTTCGTAATGGAATGGGTAAGGGGTTCGCCCTCGAAAACGAGAAAACGAAAAACTCTTTACCGTGATTTTCTTGAGCCGCGTTTTGACGAGCGGGCGGTTAAACTCCGTCGATGGACGCCGAGGCGCTGATGACCACGCGACTGCTTCGCGCGATGCGCGCTGGCGACAGCCGAGCGGCGTCGGAGTTGTTTGCGCGCGTTCATCACGAGCTGCACGAGATCGCGGGAAGGTTAATGGCACGCCAGGCGCCGTCGCACACTCTTCAACCCACAGCACTTTTGAATGAAGCGTGGCTTCGACTCTCCGGCGGCGCAACAGTAGACGTTGAAGACCGTGTGCACTTCGTTCGAGTCGCGGCGCGTGCGATGCGCCAGATACTCATGGATCACGCGCGCGCGAAACGCTCTAACAAAAGGCACCACGGCGAAAACGCGGATGTCGATCCAGATCAACTGATCACTTCATTCACGAGAAATCGATTTGAGTTACTCGATCTTGACGAAGCACTTGCTGCGCTCGCAATCGAAGACCCAAGACTCGCTGAGATTGTTGAATTGCGGCTGTTTGGCGGGCTCACACTTGAAGAGACCGGTGAAGTACTTCAATTGACACTTCGGCAAGTACATCGTTCGTGGACGTTTGCGCGGTCTTGGTTGCGGCGCCGCCTGGCCTCGGGAGAATTGGAGTGACTCACAAAATGAATGCTAATTTTAGCAGACTCCGCGAGATCATCGAAGCGGCGAGCGAACTGCCGCCAGACGAACGCCGCGACGCCGCGTTGCAGATGTGTGGAAACGATGCTGCGCTGCATGAAGAAGTAGACCAACTCCTTCAGCAGATGGTCGACGACGACTTCCTGACTCCGCAAATACAGTCTGGTTTCGCGCCACCTCGCAGTACAGTGTCCGCAGCAGACTATCTTAGTGTTTATTTGAATCGCAGTGTCGGCGGGTTTCATGTCGTGCGTGTGATTGGTGAAGGCGGCATGGGGATTGTGTTCGAAGCAGAGCAGGCCGAACCACGGCGCCGCGTCGCGCTCAAGATCCTGCGCGAGCGCCGCGATTCAGTCTCGATACGGCGTTTTCGCGACGAGGCCGAAATCCTCGCAAAGCTACAACATCCGGGTATTGCGCTCGTACTTGCCGCGGGTGTCGACGATCAACCGGATGCTATAGATCCGTCTGCGCCGTGGATGGCGATGGAGCTGCTCGAAGGCGCCGTATCTGTAACATCCTATGTGGCCGCCAAGAATCTCTCGATTCGCGAAATTGTACAGTTGGTAATCCGCATCTCAGATGCTCTCGCCCATGCACATCAGAAGGGCGTCATTCACCGGGATCTGAAGCCCGCGAACATCCTCGTGACGCCGGAAGGACAACCCAAGATTATCGATTTCGGCATCGCAAGACTCGACCGTTCAAGCCAAGATCCAGACTACATCGGTACTCAGGCTGGCGAGATGTATGGAACAATTCCGTACATGAGTCCAGAGCAGATCCGTGGCGAGCGCGACCGCATTGACACACGCACGGATGTGTATGGTCTGGGAGTGGTTTTGTACCAACTTCTGTCGGGACGTCTGCCGTTCAACATCACAGGCAAGTCTGTTCCCGAAGCGGCTCGCATGATCTGCGAGGCCAGACCTGCGCCGCTCTCCAAGAGTGAGAAAAAACTGCCCGCGGATCTTGAAACGATTGTGTTGAAATCCATCGATCAAGACCCTGAACGAAGGTATTCGGGAGCGCGGGAATTGGGCCGGGATCTGGAGCGCTTTCTGAATGCGGAGGCCGTCGAAGCAAGACCGCCTGGATTCTGGTACTTGACTCGCACCTTCGCCCGCCGGAATCGAATACTCGTGGGTGGAGTGGCGGCAGTACTTGCGGTCGCGATCGCGGGTACTGTGGTGAGCACGATCTACGCGCGAAAAGCCGGCACATCAAATCAACAGGCGCGTCTGCTGTTCTCGACTCTGCTCGACCGCAGTGTTGAAGAAACGTTCGAGTTCGCGAATCGAGTCTACCGTCTGCAAGGAGGCGCCGATGTCGCCGCGGCCATGCTCGAATCCACACTCAGCGATTTGAACGAACTACAGCACATCTCCAGCGGAGACGCGGCAGTGCAGGTGCAATTCGTGAAGGCGAAGATCCGGCTCGGTGACGTGCTCGGAAACCCAGCGTTCCCGAATCTGGGTGACAGCGCGGGAGCTTTGAAATGTTATCAATCCGCGCTTGAGCTTGCGCGCGTTACCGCAAGTACACATCCGCAGTTGGCTCAGGCGCGCGAAGCGCTGGGGCTCGCATTGCGGCGATGTGGTGTGATCGAGAGCCACGAGAAGCGGTTTGAAAACGCGATCAAGTACTTGAGCGAGAGTCTCGAAATCTTTCGTACACTATGTGCAGCGAATCCCGAACACCGCGCGTTTCAAGCAGAGTTGGGCCACGCGCACAACGCACTCGCGGAATACTACGGACTGAAGGGTGAGACAGAGCCGTTCGAAGCGTCGGTTCGCGAGTACAGGAATGTCTTCTCTCAACTTGCGCAGATCGAGCCGCGCAACGCATCCGTACAGACACAACATGCTTACAGTATTCAGCGAACGGCGACGGTCTATTGGCGAAAGAAGGAGTACTTGAAAGCACGCGACGAGTATCTGCAAGCCGTTCAGATCTTGGATGCGTTACTTGCGCAAGATTCCGACGACACTGTGCTTCGGCGTGAACGCGCGTCGTCGCGCATGTGGGCTGCGAGTGCACTACTGCTGACGAACAGTGCAAGCACTGCTGAGAATGAACTACAGATCGCCGCGGCGGAATTTGAGGAACTGTATCGAACAGATCCCAGGAATCGATCGATCCACCGCACACTACTCAACACGTACTTCATGCTCGGAAACGCGGCACGTACTCTTCAACACAACTCTCGCGCGTCGGAATACTATCAAAAGGGTCTCGCGTTTCGCGACGCGCTCGGCGCCGATCGAATGTTAACGAACGATCTCGCAGGCTACGGCAAGGCGATTGAACAGGCCCGCGATCAGTTGGCCAAACCTGTGGCGAAGCCGAAGGCACAGTAAACCAAATCTACAGTTCCAGCTTTTTCGCGACCTCCGCGAGCAGATCCTTCACGCCCTTTCCGGTCGCTGCCGAAATTCGCAGGCATTTGCTGCGTTTGCGTTTCTTCAGAAACGCGTCGAGCGCGTCGGCGTTTGCAGCGGATTCTTCGTCTTCCACTTTTGTAGCAACGACGATGCGCGGCCGCTTGGCTAACGTTTTCGAAGTCTTTTCGAGCTCGGTCTGAATCACATCATAAGCATCGCCGGGTTTCGTTTCCGCGAGCGCGGAGCAATCGATTAGATGTAACAAAAACCGCGTGCGGTCGACGTGGCGCAAAAAGCGGTCGCCGAGCCCGAGCCCTTCGTGTGCGCCTGCGATGAGGCCGGGAATATCCGCCATCACAAAATTGTGGTCGGGGCCTAATACTACAACTCCGATCTCGGGAACTAATGTTGTAAACGGATACGGCCCGATCTTGGGGCGCGCGGCCGAGACCTTCGCAAGCAATGTTGATTTTCCGGCGTTGGGCATTCCTACTAATCCGACGTCGGCGATAATCTTTAATTCTAATTTTAACGGGCGCTCTTCGCCCGCACGGCCTTCCTCGGCCATGCGCGGAACCTGGCGCGTCGCGTGCGCGAAATGTTTATTTCCGCGGCCGCCGCGCCCGCCCTTTGCAATAATCACTTCCTGCCCCGAAATCTTAAGATCGCAAAGAATATTACCTTTCTCGCCGTCGCGCACGACGGTGCCGACCGGCAATTTTAAAATGCAATGTTTCCCGTCCTTGCCGTGGCAGTTGCCGCCTTCGCCGGGGCCGCCGTCTTCCGCTTTGTAGCTTCGGTCGCGGAAGGGATCGTAAAGCGTATTAATAGAATTGTCGGCAAGTAATATAACATTTCCGCCTCTGCCGCCGTCGCCGCCGTCGGGCCCGCCGCGCGGTGCATACTTTTCGCGTCGAAACGAAACGCGGCCGTCGCCCCCGCGCCCGGCTTTAACAAAGATCGACGCTTCGTCGCGAAATCGGTTTTCCATTGTCAATAATAATTTTAGTAAGAAAAGCGGGGCGCCATTTCGGCGCCCCGATTCTTAGCAACCTGCGAATCCGTAAGGTGCGGCGCTTTGGTAATATTAATTATTTGCGGCCGCCGGTTTCGGGTCGACGTGTACGCGCCGGTTCGATTGGAAATTAACAATTCCAGACGCCGTTGCGAAAAGCGTCCAGTCTTTGCCGGTTCCTACATTTCGGCCGGCGAAGAATTTCGTTCCGACCTGGCGGACGATGATCGATCCCGCGGGAACGAACTGCCCGCCGTACGCTTTCACGCCGCGGTATTGTGCATTGGAGTCGCGGCCGTTGCGTGACGAACCTTGACCTTTCTTATGCGCCATGGTTGTATCTCGTAATTGTTAAAATAAAGAAAAAGTGATTGTAAGTAATTGGAAAGGTATTGTTAATATAACTTATGCGCCGTGAATCTCTTGAATCGCGACGCGCGTGCGCCGGTCGCGAGCGCCCCATCGGCGGCGGTTGCTCTTGCGCCGCTTGTATTTGTAAACAATGACTTTCTTACCATTTTCGAGGCCGCGGACTTCTCCGAGAACTTTAACACCGGCGATCGCCGGTGATCCGACGCGCACACCGGCGTCGCTCGAAACCAGTTCGACCTTATCAAAAGTCACCTTGTCGCCGGGATTCGCGCCCGTCATGAGGTCGACCCATACTTCAATTCCGGACGTCACGCGAAAGCGGCGTCCTCGATCGTTAATAACTGCAAAAGTTGCCATGGAGAGTTCTGTGAAAAAGGGGCGGCGAAGGTAGCGGATCAAGGGCGCGCCTGCAATCACGTCGGTTTCGGCGGCAAAGACATTACACTTCCGCACCTCCTCCAACCCTATTCACAAAACGCCGCGTGGAACCCGTTCAACACTTCCTTTCTCCCGAGTCGTTCAATCGCGAGTTTTTCGAAAACCTCATCGATCGCGCGCGCCGCATGAAGCACGGCCCCGCGAAAGAATTGTTAAAAGGGCGCTCGCTCGGACTCCTTTTCTTTAACCGCTCGCTTCGCACGCGCGCCGCATTCCAGGTCGCAATGTTTCAATTGGGCGGCCAATGCGTAAACCTCTCGTCGTCGAGCGACTTTTGGGATCTCGAGCCCGAGGAAGGAAAAGTGATGGACGGCACCGCGCCCGAGCACGTGAAGGACGCGGCGCGCGTGCTTTCTACCTATCTCGACGCGATTGCGATCCGCACCGTCCCGTTCGGACGCAATTATAGCGTTGACCGCCGCGACGCCGTCATTCAGGCGTGGGCAAAACAAGCTACAGTTCCAGTTGTTAACATGGAAAGTAATATTCATCATCCGTGCCAGGCCGTGGCCGACTTGATGACCATGCGCGAGAATTTTAATGAACTGCGCGGGCTCAAAGTAACAATTGCGTGGACTAATAATCCGCAGCCGCAGAGCGTCGGAGCTGTGAACGATCTTTTATTAGCAGGCGCAAAGTTTGGAATTGATTTTACAATTGCGCATCCCGAAGGCTACGAGCTCGACCCCGAATTTGTAAATTTAGCAAAAAAGGAAGCGGAAGCGGCGGGCTCCACCATCCGCACCGTTCACGATTTAACAGAAGGCTGCCGCGGCGCGAAGGTCGTCTACGCGCGCAGCTGGGGCAGCATCGAATGTTATGGACAAGCGGCCGTTGAGTCCGTGAAGCGCAGCCGCCACTCGCACTGGATCGTCGACCAGAATCGTATGAAACAGACCGACAGCGGAAAATTCATGCATCCGATGCCCGTCCGCAGGAATGTGAATGTTACCGATGAGATCATCGACGCCCCGAATTCGTTAATGTATCAACAAGCCGAAAATCGTTTACATTCGCAAAAGGCAATTCTGGCAACATTAGTAAAGCCGGGGGGCTGACCAATCCGGGGTCAGATGAGATGAGAAGGCCGGTTTCCGCCGCGGGATATCTAAAATTAAGATTCCCAAGTAGAGCGGGCTCGAGGCCCAAAGGACGAAAACCGACCCATGACACATACTACAACAGCATCT
>JBJXHE010000121.1:0-14266 GCA_046160785.1 Planctomycetota bacterium
AATTATTATTTATTATTATTTTAAATTATTGATGCATTGATATTAATACGTCATACGCAGGAAGTGTTAAAAATTCCTCGTAATCCGGAGAAATGCACATGTCCTCGAAAATTTTTCTTGCCTTGTCAAATTCACTCTTCGCAAATCGCTCCTCGCCAAGCGCCGTTCGAATCTTCAACATCTCTTCATTTGTGATTGCCCGAACCAGCGATTCGGTGACCGTGCGCCCGTCTTCGAGCGACGCGCCGTGGCGCAGCCATTGCCACAATTGCGTTCGCGAAATTTCCGCGGTGGCCGCGTCCTCCATCAAATTGTAAAGAGGAACGCAACCCGATCCGCGCAGCCACGCTTCTAAATATTGAATTCCAACATTAATATTTTGGCGAAGTCCGGCTTCGGTTCGCGGGCCGTGCGGGATTTGTAATAAATCTTCTTCCACGATTGTAATATCTTCGCGCTTTCGATGAATTTGATTCGGCCCCGGCATTTTCTTATCAAATATTTCTTTAGCAATCGCGACAAGCGCCGGATGCGCCACCCACGTGCCGTCATGCCCATCTGTAGCTTCACGCAACTTGTCGAGACGCACCTTCTGCATCGCCGCTTCATTCGCTTCCGGGTCGTTTTTGATAGGAATTTGCGCGGCCATTCCGCCCATCGCGTGGGCTTCGCGGCGGTGGCACGTTTGTACTAATAATTGCGTGTACGACCGGAGGAACGGCTGTTCCATGGTTACTTTTCCGCGGTCGGGCACGACGAATTCTTTATGATTGCGAAACGTTTTGATATAACTAAAAATGTAGTCCCATCGCCCGCAATTCAAACCCGCCGAGTGTTCGCGAAGCTCATAAAGAATTTCGTGCATTTCAAACGCGGCGTGAATCGTTTCAATTAAAACTGTTGCTTTAATCGTTCCGCGCGGAATGCCAAGCTGATTTTGTGCATCGTTAAAGACATCGTTCCAAAGACGCGCTTCAAGATGGCTCTGCATTTTTGGAAGATAAAAATACGGACCCGTTCCGCGACGTATCAATTCTTGTGCGTTATGATAAAAATACAAACCAAAATCAAATAGCCCCGCGGGCATCGGCCGGCCGTCGACGACGAAATGTTTTTCTAACAAATGCCAGCCGCGGGGTCTTACAATTAAAACGGCGGGGCTGTCCGAAAGTGTATAATGTTTCCCCGACGCCGGATCGTCGAACGTGATGGTTTTGCGAACGGCGTCCATCAAATTTAATTGTCCAAAAATACAATTATCAAATGTCGGCGAATTGGAGTCTTCAAAATCCGCCATGAAAGTCTTCGCGCCGGAATTTAATGCATTGATCACCATTTTGCGGTCGACGGGCCCGGTTATTTCCACGCGGCGATCTAACAAATCTTTTGGAATCGGCGCGACAATCCAATCGTTTGACCGGATGCTTGCGGTTTCTGTTAAGAATCTCGGACGTTCGCCGGAATTATAGCGTTCCTGCCGCTCGCGGCGCCGTTGTAACAAATCGTCGACTCGCCGAGTATACTTTTGCGCCAATGTTACAAGAAATGCGACGGCTCCTGGAGTTAACACCCGCGCAAACTCGGGGCGCATCGGAACTGTAAATATATAATTAGCCGTCACTGCGGCTGCGTCGGGGGATGGCGGCATTTGTGTCTAACGAAGTCAAAACCAAGAATGCGGGGGCGTCAAACTCTATGCGGGGATTGCCTTTTTGCAACGCGAGGCGGTGGCCGCAAATGCAAAATTTCACACGGCTTTCACTGGGGAACGAGCGTCAATTGCCGGGCGGAAAACAGTTTTTTAGCGAGGAGAAACGGCGATCGAGATGGGGCCGATATAGATCGTTATTTTGATAAATACCGCTGATTCACGACCGCAAATAAGGCGAGCAGAATCACGCCCGCTTCGAACTCCGCGAACTGCGTCCAGCTTGTTAATGATCCCATCGAGACGACGAGCGTGGTTGCGCCCGCGGGAGCGTGAGGCGTATCGGTATATATCATAAGTCCGCACGTCGAGCCGAGCGCGAGCATGATAGCTAAGATTCTCTCAATACTCATATTCGCGTGTCCCGCGAACGGCAGGCCGTAAACGCCGAGCGCGACCGTGGCGAGTCCGCCGCAAAGGATGCCAATGGTGTGTCCAATTGTAATATTTCTAAAACTCGCGAACGGCGCGTCGGGTTTTAGGCAACAAAGAAAAGCGGTCGCGCCGAGCGGAGGCATCAACATCGCGTTGCCGCTCCATTTTGTGATAAATCCGATAATACCAATCGCGACCGCTGCCTTTAAGAAAACAACAAATGCGGGACGGACACCAGCCCGCGCTCCCGCATCTGTTACTTCATTTATTTCATTAACCAAACGTTACGTCTCCGGCTCCCAAACACAACAATTAAATTTTAAGTTAGGTTCTTTTGTAGCCTTCACCTCGTCGAGCCGGCGCACCGGAGTCGTGACCGGAGCTTCTAATAACAATTCCGGATTCGTGTCGGCTTCATTCGCAATTTGATCCATCGCGCTGGCGAAGCGATCGAGCGTATCTTTGCATTCCGTTTCGGTCGGCTCGATCATGATCGCTTCATTTACAACGAGCGGGAAATAGACCGTTGGCGGATGATAACCGAGATCGATGAGGCGCTTGGCAATATCAATGGTATGAACGCCTTTGTCGCGCTGGTTTTTCGATGTTGCTACAAATTCATGCATACAAATCCGATCGTAAGGAATCGCGTAGCGCTTCCCGACCTTGACGCGCAGATAATTAGCATTCAGAACGGCAAATTCGGCGACGCGGCGCGTGCCCTCGGCGCCGAGGCGGCGCATATAACAATAACTGCGCACCATCACGCCGAAATTCATAGCAAAACCGCGCATGCGCCCGATCGACTTCGGAGAGGTTTCATCAAATCGGTAGCCGTCTTTATCTTCAACAATCCGCGGAACGGGAAGATACGGTTCTAATTTTGCATTGACACAAATGGGGCCCGCGCCCGGCCCGCCGCCGCCGTGGGGCTGCGTGAACGTTTTGTGTAAATTGATATGCATCATATCAACTCCGAAATCGCCCGGCCGCGCGATGCCGACGATCGCGTTAAAATTAGCGCCGTCCATGTAAAGGAACGAGCCGTTCTTATGTAACAAATCCGCGACAATATGAATATTCGATTCAAACAATCCGAGCGTGTTCGGATTTGTTACCATCGCGCACGCGACGTCGGGCGTCAGTTTTTTCTTAAAATCTTCGACGTCGATGAGGCCGTCGGGGCCCGTCTTGACTCCCACAGGTTTCAAGCCGGCGATCGCGCACGACGCCGGATTTGTACCATGCGCTGAATCGGGAATTAATACTAAATGACGGTTTTGCCCGTGATCTTCAAAATAAGCTTTAGCAACTAATAATGCCGTGAGTTCGCCCTGCGCGCCAGCGCACGGGTGGAGCGTCGTTCCGGGCAGGCCAGTCACTTCACTAAGATAATCCTGAACGCGTTTTGCTAATGCTAATGCTCCTTGAATTCCAACGTCGTCTTGCAGTGGATGCAAATCTCGAAATCCGGGCATCATCACCGCGACTTCGTTCATCACAGGGTTGTACTTCATCGTACACGAACCCAGAGGATAGAACGTTGTTGTTATGGCATAATTGAGCCGCGAGATATTTGTATAATGACGGATGACGTCGAGTTCGCCGAGCTCCGGAAGAGCGGCCGGGCGCTTTCTTAATGTTACGCCTTTTAAATAATCCGCCGCTTTATTCGATGTGACGTCATTTGTAGGAATGCGCCACGCGCGCGCGCCGATGCGCGACTTTTCAAAAATAATCCGGTCGTCGAAGTACGGAAGCTGTCGATCCGCCGACTTATCTATAGTTGTTGTAGTCATGATTAGAAGTAACCTCCGACCGCGTCGACGAGTTTATCACATTCCGCTTTTGTATTGGATTCCGTCGCGGCGAACATCAATGAATTGTTATATTCAGGATACCATTTGCGAAGTTCGATGCCGCCGAGGATGTCTTGTCGTGCAATGCGATCTCGTACTTTCTCGACAGGCTGTTCGAACTTTACACAAAATTCATTAAAGAACGGCGCGGTCGTGAGCGGCGCGCACCCTTTTAATTTATATATGCGTTCCGCGGTCGCGTGCGCTTTTTCAACGCACTGTTCCGCGACTTCGCGCAGGCCCGTCGGTCCGAGCATCGCTAAATAGATAACTCCGCGCAAAGCCATCAGTGTATTGCTCGTGCAAATGTTAGAAGTCGCTTTCTCGCGGCGGATATGTTGTTCGCGCGTTGTCATGGTTAATACAAATCCGCGCTTGCCGTCGCGATCGAGAGTCTGTCCAACGATGCGCGCCGGCATCTGTCGTAAATATTCCTGTTTTGTAGCAAAGAATCCGAAACTCGGGCCGCCGTAGGATAAGTAGTTTCCGAGCGGCTGGCCTTCGCCGGTGGCTATATCAAATCCCATTTCGCCGGGCGATGCTAACAATCCAAGCGAAATAGCATAAAACGAACCGACCGCGACCGCGCCTTTCGCATGCGCAAGTTCACAAATCGCAGCGCCGTCTTCAATGACACCGAGAAAATTGGGGCTTTGGACGCCGACCGCCGCAGTTGTATCATCCAAATGTAATTTTAGCGTTGCGATGTCGGTGCGCCCGTCAGCGCCGAGCGGGATTTCAATAATTTCGAGCCCTTGATACTTCGTATATGTTTTTAACGTTTCGCGCGTGTGCGGATGAACTCCGCGCGAAACTAACAATTTCTTCTTACCGTGAACGACCGAAGCCATTTTCATGCCTTCCACAAATGCCGTGTGGCCTTCCCACATGCATGCATTACTAACTTCTAATCCGGTCAGCTCCGAAATCATTGTTTGATATTCATACAACCAGCGCAGCGTACCCTGGCTGACTTCCGGCTGATACGGCGTGTACGGAGTTACAAAATCTGAACGCGATTGTAAATGATCGACGGCTGAAGGGATTAGATGTTTATACATTCCGCCGCCGAGGAAACACGCGCGGCCGTCGGTCGTGCGATTCCACGACGCGAGGTCGGCGACTTCTTTTAATACTTCCGTTTCTGTAGCAGTCGGCTGTAAATTTAATAATCCCTTTCGGCGGTAGGTTTCCGGAATGGATGCAAAGAGATCGTCGATCGTCTTGACGCCGATCGCCGCGAGCATTTCGCGAACGTCTTCATCCGTGTGGGGCACAAAAGGCATATTAGTGTTCCGTCGCGGCGTGCTTTTCGTACGATGCCGCGTCCATTAATGTATCAAATCCAGAATTAGCATCAGGTTTCACGCGGAGCATCCATCCCGATTGAAATGGATCCTGCTGAACGAGGTGCAGAGCGTCGGGCACGCTGTTATTCACTTCAACGACCGTCCCGTTGACTGGAGAATTAATATCAGAAACGGCCTTGACGCTCTCGATTTCGCCGAACGATTCGTGCGCGGCGACGCGGTCGCCGGCTTTTTTGTTAAACTTACAAAAAACGAGTTCGCCGAGCTGCGACACGGCATGGTCGGTGATACCGATCACGACGATGTCGCCATCCTTGCGCGCCCATTCGTGAGTTTCGAGATAACGGCAATTGTTAGGTGCGGTCATAGTATAAAAAGAGTCGAGGGTTGTTAGTGTTAAGAATTTTTAGTTATTTATTATAATCATTTCGGGCGTTTATAAAACGGAATCGGAACGATCACGGCGGATTCGCGCGATCCGCGCACGTCGACCTCTACTTTTGTTCCGATTGCTGCGTGATCGCACGAAACGTACGCCGTCCCAATATTTGTATTTAATGTTGGCGACGGAGTTCCCGAACATACAAATCCGATCGCGGCGCCGCCCGGAATATGAACATTATAACCCTGGCGCGGAACGCGCTTGCTGTCGGTCTGCAAACCTACTAATTGGCGGCATTTCGCTTCGCGCGCGCGTTCGAGCGCCTTTCTACCAATAAAATCTTTGCCTTCGGAAAATTTAATAGCGAAATCTAAACCCGCTTCGATCGGATTAATATCATCGGCGAGCTCGTGTCCGTAGAGCGGCATGCCCGCTTCTAATCTTAGTGTGTCGCGCGCGCCGAGGCCGATCGGCGCAATGCCATATTCGGCGCCGGCGGACATAATTGCATTCCAAAGATCATGAGTCTTATCGCGCGGAGTATACACTTCGAAACCGTCTTCGCCGGTGTAGCCCGTGCGCGAAACCCACGCGCTCGCGACGCCGTTCACTCCAAATCCGCGATGTTTATAATACTTAATTTCGCTGAGCGGAATGGATGTCAGCTTTTGTAATATCTCCTGCGATGCCGGGCCTTGCAACGCTAACATTTGAACCGGATCGGTTTCGTCGATGATCTGAACGTTAAATTTCTTCGCCTGTTCTCGCATGTGCGCCAAATCTTTCGGCGAATTGGAGGCGTTAATGACTAAATATACAAAGTCGTCGCTTTTATAAATAAGCAGATCGTCGATTGTGCCGCCCGTTTCATGGCAAAATAAAGAATAACGGATGTCGCCCTGCTTCATGCGCGCGACGTCATTCGTAGCGATTCGGTCGAGAAACTTCTCGCGATCGGGGCCGGTGATTCGCACGCGCCCCATATGTGATAAATCAAATAGACCGCACTTCGTTCGAACAATCTTTGCCTCTTCGAGAATCGGGCCGTACTGAACCGGCATGTACCAGCCGCCAAAATTAACCATTTTGCCGCCGAGTTTTTCATGAACATCGGCGAGCGCGGTGCGGCGCATCTCGGAAGTTGCTGTCATAATTGTAATGATAAAAAAAGGCCCAATAACAAAAAAAAGGACAGGGGACGAAACGTGAGTCTTGAATTGCGCAGGCGCGCTCCAAAACTAACATTGCGTCCCCCGTCCAAAATTAATATTTATTGGTAGGGGGTTGCCACGGCGGCGGTCCTTACGACCTGAGAGTTTCACGGGCGAACCCGCTTGCCCCTTCGGTGCCGGCGAATCTTTATCAGTAGTGGGTCATTCGCACCCATTACTAATATGTCTGCGCCGATCTCTCCCGCCACCGTTCCGGCTAGAGAGGCGAGGAAGGTAGCCGCTTATTCGGCGACCGGCAAGGCTTCTCAAGTTTCGAAGGGCCGAAACCGAAGAGTCTCAAAATTCCGTACGGGGGAAATTAACAATGGCACTCGAGGGCGACCTCGCGAGCGTCGACCTAGCGCAGGTCTTCCAGGTATTAACGCAGAATCAAAAGGACGGCGTCCTCGAATTGTATCGAGGGGGCAAGCATCAGGGCGTCCGGTTCCGGCGCGGCGCCGTAACATTACAATTCGATCGCGACGAATATGAAGAACGCACAATAGAACTTTTTCGCCGTCTCGGCAGAATTAGCGAAGAAAAGTTACATTTAGCGGCCGCAAACCGCGCGGGCTCCGACGCGGCTCTCATCGACGTATTAGTAGAAATGAAGATTCTCGCGGACGGCGATGTATTAGTATTATTCCGCGAGAGAATGGCCGAGGAATTGTATGATTTGTTCTCGTGGAACGAAGGCCGATTTGAATTTCATGAAGGCGCCGAACGCCTCGAAGGCGCGCCGGGCGCCATGGACTCGCGCCTTTTTTTCCCCGCTGATGCGCTCGTCATGGAAGCGGCGCGGCGCGTCGACGAATGGACACAAATACGGCAACGCGTTCGCGACACTGGAATTGTATACGCGCCGATTGTTGATGAATTTGTGCCGGAAGATGATTTACAAGCAGCGATCTTTAGTCAAATTGACGGGGCGCGTTCAGTCGAAGAAACGATTATACAAGTAGGGCGCAGCCAATTCGAAGTTAATAAAACGCTTTCGCGATTAGTAGATTTGGGCGTCATCGCCGAAGTTGGGGCGCAACAGTATCCGGAACGCGGCCGTCAAGCGCGCGCGGCCGGACGCTCGCGCGAAGCGGCGCATTTGTATGATCTGGCGGCAAATGCACAAATCGAGTGGCCGATTTCGCTGGGAGTCGCGGCGGAATGCTGGGAAGAGGCCGGAGAATTAGCATTAGCGTCAAATCGATATGTAGCATACGGAGACGCGCTTTGCGAATCTACAGATACGATGGGCGCGCTTCGCGCGTACTGTCGCGCACGAACGCTTGTACCAACGCACCTCGAAGCCTGGAAAAAAGCCGTATTGCTATCATTACAATTCGAGGAACGCGGCGAAACGGCGGAACAGGCACCCGCGCCGCTCGCGCTTGCGGAAATATTAATCGACCTCGATCAGAATGAAATCGGGGTCGAGGTGCTCGAAAGATATGTTAATTGCCACCCTCGCGACCTCGCCGCGAAACGCGTTCTCTCGCAGGCGCTCGAACGCACCGGAAATCGAAAGCGCCAGTGCGAATTGTTAGAATCCATCGCGAACAATTTAATACAATTGGGCGATTCGATCGGCGCGGCGGCGGCGCTCCAGACTGCGTTCCGGCTTCAACCCGAGCGAAAAGATATTTCGGCGAAGATCCGCGAATTATACAAAAGAGACGAACGCAAGCGCACGAATCTTAAAGTTGTCTCGACGATTATTGTACTTTTCGCGATCACGGGCGCCGTTGGATTTTACTTTTATGCCCGCAACGAAAGGGCGACCGCGGAACTCGCTGCATTTGACATCGACGGAGCGATTCGAGTCGGAGATTTCGATCGCGCGCGAAATACATTAGAAACATTTAAACTTAATAATAAATTTACATTTTCCATCGAGGAAGCCGACCTGCTTCTCGAAAGAGTAAAATTAGCGCAGCTCGAAATGCAAGGAAAAGAACAGTTACGAAAAGACGAGGAGCTGGCGGTGCGCAACCGCCGGATGCGCGAAGCGGCCGCGCTCGCGAACGGCGCCAACGCGAAAGTGAATGAAGGAAAATTGTATGAAGCGCTCGCGGACCTTCGCAAAGCCCTCGCGGCGGCGCCGCCCGATTGGGAGCTCGCGGAATCGTCGAAACAAAACGTAGCCGACTTGGACCGATATTTAACAAAAGCGGCAGAGCTCGGCGCGAAGTACGTTGATCAAGTCGAGGGCCGCGACTTCGCGAGCGCGCGCGCAACGGCTTCGTTATTATTTGAAAAATATATCCATTCGCCGGAAGGAAAGAATATAAAGTTTCCCGTTGAAATCGAGAGTGATCCGCCGGGAGCCGAGATCTCGATTGATGGAAATCTATACTTAGATTCCGACGGCGGCAGCATTCGGACGCCCGCATTCGTATTTGTAGCACCCGGCGCGGCCGAAAAGACAATTCAATTATCGAGGGCCGGATTCACTCCCGGAAAAGTATCTTTAGATTCCGCGCGCGACGCGAAAGTAAGCGCCCGCCTGGGGCGCGCCGCGGATCATACCATTCAACTTCCGGCCGCGCCCACGGCGCCGCCGGCAGTTTACGAATCTATTATATACGTTCCGCTCGCCGGAGCGAAGCTCGCGGCGTACTCCGGCTCTAATGAGCTCAAGTGGATTGTTAGTGTTGCAAGCGCCGGCGAGATTCAGTACGCACCGCACGCCGACCATCACGGCATCCTAGTTGTTACAAATGACGGAGTGGTAGCAAATCTCTCGCACGACGACGGTCACATGCTTTGGCATCAATCCTACGGATCGGCGACCCGCGTCGCGCCAGCGATTTGTAATAATGGTTTTTTGTTAGGTTCGGACGACGGCAGGATTCGCCACATCCAGCGTGAGACGGGAAACGTAATTCGCGATTGGAAGCCGGCCGTGAAGGGAATTGTTGCATTGGCGGTTTCGTCGCCCATCCTCGCGGCGGGCTTCGCCGACGGCCGCATTCAATTATTTGATATGAACAATCAGCGGACCGACGAACGAATATTAAACTTTGGCGCGCCCGTGTACGGAATGCTTATCGTTGATGATGTATTAATTGCCGCGGGCGATGACGGCCGCATTTCCGGATTTAACTGGACGAATAGTAAACTTCTCTGGGATTCGCCAGGCGGCCGCATCGCGTCGCCGCGTCCGGTTATGATTGGCGAGCGTATTCTTGTCGACCGCGCGGGAAAAATGACGTCGCTCGATCCGCACACGGGAAAACAATTAGCAATCGCGGCAGATGAATTTGAAGCAATCGGCGTTCCGGGCCGCGTTAGCGATCAAATTATTGTAGGTTTGCGAAACGGGATGGTCGTTTCATTAAAAATATCTGATCTGAGCGTGCAATGGCAATGGCCCGGAGCGGCAGGTGGAACGCTTAATGAAAAATCTGAAGCTAAGAAATCGACGCCGGCGCATCTCATTCCAACAATTGCGACGGCGGGCGAAACGTGTGTCGTCGTTGCCGATGGAAAGATTTTCCAATTTAACAATCGTTAGCAACGGTGAGCGAAGGATTGCTCATATTTTCCATATTATTTAATTCGGAACGATCAAGGACGGTTGCGCCGTGATCCGATGGATGTATCAAGTAGGTGCTTAGCGTGGGTCTATTTCAACGTTGGTTTCAAAATCGATCTTTGGGCCGCTTTCGAGAGCGCGCCGCGGACGCTCCGTCGATTGCTACATATGCGGATCTGGCCCGCGCCGCGGTTGCTTCTAATAATTTGGAGGAAGCGGAGCGCACTCTTAATGAAGGGCTCGATTTATTTCCATCATCCAGCGAACTCGATCGTTTACTTCGACTTGTTATACAAAGCAAATTGGCAGACCGCATCCGCGAGTTGCGCCGGCGGCTCGAATTTCATCCTGCGCCCGCCTTATATCACGAATTGTTAGATTTACAATTACAGTGTAACGATCCGGCGTCGGCAGACTTAACATGTTCGGATTGGCGGCGCATGTTCCCGGGCGACTCGGGCGCGGAACTCGCGGGAATTAGAATATCATTAACGCGTTTTTATAAAGATCGCGCGGCAACGGACGGCCGAGCTGCGATCGCCGGCCTCGAAAAATTGTTAACTCGCGATCCGGGACACGCTCGCGCTCTGCGACTGATGGCGGAATTATGTTCGCGAATTGGTGCATTAACAAAAGCAAAAGAAGCATTACGACAATTAGCACAAATCGTCCCCGATGATCCTGATGTTTACACTTGGAACAAGCGTGTCGACGAGGCGCTCTTGCTCGCGGGAACAAAAGTAGATTTAAATCGCGTTTTTCGCGAAGTGGAAGAAACGGGGCAATTCCCCGATCCGGTGCCGTCGATTGACGCCGAGGAACAGCGCCGCAAACAAGAGAAAGATAAGAAACCGCGAATATTAGATTCGGCACGGCCCGCGCTCGCGCGTCTCGCGAAACTTGCGGGTGTCCGATTTGTTGTATTAGTTCGCGGAAGCGCGGGCCTCGTGCGCGGTGCGCCTCTGGGCGGCGCGGAGCCAATGGCGCGTTCGACGCGCGCCGTCGCGATTCATGCAAAACGCACAACTCGAAGAATGGGAATTGGTTCGTTTACAGAAGCGGTTATTGATACAGATCGCGGATCGTTAATTATCCGATGCGGCGACCCGTCGACCGCGGCGGCAATTATTGATAAAACCGCTCCGTTGCAGCCCGCGCGCGCCGCTCTCGAAGATTTAGCATCCGCGCCCGCGATGGATGCGTCGGAAGTCCCCGATGGCACCGAAGGAGAACTCGTCCATGCTTGATATATTAAAAGAACTGAATTCTGTCCCCGGTGTTCGAGGCTCCGCTGTTGTTATGGAAGATGGCGTAATTGTAGCATCTGCGCTTTCGTCGACGGCCGACACGGAATCGTACGCGGCGCTTGCGTCTTCGTTATTATCACAAATGACGAAGTGCCTTCCAAAATTAGCACTCGGAAAAACGCGGCGCGTTTTTGTTACAGCGACGCGCGGGCGCTTTACACTTAATGATCTCGGCGGCGTCTGGCTTATTACAGAACTCGAGAGAGATTTTGAAGCCATTCAAATGGAATTAGATATTGAAAGCGCGGCGAGCCGGCTTCGCAGGAAGCTCCGAATCAATGCCGAAGTTCCCGCGGCGATTCCCATGGCTTCCAGGAAATAATAAGAAACAAACCAAATAATATAAATAATAAAACGAATAATCAATTCATAAGAATATGAACATACGGAGAGTCTGAAACCCACCATGGTACAAATCAACTTCGCACTTAAAGAAGTAAACTGCAAGGCCGTTTACTACGGACCGGGAATGTCCGGAAAAACAACAAATCTTGAAATTGTATTTAAAAAGGCCCCCGAGCAGCATCGAGGAGAATTAACATCGATTTCCACCGACGGCGACCGGACGCTCTTTTTTGATTACATGCCGCTAGACCTCGGAACGATCGCCGGAATGCGTACGAAATTTCAGCTTTATACAGTTCCGGGCCAAGTTTACTATAACTCCACAAGAAAATTAGTATTGCAGGGCGTCGACGGCGTCGTTTTTGTAGCCGACTCCGATCCGGCGAAAATGCAAGAAAACATCGATTCTCTTAATAATCTTGAAGATAACCTTCGCGAGTACGGCAAAGAATTAAGAACACTGCCGCACGCGATTCAATGGAATAAGCGCGATCTGCCAAACGCGCTTTCGGTCGCGGAATTGAATGCAAAATTAAATCGTTATGGAGCGCCGAATTTCGAGGCGGTCGCGCGAACAGGCGAAGGCGTGTTTCCAACATTAAAAGCGCTCGCCGCATTTGTATTAGAAAGCCTCAATCGCCGCGATGGAACCGCCGCGCCGCGCGCGACGCCGGGCGCCGCACTTCCGCAGGCGGCGCCGCAGCCTGTATACAATTCGCACGGTCCGGAATCGATACAACAATCGCCGCCGCGGCCGGCAGTGACAAATACGATTACAAATACGATGCGTCCTGGATCTGTAACATTGGGAGCCGCGAGCGTCGCGACCGGTGCTCCAAAAGTTGTAGCTTCTCCAAACGTGCGGCCTCCGGCCCCGGCGCGACCTGCGCCCGCCGCGCGGCCAGTTGTAAAATCTACAGTTCCGCAAGCGTCCGCGGCGCGCCAGCCCGCTCCAGCGCGAGTGTCTGCAGTTGTAGATTTCGACGATGAGGCGCCGCAATCGCAGCGCGGAAACAAAGGAATTTGGATCGGCGTTGCCGTGGGTGCGCTCGGCGCTCTCGCCGTTCTTGGAATTGTATTCTTAATCTTATTTAAATAAAGAGGTGCATTGTGGGTGTGTCGAGCGAATCAAAGTTAAAGAGCGACGAAACTCTTCGCCAGGAACGGCTTGTATTCTATTCCGAGGACGTCGAGGCTATCGATCGCGTCATGGAAGAATTCTTAGCATTGTCGAACGCTAAATGTGCATTTCTTATCGATCGCGACGGCCACCTTGTTGCTAAGAAAGGAGAAGCTAATAATATTCCCGCGGACTCGATCGCGGCGCTCGTGGCCGGGTCGTTCGCTGCTACAAAAGAAATGGCACGCCTCCTCGGCGAAACGGAGTTTCGCGTTTTGTTTCATCAAGGTTCGCGCGAACAACATATTCAAGTGTCGCTCGTCGGAGATCGCACGTTGTTTACAATTCTTTTCGACGAACGCACGACGCTCGGAATGGTAAGATTCTACGCAAGCGAATGTTCGCAAAAGTTTGCGGAAATATTTGATAAAGCGCGGGATCGTAAGAATCCGCCCGAACAGGAAGTGATGCTGGGCGACGCGTTCTCGGAAGGCGTGAAGAATACACTCGGCGAGATTCTGGGCGGAATGTAGAAGTTAACAGTAACTTAGTATTTGATAAGATTAAGAAAAACGGGCTGAGATGCTCGTTTTTTATTGGTATTGATTGTGGTGTTAATGATCGGTGCTCTGGCCTTGATCGCACCCGAGTCACGCGTGCTCGCTCGCCTAAACCGTGGCGCCAGAATATTAGTCATTACAAAAGCGCCTGGACCCCTTCCGCGTTCGGCGTTACGTAACGCCGAAGACCGCGCACCGCGGCGAGCTGCGCGCGCGTGACTCGGGCGCGATTTTGTTAGCTTGGTTGCAGGGAATTAGAACACGTCGGTGGGGGTGGGACCGGGCGGAAAAGTAATAAACGACGCGATGCGTCGTTTATTACTTTTCCGTCAGGGACAGGTTAGGGGACAGGTATATACCTGTCCCCTCTTAACAAAAATTGTCTCAGTGGAATGTGACACTTTCGTCGCCGTCCGCTCTATGATAGGGGAGGGGGTCAGATGAGATGAGAAGGCCGGTTTCCGCCGCGGGATATCTAAAATTAAGATTCCCAAGTAGAGCGGGCTCGAGGCCCAAAGGACGAAAACCGACCCATGACACATACTACAACAGCATCT
>JBJXHE010000122.1:0-23926 GCA_046160785.1 Planctomycetota bacterium
AGTTACGTCGAGGAAGACCTGACGAAGAGATATCAAATAAGGACATTTTTGGGTCGGATGACTTTTGCCACGGGCTGCTAATACACCGCCACTCGAAGGAAACCATAAAATGCAGGCGCCGCCAAGAAAAGCGAATCGACCAAGTCGAACGCCCCGCCGAATTGTGGCAACCAATTTCCGGAATCCTTAACACCCGCGGATCGTTTGAATAGCGATTCCGCGAGATCGCCGAATTGTGAAGCAATATTAATCGTAACGCCGCCGAAGATGCATTGCTCGATCGAGAGCGGCCCGCAAAAACCTAATACTCCAAAAACGCCCGCGACGCCGACGGCGGCGATGAGCGAAGCGATCGCGCCTTCCCACGTTTTTCCGGGCGACACGGCCGGAATTAATTTATTTTTTCCAGCGGTCGAACCTATCAAATAACCCGCGATGTCGCCAGCTTTGGAAACGGCGACCAAGAATAGTAATAATTGCATTCCTGCGGGCGAAGGGTCGCCGTTCAGAAACCGAATATCTACCATCGCGAGCAGACACGCCGCAACTGTAATAACTAATAATCCGCCCGCGAGCGTCTGCGCCGCGCCCTCGGTTTTTTGCCGCAGCACGGCGGCCGCGCAAAAGAATACAAAAGCGCCGGCGGCGAGTTCCGCTGTGCGAAAGCGAGAAAGCGTTCCGAGAGAATCCGTGGACCCGAAACCTAACTGTAATTTTGGAAACGCGTACGCAGCGACAAATAATACAACTAGACTTATGCTCGCTTTCTCAAACGGATCCACTCCCGACTTTTTAAGCATCGACGCGGTTTCGGCCGCGCACGCAATCGCAAAAAATGTAACAATCAGAATTGTCAGAACACCGGGCAATAATTGAAATTCAAGATAACCAACGCCCGCGAGCGCGGCGATCAGGAGCAGTCCGTACTTATATCGGTCGATCCGCGCTTTTTGTTCCATTGGCACGCTACAATTTACAATTGTAATAATTCATCATGCGTTCACGCGCTCCAGTCCGCCGAATTTACGAATGCGGCCACGATACGCTTCAAAAGCCTCCTGCAGATCCTTCTCTCGGAACTCGGGCCAGCAAACCGGAGTAATATACAATTCTGAATAGGAAACTTGCCAAAGTAGAAAATTAGAAATGCGCATTTCGCCGGCCGTCCGAATTAATAGATCTGGATCGGGCAGCGACGGATCATACAAAAACGCGCGGATCACTTCTTCATCAATCGCCTCGGGTTGTAGTCTTCCGGCTTGCACTTCGCGCGCGATGCGCTGCACCGCGTCGGCGAGTTCGGCGCGGCCGCCGTACGAGAGCGCGAGTCTTAGTATCATGCCTTCGTTATCTTTACTCATCCGCTCCGTTTCGCGCAGCTCTTTTGTTACATCATCGGGCATGTCGCTAACGCGCCCAATCGATGTTAATTTAATTTGATTGTTCATAATCGTCGGTCGTTCGTCGACGAGGAACTCCCGCAGCAAATCCATCAATACACGAATCTCCGACTTCGGACGTTTCCAATTCTCGACGGAGAACGCGTACAACGTTAAACTCTTCACGCCGAGCCGCGCGCATTCTGTAGTTACTGTTCTTACAGATACGACGCCGTTACGATGGCCAAAAACGCGAACGAAACCGCGTTTCTGCGCCCAGCGCCCGTTGCCATCCATAATAATCGCGACGTGCGCCGGCGGCGCCTGATCGTTAGCATTCTGCGACGCGGTGTTTTTCTTTGACACGTTCACTTTCCAGTGCGATGAATAATTTCGGTGCGGTCGGGCCCGACGGAAACTTTAGTAATCGGAACGCCGACGATTGCTTCAATTCGTTTTACATATTTCTGCGCGTTGGCTGGCAATGCTTCAAATCGGCGGCAACCGCGAATGTCATCGTCCCAACCGTCGAATGTTTCAAATACGGGCTCGACGCCGTCGAGATTCGGCCACGCGGCCGGGAATTCGCTCATCGTTTCTGTAGACTTACGATAGGCGGTTGCTACAGATATTTTCTTGAGCGTTCCGAGTACGTCGAGACACATTAATGATAATTCGTCGACGCCCGAGACCGCGCAAGCATAACGAACCGCGACGGCGTCGAACCATCCGCATCGGCGCGGGCGGCCCGTCGTCGAACCGTATTCGTGGCCGCGCTCGCGGATCGTTTCTCCAATTGTATTATTCAGTTCTGTTACAAACGGCCCTTCGCCGACGCGCGACGAATACGCCTTTGCAACTCCTAACAATTTCGTGAGCGCGCGCGGCGGCAGGCCCGTGCCCGTCGCGAAACCGCCGGAGCACGTCGACGACGATGTAACAAATGGATACGTGCCGTGATCCAAATCCAGCATCGCGCCCTGCGCGCCTTCCAAAATGATACGTTCGCCTTTCGCCAGCGACGCGCGCAGCATCGCACCTGTATCATAAACAATCGGAGTTAAACGATCGCGCCAGCGCGAGGCGGCGTGGACCGCATCGTCCATATTATGTTGTTCTTTATTATAAACCCGGTCGAGAACCGCGTTTTTTTCTGTTAATAATGCGCGCAGTCTTTTTGATAGATGATCGAGATCTAATAGATCGCAAATCCGCAGGCCCGTTCGCGCAGCCTTGTCGGCGTACGTCGGCCCGATGCCGCGCCCGGTGGTTCCAAGGCGCCCGGCGCCTTTCCATCGCTCGACGAGCGCGTCTAATTCGCGGTGGACCGGAAAAATAACATGCGCGCGCGCGCTAACAAAAAGGCGGTTTTGTATACTCGTGCCGAATCGTTCTAATTCGTCGATTTCCTTAAATAAATGATCGGGATCGACGACGACGCCGTTGCCGATCACATTCTTAGTATTTGGGTTCAGCGCTCCGCTTGGAACCAAATGTAATACAAACTTTTTTCCGTCCCAAACGACCGTGTGCCCCGCGTTGTTGCCGCCCGCGTAGCGGACGACGACGTCGGCTTCCGCGGCCAACATATCAATTACTTTTCCTTTTCCTTCATCTCCCCACTGAACGCCGATAACGCCAATAACGGGCATGGATATTTGTATGAAACGAGGTTTGGTTTGAGAGAGGTGTGCCGTGCGTCGAGAAAGTATACGTTCGAATTAACGTATACCAACGATCGCGCAAGTATAACGATTTAGCGTCCGCCCGCCGCGGGAGCCGACGCGGGCGGCGCATCCTCGAATGCGCCCGGCGCGTTCGGCAGCCACTCTTCGATCGCGTTTTGAATGTGCGCCTCCATCGCGCGGTCGCGGCCGATTGCTATCCATCGCGCCGAAGGCGAAAGGGCGATCGAGCTGTCGGCATCTAATCGCTCCGTGAGAACGGTAATTTCGGCGGCCCAGCCGTGCTGCCCGGGAGTTAATACTATAAATGCTCGCGACCTTGTAACAAATGGATCTTCGGAATAGCGCTCGTCGGTTTGTAAACATCCGTATTCATAACCATTCCGCGAAACCGTGGCGTAACGCGTTCGCAGCGCCTGTTCGCAGCGGGCGAGCGCATCCTCGCGCGATTTTGTATGCAATTCCGCGACCCGCGGCTGGTGGGCGCAGCTCGTTAATAATAACGTGATGATAACGATCCGGCGCATCGACCTAAACTCACAAATAACTATTTTTACTATTCCGAAACGGCCTGCAGACCGAGCTTCAGATCTTCGAGCAGATCGTGTATGTCTTCGATTCCTACAGAAAGGCGCAGCATGCCGCCGGAGATGCCGGATTCCTCACGCTGCTCCGGCGTCAACGACGCGTGCGACGTGTGTATCGGCGGACAAATTAAACTTTCGACGCCGCCGAGGCTCGGCGCAATTGCTACTAATTTTAGCGCCTCCGCGAACCGCGTGGCCGCGCGTTCGCCGCCGCGGACATCGAATGTAACAATTCCGCCAAAGCCCGTCATTTGTTGTTTTGCAAGCTGATGATCGGGATGTGATACAATTCCGGGATAGTAAACTCTCTCGATTTTTTGTTGTGATGCCAGAAAATGGGCGATAGCCATTGCGTTTTCGTTTTGTTTAGAAACGCGTAATGCTAACGTTTTGAGGCTGCGCTCCATGCGCCACACTTGCTCCGGGTCGGGAACAGCGCCGGTGCGTTTACGAATCTTCTCGACCGGAGCGATATGTAGTCTTGTGCCGGCGACCGTGCCGCCGAGAAGGTCGCTGTGGCCTCCGATATATTTAGTAGCGCTTTGAATAACGAGATCGACGCCAAGCGAATGCGTATTTTGATTCCACGGCGACGCGAACGTGGCGTCGCACGCGTGAATGGCGCCGTGTTTTTTTGATATCTTTGAAACGGCCTGCAAATCAACAATTCGGCAGTGCGGATTTGTAGGCGTTTCGGTAAATATCAAATGAACTCCGCCGGAGCAGTAACGGTCGAGATTTGGAAAATCGGATATTTTAACAAATGTCGCGCGTACGCCCCACGGAATGAGGACTTCGCGAATGAATGCTAATGTTCCGCCGTAGATTTCCGACTGCGCAATCAGATGCGAACCCGGGCGCAAATAGGCAAATGCAACCGCGGAGATCGCGGCCATTCCGCTTGACAATGCTAATGATGTTTCCGTTCGTTCAACGCGAGCGAGGCGGTCTTCAAAGATTTGTAGATTCGGACTTCCATAGCGAGTATAAAATTCGTTCGATTTATATTTTCCGGCGTTGGCCGCGGCAAGTTCGGCGATCGTGCGAAACCGGTAGGTCGAAGAATTGTAAACAGGCGTCGATACAGGCCCTTCAGCGGCGCCGCCCGCGCCGTGTACGGAATTTGTAATAAACCCGGGAGATTCGCTCATTCAGCCGTATTCCTAATTTTAAAAATTATTAACGAAACATTTGCTCGCCGGTCTGCGGATCCACGGGAAATTCCGGAATTGATACTTTTCGCGTAAATCGCTCTTCGCGCACAATCAAAGGCAATAATACTGTTTCCTGTTCGCTGGTGCGCCTCCATACAATTTGACGCAATCTTCTAACAATACCGCCGGGTGCGTCGTCGGGGTCGTCTGCGCCGGGTGTCGTTGTTGCAAATCCGAACGCGTCAACGCTCTGCGACTGGACGGCGCCGCGGCCGGTCGTCGGACGAACTGTAATATAAATGGAGAATACGTCGCTTTTTGTAGTTAACAATTTCAGCAGGTCTTTCTTCGCTGTCTCATTGGAACAATTCTTCCACTCGTCAATTTTGTTTAAATCATCGAGCGACGAAAAGAATTGCGTCGCGGGCCCGCTCTCGCCTTGTCCATAAAACGTGCGGTCGACAATTTTCGTCGCGGGATCCACGCCCGGCGGAAACTCGCCGCCCACGTAATCTCCGGCCTCCTGCGCCTTTTTTAACTTTTCTTCGTCGAGCTGATTTCGAAACCGAATCACGGCGTCCCACACTTCGGCCGGAATATCATAATTCGGAGCGAGCGCGCGAAGGATACACGGTGGAGCAGTGTTAATATTAATTTTAACGCCGCCCGATTTTCCGGCGGCAATCGAAGGATCTTTAACAGCCGCTTCATTATTTTGTTGTTCATTCGGGTCGGTCGGCGGCGACGCCGACGTCGAAACGCTCGGAGATCCTGGGTTCGCGGGCGCGGCGGGATCGGGAACAGTATCATTTGTATTCTTAATCGCGCCTGCTTCGATCGACGTCCAAATTGTTAGAACTGATTCGAGCCCGGGATAAATGTGTTTCCCGCGCTTTTGATCATAAAAAATGTCTTCGTCGATGCCGTCGAGAAGCTGCAATTCATCCAACGTTAATGGAAGCGTAGTTGTAGTATCCGGTTTATTGGAATGAAGATTCGGCCGTTCAAAATTCTTACGATTTCCTTCGAGCCATTGCTGAATATTTGCAGCAATCGTTTCGGCGTACGAAGAATCAATATCTTTCTCGGAACCGTTGAATTCGCGCATCAAATCAACAATTCGAACGAGCCGTTCGCGCGACGCGCGCGCGTATTCCTGATCTTTTGATACTAACGAAAGAATATTAAATTTACGATTCTCGTCTTCAATATGAATTTTCACTTGGTTGTCAGAGACCGAAGTTTCCTGATCGTTCGCCCATGTGTCGTTGAGCGAATCTGCATCATTTTGCGCCGGAGCGTTGGGATCGCCGCCGCCAGCGCCGGGTATCCCCGGAATTCCGGCTCCGGCGCCACCCGACGTATCCTCCTGCGGCTGGGCATCGTCAATCAGCGCCTGGCGCGCGTCGACGAGCGCGGATTCCGCGGCCGACTCAAGTTTAGCAATAACCGCCTCGTTGCCGGAAACCGCGTATTCAGCTGAAGTTGTAACCGAAAGTTGTAGTATTACGGCGGCTACAATTAACACTATAAATAGAGTCATGAGCAAGGCGACGCCGCTCCGCGGGCGACCGCTGAATTCATCACGCTTCGAGCGCGTTGTTCTCATAGTTTCATTATGACGGCGCACGACGCTTACACATCGAGCGCAAATTTCACCCGCGCTCAATTGAAGATTCTATTGGGGATTCGGCACGATGATCCCTTGGCTTCCCTGATCGCGAATGACGCGCGGCGTTATAAAGAATAAAACTTCCGTGTACGATTTTTGTGTCAGCGTGGACCGGAAAAGAATACCAAGAATCGGTATGTCACCGAGAATCGGAATCTTATTAACCTGCTCAAGGTTATTTGTAGAAATGAGGCCGCCGATAACAAACGTGTTGCCATCGCGAATTTGAACGTCTGTTTTCGCAGAACGCGTTGCAACAATTGGATTCGACGACGCGGAGCCTTCTGTAATATTGGTCGGAATTGAAGATTCCACTTCGAGGCTCAGAAGAACGGTATCCGCGCCCGCGAGATAGGGTGTTACAAAAAGTTTGACGCCCGTTTGTTTATATCGAATCGTCGACGTCGGCACGCCGCCGACAATGGTAGTGATTTCCGCGAATGGAATCTCATTTCCATTCACAATTTCGGCGCGGCCGCCGTTGCGCACGGCAATCCGCGGAGTGGAAATAATATCAACGTCGCGACGAGAAGCTAACAATTCGAGGGTCGCCTGGAATTGTATAGGCGATTGAACGGCTGTTAATGAAATCAAGCCTTCGGACGCGGTCGATGTGTTCGGAAATTTGGGGTTAATCGATTCAATAAAATTATGATCTCCCGATTTGATCATCGGCTGGCCCGGATTCGTCGAACGCACGCCGATATCTGTTACATCGCTCGTTGTTACTTCTGCAATTCGCGCTTCAATTTCGATTTGTGGAATCGACGTATAGTAAAGATTAATAAACCGGTCGGCGCGCTCGAGCTCGTCATACGTGCCCGACACCGCAAGCCAATCAGAAATGGGAACCAGCGCCGGAGGCGCCGGCGCCTGAAACGGATTCACTCTTAATTCTTGAATATCCGCGGATGCTAATAATTCAACTTGCGCAACGGGAAGATTTGCATAACGAACCACGATGTCTTGCATAAACTTTCCGCGGTTCGCGCGAACGGCATAGAACTTTGTTATCTTTCCGTCGGGATAAACAACAATTTGAGAACCGAAACGAATGTACGGATTGCGCACTTCCGCCTGCGGCTGTGATGCCGGGCGCGAATCGGTTGTAACAGTTGGGGCCGGATCCTGCGCAGCGGCAATCGCTGGCAGCACGCTCGTATTTACAACTGCGGACGCGCTTTTATCTGTTACATCCTTTCCGTTTTGATCGAGTTCGCGAATTTGGGCGATGCGGTTTTTTGCGCGAGATCGTTGCGTGTCGCCACCGGTCGTCACACAGGCGGCGAGAATTAAAGATGCAGAAAATACGAACGCAATTTGTGCAACAGACGGCATTACTTAATTCTTCGCCGCTGCAATAACGCTGTCAGTAATATTCTTAATGGTACGTGACCCGGAAACAGAACCGACTTCGCTGACTAAATCATAACCGTTGTCCTTCGCGACCGATTTTATGGCTTTCTGGAACTGCTGATTTGCTTCATTCATCAATACAAACCAGCGCGCTGTGTCCTTTTTAATGCCATCATTTTGAATCGTTTTTATTGCTGGAATGGTTTCCATCACCTTCGACGACTCAATTACCGCCGGCGAGACGAAGGCGTCGGCAAGCCCAAAGTAGACCTTTGTTCTATCAATAACTTTGAACGAATCGGCCGCTGCATATGCGGTAAACGCAAAGATAGTTAAGAAGAAGACGCCGGCTAGGAGAGTGCGAGGAGTAGGATTCATTATAATTCACCGTGTGACGGAAACGGTTGATGGGTGGTTCGGCCTTGGCACATCGTATGCCACCCAACTGTCGCCGCTCCCGCCAAATCCACTAATCTGGCGATAAGTGAACATTGAACGGCTATAACATTATTGTTAATAATGGTATAAAGGAATACTCCTGCGTCACAACCCGACGTCGAAAATCGAGCTGTTATTGCTCAATTATCAATTTTTACAGTTTTCGCCTTTTAACCTTTTCGCCACGACCACTTCACCGTTATGTCGAATATCAATCTAATATATTATTTTACATCATCTTAAACCACATTCCGCGCTTCCGGCCCTCTCGCCGCAGCCGACCCCATCGAACGAGCTCGTCGAGGTCGCGCAAACCCGTCCGACTGGAGACGTTCATGAGGCTGACATACTCAGTTGTAGTAATCCGGTCGCCTCTTTTTAACATTGCAAGGAGCCGCTGCTGACGTTCATTCCAAGCGCGCTCAGCAGGATTCGAGTGCGCTGTAGCTCGCGTTAGTGCTGTGTGAGTTTTAGCTCGTAAAGTTGGAACTGGAGTTTCGTTTTCAGCAAATCGAATGAGGCGGCTGATTTCAATATCTGTCGCTTCGATGACATCGGATTTAGCAATCAGTAGCGCTTGTTTTAATACTGAACGAAGTTCCGTGAGGTTTCCAGGCCATGTGTGATTTAAGAGCCGGTCCATCGCCTGCGGAGCAATTTTAACGTTATTGCCATTCGTTTCTGTATCGAGAATCTGCCGGACAAGTGCAGGAATATCTTCCAATCGTTCGCGCAACGCCGGAATAACTAAGATTGCACCGGCCAATCGATAATAAAGATCCGACCGAAACCGCCCGGCCTTGATCTCATCTAACAGATCGCGGGACGAAGATGAAACAATTCGAACACTCAACGGGATTGATTCCGAGCTGCCCAGCCTGCGAATCGATTTGCTTTCAATCGCGCGCAGAATCTTTGCCTGCAAGTTTAACGATGCATCCTGAATATCTGTTAAAAGCAACGTTCCGCCGTTCGCAGATTCAATGAGCCCTCTTCGTGAATCTGTAGCACCTGAAAACGCGCCCGCGGCAACACCAAACAATTCTGCTTCCGCGAGATCGGCGTTCAAAAGGGCCAATGAAACAACAATAAACGGCGATTCGGCAGCGTGAGAATATAAATGAATCTGTTGCGCGAGCGCCTCTTTACCCGTTCCCGACTCGCCCACGACTAATACTGGAAGATCCAACGCGGCCAACCGCGATGCACGATTTAACATTTCAATCATTCGATTGGACTGAATCTTAATGCCGCCTGCGAGCGGCCCGAGATCGATCGTCTTTTGTAAATTCGGTTCTTCTAATGTTAATCGGCGCAGCAGATCTTCGGTGCTCGCGGCCTCGTCTGGAAATAGGATATCTCGAATTTCAAACTGAAAAACGGGGTCGCGCGCGGATCGATCGATAAATTTACGAAGTGCCCGGAGCATCGGCGCTCTTTTGTTTATATCAAATGACTCGACGACAATTGCTAATTCCAACGCCGCGGTGCGTCCGGCGAATCCGCGCCGCTGATATTGTGAAAATCGAGCAAGCCGCCGTGAAATATTAATAAATTTTGATTCGATCGCCGCCGACGATTCTTTTTGAGCAAGAATTTTAATTTTAATAATCCAAACGCGCTGATGGAGGGCGCGCGCCCGCTCCACGGCGTCGACGAGTTTTTGTTCAAAAAAGTGAGGCACGAGCGCGCCCGTTCGCGAATCTTCAATGGCGAGCCCGTACGCACGCGCATTTTCAAGCGCAATCGCAATCGCGCTCGCGCACGCGCGCGCGGCCTGGCGCTGTCCAGGATTTGTAACGTTTGCATTGATAACAGTTGAAAATGATAAAATAAGAAAACCTTCGTTTCGCTGCCCAAGTCGAACCGGCCCGCCCAGTATACTTTTAGTCTTTGGGGGTAAATCATCAATGGCTCGTTCAAGAAATCCGTGAGACGACGGCCCGTCGTCGGAAAACGCCGCCCACTCATCGGCTCCAATAATATGAAGCAACATATCTGTTATTTTTACAGTTCGGTCGCGGCCGTTTGAATAGAAAGCTCGCCATCCGGCTCCTTGCGCGTCGGCAATTAATAAAATAGCAACGTCCGCGTTCGTCACCCGCTTCGCAAACTTGCACGCTTCTCGCGCGACCTCCTCGCGGTCGAGGCGGCCCGCGAATGTTAGTATTCCGCGCTGAATCTCCGACAATTGATGTATCTGTTCGACAAGTTCCGACGACATCGCGTGAAACCTCTCCGCGAGCAAGCCGACTTCGTCCGCGCTCCCGACTTCGACGGGAACTAATGATTTCGCCGTGCGCGCTTCATCCGCCGCGCGCGCGAGCCGCTCGATCGGCCTCGTGATTGTTTCTGTTATAATTCGTGCAATGGTTAGTGTTCCCGCCACGCCGATGAGGGCGAGGATCGCTAACAATGTGGAAAGAGGGATACGCGCTCCGAAAAGTAATATTTCACTTTTGGAGCCAGTTTCAGATACAACAATTGCGAATGCGGGATTCGCGTTTGAGTCGCGAAAAACGTCAACGATCGACGTCGACGCGCCGGTGTACACGGCCGGCCGGTTCTCTCGAAGCGCATTGGCTATTTGATCGGCCGCCTCCAATTGTAGCAATCCCTCGGGCAGCGGCTGGCCGTCGAGCGGGATTCCGCCCAAAGTTACTATTCGCGCGCGGCGTCCGCGTTCACTCCTCGAATCGACGGCAGTATTAACCAAAGTATCAACTTCAGTATCAACCGACATTACAACTTCGGATCCTAATATAAATCGGCTGCGGTATTCCGCGGGCGACGTGCGGTCGACGCCCGCCAGGAAAAGTCTATTTTGAATTTTATAATAATCGGAACCCTGAAAATCGATTCCTTCCAAGGATAACGATTCCGACGCATCATCAATAATCCGCCACGGCGAGCCCTCGGCCCGCTGCGTGCGAAGCTCCAATCTTACAAATGATTTTTCATTGCTAAATTTAGCAATTCTCGCCGCGGCAAGTTCGCGCTTGAGGCTTTGCTCGGAATCGGGCCGGACCGGCCCGGCAAATAAAGGAAACACGCGAGGGTGCTCGCGCAGATTCTTAAAAAACGCCGCTGATTCCGCCTGCGCCGCCTCGCGTTTTCTGTTAAATCGCTCTTTCCAAAAATGTAGTTCGCTTTCGAGCCGTTGAATTGTTGCATCACTGCGCGTGCGATCAAACGCCGGCGGAATCACTAATATCATAATTCCCGCGGGAACGAGTGCGGCGACCGCGAGCGCGATGGCAATTTTCCGCCGGATGCGCTCGCCTCTCGCTAACTCTTCGGCAAAGACAATAACTAAAAACGGAAATATTAAAATACCAAAAATTAACGGTAGAAATGCAAATTTTCCGCGCCGGAAGCCGCGCTCCTCCTCAGGACGGAACACAATCGTCGCGCCGATAACTGTATCATTTTCGCGGACGGGAACAATGGATATATCACATTCAATTCCCGCAATCTGGCCGCACTTCGGCGCGACCGTTCTTCCAGCTGTAAATTCAGCGATGTCGCCCGCATCGACCGTGACGCCAAGAATCGACGAGGGCGCGGAACGCGTCACAGCGCGGATGACGCCGCGCCGGTCGACAAATGCAAATGATGCGTCGCCAAGCGTATCTTTAACATTTGAATGCAGCCGAACTTTGTTTCCGTCGATCGTTGTCATCAGCGCTGAATTACTAATAGTCGACGAACCCTCGCCAGACTTGCGCCCCGCCGTGATTCCTAACAATTCAACGTTATAACCCGAACTTCCCGCGACGTTTTTTAGTAATATCTTTTTAACGTTCCGGGTGCGGTCGAATGCGACTCTCCTCTCGTCCGCGTGCCAGTGAACGCCGTCGTTTTCCCACGTCCACGCGACCGAACTTTCCAAATCGTCCGCGTGCCGCGACCTATCTAAATTCCCGGAATGGATATCTTCGCCGTGTCTTAATGTATATTGTTCGGGAACACTGTCGCCGGCGTATTCGAGGCGTATTTCAATAATATCTTCGCCGAACCAGCGATAGTCCGACGCTTTCGGATCGATGCTAGTATAAACAAACCAAAGCGCGTCGCACAAGACCGGCGGATCTAACAGATATTCAACGGATGCATTTCCCGAACGGACCGAAACGCCGTTTGTTAACGATCCGGCACACGTCCAAACCGGAAGCCCGGAACGCGTGCGCTCTTCGGATACTAACGATCGCGCCGGCGCGGACGCGGACGTTTCAATCGATAAACCAACAATTCGCGCCGCGGACGCCGCGCGTACTTCGATCGCTGCCGCGCCGAGAGCCGCCGGAGTTAATTTTAGCGTTCGGATTTCTACTAATTCCGAACCCTCGCCCCACCCGTGCGCGCGCGGCGCCGATGCGTCCAATACAAACATTCGCCGCGAGGTGCCGGGCCCGACGACAATAATATCAATGGATATATCTTCCGCACCCGCCGGCATCGCAGCCGCGATCGATTCTATTTTTTCCTGCGGATCGACGGGGAACCGCAGCGTTTCACCATTCTTAAGATTGCGATCTAATAATAAAAAAGGGAGGTTGCCCTCGGCCGACAAACGCTCCGACCCAGGCTGTTTTAGTAATATCGGCTGAAATTGTACACTTGGCGTCCGCTGCACTTCATCGCCCGACAGCAATTTGAGAAGCGTTTCGCCGGGGCCCGTCTTGTCCATGCGCGACAATCCGGATTTTGTAAATTGATCAATAACATTCGCCGCAACTTCGACTTCGCCCGCGAGCTTCTTTTCACGAATGCGATCGCTAACTTTCGCGAGCAGCGCAGCCGCCGGGATCAGTAATATAAATAAAAAAACGGCGTACGCGGCCGCCGCGCGCACTCTGCCCCGCCGGTGTACAATTAAATAAACCCGCCGCGACAGGGCATACAAAGCCGCGAGCGCAGCCGCGGCGGCGAGAAGAATAACGGCGAGCATCGCTCCCGATTGTATATCTGGAGCGAGCTACACCAACCGACCTTACTTCTTCGGAGATTGCGGAATTCCGCGAGCCGAAAGCTTCACGCGCCCGGTCTCGTCAATATTGATAACTTTGACGTTAATAATATCGCCAATTTTTACAACATCACCGACTCGCTTGACGTAGCCGTCTGCAAGTTCGCTGACGTGGCAAAGCCCTTCTACGCCCGGGAACAATTCAACAAAAGCGCCGAACTCTTTAATAGACTTCACAACGCTATTGTAAACACGTCCCATTTCGGGTTCGGCCGTCATGCCGCGAATGCGATCGAGCGCACCTTTAACATTTTCAATACGCGTACCGGAAACGTGAACAAGCCCGGTGTCGTCGACGACTTCAACTGTAACTTTGAACTCTTCCTGAAGTTTCTTAATAACCGCGCCTTTCGGCCCGATGAGAGCGCCGATTTTCGCGGGGTTGATTCGAATCTGTTCGAGACGCGGCGCGAATTGTGAAATCTCGGCGCGCGGTGCGCGAAGACCCGTCAATTGTATCATCGTCTTTAAGATATGTAATCTTCCTCGTTTGGCTTGCGCCAGCGCAAGCTCCAGAATCGTGCGGTCGACGCCCTTAATCTTAATATCCATTTGCAGGCCGGTGATGCCGTATTGCGTTCCGGATACTTTAAAATCCATGTCGCCGTTGTGATCTTCGTTGCCTGCGATGTCGGACAATATTGCATACGATCCGGGTTCGAGCGATCCGCCGCGCGTTATTAATCCCATCGCGATGCCAGCGACCGGCTGGCGGAGCGGAACGCCCGCATCCATCATTGCTAATGTTCCGCCGCAAACCGACGCCATCGACGACGATCCGTTCGATTCTAATATTTCGCTGACGACGCGAACTGTATACGGAAATGTTTCATAGGCCGGCATCACGGGTTCGAGCGAACGCTCGGCCAGAGCGCCGTGGCCGGTTTCGCGGCGCGACGTTCCGCGAAGCGGACGCACCTCGCCGACGCTGTACGGCGGGAAATTGTAATGTAACATAAACTTTCGCCGCTCGTCTTCTTCGTACAAGCCTTCTATCAATTGTTCATCGTTAACAGTTCCAAGTGTTACAACGACTAATGCCTGGGTTTCGCCGCGTGTAAACAATGCCGAACCGTGGACGCGCGGAAGAAGGCCGACTTCCGACTCAATCGCGCGAATTTCATCATGTGCGCGGCCGTCGACTCGCGTTCCGGCAAGTATCATTTCACGTTCGACGTCAAATGATAATTCATCATAAATTCCGCCGACTTCCTTCTCGCGTTTTCCTTTATTTTTCTCATCGGTATACACGTCGCCCGTCGCCACCGCGGGATACGCTGCAATAATCTTTTTCTTTAATTCTGAAAGGGCGGTCGCGCGGTCATGTTTACCTTTCGTTCGAACTGCCGCTTCACACTCGCCGCGATACTTCTTAAATATTTCGTCGTGTAATTGTTTATTCGATTCGACGACGGGCGTAGGCCGCTTTTGTTTACCAACTTTCTCTGCGAATTCGGCAATGAAGCTCGCAATTTCTTTTGATATATTGTGGCCCAGCACGAGCGCTTCGACCATCGTTTCTTCATCAATTTCCGTCGCTCCCGCTTCAACCATAATAATCGCGTCGGCACTTCCGGCGACGACTAATTCTAGCTTCGAGTCGGTTTTCTTTAGTTCGGTGTGCGTCGGATTTACTACTAATTTTCCGCCAATATATCCAATCCGGCACGCGCCCATCGGCCCCGAAAATGGAATGTCGGATATTTGTAGCGCGGCCATCGCGCCGATCATCGCTAACACATCGGGATCGTTTTCCTGATCTGTAGAAATGGTCTGTCCGATGATTTGCACTTCTTCGCGATACGTTTCTGGAAACATCGGGCGCACCGCACGATCGCAGAGGCGCATTGCTAATATTTCCTTGGTCGTCGGGCGCCCTTCTCTTTTAAAGAATCCGCCCGGAACTTTTCCGGCGGCGTACGTCTTTTCTCTATATTCTACAGTTAACGGAAAAAAGTCGATGTCGGGTCTGGCGGGAGCCGAACAGGTGGTCATTAAAACCGCGCTGTCCGCGTATTGCACGATGACGGCGGCGCCGGCTTGTTTTGCCATGCGCCCCGTTTCAAGAGTGAGAACCCGGCCTGCAATTTCCCGGGACACTCGGATGGGATTGTTTAACATTCGTATTCCTTATGTTTACGTCGTTTTTATTAAGCTAATATTAAATAAGCGATCAACCATTGCTGCTATTGCTAAACAATGGCTGCAACAAAACGGAATCGCGTTCCGTTTTGTTGCACTCTATCCACGCTCGCGCTGTTAGTGTCGTAAATCGAGCTTCTTAACAATTCCGCGATACCGCGCTGCGTCGTGGCGCGCCAAGAATTTTAGTAATTTCGCGCGGCGGCCGACCATCGTTAACAATCCGCGCCGCGAAGCGTAATCCTTCGAATGACCGCGGAGGTGCTCGGTTAAAAGTTTAACTTTCTCAGTTAATAGCGCGATTTGAACTTCCGGGCTTCCGCTGTCAGTCGCACCGTTGCGGAAATTTTCAACAATCGCACGCTTTTTATCTTTATTAAGAACCATGTAACTAAAACCTTTTGTTCCAATGGTTGGAACCGTTTGGGAATCGGGCCGTTCCCCAGATGGCATTTATTACAATTCGCGTTCGCGCGAACCGCCGTCCAGGAAGGGTCCGTCGGCCGCGATACCGCCGCCGACATTTTGGGCAGCGAGTATAGGAATCCGGCGGCACGGCGCAACGCGCCGAGACTGGCGCCCTACCGTTTCCCCTGTGAAATCCCGACGTGCCGGTCGGGCATCGCGCGCAGAGAAATCTCTGCGAAACGCTGGCTCGCCGTGCGAATCGCCGTCTCCATCGTCGCGCCGCGGCGGTAATCATCCGACACGTCGACGTGCTGATCCGAAACAACCGTCGCTAACATTCGGTCGTTCGACCCGTCGGTGAATTGATACTCTCCGACGATATGTATCGTTTTCGAAATTTCATATTTGCGGAAATCGAATTCTTTAATAACAAGCTTCAGTTTCGCGACCGCGCCCGGAGTTTTTGTATCATTGCCTTCCGCGGCGGCGCCGGGCGTCGCCGACGACGCGTTCGCGGGCGCCACGGAACTTCCGCGATCTGTAAATTCAAACGCAAGCGGCGAATACCGGTGATTTAACAATTGATCGCGCACGGCGTCGCGCATGATATCTAAATCAACTTCCTTCGACACGCCCTCCCCGATCACGCGGGATATAACAATATCCGTCGGATTCAGAGCCTCAAACGCGCTCCAATCCGAATGCAAATAATTCTTGCGCGGACCGCTGCTGCATCCCTGGCTTGTAACAAAAACCGCAAGCACGGCTGCCGCGGTAATTGTAAAATTTAATAAACGTTTCATAGAAGCCGGCGAGGCCGAGCGGTGCGGAAAGCTATTTGACGGGCGGGTCATGGTTATTTGTATAATCGCGAATTTGTTGGAACGCGCGAAGTGTAACAACGTTGACGCGCAAAACGGAAAAGGGATTCCGTAGCGCCCACTCAATTTTTTTGCAGACAAGCCGTAAAAAACCGGGGTCAGACCCCCTTCTTTCCGGGTTGCGTGCTATCCCCTCCTCCCCGCCAGCAGCCGAAACGTTCTCCTTAACCGATCCATCGCACGGCGCTGCGCGCGGCCGGCGGAGTCAACACTCAGGTTCAGTTTCTGAGCAATCTCCTGAGTAGAGTGTCCGTCGACAGTCAACATCACCAATTCGCGGTCTCGTTGAATTAACAAATCGAGCGCGCGGATTCCGAGTGTGAGTGCTTCGCGGCGTTCGGCAAAGGTGCCCGGACCTGTAGCAGTATCCGCGGGCATCGGAATCGCAGATCGCGTCTCTTCATCGGATACAACTAAACGCAGTAGTACCGCCGGTTTTCTCCTCAGTGCGCGCCAGTGTTCGCGGCGGTGCGCCAGATGTGTGCGCGCGGTGACACGCAGCCAAGCAAGAGCAGACTCGGGGTTTTGATATGTAAACGATCCTGCGCGTTCGAGAATGCGAGTACGCGCGCCCTGTACGAGATCCTCCACCTCTTCCCACGCGAGCAGACCTCCCGCCTCCGCGCGAATGAGCGCTTCGAGATCGCGCCGGTGCAGATCTAACAATTCCGGCACGCTAGGAAATGCGGGTGTACTCATCTCCGCTCCGTCGCCACCAGACGCAGACCCGTCTCACCGCTCGACCTCATCGGCTCGAGTCCGAAACCACCCCATATTGTAAAAAAGCCTTTGTTCGGCCTGCCCCACGCCCCACCCATCGCGCGCCAGAGGCTTCGTGTCTCATCATAGTGACTGTCGCACCACTCAAAGACGTTTCCGCCCATGTCAAAAACGCCATAGACAGACTCATCGATTGGAAAGCTCATGGCGCGAATGGGATTCGCAAGCGGCCGCGCAAAACAACTATTGCTCCACTTCGGACGAAACTGATCGCCGTAGACCAGAGTACGCCCGGTTGCACTACCCGCGGCTTCGTGCCACTGTGGAAATGTTGGAACCGAGTAGTGCCAGCGTTCACCGCGTTTCGCTGCGCGCGCAGACTTCCACTCTGCATACACACGTGCGTCTTCGAGTGAAATACCCATGATGGGCCAGTCTCGCTGCCAGTCATCGGGCCAGAGATAGCGGCCTGATGCATCTCTTTTCCACCAGACGTCACGCGTCGTGAGTCCTGCCGATCGCGGCAGAAGTCCGGCAGATCCATCTGCCTTCACGCGCGGCAAGATATCGGGATCATGCAGGAACTCATCCCACTCTGCACAGGTCACTTCGCGCTCTGCTATCCAGAATGGAGGCAGTGCTTCGTTGTGGATGTCATCGCTCACGCGAGCAGTCGCATCAATGTAAATAAATCCCTCCGGAGCCGACTTCGCGTGAAGCAAACGAAAACGAAGTACATACTCTTTACCCGCCAACAGCCGGACGGGCACTCGAAGCGATTCGAAACCTTCTGCTCGCACAAGGAATAGATAACTTCCAACGGGCAGTGCAGACTTACCCGGCAACACTCTGCTCGTGTCGGTCGGCAAGAGTGGAACACCAGTAAAGCGCGTGTCAGTTCCCGGCGGAATCTTAACTGTGAGAAGCACACCGTCGCGCGCGATGCGCGCATCCAGACCTCCGCGTGTTGCAGCCGCAACAGGTTCTTGCACTGTTCGCAAAAACTCTTCAAGTACATCCGCGCCAATCGAGCGGTTCTCTCTCTTGCCGTTCGTGAACTCGATCACACACTGTGCTGCGCCGCTGGGTCTTGACGCAGGCGCCCACGGATCGGTACGTCCTGTGGAAGCCGTCGGTCTGCCCGCGCGATCGTCTCGTACGCGTTCCAAATCGTAGTGTGATTTCGTGGGCCTGCCGTCGACCGATACGAGCCGCGATGTGGCATCCGGTAGCAGTAACAAATCGAGCAGCGGAAAACCTGCCAACTCTACAATTTCATCGCCCGCACGCAGATCACCGTTTGCGCGAACGACGCGAAGTGAGTATGTGCCCGGCGCAACAGGAGTCTTCGCGTTTCCAATCGGCACAGGCACGAGACGCTGTTCTCCGCCTTCGACGACTTGACTATGTGGCACCGTCTTGAAGACGTCGATTCGCGCACCTTGTGTGTCGAGCTGAATGTTGATATCACGCATCGGTTCAAGTGCTGCACTGATCGAACCGCCGGGATCTGCTTGCCGTACGAGCCTTGCCCACGCCTCGCGGCCGTCGGCGTCGCCCTTGCGCTCTGCATCATGCCACATCGTGAGGTAGATGCGCGCCCGCAGCAGATCAAGACCACTCACGCTCGGATCGAGTTGCTGCGCGGTGCGCAGTAGCTCCAGAGTCTCGTACACAAATGCGGTGCGCTCGCGACGCAAGACACCCACTTCAGCCTGATACTGTTCGAGCGAACGGTCTTGTTCAGGTGTCATCCACGAACTCTCAAGCATCGTTTCATACTTGCCCACTTGAGTCTCCGCGGTTTTGAGGTCTGCCTGCTTCTGCTCAAAACTACGAATCCTGTTCTCTGCTTCGCGAACAAGCCCCGCCGCCTTTTCCTTCGTCTCGCGCGCGAGACTTGTCGCACTGTGGATCGTGAGCCCGGCAATCACAACGGTAGCCACAAGAGCTGTTGCGAGCACACCTGTTGGAGCGGGGTTTCTGCGCAGCCACTTTGCCGAACGCGCTACTACTGTTGGCGGAATCGCGCTGATGGGTCGAAACGCGAGCAGCGCATCCAAATCATCTGCAAACATGGCGGCAGACGCGTAGCGCCGGCCCAAATCCTTTTCGAGTGCCTTGAGTAGTACGGTCTGCACATCGCGCGGCAACCCGGGAACTAGATCTCTCGGCGCCTTAGGGTCGTCATGCAAGATGGCGTTCATGAGGCGCTCTGTCGTCGGCGCGTCGAAGGGGCGGCGCCCCGTAATGGCCTCGTAGAGTGTGGCTCCAAGACTGTACACATCCGCACGGCCGTCGATCGAACCGTGATGTGCCGATACATGTTCAGGAGACGCATACGGCAATGAGCCGAGAAACGCGCCGGACACCGAGAGTTCGGAGCCCATCGATCTCGCAATTCCAAAATCGAGCAACATTGCGTTCCCTTCGGGTGTGATCCGAATATTGCTCGGCTTCACGTCGCGATGAACCAGATCGTGATCATGCGCATACTGCAACGCACGCGCGATCTGCGAACCGAATCGAACCACATCCGCCACAGGCAGACCCGCTCCGCTACTACGGTGCGCCGCCTCGATTTCCTCATCCAGTCCACGTCCTTCAAGCAACTCCAAGACTAAATATCGCACATCACCTTCACGTCCTGCCGCGAGCAGAGTCACAATATGCGGATGGCGAAGACCCGCGACCACTCTTGCTTCGCGCTCAAACCGCTCTGCCGCCGCGGGTGTGCCCGCGAGTTCTGGACGCACAAGTTTAACAGCAACTTTTCTCCCCAGACTCTCATCAACCGCTTCGAAGACTAGACCCATTCCGCCTCGGCCGAGACGCCGCAGTAGACGGAAATTGCCAATTCGCTCGAACGGCAGAGCACTAGTGCCACTCTCAGATTCTGACGCGGCACTGCGCGTTTTTCGCAGGGTGCGCGCGAGCGCGTTGAGCCGCGACTCTAGCTCAGGGTCGGTGACGCCTGCGTCCGCAAGAAAGCGCGCGGGATCGGGCGGATCACCGCCCTCCGCTGCTTCAAGATAGCGATCGAAGAGTGTGTCGTCGGGCGAATTGACGCCGCTGTGTGTCGTCACAGTGGCGAAGTATACGCGAGGAGAAAGGGGGGCTGTCCCCCTTTTTCTCCTTTTTCTCTACAACCGATCTGTTGCGGCCAGCGCTCGCTGGGTCCGCGCTGCGTTCAGAATGTTAAGAATCGCTTTGGGAAGCTGGCCCACAATGACCTTCGGTTTTTTGTTCTTTTGATGCGCGCTGATCGCGCTCTGAGTGGACTTCGTTGCCGTGGCCAAGTACTTCTTGCGGAGACTCCTCGCCTTCTCAATCGTCTTGTCCGGCGACTTCGGCAGGCTTGCAAGATTGGATGCAACAGTTAGCAACCGTGCGTTCGCTTCGAGCAGACTGGGCGCAGAAGCTCCCAAGTTGGGGTTTGGTCCTTCAAGTAGATCTTGAGCTTCCGCGAGTTCAAGACCTGCGACGATCAGGTTCTGTTCATTCTCGCGCGGTGAACCCGTCGGCGGCCAATTGATGGGTACATTAACTTGCAGACCGTCAAAGTACATACTGCCATTGAGCGGGAGATTCGCCACACCGATACTCAGGTTGATTGGCAGGTTGGGCGCGCTGAGCTCGCTCGAGTCAATCACGATCCAAGGTGCTGTCCCCGGCACACGCGCGAAAAATTGAAACGTAGTGTTGTTTCGATCGCCCAGTACTTCCACATTGGCCGCGCCTGGAAAGAACACGTCGTTTCGAGTGCCATTGCTGTTTGCTACAAAAACATTGACTCCTTGAAAGACTCCGTTCAGCGTTAACGGCTGGATACAGACGGAGTGAAATTCGGCGCTGCCGTCTACTTCAAACGACATACATCCAAACGTCGGGCCTAGATAGGTTCCGTCAGTGTCCTCTCCGACACCACATTCCATCTCCACATCGAAGTCGACGTCGAGGCCGACTTCGCACTCGATGAAACCGTCGCCGCCTTCCTCGGTCGGTAAAAAGCCAAGACTCGGATCAGGAACACTCGGATCTCCCTTCGGGGGATTGCCCGGATCGACAGTAAGGTCGGTTTCTTCGAGGTCTTCTTCCAGCACGTCAAGCTCATCGAACGTTTCACCACTCACATCTTCCAGAGTATCTTCTACAGAATCCGAAACCCCAGGAAGATCAGGAAGATCACCAATCAAAGGGCAACCAGGCATTCCTAGGAGGAAACAACAGCTGGCGAGTAAGCGAAGGTGGGCGAGATGGGTCATAGAGCCCTTAACCGGGTTTGCGCCAAAAACCGGACACGAAAAGCGCGGAGAAACGGGGACAGTCCCCGTTATCGCGGTCGCCGGAACGGGGACAGTCCCCCTTTTTCTGTCCGGGTTTCCTTGGGGCGCGGTTCGAGCGGCTATCCACATTTCGCAACGCCTACGCCCAATCCCATGCTGCTCTCGTCACTCTGCGCTCTGACTTGCAACCTGTCGCTCCTCCTCCCGCAGTCAATCAACACCGTAACTCCATCCACGGCGGCCCCCGGCACTCTGGTCAACATCGCCGGTTCTGGATTCGGCGATGCAAAGCCCACAGTGAATCTAGTGCCTATCGCGGGCGGCAATTCAATCGTCATGAAAGTCGCGAGTTTCAGCGACACGAACATCACCGCGTCGTTCACCAAGGGACTTGCGGGCTCGTACACTCTGCGTGTGCAACCGAAGGGAAAGGGTGTTGCGCCGATGGACGCGCCAGCGGAATTTAATATATCGGTTCCGACAGACGGGAGTTTTGGAGCCAGTCAAGCCAACGTTGACACAATTGTTACTCTGTCAGCAAACCATCTTGGCACAAAGAAGGGTACTGTCACCGTCGGCGGCATGAAGGCGAAGGTGTTGACGTGGAATGCCGTCAAATCTCCGTCGACCAGCGATGGCACAACTGAAGGAAGCATTACGTTTCAAATGAACAAAAAGACTCCCAGCGGAGCGCAGCCAGTGATGGTGCGAACTGCAGCCGGAGAGGCGACATTCAACGGACTGACTGTTTTGTCCGACGGCGGCGGCGCAACGGAGCCGAATCCATTCAGTCCGACACAACCCGGACTCAGCTTTCTCGTGGATGGCGCCGCGAGCCCGATCTTCTCGCCGCCGCCATGGAAACCCAACTACCAGACGACGACAAACATGCACATGAAGACACAGGGGAACAATATTAGTTTCTTCAATATCTACGCGGATTTCGACTACAAAAAAGAGACTCTCAATGTTCCCAAAGTACACATTGTCTGGCAGTTACTCGATGCTGTGTACTCAACGACCGACAACCCATTCTTTGGCACACCGCTGTCCGGTGCATCTGCCACACTCAAGATCACAGGAATGCAACAGATGCCGAACGGAATGACGTTTGGCGGCACGTTTACCGCAACACTCGTTAAGGTCATGGGCATTGGCCCCGACACGATTACGATTACGAACGGTTCCTTCTGGAATTTTTACTCGACGAATTTCTAGGCGAGGCGGCTCTCAAAATCCTTCACGAGCAGCCTCTTCCCTTTCGCAACCAGTATGTGCCCTTCGGCTTCCAGGCGGGCACGTAATGCATCAATTCCGCCGGGGTACTTGGGGTTCACTTCGCCATCCGTCTTAAGCGTGCGCCAGTAGGGTGTGATCCGCTTCTTGCCCTCTGCTTCGTCTTCGGCCGCCGCATGTGCAGCGATCAACGCAAAGATCCCGGTCGTGATGGGGCAGCCAATGGTAGCGCCATGCTTCTTCGCTAACGCAGTTCGCATCTGGTTGATCGTAGTCAGCTTCCCCTTCGGCACGCGTTTCATCAATTCGTCAACCTCGATCGGAGCCGGGATCACAACGGTTCCTGTACCCCAACGAGTACTCATTTTTCCAGTGATCTGCTCTACCTTCGGCAGACCTTTGCTGTCATTTAGTTTTGCGCGCCAATTGATTCGGAGTTTCATGGGACTGTTAATTGTGGTGAAAAGAGTCTTTAGACAGAACGCCTCTTGAGTATTGGTAGGAGAGAGTGTCGCACATCGGTAACCGCGTCCGAGTTCGGAAAAAACGCGGAAACACCATCATATATAATAACAACATTAGAACTACCTTTTACGCGCTCATAGTAGCGCCCGCGTTCCAGTTTCGCAAAGTCCGCGCGTTTGTACTCTGGACGTAGTTCTTCAGAAGTGGATTTGCGTTTCTTTATAGATGTGTCTTTCGGTTGGAGTCGCAAGGCGCGCGCTAATAATGCGAATTGCATTACCTCGCTCTGACCGAGAAAAGGGGACTGTCGCTCTTGTTTCGCGTATTTTCATCTCCACGCCAAGTTTAGCTTCCTCTTCGAAGCCGCACACTCTTTCAGATACAGGTTAATTAGGCTCTGGTAAGGAATACCTATCTCTTCCGACATCGACTTAAAGTAAGTAATCGAGTCTTGATCGAGACGAATCGTAACAGACCTCTTGAGTTGC
>JBJXHE010000123.1:0-17705 GCA_046160785.1 Planctomycetota bacterium
CGCCGCCCCAGACCCCTTCGGTGATCACTCGCTGATTGTGATACTATAAAAAAAAGAGCCGGATTTCCCGGCTCTTTTATTAGCAGACAACTAAAATTACTACTTTTTTGCGTCTGCAACTTTTGTAGGCTTCTTTTCCTCGCGTTTCATTGCATTTGCAAAATGCTCTTTCATCTGTTTTGCAAGATCTGCGCCCTCGGATCTTAAGAGTTCGAGGCGCGTTTTCGCGAGTTCCTGCTGCGATTCCGACAGGGTGTCTTTTCTCGCGGCAGTCTCGGCCGCTTTAATACGATCGGAAAGCTTATCAATTTTGGAAAGCAGGTTTTGAATGCGCTTGATCGTATCGGATAGATTGGTTTTGAATTCTTGCTTGACGCTCGCAGCCATCAATTCCGCAACCTTGCCGGGCGAGTAACGGTCGGAAACCTTGCCTTCGAGTTTCCCATCTGTATTAAATACAAAAAACGAAGGATTCTTTTCGTCGCCAAGAATCTTAGCAAGTTTTTCGTTGACGGCGTTCCAATCCATCCTGTACCGCTTGAAAAACTTAGTGCCGATCATCACCCGTTCGTCGCGCAGTATGACATCCTTGATTTTAAGATTGTCGGCTTCGAATTTCGTATCGGGGTTTTCTACAAATAACAATATCGGCAGCTTTGCCTCGCCCGCGCCGAGAAGATTATATATATTATTCTTATCTTCTTCCTTGAATACTCCGTAGCCCTCACTCGGGAGCTGTTTTGGCGATGGGTTTTGCCAATCGATATTCAATTCCGCCAAACTGGCGGAGCTTCGACTACCGCATCACTGTGCCGTCGCGCGGGATTGGATCAGAAACGCCGCCGCTGCGATCGTCATCGCCACGGTAGTGCCGAGGTTCATGAGGTTTTTCATAGTTTTTGTAGTTTAAACGCGAGCTGTATGGGGCGCAACCGGCACAAAGGCGCAGGGTGCACGAATGACGATCGGATTCTCAACTAGTTTTTCAATAATGCAACGACCAATTTTCCAAGTCGATCAAAACAGTCAACCAAACAGATGATCGCGACTCCCCAGGCGCCGCCTTCGAAGGCGCGGATCGTCTCGTGGCTGAATGTGGCAAACGTGGTGAAACCACCCTTCACGTCGGAAGGGTACTCAGGTCCAAGTCTGCCAGCACCGATCCCCAACATGTGCACTCTGGCCGGCAACCACGTCTACTGCCCAACGTCTGTACTTGATGCGGGCACATCTACGATAGTCTCGACGAATGCGTAGGATGTGGTGATGGGGAATTAGGTTCTTAACGCATAGGGGTCGGGCCGCGTCCGATTTCCGGTCTGCCCCGATGTAGCGCAAGGAGACAGACCTCTGTATCGATTTGACGCATGATTCTAACGCTTGCGCTCGCGCAGCGGCACACAGAGTCTGATTTTTTAGGATCGATTATTGAACGTGAGTGAACGATCTCCGTGTTGGCGCCGCACTCAAGGTCTTGGCCCAACGCCTGGGGATTACCCGCACTCACCGACCCTCAAAAGGCTCTGCCGTCATGAAACCCTCCACACTCCTATTCTGGCTCCTGTCGATACTCTTTCCAACACTGCTTCTGAACGAGGCATCTGCACAGACAATCTATGTGAACACATCTTCAGATGCGATTGACTTCGGGGGCGCGCAACAGGTCTCGGATCTGCCTGGACCCGACGGCAAGATCTCGCTGCCGGAGGCTGGACTGGCCTCAGACAACACTCCGGGAGTGCAGACGATCGGTTTTCACATTCCACAAAGTGAGTGGCAGTATCAGTGGCTCTATCCGGGTAGAGCCGTGTTGAAGCCGTTTCTCGGTTTCCGCGTTTTTGACACCGTCGTACTCGACGCCACCACACAGACTGCGTTCACCGGCGACACCTATGCACAGGGGGGTGAGGTTGTGATCTGGGCGCAGACCTATCTTGTCAACAATGTCGGAAGTGTGATTCGCGGCTTCGACAACTCGCCAATTTCTGTGAGCGGCGGGTCGGGCAATTTCGTCCAAGGGAATACACAGACCAGTATCGACGTTTATGATTCACCGTACACGTTGATTGGAGGAACGAGTCCCGGCGAGGGAAACACGTGTGGGACGATCAAGATTGACCGCTCGAACAATAATGTGGTCGTTGGGAATACTACAACTCGCGTTCGTGTGCTCGGCTGGGTCGGGGGAGGCCAGCCTGCCACGAACAATCGCATCGGCGGACCCACTCTCGCCGAGCGCAACTACATCACGGGCTACGGCACGTGGTCGAGTGAAGGCTATCCCGGCGGAACCACTCTGCAGATCTTCGATACAGTCGGCACTGTGGTCGAGAACAATTGGATCGGTACAACTCCAGACGGTCTCGCTCAGGGAAGTCAGGCCTCAACACAGGGGATCGGCTTTGAGGGTGAGAACTACGGCGCCATGATCCGTAACAATCGTATTGCTGGAATTTTGGGACACGGAATTGGGCCGCATTACGCAGGCTGGCTGGTCGGGTCAGCGATTGACATTTATGGTATTGGTAACAATCTGACGATCGTGGGCAACACGATTGGTCTGAACGCGAATGATCAGCCTCTACTTGGAAGTGTGAATGGGATTGTCACTAGGAACTACTACCTCGGTACAATTCAGGGAGTCAAGATCGGCGGACAGGGCGCAGGCGAAGGCAACACGATCGCAGGGCACCTCATCGCCGGAATAAATGTGTCCAACACCTACTCAGGCGTTCGGATTTCGGGAAATTCGATTCGCGACAATGGTGGTCTGGGGATTGACTTGCTCACAAGCGGTTTTGTTACTGGTGTCACCCCCAATGACATACTCGACGCGGATGTCGGCGGAAACGGTCTGCAGAACTTCCCGGTACTACAATCCGCTACTCGCTCGGGCAACTCACTCCGTATCCTGGGCACACTCAACAGTACCCCTTCCACTCTCTTCACAGTAGAGTTCTTTGCTTCGCCGCAGGTCGACGTGTCGGGTTACGGTGAAGGCAGAGACTTCCTCGGCTCGGTAGTGGTGACAACAGATGCATCCGGCAACGCAGCACTTGATGTGCTGCTGGCCGCACCCGTAACTGTGGGTTCCGTCATCAGTGCAACGGCCACAGCCACTATAAGTGGATCAACATCGGAGTTTTCCGCGAGTGTCACAGTGGCCGGACCTCCGTTTCAGTGGACCGATCTTGGTTTTGGATTGGGCGGCACGAATGGAATTCCTGAGCTTGTCGCGTTTGGAATTCCGAGTGGCGGACAGACGATCACCTTGGGCGTTAGCGGCGCCAATCCAAACTCCATGGCCGCGTACGCGATTGGTTCCTACCGAATTGACTACCCTCTCTTCGACGCACTACTAGTACCGTTTCCCGAGATTGGTATTTTTGAAACGATCGATGGAAGTGGATCGAATCTACTTGAGTTCACGTGGCCTGAGGGGCTTCCGGCAGACATAACGGGCTACTTTCAGGTTCTCATCGTTGACCCTGTTGCGCCACAGGGCTGGGCGTTCACCAACGCGCTTGAAGCTGTACAGCAGTAAACGGGGTCAGACCCCCTTAACGCGGAAATAACGGGGACTTTCCCCGTTATTTCCCGCGAAATGACTTTTGCCCCGCCCTGCTAGACTGCGCGCGTGAAAGTATTATTAACAGGCGCGACCGGATTTCTCGGCGGCGCCGTTCTAACAAAACTGCTTGCGCGCGGGCACGACGTGCGCGCTCTCGTGCGCGACCCCAAAAAGGCAAGCAAACAGTTCGAATGGACCGCGGGTTCCCATAACAAAACGGTCGAACTCGCCGCGGGCGATCTATCCAATCCGCGGGCCGCGGTCGACGCGCTGCCGGGTTGCGACGCCGTGATTCACATGGCCGCGCTCGTGAAACGCAAAGCGCCGAAAAAGTTATTTGATATTGTTAATGTTACATCCACGGAATTGTTAATTTCCGAATCTTGCAAACGCGGCCTTCGCACGATTTATACCTCTTCGTTTTTTGCACTCGGGCCGAGCGACGGCCTCGAACACGGGCGCGCGCCCGATTCGCCTCTTTCTACAGATGCGCCGCACACGGATTATGAGCGAACCAAACGCGAAGCCGACCGTTCGCTCGAAACGCTAAGAAAAACCGGGGCGCCGTTTATTACACTTTATCCGGGCGTTTTGTATGGTCCCGGCGAGTTTACAGAAGCGAACCTCGTGACGGGAATATTAATCGATCATTTTCGCGGCAAGGTGCCGGGGCTTCCGGGCGGCGGCCGCGCGATCTGGTGTTATGGTTATGTCGACGACGTCGCCGAGGCGCACTGCGTCGCGCTCGAACGCGGGCGGCCCGGAGCAAAATTAGCAATTCCCGGAGATAACAAAACGGGAATGCAATTCTTTGAAGAATTGCAAAGATTGACGGGCTTGAAGCCGCCCAAATGGAATATACCTATTCCCGCGGTTTGGTGCGCGGGCGCGCTCGAGGAGTTTATTGCTAGTATTGCAAAACGCGAACCGAAGCTCACGCGCGCGGAGGCGCTCACGTATTCGCATCATTGGGCGCTCGACGGCCGCCGTGGCGGCGAAGAATTAGGAATTCGCGCGACTCCGCTTTCGGAAGGGCTCAAGAAGACGCTCGAATGGATGGAAGCTAAAAAATTGACCGCGTGAAAAGCAGCGTGATTAAGATATTACAAAAACTGGACGCGCTCGACGGCGCCGCGTGGGCCGTCCCTTTATTTATAGTATCGACCGCGGCCGCGACGGCCGCCGGACTTTGGATCGGGGAGCCGTATTTATTACCAATACTTCAAGCTCTCGCGGCGTGGCCGTTTTTTGTTGCATCGTGCGCAAATGGTAAAATCGTCCGAGCCGCCGCGCGAATATTAATTTTCGCGCTCGTCGCCGGCGCGATTGTTAGTTATTTTGTGGCGCAGTCTGAGCCGAATGGTTACAATTCAACGATCTTCGACGGCGAGAAGTATCGCGGAGAAATGTTTGTATTTGTTAGATCGGGCGGCGTCGCCGGCGAAGAGGCGCATCCGTCGCAGTTTCTTCCGATGCACGCGCTTCACTGCGGAATGTTTATGATTTTGTGCGCGGCGACGGCCGGTTTCGCGGCGCTCGTGCTCGGCGCGTATTTGTTAAATTACATGAGTTATTACGTCGGCGCCCTTTTGTATGAAGCGACGCGAACCGGCAGCGTGTGGACCACGCTCGCAAGCGCATGGTCGCCGTACGCGATCGTGCGCGTGATCGCTTACGCGGTTCTCGGCGCGGGGATTACGGTGTTTTTGTATGGTCCGCCGCAGGCGAAGCGCCGCGCGCTCGCTGCCATTTTCACCGGCATCGGGCTTGCGGTAGTGGACGTTTTGCTAAAAAGTCTTATAGCGGGCCACTACGGCCAGACTCTTTTGCACGCGACCGGCCTTAAATAATAAAGCCGAATACAACACAAATACTAATTTATTAATTAATATTAATACTGCAATGCAAGCATTCCTCGATGTTGACGAAAGGCCTCCGGGCGGAGACGAGCCCCAGACGGAGCCGGGCGTGCTCACGGTGGATGCTACGGATACAGATTCAGGACCTTCGCCGCTCGTACCGGTCGAGGATTCGGCGCCTTCGACTTTATTTGTATTTCCGCTGAAGCGCGCCGTTCCGTTTCCAGGATTAGTGATGCCCGTTTTGGCCGACGGAAAGGGAAAAGATATTATTGAAAAGGCGCACGCGCAGAGCCCGTATATATTACTATTGCGCCAGCGCGATCCGAACGAGGAGGCGTACACCGCGAAAGCGTTTCATGAGATGGGCGTGCTCGCGCGGGTTCACAAGATACTAACGATGCCGAATGGTAATATTACAGCCATTTGCGGCGGCATGAAGCGCGCGCGCGTCGAAAAGTTATTAAAAGTGACGCCGTATCCGATCGCGAAAGTTCATTATCCTTCGGAGACAAATCCGGGCGGCGTGGAAATCGAAGCGCACAAACGCTCGATTCCGCAAATGATCAAATCGATCGCCGCAAAGGATACAAATTATGGCGAAGAGCTCGCGACCGCCGCGCTTAATTTAGAAACTCCGGGCAACCTGGCCGATTTCGCGGCCGCGTATTTCCTGCGCGACCTCGACGAACGCCAGCGCGTGCTCGAATCATTAAATATATTAGAACGGCTTCGGCTCGTGAATGAATGGCTCACGCGCGACAACGAAGTATTAACTTTAGGAAAGCGCATTCAGGACGAAATCCGCGACAAAATTGAAAAGCAACAAAAACAATTTTTCCTGCGCGAACAGTTAAAAGCGATCAAGCGCGAGCTCGGCGAAGAAAAGGACCGCGAGACGCGCGACCGCGACGAGTACGTTAATAGAATTGATGAAGCGCAGATGCCGGCGGAAGTATTCAAAAAAGCGATGGACGAATTGGAGCGTTTGGCGATTATTCCTCAGGAGGCTACCGAATACGCGGTCGTTCGTAACTATTTGGATTGGTTATGTTCGGTGCCGTGGTCGAAGTCGGCCAGCGAAGAAAACGACCCCGACTTTGCCGAGCGGATTCTTAATGAAGATCATTATGGTTTGGAGGAAGTTAAAGAAAGAATTGTAGAATTCCTCGGCGTGCGAAAATTGCGGCCCGACAAGCCGAGCCCAATTCTTTGTCTTGTGGGTCCGCCGGGCGTCGGAAAGACAAGTCTGGGACGTTCGATCGCGCGTGCTACAAAAAGGCCATTTGTTAGATCCGCGCTCGGCGGCATCCGCGACGAAGCGGAAATCCGCGGCCACCGCCGCACGTACGTCGGCGCGCTGCCGGGCCGCATCGTGCAAGAGTTAAAGAATGCGAAAGTTAATAATCCCGTCTTCCTGCTCGACGAGATTGATAAACTCGGTTCCGACTTCCGCGGCGATCCGTCGAGCGCGCTGCTCGAAGTGCTCGATCCCGAACAAAATAAACAATTTCGCGATCATTATCTTGACGTTCCCGTCGATCTATCAAAAATCCTTTTTGTTACAACCGCGAACGTGCTCGACACGATTCCGGCAGCGCTGCGCGACCGCCTCGAAATTATTGAACTTCCGGGATATGTAACAGAAGAGAAGGTGTCGATCGCGCGGCGTTATTTGTTACCTCGGCAAAGCGAGGCGCACGGGCTCGCGGCGGCCGATCTCGAAATTCCCGTTGCTACGATTCGAGCGATGATCGAAGGCTACACCCGCGAAGCGGGCGTGCGGACGCTCGAAAAAAGAATTGAAAAGATTGCGCGCCGCCGCGCGTTAACAAAAGCCCGCAGGAGCGGCGAGGGCAAACGCGCGCCCGCAATTGTTAAACCCGAACATTTGATAGATCTGATCGGACCCGCGAAATATTTAGAAGATCGCGACCGTTCGCCGAAGCGCGAGGGCGTTGCGGTGGGCCTCGCGTGGACGGGCATCGGCGGCGACGTGCTCTCGATCGAAGCGGCGCGCTGGCCCGGAAAAGGTAATTTACAATTAACGGGGCACCTCGGCGAGGTCATGACGGAAAGTGTTAAGATTGCCGCCGCGTTTCTGCGCGCGAACGCGCCGGCGTTTTCTATCAAATCCGAAGATTTCGAAAAGATAGATTTGCACGTTCACTTTCCCGCGGGCGCCACGCCGAAGGACGGTCCGTCGGCGGGCATTACGATTGCGGCTGCAATTTTATCTTTGCTTCGCGGCCAGCGCGTCGCGCGAAACTTAGCAATGACCGGAGAATTAACATTAACGGGCGAAGTGCTGCCGATCGGCGGCGTGCGCGAAAAGGTGCTCGTGGCGAAACGATTTGGTATTTCTAGAATTATACTTCCGGCGCTGAATCGCCACGACGTCGAGGAACTGCCTGCGAAGCTCGTGCGCGGAATGAAATTCGAATATGTTAAACATTTCGCCGATGTCGCCGCGATCGCGCTTCCGTTAAATATACAATTAAGTGTACGTTTAAATTCACAATTACCGAGCCGGGCCGTTTCGCGCAAATGAACCGCGCGCGGGCCGCCGCGGCGCGGATTTGTATACTCGCATCGCTCGTGTGCCTGGCGTGCGCGGCGCCGAATGTTAAGGATTCGCAAAAGAACTCCGAGCCGCCGGCTCCGCCCTTCACGATCCGGCGCGCGGGATCGTTTGTATTAAAAAGCGAAATTCCAGATCCGCGCGTTTGCGACGAGGCCGCGCGCGTTTTGTTAGAAACCGAGGAAATGTTAAGTTCGTGCCTCGAAACGCGGCCGTCGCGGGAATTAATAATATATCTAAAACGCTCCGAATTGGAGCGCGCCGCCGCGGCTGGCGAAGACCGGTTTGATGATACAAAACCGAAGTGGATTCCCGCGCGCGCGTCGCGGTCGGCGCTCTCCGCCGAAGTGGCGTTTCCGCGCGACGAGCTGTGGCGCGACCGCTCGTGGACGCCCGATTTGATACTTCCGGATTCGTTACGTTCGTCGCTGTCGCACGAGGCCGCTCACGTTTTTGTATTTAATACAATTCCCGGAGAAACGAACATTCCAGAATCGTTGCATGAAGGATTCGCGGAGTGGATCGCGTCGCGCGCGGTCGACGCAGCGTTTCAACGGGAAGGTCTCGCCGAATTGTATGATGCGAAAAGTAAGAATCGATTGCCGTCGATCGAGGACGTCTTGTTAACGATTCCCCGCGAAGCGGAATCACCACAATTCGCGACGGCGGCCGCGTGCCAGTTGTTTCGCGCGCTCGCGGCCGTGCGGCCGGGCCTGCCGGCCGAATGGATCTATTCGGCCGCCGCGGGTCGCGAGGAGTTTGCGCGCGCGCTGGCGGAGTTGTTTACAAATGACGAACTCAACAAAAAATTATTAGATCATTATCAAAACTTCGCGCCGGGCGAGTATTGGCAAATGGGCCGCGACGTCTCGCGGCTCGCCGGAACGGAAACGTTAGCATCCGGTTTTTTATTAGCACCGATGCCGGGCTCGCCCGTTTGGTTATTTGATCATCAAGAAAGGAATTGTAATAATATCTCCGTGTCGGCCGATGTAACGATTCTCGGCGGCGGCTCGCCCGAGTTTTGGATCGGTTTTGGTTTTGATGACGGCCGCAACGGCTGCCGCGCGGTCATACCCATTTCGGGGCGCGCGACGGTCGAAGGCGTCGTCGATGGCCAGCCTCACTACGGGTTTGTTGAAGAATTCGGCCCGGGCGTGGTGCGGACGGGCAAGCCGCTGGCTGTGACCGTAACGCGCAAAGACAACCGCGTGATTTTTGAAATCGGCTCGCGGACGCTCACGCTCCCCATTCGCGGCGGAATCCCGTACGCGCGCGGACGGATCGGAATTGGCGCGCGCGGCGGCGCCGTCGCGGTTCGCAAACTTTCCATTCGAGGGGGAAATTGATAATTTGAGCCGAAGTTTTTACATAAAACACGATGTTACTAATCATCCTGAGCCAGGCGCCGCTGCCGGAATCCGCCGCAGCGCATTCGCGCATGTCTTGGGAGCTCGGCGTTCCACTCGCAGTCTTCCTTCTTATATTAAATGGTTTTTTTGTAGCAGCCGAATTTGCATTAGTAGCCGTACGGCGGTCGCGCATCGAGGAACTTGCTAATAAAGGGTCGCGCACGGCGCGCATGCTGCGCGGCGTTCTATCCGATCTCGATCGTTATATTGCGGGCGTCCAGGTTGGAATCACGCTCGCGAGCATCGGCCTCGGAATTGTAGGCGAGCCGATTCTTGCCGCGGCTTTCATGAAATTGTTTGAAGCCCTTCCGGGCACTCTTGGAACAGTTATATCACATACCGTGGCGTCGGCGATTTCGTTTCTCGTGATAACATTAATTACCGTCGTCGTCAGCGAGACCGTGCCGAAGTCCGTCGCGCTGCGGTTTCCGGAAAGAATTGCATTTTGGCTTGTGCGGCCGATCCGTTTTGTAATGTTTATTTTGTCGCCGTTCGTATCGTTAGTCGACGGCACGAGCAATCTATTATTAAAGTTGCTGCGAATCCCGCACGCTAAACTTGAGACGATCACTCCCGACGAACTTCGTTATGTGGTTGAGCAGGCGGAACAGTCGGGAGCGATGGGGGAGCACGCCGCCGACGTCGTGCAGCGCGCGTTGCGTTTTCCGAATACTGTAGTTCGCCAGGTGATGGTTCATCGCCGCGACGTTGAAAGTATTAATATCGAATTACCGACGAGAGAAATATACAAAGCCGCGGCGCGCGGGCGGCACAGCCGGATTCCCGTGTATCGCGGCGAGCTCGACCGAATTGTAGGAATGCTGCACGTGAAAGAATTGTTAAAACACGATCCAGCGACGCTCGACGTTACTACAATTTTGCGGCAGCCGCTTTGGGTGACGGCGGATACTCCAATTCCAGACCTCGTCGCGGCGCTCCGAAAAAAGCGAACGCGCACCGCGCTTGTAACAGATGAGTTTGGCGCGTTTTTCGGATTAGTTACATTGGAGGACGCGGCCGAAGTTGTTATTGGTGAAGTGCTCGACGAACACGAGCAGCCGCGCCAGCCGATTCCGACGGAAGCCGACGGCCGTTATTTAGTCAACGGCAACACTCGATTATTAGACTTACAAAACGCGCTCGACCACGAGTTCGCGGAACGCGCCGTTACGGTCGGCGGTTTTTTGATGCGTTTCCTCGGCAAACTGCCCGATCCCGGCGAAAAGATTGTTATTGAAGGGTTTGAGTTTGAAGTGGAATCCGTGTCGGGAACGCAGATTGGCAAGATTCGCTGCCGCGTGTTCAAGGAGGAGCGCGGCGATGAAACTCCCGCGGACGGCGAAAATTAATGATATCAAAAAAGGCCATGCGCGTTTTTTTGATACATTGGAACGCCGCTGAACTGGCCGAGCGCCGCAGCCGCCTCGCCGCCGCGGGATTTGTTACAAACGGCGTTTCCGACGGCGACAGCCTTTCGAAATTGTTAGATGATCCTCTGCCCGGCGTTTTTATTATTGATCTCGAACGGTTGCCTTCGCACGGACGTGAGGCCGCCGGTTATTTGCAGGAGCGCAAGTCGACGCGGCAAATCCCGCTTGTCTTCGCGGGCGGCGAGGAGGAAAAAGTAAAAGCAACAAAAGCAAAGTTTCCGAATGCAATTTATACAAAATGGGACGCGCTTCCGGTTGTGATTCGCGAAGCGGCCGCGGCGCCGCGATCGGAAGTTATCAATAAAAAAGTGAAGCCGCCGGCGTCGGGCTACTCGGGCACGCCGCTTCCACAAAAACTAACAATACGCGAGGGGAGCAAGGTCGTAATCTTGAACGCGCCCGCGTCGTTCGCCGGAATTCTGAAACCGCTTCCGGAGAACGTTAGTATTAACAATTCAATTCGAGCTGATGCGGATGTGACTATTTTCTTTGCGCTCAACGCCGCCGAATTGAAAAGTAAAATTACCGCGCTCGCTAAGATACTAGCGAGCGGCGCATCGCTTTGGATCGCGTGGCCGAAGAAGGCTTCGGGGATTGCAACGGATCTTTCGGAAGACGCGATCCGCGGCGTCGCGCTTCCACTCGGAATTGTAGATACTAAAGTTTGTGCCATGGACGCCGTGTGGTCCGGCCTCCGGTTCCAGCGGCGAAAAAATACCTAACGGACACTGTATGATAAAACTGCATCACAACAAAAAGTTACAATTCCTCATTGCTATCATTGCGCTCGCCGCGGCGGCGTGTTCGTCGGCTCCGAAACGCGCGGCGTTCGGTGCGCCGATCTTAATACAATCGGCGGTCCCCGCCCGTGAAGTCATCGCGGCGCCCGAAAAATTCTTAAATAAAAATATTGTTATTGAAGGCGCGCCGGCGACGGTTTGCAAAGTTAAAGGCTGCTGGATGATGTTTAACGAAAACGGCAAACAAATGCGCGTGACGTTTCAAAGTTATGGTTTCTTTGTTCCGACGGACAGCGCGGGCCGCCGAATGCGATTGGAAGGAACTCTCGAAAAGATAAAAATCTCGGAGCAGCTCGCGCGCCATTATTTAGAAGACGAAGGAAAACATGATGAAACAAACAAAATCGTCGGCGAGCAGACGGAACTCCGATTCTTAGCAACCGGAGTCGAAGTTTACTGAAAGGGGACAGGTTTAAACCTGTCCCCTAGAGTTAAAAATTGGGGAACGTCTCGTTCATGAAATTGTTAAGAGCCGACGCGATCGCGCCGTTGGAGCCATCGTCGCCGCCTGCGAATGTAAACGTATGCGACGTCGTGTCGGGGCTGTTCCGCCGGAACGTTGTTAACGTTTCCATCGGCGCATCGGAGATTTGTAGTATCGATGGAACATCACAATTCGTCATCGAACCGGCTGCGATGATAACGTTGTGAAGTTTCTTAACTTTAGCGACGTCGACAAAAGCGACTTCGGCTTTCGACGCGCCCAGGAACGAGCCGGATAACGTCACGAACCCGTCGGAATTAACAATTAATTGGCGATAGATCGGACCCGCGAAACTCGAACCGTTCATTTGATATACGAGCAGCGGATGTTGTAAAAAGAAGTCGCAGGGAACTTGGACCGGCGGAATCGGACCCGGCACCGGACCGGCCGGCGGCAGCGAGCCTTGCAACTGTGAGCTTCCGAACAGGAGTGTTGCGGAAAGCAACGAAACAATAAGGGACGTTCGCAACATATTTATAGTCCTCGGGAGAACTGAAAAGTGAATTGTGATTTTCGGGAATAGTAGTGTGGCGCCGGGGCCACCGGCAATTTGTTTGCCGAGATCCAGTGCGCGCGGACCGCCGGGCATTACAAATACGTGCGCCGCTTTCGCCCGGCGCGCGGATTCTTCGCGCGCCGCAAAAACAAAAACGGGAGGCGAACCTCCCGTTTCATTAGCATCCCCAAAATATAACTAATTTCCGAGCGATGGCTGGATCGACATCCAGAGCGCGTTCGACGAACTCATCGCCGAACTCACGGGATACGTCGGATAACACATCGGGCCCGGCGCGCCGGCCCACGACCAAAACGCCTGTGCAATAAAGACACGTCCAACGAGCAGCGGATTATTAGGAATCGGCACGGGCGCCGCCGCGCCGCCTGCGATATTGCTAAGAATCGGCAATATAAACAACTCCGTGGTATTTATTAAATCGACGTGCCACAAAACGCCGTGCCCCGTCGCATCGTATCCGTCGTTCGAGTACGCATTTGTTATTATTAAGATTCCGAGCGCGCTCGGCGGCGCGTTGCTGCACGTAATTTGATACTCCGAATTGCCGGCGCGCGGCGTCGAATCGCCAAATGTAAATTGCGGGCCTTCGCACCCGGCCGTGCCGGTTCCGAACGACGCGAGGCCGAATTTCGTCTGGCTGTCGCGCAGCACGGAATAGATACGTCCGGAATCATTACCATTCGCTTTGCTGAACGGAGCGCCAATCAACAAATCGACAACGTTATTTTCATCCGCGTCGGCGAACCCGGCGACCGACGTGCCGAATGCGTCGCCGTTCACTTCGCCATGATACAGTTCCACAAGTTTACCGTTGGAACCAGAATAAACATAAACGTCGCCGGGATTGTTATTACTGATATCGCCGTTTCCGGTGCCGGGCGCGCCCGCGATAATATCAAAAAACGAATCGCGGTTGACGTCGCCGGCCGCGGCCACGGCGTAGCCCATGCGTTCGTACGGCGTGCCCGTCACGCGAAATAACACTTCGCCCGATTGCCCCGAAATGCAATAAAAACGGCCGCACTCAGGCCCGCTGATCGAAACAAACGGTGCGCCAATCGCAACATCCGCGACGCCGTCGGAATTCGCATCGCCGACGCCTGCTACAGATAGCCCGAATTGGTCGCCCGCGACTTGTCCGTTCCACGATTTCAGAATATTACCATTGGCTCCGGATACTAATGAAACGGAACCCGCGAGATTCTTAGTACCGGGCGAACCAACGATAACGTCGGGCGTGCCGTCCATATTCAAATCGCCCGCGATCGCTAGCGAATATCCGAAGTAGCCGCCGTTTTCGGTTCCGGGAAGTGTTAGTATTCCCGCGCCGCTCGACCCTGAATGAATTGTAACAGTTCCGGGAATCGAGCCATTATTCTGCCCGGCCGGAGTTCCAACAATAAAATCGCTGTGGCCCGCGCCGCTCAGATCGGCGCCTCCCGCAACGGACCATCCGTAGTTATCATTTCCAGTTCCAATAATGTGATAAAGAGGCGCGTCGCTTTGGTAATGTTGAATATAAATACTTCCGCCGCCGCCCGGCGCGCCGACGATGAGTTCGGGCGCGCCGTCGCCGTCCACGTCTCCAGCGGATGCGACCGAGAAACCAAACAGATCGCCCGCCGATGTTCCCGTCCACGAATTTAATAATTCGCCAGTTGTTAAATGTACCAGATCGACACGGCCGGTTCCGTTTTGATACTCAGGTGCGCCTGCGGCGATGTGCGCCGATTTCGACGTGAACCCAACGCCCGCAAACGCGACGCTCGTGCCGAAGTGCGAGTGGGCGCTTCCTGCTTTTGTTAAACTAGCGTGGTGCAGGCTTGCTACAGTTTGTAATTGTGAACGCAGATTCGGCATGCTGCCGATCCGGTCGATTCGCGGATCGGCGCTTGGCGTGCCGCTCGTACGCATCATCGTTCGCATATTTTCAGTGCGGTACGGATAGGAATATAACAATGCGTGCTTCGCCTCGAGGACGCCCGCGCACGCGGCGACGATGGCGGCCGCGGCCGACGTGCCGCCGAATTGATGCGTGTAATATTTATTAACGTTGCTGCCCACAGCCGTCTTATCAAATACAACGGGGCCGAGATTCGGATCCTGATAAGTTAAATCGCCGAATCCTAACGTTGCAACGTTTTCACCCCAAGCATAACAATCCACACGCGAACCCACGTTGGTGCTTGCGAGCGGCAGGTGCGGACCCGCGGACGTCGCTGCCGCAACGAGAATGGCTCCCGAATCGCGATACTCCAATTGGAATTTGATATAACTCGGATCGCCCTTCGAGCAACCGGAGCCGTCGTTATTTAACTGATCAAGATCCTGCGATCCGTTGCCAGCCGCCTCGACCACGTGGAAACCGATGGCCGTGGCCGTTTTAATAACATCAAATTCCGCATCGTTATATTCGACAGGAACGAGTCCGTGCGCAAAGGCATCGTGCGTTCCGGCCGGCGCGGCCGAGCATGCATTGCCATAATTAGGCCCCGGCGTCTGCGCTTCGATTAATATAACATCTCCGATTTGTAAATGATCCATTGCGAATAATATTGAATTTGCAACATTCTCGCCGTTTTTTGTAGTTGTTGTAACAGCGCGCAGGCGGCTGTCGGGTGCAATTCCGGTGATGCCGTGCGCGTCGCGATCGGCGCCGAGAATTCCGAGAACGGCGGCGCCGTGATTCTCATCATGAATATTAATCTGTGAAAAGCGCGAGGGCACCGGCGCGGGGCCGATCAGCGCCGCGGGCGCGCGATTGGATAGATCTTCATGATTTAAATTCCAAGCGCGCTCGATGTCTACAATTCGCACGCCATTGCCCGTGCTCGGCGGAGTATTATTTTCGGCGAAGACGGCGTCGACTCCAACGGGCGCCGCGCTTCTGTAGCTTTGCAGAAAGGTTATATCCGGCGTCACAGGGTTGCCCGAGTTGCCGGGCGGCGGCGCGGGCAGCGCCGCGTAGTACGCGTTTTCGACTTCGGGCCGCGCGAGAAGCGCGGAAAGCAAATTCTGCGAATTCTTAGCGTTTGAAATTGTAATGCTAAAATACTGCGACAAATCCGCGTGCCGCGCGCCCGAGTTTCTTTCGGCAACGGCGCGGTATTGATATAAACGTTCCGCGGGTGCTTCGAACAGCGGTTCAATTTTGGCGCCCGCTTTTTGTAATAGTTGAGCGATCGGAGCAAGAGCCGGCCGGCCCTTCACGCGGAGGCGGCCGTTTTCGGCGCTCGCGCCCGCGTCATCTGTAATTTTAAGAATAATGCGTTTTGCGTCGCGACCCAGGCGGACCGTTGCGTCGTTCGATTTCACGGGCGTCCAGCGCGGCGCGAGCGCCGGGGCCTGCTGCGAGGACGCCCCAAATGTAAATAAACAAAACGCGGCCGAAATTGTAAATATTAATGATAACGTGGATGGTTTGTTCATGTTTCCTTCTTCGTAGCTGCGCTTTCGTCGCGAAAAGTGCCGCCAAAGGAGCAAGCGGACGGAAAAAATTGATACTTTGCTCCCTTCCCTCAATTGGCGCGGAGCGGGGCGCCCTACGAAGCGAAAACTATTTTAATCCCTTGACGAGAAGCTCTTTAAATTCGCGAGAATCGAAAAGAGAGTCGCAAACACGGCGCGCCATGGCTTCGCAGCCTTCGTCGGTCAAATGGACCGAATCTGTATAATGAATGGCGTCGCCCGGAATTGAATTTTCATCATCGATGAGTAAACAATTCGTTTCCTTAGCGACGTCGCGAATCGTTGCATTTAACAAATCGAATCCGCGGCGAATTCCGTCGACCGTCATCCACGGCATATAAAACAGGCTGGATTGGCATGCTTCGAATTGTTCTCTTGGAGTCTGTTCTCCGCGCGCACGATGGCTAAATGTAAGGACAACGGGGACGGATCCCGAATTGCGAACATTAAGAATCAAAGCCTTCAATTCTTCACGGAAAGTTGCAGTAATATCAGCGTCGCTCAATTGAAACGATTCAGAGGGCTGCACCGGCTTTTCAATATTGTGAATTAATAGATTCTTTTGTACTAAATACCAAGCTAGCGAAAAGCTGGCCAAACCTGTGGGCTCATCTGTAGCGTTTCCGACGTCGATTCCCTGCCGGCGGGCGGCATCGCGCGAAACGCGAACAAAATCATTCGAAGCTTGATAAATAATAGTTATATCGGGCCGGCAGGCTGCAACGCGCGCGTCGAAATCCCGCGCGGAGTCGCCGACGCCCCAGCCCGTCATGCTCGAATTTAAATAATCGAAATTGTTATTTTTAAACTTTTCCGCGCACGCTTGCCAAACGAGGTGCGGCCACGTCTTTTGATTATTAGTAGCTTCCAAACAAAGCGAAGTCGAAGCTCCGAGAAATGCCATCCGAATCGTTTGCGCCGGTTTTGGCATCACTAATTCTGGGCTTCGGAATCCGCGCGAATCCGTTTGTACACGTTTCGTATTTTGTAACGGTGTCGGAACGAGATGGCGCGTAGCGGGGTCAAAAAAGGATGCGATCAGAAAATGATCCGTGGTTCCGAATCGCCGCCATTGCCGAATTCGTACAAATCCTTCAATCAATACAATTCCTAATATGATAATTGCCAGTGAAAACAGTAGTTTTCTAAACGGCCTCGTCTTCCCGCGTTTTGTATTGACTTGAACTTCAAGCATGGCTGCCTGCGGTTCTATCGGCATCCAGTCCGCCGCGGTTTCGGCGGTAGAAAAATTGTGCGCTTTCGCCTCGGCGCGACCGCTCTTGACTGCGTGTTGTGAATCGATGGGTGGGGGAGGCATTCGAAATCAGAGCGCACTCGGGGCAGAATGCGGCCAGTCCCCTCCGTATGTGAGAACGGCGCCCGGCGTAACCAACGCATTCGCTCCGTGAACTTTAATTACTACAAATGCCTACTCCGCTCGAAGCGTCCGTTGTCCGCCGAATGCCTAAAGTATTGTTACATGAGCACCTCGACGGGGGACTGCGCCCCGAGACGGTTTTCGAACTCGCCAGCAAGTGCGGCTACGGGCAATTGCCCAGCCGCGATCCTAATGAACTTGCCGA
>JBJXHE010000124.1:0-10622 GCA_046160785.1 Planctomycetota bacterium
CGAATATTCGATCTTCGCTAGGCAAAAGTATATGACTTCGGAAGAAATTATCGTAAATGTTACATCCGGACAGGAACTCAAGAACATTGAACTCGTGATTCCAAACTGGACGCGCGTCACTGGCAAAATAATAAATCTAATCAATACTTCGCTACTGTCATGCAATACACGCGTTGTCGACAAAGACAACCAATTTGTCGCACTTGGGAACTTGCGACCCGACGGAACATTTATCATCGACGGCCTTCGGCGCCAGTCGTACTCCGTGCAATTGGAGCTTCCGCGAACATTTATTATTCATAATGTTCAGGCGGAGGACGATACTCATTTTTTCGTAGACCTTGGCGAAGTCGACCTCTCGCGCGCCGGAGAAGAAATATCGATAACATTGGACGCTAAGGAAAAGTCGCCGTCGTTTGTGAATGTTCTCTTAACCATCAATGGCCGGCCAGAGCCGTCTTATTGTATTATCGCGTCGCGCTGGCTCGGTGAAACGCGCCACAACGCGTCGGGTTGCTGCACGAACGACGGCATTGTTAAAATTGGCCCCGTCGCCGCGGGCGATCTCTATTTAGATATATTACATCCCGAGCGGCACTGGGGACTTCCGCTCCCCGATCCGGTTGCGGTGGCCGCCGGCGCGAATGTAACCATTCCAGTGGATATATTAGTTCGCGACGCGACGCTTCGCATCGAAAACGCGAAGGGCGAGGTTCTAAAGAATAAACCGCTAACAATACAATATTATTGGCAAGGCCACAAGTATCTGCCGATTTCGCGCACGACGTCGACGAACGGCGAGGTTCGTTTACAATTCCCGGAGCATCAAGTGAACATTCAGGCGAGGGATGGCAAGACTACCATTTCCGCGATGGTTGACTGGAAAACGGTGACAACGGGAATGACGGTGCAATTGAAGGAAGTTCTTAAGTAGTCTTATATTCTTCGCAACACGACTTTTTGTGGTAACGGGCCGCGCTCCGTCCATTCGATTATTTGCGACTGCTCGAAGATTCCAAATTCCACAGTCAACTTCCCCGGCGGAAACATCAATTCGAATTTCGAGTCGCGCTTCGATTGATAACATTCGGCTTCGACGGTTACTCCTCCCGACGAAAATTGATAACCTAAATAATACGCCGCGAGTCCTGCGCCCTTCTCGTCGACGAGTTCGATCGTTCCGCGAATCATCGGAACATTACATTTCACGTCGACTGATTTTCCGTCGCCAACCGACCATTCGCCGGGCACTGCGTACACCCAGCGTTCGTCGCGTCCATAAATCATCAATTTAAATTTTCCGGCGGGAAGATCGTTCAGCTTGACGCGCCCTTGATCGTTCATATTGCAATCGTACGTTTCCTTTTCCAAGTCGCCTGTAAATATAAATTCCACGCGAAGTGCGCGCGCGCTCTCTCTCTCGCCGTCAACTGTTATTTCAAGATTCGCCGAAGCCGTTCCGGCGTGCCGCGCGTCGAAATCTCGAGCGACCGTTTCGCCTTCGTGCAATGTTATCATTCCGAAATGATAACTTGCGCTGCCGCTCGGCGGCTTAATATATATATCATATTCGCCGCCGCCGAGTTCGTCGATTATGTACGATCCGTCGGGCTCAATTTCCGCCGACGCGCTCGCTTCGCCGCGCTGCGCGCGAATGGTGCCTAACCTGCCTTCGGATTTTGCCGTTTGCGCGATCGCGTTCTCGCGATCGTTAAATTGAATTTTACCTTTAAGACCGGCGGGTTTGGTAAATGTTAGATCAACCGATTCAATATTTGTGTCCAAATCGATAACAAACGGCCCCGCCGCCGCGTATCGGCCGCCGGTATGCGACAAGATTCCGTACACGCCCGGCTTCAGATTTGTAAATTCAAACGCGCCGCTTTTTTCGGGTTCCATCGATTCGAATACTTTCAGATTCCACGAAAAGTCCGCCGATTCCTTTGAATATATCAAATCAACGTAAGTATACTCCGGATCGGGAGAATTGATAACTCTCCCGAAAATGCGCGGCAGCTCATCGCACGCTCCGCCGGAATCGGGCGAAAGGTAAATTTTAACTTTTCGCGTTTCGCCAGGAACAAGCGCCGCGAGCTTGACAGATCCCGATTCGAATCCGGCGGCTTCGATCCGAAGTTCATACGCAAACGCGGGAACCTTTCTAATAAATTGGTTCGCTTCGGGGAGCGCGAGTGAATCCCAGTTGCGATTGTTAGACTTTAAATCCGCTTCGAATTCCCCGATGCGCGCGCCCGTCGATTGGTTATAAACTTCGATGTCAATAGTACAGTTGCCCATGAGTTCGACGCACTCCTTCCATGTTTGCGGCGCCGAAATCGGAACGCACATCGCTACAAATCGCGGGTCGTCGAAGCGAAGTTCGTACTTTCCTTCTTTAGTATTACAAAAAAAGTATCCACTCCCCTCCCAGACCGGATGCGAAGTTTCTCCCGTCGCAACGTTGACTAACGTTACATACTCCAGATCAGGGAGCGGCGCGCCGTAGCCCGTCTCGACGTTGACTTGAACGACCGAGCCGGCCGGAGCAAACGGCGTTTTTAATTGTAATGTTTCAACGCGCCCCGGCTGAATCCACAATTCGGGCGAAGAGTAGTAACCTTCCTGCGTCGAAATCATAAACTGCACCGGACCCGCCGCGACGCTTTCATAACAAATCAGGCCATTTTTAAAATCATGCCGCGAACCCGAAATGTTATAGTACGAAACCCCTTTCGTTTTTGATACTGTTTCGACCGGCGCGCCCGATGAAACCGACTCGATCACAACGCCGCGGTTTTCTGATGTATCTACAAATGTTAATTTTACTCCGCCCGCGCGCTGTAATATAAACGTTCCGAGCGCCGCCGGCGCGTCAGGCGCGAGGCGCGGCTGGTCTTTTAAGGATGATGTATCTCGAACGACCGCCGCGACGAACCCGGATTTTTGTATTACAAAACCAGCGACCAAACGCGTCCGATCCTCGGGAACCCAATCAAAGCGCCCCGTTGCATCCGTTAATATTTCGAATGGACATGCGTCCAGATTTTCAACAAACGCCCACAGCGGAACGCTATTATTAAATTGATTGATATCAATTCCGCTGTCGGTTTTTCCGGTGTGGCCGTGCGCCTCGGGATTCGGCACGCATCCGCTATTTGTAAGATACCAAAAATGAACCTTCGCGCCTTCGATGGGTGCGCCCGATTCATCGACGACCGTTCCGTGCGCGCCTTGCGGCTCCGCCAATGGTTCGAATTCGCGCTCGGCTGTGCCGTTTGCGCTGAGCCGGCGCGGCGCAATTTCACTATTCTTATTTGCATCATTCGCCTGCGGAGCCGGCGCCACCACGACGTCGCGCCGCAATGGCGGCGATATAAACTCTGGCTGCGACGCGCTTTCGACGGCCGGGATCTCAACTAAAAATAACAACACCGCCGTCGAAGCGAGCGACGCTAAGAAAAGCCAGGAAAATTTAGTTTGGCGATGCACGGGTTACGTTAGTGAGAACGGACGCAATGTTCACAGCGAAAATTGCACCAGCGCGCGGATTATTGGATGGATGGACGCGGTTCGAACCCGTTTAGCACAAAAAAAAGGGCGCGACCGCGGTCGCGCCCTTGAGATTTATTGTGATCCGCCGGTGCGTTTACTTGTTACACGCCGTAAACAAAATCCCGGTGGAAGACGACGTCGTCGAAGAGGTCTTTACTAATCTTGACGGCTGAAATGATGTAATGCAGAGGCGGCGGATCCTGCGGGTACGCGCCCGGGAAGTACGTGGTCGATGTAACACAAAGGAACGGATCGACATCGACGCCGCCGCCCCAACCGAAACCAAATTGCGGATAGGTAGCATCCACGCGCTCGACGGCGCTGATTCCAAAGACTGCAATTTCGGTGGCGCCGCCGCCCATCAACACTACAAATGTATCATTAAAATTAAATAATGACGCGTCGAACGGAACATCAAAGATGCGATTCCATACATGTTTCATTTGCGCTTCTGTAGTAATCACCGTTCCGCCATAGAATATTTCGTCGAGCGTCGGGTTGAACGGCGAATAGTTGCTCGCGGCCGGGTGCGCGCGTTCGCCGGGCGTGAGCACAGGGTTCGGCAACTGTATGTATTCAAAAGCGACGGGAACGCCCGCGGGCGCGCCGAGGAAAAACGACTGCGACGCTGCGTACACGGTGGCCGCGGCGGCCGTTCCGCCGAGGAGAAGAAATGCAATAATCGTGAGACGTTTTGACATAGGTAGTTCTCGTTAGAGCGAATTCATTCTGCCGCGGCGGTCCCGCGCCGTCACTTGAAATCTAACAACAATTGATTCGATCGAAACGAGCGGCCGCGTTCGGTAGCATTCGCCGCCCAACATCAACACTATGAAAATCGTTCGCGCACCTCGCGTTTATCTCGTCGGCCGCCAGCTCGTGGACTCCGCGGCCGTCGGCGAATTTTTACAAGATCACAATTCCGTTTGGGAAAGCGACGCGCACAGCGAGGCCGAGAAAATCTCCGAGGCCGCAGGGCGTATTTGTTATATGAGTTTCGGCAAGGGGCGGAAAAGCAATAAAGACTATTTACAGAATATTATACAAATGCAGCACGGCAGCGTGCTCGAACACGCGACGTGGAATTTTATATTTGTCGGCGTGTCGCGCTCGCTCACGCACGAGCTCATCCGCCACCGCGCCGGATTTGGATATAGCCAATTGTCGCAACGGTACGTCGACGAATCAGACAGCGATTTTATAGAACCCGACGCAATTGCTAACGATCCGAAATTACATCAAATCTGGATCGATTCCGTGAATCAGGCGCGCAAGGCGTACGACGATCTCGTCGCGGGCCTCGTCGAGAAATTTAGCGATGTTGACAATGCCACGCTTCGCCGAAAATTAGCAAGACAGGCCGCGCGTTCCATTCTTCCGAATGCTACAGAAACGAAAATATTTGTAACGGCTAACGCGCGCGCTCTTCGACATTTTATTGAACTTCGCGGCGACGAGCACGCCGACATCGAGATTCGTAAACTCGCCGTGATCGTTCTGCGAATTATGCAAAAAGAAGCGCCCGCGTTCTTCGGCGATTATGAGATTCGCACGCTGCCGGATGGAACTGAAGCGACGCACACCGAGTTTAGGAAAGTTTAAATTACAGAAACGCTCACAAAGACAGTTTCAAACAAAACACCGAACCGCCGGATTTGATAAATTCCGAGGTTTCGACCGCGATCGGAACATAATGATTATCGCGGAGCCAGCGTTCCGTTTGGCCGCAGCCTTTTTGTATAAACACGTGTTTGCCGTCGGGCGAATGCGCGTTCCCCGCAAAGCGCATCGCTTCCGCCAGGGGAATTTGATACAAAATCGGAAACGCAGCATTTAACAATTCGAGGCCCGCCGCGTCGAACGCTTCTTTAACAAAAAGCGCGGCCGTTTCCCCGAGCGGCGCGAGCGCAGTGTCGAGATGATAAAAATGTTCGTTCGTTAATGAATAAACTAATATATCTAAATCAGGATGCGCGGCAGCCAGCGCATCCCACGCCGCGCGCTCGCTGCGCGGGCCGACGCCGGCGTGAATCAGCCAGCGTCCGGGGTGAATGATCGCGTCGCCGGTTCCCTCGAATTTATGAACATGGGCCGGCATTTCGCGAATTGTTATATTTTTACTATGAGCGTGTTCTTTAGCAAACTTCGCGTGCGCCGCTTCCTCACCGCGTCGCGACGGATTCGCCATCTTCGAAAGCCACATTTCGCGGCCGCCGTCCGGAAGCGCGAGCACTAACGATGGATTGGCTGCAAAACAAAAATCCGCTTTGCCGGGCATCGCCGGAAGAATGGATACATCGATTCCAGCGTTTTTATAAGCATTCACGAGCGCGTTCCACTGGCGCGCCGCTTCCGCTTTGTCAATTTTATGAAGATTCCCCGCGCCGTCGCGCATGTGCGCGTTGATCGATTCCAAAATATCAAAATGCGACGGCTCCGCCATCACGACGCGATTTAACAAATCCGTGTTCTTGCAATCGGCCGCGCGCCGCGGCCAGGTCTGTGCTGAATTGTATATTGGCATGGTCGGGGACAGGTGTGGGGACAGGTTTAAACCTGTCCCCTAACCTGTCCCTAATCTACCAATCGGTCGTCGGGAGAACCGCAGATGTCGAGAAGCGCAGCGAATAGTATGAATGCGCCGGGCGCCCCGCCGATCGGAATGCGAATGTGCGTCGAGCCGTCGGTGACGACCGCGAGCCCGCTCCCCCACGCGCCGACGTCGAAGGTCGCGTGTTCGAGCGACATCTGCTGTTTTCCGTTTGTTAATGATGAAAAACCGCCCGAACGCGCTGCGTGGAATTGTATAGAATCCCCGCCGCGCGCCGCGCGCGCGAGCCTCCGGCGGGCGCGCAATGCTACAAAAACCAACGCCGCCAGAACTGTAATATAATGAAATACAAACGTGGCGAATAGCACGGCCGCCGCCAATTCTAATAAAAAACCCAAGGCTTCCGCTCGCATCGCGCCGCGCGGTGAGCGCAGTTCGGCGCCGCCCGACACGATTTGATGGATTTCTTTTTTTAGCACCGGGTGCGCCCATTCGACGAATTGATACAACGCGTCCGCGCGCGCGGCGGCGCATGTTAATGAAAGCGCCGGCTCCGAGCCGTCTTTTTTGTGAATGATAACATTCCGATCGCGTTCGAAAATGGATGTCACTTCTGACAAATCCAGACGCTCGATTCCGCTCGCCCGTTCTATCTTAAAAAAGATTCCGTCGCGCCCGAGTTTTATGAAGTCGGCATCAGGCATCGTTAACTCGCAGACGCGATTTGTATATATACTTTTCCGCCGGTTTCGATCGCGGGAAATACGGCGATCGTGAGTCCCGGGACGTCGGGCGACGTGCCGTCTATTAACGAAAAACGCCACGCGTGCCACGGACATTCGACGAGCCCTTTTGCTACAAATCCGGGCCCGAGCGGCGAACCCGCGTGCGGGCAAATTCCGTCGACCGCGTGCACCTTTCCTTCATAACGAAAAACCGCGACCGACTGCTTTTCAACAATAAGCTGCCGTCCCTCCCCTTCCTTTAATTCACTCGAATCGATCGCGTATACAAATCCGTCCATTATGACTCTTCAACCTCTTCGAGCCACGCCATCTGGATTGCTTCTAATATTTTTTCATTACTTTTCATCGGATCGTCGGAAAACCCTTTGAGGTCGACGACCCATTGATGCAAATCCGTGAATCGCACGGAGAGCGGCGAGACGCCGGGATACGCCTCCGCGAGTTTTTCGCCAATGATATAAACGTCGGTCCATTTGAACGGACGCGATCCGAAGGATGATGGGTCGCCCATTGCAATATTACCTGTTGAAAATATTAACTGGATATATTCAATAACGGATTTTCGAAATTTACAGAAGTTTACCTTTCAGCGCCGATTCCGCGGCGTCGTCCATCGATACTACAACTAAAACGCGCGCGACGTCTTCTAAATATTGATGCGCGCCGTCGATCGCGTCGGGGCTGTCGCCCTGCATCGCGTCGAGGAGGCCGTCGCGCGCTTCGACGATTTCCTTGCGCGTGCCCGCGTCGAGCCGCGAACCATAACGATTTAATTGTGCATCAAGTTTTTTTAATACAAATTCCGCGTCGGCTCGAATCGTTACAAGTCGCGCCGCGCGGAAATCGGCCTGTGCGTGAACGGCCGCTTCCTGCACTAATCGTGTAATTTCGTCGAGCGTGAGGCCGTGCTTCGGCACAATTTCAACTTTAGCTTCCACGTTGCTGCGGCGCTCGCGAGCGGAGACTGTTAACAATCCGTCGGAGTCGATGTGAAATGTTACATCGACGCGCGGCATGCCCGCCGACATTCCCGGAATTCCGCGAAGATACAATTGCCCGAGCGAGCGGCAGTCCTTTGCTAATTCTCGCTCGCCTTGCACAATATTAAATATAACTGTTGATTGGTTATCGGCAAATGTAGTAAACTGGTCGTTCGCGCGAGCGGGGATCGCTGTGTTGCGCGGAATAATCTTAGCAACCGCGCCGCCGTACGTTTCGATTCCGAGCGAAAGCGGCGTGACGTCGAGTAATAGTAAATTCTTAAATCCGCCTTCGAGTTTCTTCGCTTGCACGGCCGCGCCGAGCGCGACGACTTCCATTGGATTCAATTCGCAGTGAGGTTTCTTACCAAAAAATTCTTCAACGCGTTTGCGGACGAGCGGCACGTACGTGGCGCCGCCAACGAGAACGACGGCGTCAATCTTACTATTCTCGAGTCCGGCGTCGGCAACCGCGCGGCGGCACGGCGCGATCGTTTTTTCCACGAGCGGCGCAATGCACAATTCGAATTCGGCGCGAGTCAGCGTTTTTCTGTAGTGAATGCCCGCGGCCTCGTCGCTATAGATAATTTCAGCCGACTCGTTTTTTGTTAAGTCAATTTTCGCGCGTTCCGCGGCGTTGCGCAACGATTGCAATAGTTTCGGATCGCGAAGGGCCGCGGCCGATGCGCCGTTTTGTTGCATTTCGAGCGCGATTTTGTTCACAACAGCGCGGTCGAAATCGTCGCCGCCGAGCGACGCGTCGCCGTTCGTCGCGAGCACGCGGAAGACGCCTGATTCGATCTTTAAAATGGATATATCAAAAGTCCCGCCGCCGAGATCGTAGACAGCGATCGTGCCATCGTGAAGTCCGTCGAGCCCGTACGCGAGCGATGCGGCAGTGGGTTCGTTAACAATTCGCAATACTTCTAATCCCGCGATTTTGCCGGCGGTCATCGTCGCCTGTTTTTGCGATTCGTCGAAGTAGGCAGGAACTGTTATAACGGCCTTTGTTACATTTTCTTTAAAATGCGCGCTCGCGCGCGCGGCGACTTCACGAAGAATGAGCGCCGAAATTTCCTGCGGCGTGTATTCGCGGCCGCGAATCTTTATTTTTAATAATTTGCCTTCGACCGGCGCGAATTCGTACGGGCAATACGTTCTTTCAACTTCTGTTAAATCTTCAATTCCCTTGCCCATTAATCTTTTAACAGAAAAAATGGTATGAAGAGGATCCTCCGACGCGCGGCGGCGAGCGGCGCGGCCGACGACGACGGCGCCGTTTTCCGCAAAACTAACAACCGACGGAATATACGGATCGCCATCGGCTCCGCGAATCGCGACGGGTTTGCCATCGTCACCGACAATCGCAGCCAGGGAATTAGTCGTTCCTAAATCAATACCGATCGCGGGCGCCGCCATAGATACATCAATTCAATTGTAAGATTAAGAAAGGTTATGAATTAACGAAGTTTAATTTCGTTAATTTGCGCGGCGAGACTTTGCAGGTAAGCGCAAACGTTAAGGATCTCGCGGATTTTTAGTAGGATGGATTGTTTACGAATCGCGTCGGCGCCCGTCGCGGACGCGTCGGCGGCAATGGCCTCGCGAAACGCCGGTGATAGTTCGAAAGAAGCGGCGTCGAGCCGTTTAACAATCCTATTCTTTATTTCGTCAAGTCGCGCGGGATCGTGCTGCGCCTCTTCGATCTCTTCGTTCAATTCTAACATTTCGACAAGGAACGCTTTCGGCGTGCGTTTATCTTGATCGCGCGACGGGCCGCCGAGCAATTCTAACAAATATTCACCGCGGCGGATCGGGTCGCTCAGCGTTTTGTAAGAATCGTTGAGCTGCGCCGAGAGAATCTCCGCGAGGTCGCGCTCCGGTTTCGGACGCTGCGCGAATTGATCGGGATGCAACCCGCGCGCTAAAACTAAATATCTCATTTCGACGTCGGAATTTAATATATCAAACCCGAGCGAAATTCCGAGACGAGAGAAATGGTTAAAATGAGTTTCCGCGGGCTGAAGGCGCGTGCATCCTAAACAAACGAGCGGGCTCACAAGCGAGGAGCCGCATTCGTGGCAGCGCGAAATGACGCCCGCGCCGCCGGCGCTCTCATGAGCGTGCTTGTCGTGCGGCGATGCTACAGATGGATCGAGCGGCATGCCAAAATGGATATGGCGACTCTATACAGTAAAACTCTCGCCGCAGCCACACGTTTTCTTAGCGTTCGGATTGTTAAATACAAATCCGCGGCCCATCAGCGAATCCTGGAAGTCGAGCTCGATGCCGGCAAGATACAGAAAACTCTTGGGGTCAATATAAATTTTAATTCCAGAGCTTTCGCCTTCCCAATCGAGCGGCGCCTTCATGGTTTCAAATGCTAATTTATAACTAAAACCGGAACAGCCGCCGCCCTGAACGCCGAGGCGCAGGCCCGTGCCGCCGGGGAGTTTTTGTTCATCTACAATACGGTGAACTTCCTTCGCGGCTTTTTCCGTAACTGTTACTACAGATTCACCGCCGCCTTCACTAGCATCCAGAAGCGGCATGCCCATCACGGGTTCTTGGCCCGGCAGCGGCGGCGTAATCATTACTTTTGACGACGCCGCTTGAACGGCCGCGTCGGTCGACTGCACGGCGAAATCCTCCGCGAGGACTTCGGGTAATTGTGCGGTTTGCGCGCCGGCAGATTGATTCGAAGCGGGCTCGGGCGCGGCCGCTTTTTTAGCTATATTGCTATCAACTGGCTTCGCCGCCGGAATGGAGAATGCATCGCCGAGGAAACTCATG
>JBJXHE010000125.1:0-44116 GCA_046160785.1 Planctomycetota bacterium
GTTGTAAAGATAACGAGCATGGGGATTTGCCGCCGCAGCGGAGCTACTCGCGATCGTTAGCGTTAACTCTGCGCTCGTGCAATCGGTTCGCCGAGCCGTACCTTCGCCCCGATCTGTAGCGATTCTCGCAACGTAAACGTTCTTGGAAGTAACAATACGACCGACGAACCCATTTCGAATCGTGCTAGTTCGCCGCCTTTATTAAATTTCTGCGGCAACGGATACGCGCGGAAACGCGTGCGGCGGCCGCGTCCGACGGCCGGATCATACACAACGCGAATCGAGCCGACGTTGAATGCGCCGACTTTAACTAATATAACAGTTCCGCCGGGTGTGTCGAGCCCGGTCGACACGCGCTCGTTTTTAATAAATAGATTGGGAATTGTAGACGCCGCGGCGTCGTTGACCGGCCAAAGCGTTCCGGGAATGTGAATCGAGAATGCTAACGTTGCGTCGGCGGGCGAATGGATTCTGTGATAATCGCCGGGCGCGAGATAAATTGTAATATAACTTCCGCCGACGAGCGCGCCCGACACTTGCGGTGCGCCGACGAGTTCTTCGAGCGAATAATCGAGGCCTTTCGCTTGGAGAATTCGGCCGCGATCGAGTTTGCCGAAAGCTACAATTCGTCCATCGACGGGCGATACTACTGATTTGGGATCGTTATCAATTGGCCGCGCGCCGTTTTTGAGCTTGCGAATAAAAAAATCATTAAAATTTACATATTCGTCAACGGCCTTTTCGGCTTCGTCCATTCGAACGCCATATTTCTCAATATAAATTCCGTACGCGCGCGCGCGCAGAAAACGCGGGAGCGGAACGCGTTCCAGCGCGCCGATCAACCGGCTAACAAAAACGCGCGGGAGGATTTTCACCATGGGATGGAAGTAACACGCCGGCGTTATAACAAAAACGGGAGCGCGACTCGAACGTCGCGCCCCCGCATCGGTTCAGGGCAGAAAGCTAAATTACTTATTTTGCTTCGGGAGTCTTCGTTTGCGGTTTCGGTTCCGCGTTATTGTTGTTGCGGTTCTGGCGATTCTGACGGCCGCCGCCGCCACTGCTATTATTATCATTACGGCCGCGGTCGCTGGCCCCGAATCCTCCAAATCCGCCGCCGCCCATCATCGGAAAGTCGCCGCTACGGAAGGCATCCGCCATTCCGGCCATGTCGCCGGCGCGGTTCAAGAATCGCGTGCTGCGATCCCAATCTTCCTTTTTGTCGGTGGGGATCATCGTGGCGACGCGTGCTTCGAGATCCTTGCGGGCCGCATCGAGTTCCTGACGGCGCTTTTCAATATTCGGATCGTCGCCCATGAAATCCTGGATCGGGTACGCCTTCCGGATTTCCTCTTCGCGCGCAAAATTCTCCAAATAAATCTTAGTAACGGCGTCCTTCGTCGCGGCGTCGACGCCGATCCGATCGAGCGATTGTTGAATTCGCTTCGAGAGGCCGTCCTTCATTTGTTGCTTTTGTTTCTCCTGGCGTTCCTTGTCGCGCAGGTCGCGCTCTTCCTTTATCAATGCGAAGATCGTGTCGCGATCTATTTGAGAAACATTAATAATCGGAGCGTTGTTCGCGGCGACCGTTGCTGCGACTTCTGTAGCTTTTGCGGTTTCGCGGGTCTGAACCGGCGCTGTGTTGGCAGTCGCAGTTTGCGACGCGAGGTGGTCGCGCATCTGTGACATTTCGCGTTTCAAATCATCCACCTGGCTGCGCAGAGCCAAAACTTCGGCTGACGGGTTCGAGGCGCCGGATTCCCCGGCGGCGCCAGGATTAATTGCAACGTAAACAACCGCGCCGGCGATTGCGGCTGCTGAAAGGCCGACGATAGGCAAAAGTAATGATCGTGTCATGGGTCGAGGAAACCGCCTTGATCGCGCAAAGTTCCGCCATTTTGAGGCATTCGTGAAGGCCTGCCGGATTTGTTGTATAGTTGCGCTGCAAATCGACACTGGAATCGTTCGCAAGAATCACGCGACGCTACAGTAATTCGTACAGCAGTAATTCCACAAAAGCACTTCCACGCACACCTGCGGCGCCGCTACGGCGGTGTTATTCCAAAACTAATAATCTGCTATGCCTGCCGGTAAACCGATCCATCTCGAACCCAAAGGTTGGGGCGAAGAACACTGGGTTCACAACGATGAAAATTATTGTGGCAAGAAAATGATTATTAAGAAGGGCAAGCGGTGTTCGCTGCATTTCCACGTCAGGAAGACGGAAACGTTTTTTATACAATCCGGAAAAGTTGAGATGGAGTTTATTGATAGAAACGGAAAGCGCGAAGTATTTGTAATGGTTCCAGGCGACACGTGCGAGATCACGCCCGGCCTCATGCACCGTTTCAAGGGTATTGAAGACGCGGAAGTGTTCGAATTTTCAACGCAACATTTCGAAGACGATTCGTATCGCGTTGAGCGTGGAGACTAATTCTGCGGCGACCCTCGCCGAAGCGCTCGCCGCAATGCGCTTTCGCGTGCTGCCCGGTTTTTATTGTTTAATTTCGGCGCCGCCTTCGGAATTGAGTTTGCTAACAAAAAGTTTCGCACCGTTCGCCGCGAGCGGCGGCGTGGTTCAAATCGTTATTGAAAAAATGGGCGTCACGGCCGTGGCGCCGGAGCCCGCGCTCCGATCCTTGCATTCGCTCGCCGGCTACCGAATCGAACACAACTATCGAGTTATCCAATTCGAAACGCCGATGACGTGGGACGTTGTCGGATTTTTAGCGTTGGTTACACGCAAGCTCGCCGAGGCCGGAGTTCCGCTCGGCGCGATTTGTAGCTTTGACCGAGATTACTTATTTATCCGCGAAACGCATCTTGAACAGGCGCGCGCCGCGCTGATTGCGGGCGTGTGTCCGGAAACAGTTTAATAATAATTGGACTAGAATATTATACTAACAAATGGACTTTACATTTTCGCCCGAACTCGAATTATTACGTGAAACGGTTCGGCAGTTTGCCGACCAGGAAGTGCGCCCGCTCGCGGCCCAAATTGATGAAAAGCACGAAGTGCCGCGATCGATTATTACAAAAATGGCTGAGCTCGGATTATTTGGAATACCGTTTCCGGAAGAGTACGGCGGCGCGGGGATGGGCGAGATGGGTTACGTTGTCGCCGCCGAAGAATTAACAAAAGCGTGTTTTTCGACGGCCGTCACGCTCGGAGCGTCGGCGTCGATCGGTGCGATGGCAATTTATTTAGGCGGCAGCGAAGAACAAAAAAAACGCTGGATTCCAAAATTAGCTTCGGGCGAATGGATCGGTTGTTATGCATTAACCGAAGCCGAATCGGGCAGCGATCCCGCATCGATGCGGACGACGGCCGTCAAAGATGGTAATGATTGGATTATTAACGGTTCTAAAATTTGGATTACGAACGGTAATATTGCAGATGTAATCGTATTATTTGCATCGACCGACCGCAGCCAGGGCGCGAAAGGTATTAGTTGTTTTGTTGTCGAGGCGGGAACCGCGGGCGTGCGGACCGGACCTAAAGAAAAGAAAATGGGGCAATGCGGCTCGTCGACGTGCCCGCTTTATTTTGAGGAAGTTCGCATTCCCGACGCGAACCGGATTGGTAATATTGGCGACGGATTCAAGATTGCTATGAAAACGCTCGATCGCGGACGGCTCGGCCTCGGCGGAAATTGTCTCGGCGCCGCGAAGGAATGTTTAACATTGTCGAATCGCTACGCGCAGGAGCGAAGACAATTTAATAAACCGATTAGTGAACAGCAGGCGATTCAGTTTTATCTTGCCGACATGGCTACAGATATTTTCGCGGTCGAATCCGTTTTATACAGAACGGCGTGGATGTGCGACCAGGGCATGCCGATCAACCGCGAGAGCGCAATGGTAAAGATCATGGCGTCGGAGGCGCTCGACCGAGTTGTAGACTTGGCCGTTCAAATTCACGGCGGCATGGGCTACTCGCGCGATTTTGCAATTGAGCGCTGGTATCGCGACGCGCGCGTCAACCGCATTTACGAAGGTACAAATGAAATTCAACGAATTGTTGTCGCGCGCGATGTGTTAAGAAAAGGAATCTGAAAAAGGAAACTAAAATTAAGAGATCGCAACCATGGAAATTATTAATGATCTTGGCGGCAGCGCGGGCGAAGGCGCAGACGATCGCGCGCGCGCGGATCTGCGCGACCTCATTCACAAAACTAACAATTACCTCGGCGTCGTGATGACGAACGCCGAAAACGCGCTTGCTAAGAATGACGCACAGGCATCTCGGCGCGCGCTGGAGACAATTTTACAACAATCCGAAATGTTATTAACTGCGATTCGCGACTGCCGAAAAAAGTTATAACAGCGAATTGTAATTTACACCGCGTGCGTCTTGAGTACGTTTTGTTGATGTTTGCGGACCTGCGCGCGAACGAGTTCTTTCACTTCCATCGGATTTGTAATTCCGTTTAAGTAAATGGTGCCCGTGTCCGCATCGTGCGCCGCGAGCGCGACGACGCCGACGCCAAACATGCGTTGTAACAAATTTTGCTGGACGGACACGTCGTCGATTCGAACGAGTTCTGTTTCTTTTAACTTTCGATTCAAAATGCCCGTTTCTACAAATATGCGTTCGGTCGAAAGCCGGTAGCGCGTCGATAGTTTTGCGATTGCTATAATTCCAAGAGTGTAAATAATCGGAATCGGAGCGACGATCAGCGCGGGCGTTGTTAACGTTTCAAACTTCCAACCGATGATGATCATGACGATTGCAAACAAAATCGAAACTAACCAATAGTGCGCGAACGCCTTTCCCGACGGCCGGCCGCGCCAGAGATCGGTCTCTGCCGCCTTTTCTATATTTGCGACGCCCGCGGTGGCTGCGCGAAGCGGGGCCGAGCCCGATAAGGATTCCGATTTGCGCGCTCCGCATTTGTGACAAAACGCGCCGCTCTCGACGAGAGCTTCTCCGCACTGTAAACAGTAGTTTCGCATGATTGTTTATGAAGCTAACAATGTGCGGGCAAATCAAATACAAAAAAAAGCGTCCCGCGGTTGCGGGACGCTTAACAATTCCGAAAATTAACTTCGATTACGGAACGATTTCGACGCGAACACCGTTGGAGAATACAAAAATGAGATTAACGGAGTCGAACGTGAGCCACTGAAGTTCAAACTTCTTTCCAATGAGTAGCGGATCTGGGAGAAAAGAAATTGAAGCAAAGCCAGTTCCAGTACCACTGAATTGATAATCTGGCCCTGTATACCCGGCTACGAATAAATCAATATTGATACAACCCGGGCTATTAAAGAATGGAGGTAGCAGTGTTCCCGGGAATTCCGCGGTGCCATTTGCATCATCTGCGAACCCTAGATAATAAAATTCATTTGCGGGGCCGTTTCCGGTTACAAATTCAGCGAACCCTACTCCGTTGGAAACAGGGATAACCGCCTTCATCGTGCCCGTATTAGGAAAGTTGGTCCGGTCATAATTAGTATTCGTTGGCCAATTGGTAGTATCCGTGCAGTTTCGGAGGCCCGGCGATGCGTTATAAAATGCGGTCGCGAGGCACAACGAAGGATCGCCAATGCCGTCATCGGGCTGGGTGCCCATATTGCAGGAAAATGCGAGATTCGCACTATTAGTAGCTACAAATGGGCCTGCACCGGTAAAGACTATGTCCATTGGCGAAAACAAATCCATTCGCTCGCCCGAGTTTCCAGAACCGCCAGCAACAAAAGGTGCGGCAGCCGAGTTGTAGCTAATCGACTCGATAACAGTTCCAGCAACATAATTATTCGGGTTCACGGCCGGCACGACTGCCGGGCCGCCAACTGTAATAAAACACCCATCGTTGCCATTATTAAAATTCATCGCACCGGCTCCAGAACTTGCGACTTGAGAATTGTCCGCTGGAACGGGATTGGGGCTGGTGACGGCGTAAGCATAGTCAACTGTAGCGACGCCGTTCAGGCCGTTGTCAACTGTTGAATGACGGGCAAATAAAAGGCGCTGGCCGGGGTAAAAATTTGTAATCTTCGTGGGATTGATCGCAGCGGCGCTGGCCGCATTAATCCTAAAGAACACACCTGTGGGTACGACCGTGCCAAGTGTAAGACTAACAGTTGCGTCTTGAACGAAAACGCCGTCCAAATTGAGAATGACGCTCGAAATATTAGTTATTTCGAACCATTCACCATTGTTATCGTCGACGCATGCAGCGGGGCCGGGATTATTCATTATTTCGCTGATGGCGAGGTCGCCTGCGCCGGGCGCAACTTGCGCCGACGCGAGCGCCGCCGTCGCGAAGAACGCGAGGGAGCTGGTCAGAAGGGTGTTGGAGTTCATTTGTAGTTTTAAGAATTGCGGGATGGTTTGGTTTAAACAAACCAAGAGGACGTCAGAACTAAGGAGGCTGCCATCGAAGGGAAATTCCGGCAAGGTGTTAGTCGTAAATGCTGAATGAGCCGGGGAAAAAAAGTGAAAAAGCGCGCCACCCGCAGTCGAGCGGCGCACCCCCGTGAATGGAGCGGAGTTTTATTAGTTAGAGATTACCATCGAAATTGCGTTGGAGGCAACCCACGGCGTGGCGCTCGAAAAATCGTAGGAAAGCCACTGTAAATGAAAGACTTTTCCGAAGAGGCTTGCGTCAGGAGTGAATGGAATTGTTAACGTTGCTTCTCCGCCCGCGTCAAAATAATAATTAGTATCTCCGCCATCAAATGCATACACGGCAGAATTCAGATCGAGGAGAATCGAGCCTGGATTGCCAGGAAAAATAAATGATAAAGGAATTTCAGAATAACCTTCGGCATAGCCAAGTGTATAAAAAGTCGAAGGAACGCCCTGCGACATTTTAAATGTAACTTGCCCTGCCTGCCACGAAAGCAGCGTTGTCGCACGAATCAAACCCGTGTTTTGATTTAATGTGTCATTAAATGGAATATATACATTCCATTCGGGAGTCACATCTGTACTATTCGATAATCCGGGCGTGCCAAGTTCGAACGGAAAACAGTTGCCCCAGCCGTTTCCAGCTAAACACGCCGCCATATTTGTACTATTTGTCGTTGTGGTCGCGTCCATCGATTGATACAAATCGATACGTTCGAAGGAAATGCCGTCGGAAAGTGGAATGCACGGCACGGCCGTCGGACAATAGCTCGCTGAAGCAATAGTAACTCCGCCGAGGAACGACGGCATTCCAATTGATATATGCATTCCATCGGGGTTTTGATTTCCCATGTTCATCTGGCCGTCGCCCACTTGCGAACGGTCGACGGGCGGACTCAGCGACGCGGAAACATACCAATAATCGACCTGCGGAATTCCATTGTTTTTTGTTACATCATTACTTCTAGCAAATACAAATCTCTGGCCGGGATACATCGGCGGAAGAGTTGCAACAGAAGGCAACACTTGAAAATACCGATCGGAGTTTTGGCCGGGGAACGCGCCGTCTTGAAAGTAAAGTCCATTCATATCAATTACTTTTCCCGAAATATTAGTTACTTCAAACCATTCTCCAAAATTGTCGTCGACGCAGAGTGCGTTGAAGAAAAGTTCGGAAATACAAACATCGCCGGGATCCGGAGGCACAGGTGTCGCCGAGCCTTGCGCCGACACGGCGGGCGCAAGGCTAAGAATCAACGGAAGAGACGCAATTAAGAATCGATTCATATCAATACTCCAGTCAGGTAATTCAACGGGGTTGAGGCGGGCGGTTTTCGAACTGCGGCGATCATGGTTCCCCGCCGCAAATTGTATAAAAAGCTGTTAATAATTCTCTGTGAAGCTAATAATAACAAAAAGGGCGTCCCGCGAGTGCGGGACGCCCCAGGCTGCAAACTAACAATTCTGACCGAGAGAATATTCTTATGGGACGATCTGAACGCGCACGCCGTTCGAGAGTACGTAAATTAAATTAACACTATCAAAAGCGAGATACTGCAATTCGAACTTCAAGCCAATGATGAGCGGGTTCGCTGGAACCGCGATCTGCGCGAGACCGGCGCCCGTGCCGTCGAATGCGTAGTCTGGACCCGTGTACCCGGCGGTGAACAAATCGATATTGATACTTCCAGGACTATTAAAAAACGGAGGAAGAAGAGTCGCCGGAAATTCCGAAGTTCCATTTGTATCATCCGCGTATCCGAGGTAATACACGTCGTTCGCGGGGCCAGTTGTAGCAAATTCCGCGATACCTGCTCCGACGGAAACGGGCAGAACGGCCTTCATCGTTCCCGAGTTCGGATAGTTAACACTGTCATAATTAGTATTTGTCGGCCAATTTGTAATATCTGTGCAATTGCGTTCGCCAGGCGTAGCGTTATAGAACGCGGTCGGGAGGCATAACGACGGGTCGCCAATGCCATCATCAGGCTGCGTGCCCAGCTTACACGAAAATGCAAGATTCGGGCTATTGGTAGCTACAAAAGGACCGGTACCAGTGAATACAATATGCATCGGCGAAAACAGATCCATGCGCTCGCCCGAGTTTCCTGAACCGCCAGCAACGAATGGCGCGGCTGCCGAATTGTAACTAATCGATTCGATCACCGTTCCAGCAACATAACCATTCGGGTTCACCGCCGGCACGATCGCGGGACCGCCGACAGTTACAAATACTCCGTCGTTGCCATTATTAAAATTCATTCCGGCGGCCGCGATTTGTGAATTGTCCGCGGGAACCGGATTCGGGCTCGTGACGGCATACGCATAATCCGCGGTCGCGATTCCGGTTAATCCGTTGTCGCTCGTCGAATGGCGGACAAACAGGAGCTTCTGGCCCGGGTAAAAATTAGTAATTTTTGTAGGGTTTACCGCACACGCGGCCGACGCATTAATCTTAAAGAACACACCGCTCGGAACGACCGTGCCAAGTGTAAGATTGACAGTCGAGTCCTGAATGAAAACTCCGTCCATGTTAAGAACGACGCTCGAAATATTTGTTATCTCGAACCATTCGCCGTTGTTGTCATCAACGCAGGCTGCCGGGCCGGGATTATTCATAATTTCGGAGACGGCGATATCGCCGATTCCGGGAGCCACTTGAGCGGCCGCCGTTGTTGTTAAGATTCCAATTCCAAAAAGAGATAAGATTCGTCGCATTTGTATAGTTAGCCCGTACATTTGTAAGAGGGCGAAGGTGCAGAGGCGGGAAGGGAAAGGATCCGCGTTTAAATCGCGAAACGTGCGACGATCCTGTCCCATACACTCGAACCCCACAAGGCGCGAAAACCATCCTTGTTTATAGTAAAGACCGTGCGAACCCGATTGCTTACGTTGCCCCGCGAGCCCACACGATCTTCATAACAACACTAACAAATGCGTTTTAAGTTTTATTACCGCGAGAATCGTTACGGTGCGATGTCGACGCCGAGTCCGTTTGAGAAAACAAACGCGTTTGCCGCCGGATCATAACAAAACCACTGAATGTAGTATTGAGCGCCGAGCAATTGCGGTGTAATCGCAACGTCGAGAAACGCCATTCCTGCCGAGTCAAAAACATAAGTATCAAGCGCCCAGATGTCGCACTGTAACAAATCCACGAGAACGGTTCCGTCGAATAACAGATACTCGGCGGGCGTAGCCGCGATCCCAAATGCAAACAATTGACCGGGCACGCCATTTTTTAACAAAAGACGCGCGGTGCCCGCGTGAACCGAGGCCGGCCCCGAGGCCGTGAGAACTCCGGTATCCGCGGCACCCGGCAGGGTTGATGAGTAACTGTAGTAACACGGGTAAAGTGTTGTATCATTACTATTGCGCGCCCCGGGCGTCCCGAATTGTGGTATTCCTCCGAAGTTCGCCGATGAAGCCGCGATGTTTCCCGCCGCCCACGGCGCAAGCAGATTGGCGCGTTCGAATCCAATTCCGCTATTGTTCGTTAACGGCGCTTTCGTCGGATCGAATGTAACCATTTCAATAACAAATCCGCCCAAGTTGAACGGGGCGTCTAATGTTATAGATACGAAGTCGATCGCCGAGTTCGAAAACGGCATCGCCGTGTGGGAAACCTTCGATTTGTCCGCGGGCGTCGAACCGCCGACGGGCACGGAATAGATATAATCAACTTTCGGAATCCCGCCGTTCAGCGTGGAATCTCCGCTGCGCGCGAATAGAAACGATTCGCCCGGATGCAAATGCCCGAGCGCACCCGCCGGAATCTTAAAATACGGCGCCGTCGCGCTGCCCGGCGTTTGGAGGTCTTGAATATATAGATTCGAAAAGTCGAGGATCTTGCTTGAAATATTTGTTACTTCGAAATACTCGCCGTCGTTGTCATCCGAAGGCGGCGCCGGATTAAACATAATTTCTGAAATCGCCACGTCTCCGGGCGCAGGAACGACCGCGGTGGGCGCAGGCGGGTTTTGTAAACTTGCCGCCGCGTGCGGCGAAAAGCACGAAACCGTTATTGTTAAATAAGCTGCTGTCAAGAAAACAGCGGGGGAAAATAATTGTAGTCTGTAATTTTGTTGCATGGGCACATCCTTGGTGCAGCCTGAAATCGGCCGCGTTGAAAGGACGTCGCGCTGGCCTTGAAAAACGGGCCGCTCGAAATCGCCGGTCATTGCAACTGAGCCAGTTATGAGAGCCGCCGCGACACTCCGGTCGCGCCGGATCGCGACTCGTTTATCACCATTCCGTTTTGCTATGATCCGCTCGACAACAAATGACAGCTACAAATCGAGCGATTCTCGGGATGTTAATTTTAGGAATCGTTGCGCGCTTCGCTTGTCTCTCGAATCACTCATTTTGGCACGACGAAGGCTCGACGCTCTATCTCGCGACCGCGCCGGACCCAATTGAAGCATTGCGCGGATCGCGCCATCCGCCGATTGCAATATTCGCGTTTCGGTATTGGATTGCGATGTTTGGCGAAAGCGACGCCGCCGCGCGAAGCCTGTCCGCGCTGGTGTCGTGCGGATCGTTAGTGATGTTTATATTATTATCAAAAATATGGCTCGGACGATTCAGCGCGGAGGCATGGGCCGCGGCGGTTTTGTTATATGCGATCGCGCCGTTTCAGCTTCACTACGCCAGCGAGGTGACGCCGTACGCATTCTTTGAATTCGGCTCTCTGCTCGCGCTTCTATCATTAGCATTAGCGATTGCAAAGCAAAATGTAACAATCTTTCATTATCTAGGCGTTTTCTGTGGCGTTGCGATGGCGTTCGGGTCGCAATATATGGGATGGCTGGCGGGTTTTTGCGTTGCCGCGATTAGCGCCGCGGCCTGCGGATGTCGAGAATTATCATTTAAGAAGTTTGTTTTATTTACAACATCCGCGATTCTTGCGGGCGTCGCGTGGATGCCGTGGTTGTTAACAATATTCCAAGACCAAAAAAACACCATTTGGGGTAATGAAGCAAAAATATCGCTGTTCGATTTTGCGCAGCTGCCCGCGCGGTTATTACTATTTGACGTCAGCGTCTTGAATTCATACGCGCGCGTTGTCTCTTACATTCTCGGCGCATCGATTTGGCTCGGACTCGCCGGTTTTGTGATTTGCACTATTTACAAAAAATGCTCGGAATATATCTATATTCTCGCGGCGATGACGGCGCCGTTTGCCGGCGCGGTCGCATTGTTATTCTTGATGCCGCCCAATTTCCTTCCGCGATACTTGACGCCCGCAGCACCGATGGTGGCGTGTGCCTCCGTGGCCGGAATCTGTTGTATTCCGTGGACTCTCGCGCGGCGGACTTTATTGATATTACTGATCGCCGGATGCGGCGCGATGTCGTTCATGCAGAAAATAACAAATCGGCGCGAAGACTACCGTACCGTGTGCGCTGAAGTTGCCTCGGCGTGGAAGCCCGGCGACCGAATTTTAGTAATTTCGGGCACGCCCGATCCGTTTGCCGAGTCGACCGTCCGACATTATTTGCGATTCCGTCCGGAGATTGCTGCATCAATCGAACACGCGAGCGTCATCATTCCAAAATTACATTTATCATATCAACTCGGCACGCGAATACACGTCGTCCACCGCGAGAAAGGCTATTCGCACGATAGTTACAAAGCGTTCTTTACAATTGGAAAGGCCATCGAAGAAACGGAATTGAGATTCGGCGTCCGGCGAGCGCTTTTTGAAGTGACGAGAAAGTTTTAGCAATGAGCCTGCGGCTGCGAGCGTCGGTCATCGCAACACTATTATTATTAATTCTAGACGTTGCTGCACTCGAGTCATTCTTAAGATTTCTCGATTCGCGGAGCGGCGTTCTCGAACCCATCGTTCGAGGCGAATTGCGCGGCAACCCCGCCGAATGCGTTTTGTTTCTCGGCGATTCTACAATTGTTGGTACTAACGTTCGCGACGATCTTACATTGCCGAATCGTTTCGCAGACTTGGCATTTCGTGCGGGCATCGCGCCGATTACAGTTTGGAGTTATGCGCGGCCCGGATCGCCAATTTCGCTCGCGGCGCAGGACGGAATTGAAGCGATCGCCGCCGTGAATCCAACATTAATTATTGTGCGTGCAGGCGTCGTCGATCGCATTGTTCACGATCCAGTTCCGCAGGATGCCATTCGCAAGTATCGAATTTTGGAATTGATACATCGCGTTTTAGATATACCTATTCCGAAAATTAAAGGACGCTATCCCGTCGGGCCGCGAGCGGCGGAGCTGAGGTCGATGGGCGTTTCATTAGCAAAGAATAATGAATGGGTTCCCGCGGCGTATGAATTCGAGAGCAGCGACGTTTGTACAAATTCGGAGCAGGTCGAAAGAATTGTAGCACGCACGACACCGCTCGTGCGCGCCGCGCAGCAGAAGTCGATTCCGATCATAATGATAAATTATTTTGATCCGCGGCAAGGCGATGGCGAGATCGGCGCGAACGTGCGCGAAGCCGCGCGCCAGCTCAAAATTCCAATTGTAGAAACGCACAAATCGCATTCGCTTTTGGCCGCGGCGCATCCCGACTTATCCTTTACATTTACTGACGGCCACCCGACGGCGCTCGGCTACGGAATCGAGGTGCACGAATTATTTATTTTCGCGTCGAAAGTTAAGAATTGGGCGATTCCGCCGCTCGGCGGCCCTGAGGATTGGTTGCAAAGCGAATGGAAGCGCCGCCGCGAGTCGCGGCGATATGTAGACTCCCCGGAGCGAGCGCGGATTAAAGTTAAGATTATAGAAAAAAGCGCTGAATTTGTATCGATACAAATCAAAGGCCGCGCGGATACACCTGGATGGCTACTGATCGGCGAACCTGCAGAACCGTTTATATTCTCCAAATGGGAAATCCCGCTGAACCTCAATCACACGGTCGCCGCCGGCGCGTATCCGTGGTCAAAATTTATATTTGATAGCGGCGGCAACGCGATTGTTAAAATTCCAAGCAGGATACTGATAAATTTTTCAAGCGGCGTCTCGCTCGTAGCCGTGCTGCAAATTTCGCGAAAAGAAAACAGCATTGCGGAAGCGTCGGAGCTTCTAAACATTGCGAGCGGCGCCGCAACTGCGCTTCGCGAGATCGATCTCGAAGATACAACTCCGATGGAAGTATCAGAATGGCAGCGGTTGTTATCCGCGGGGAAGTGAAGCGGATTCCGCGTATCGTTAAAGATACAAATCCACCGATTCTTTATATGTTACAAAACGGAAATGCCGCTGGATCGTTGCTAGGTTTTCGTGGATGACGGCCACTTGCTCCGCGCGCGTTTCGCGAACCGTTGGGTGTTTTTGTAATTGTGTAAATTCAACTTCGCCGCGCGTTAATACATCAATTGCGTGCATCGCGTACGAAAAGTGCGTGGTCGATTGCGCACACCCCGCGATCCAGCGCGCGGCTTTTTCGCGCGCGACTTTACTTAATGTTGTGTGATAAATCGGAAATCTTATAAATCCGTGTGTCGCAATCGGGAACTCTACAATTTTGCCATTTGCCGTCTGGATCACAAACGGCGACCGCTCCCACCAGTCTGGCCAAAACTTCAATTTCGTAAATGTTTGTAATCCGCCGCCGCCAATAGATACAAACAATCGAGCCGCGCACAAAAATAGACTGGGGTAGGCGGAAGCGTCGTATTTGTAGCCTAATTCCGCGAGCAGCGGAATTTCGCGCCGCGACATGTCCCAGTTTGGCGCGCGAAAGCCGGCGACGGCGCAGCCCGCGACTTCCTCGAGGCGGGCCTTCGACAGAGCGAGCTCGCGCCGCAATTCGCCGGTCGGCAGCTTTCGAAACGGGATCGAATGCGTCAGAGAATGACTAGCAATCTCGTGGCCATTCGCAGCGACGCGTTTGACGGCCGCGACCGCCGACGGTTCGCCCGGGATATCACTTGCTACAAAAAAGAACGTCGCGCGGATTCCGGCATGGCTAAAAATCTCCAGAAGCCGTGGAATCGCAACGTCATAAACCTTGAGGTCGCGGCCCGTTCCGCGAACTCCGTAGCCTTGCAAATGGAGGTCGAGCGGGTCGACGTCGACGCTAATTGTTGCAAGTCGCAAGGGTGGCGGCGCGGAGTTCAATGTAAACATCCTATTCCGTTCGAAGGCAAAGTCTTACAAATTTAGATAGGAACTGTTGGAATCCGAAAACAGCACCTCTGTGACGCACCCTCTTTTCGAGAACACATTCACGAGCCGGGCGGCGGCATGACTACAAATGTAGCCGTCGTCGGGGCTGGGATTTCAGGGCTCGCATCCGCGGTTGCGCTCGCGCATCGCGGGGCGCGAGTTGTAGTATTTGAGACGGATTCGATTTTAGGAGGATTGGGTTCGACGTTTGATTATGAATATAAAGGCGCAGCCGGAATCACTAAAAAATTCTCGCTCGAAAAGTTTTATCATTGCCTGCTTCCGAGCGACGCAGCTTTATTAGCATTGTTGGAAAAGGTTGGGATTCGAAAAGAAGTGATTTGGCACGACGTCGGAATGGGATTTATGGAGAATCATCAGATATATCCATTAAACGGCCCGATGGATTTGCTAAGATTCTCGCCGCTGCCGATCCTCGACCGGCTGCGTCTCGGATGGATGGGCCTCCACGCGCGGCGAAACGGGCCGACGCTCGACCTCGACCGGATTCGCGTGTCGGATTGGATTTGTAAATTAGCAGGCCGCAATGTTTATGAAAAGTTGTTCCGGTTTTTATTAGAATCAAAACTCGGCGAGGGCGCCGGTAATATTCCCGCGCTCTGGCTCGCGAGCCGGATTCACCGCGAGAAAGGTAGTAATCAAGAAAGGAAAGGATTTGTACCGGGCGGCTACCGCGCGATCGTCGCTGCGATCGAAGAATATTTAAGATCGAAGGATGTAACCATTCACACGGAGTCGCCGGTCGACGAAGTTTTATTAGATAACTCAACCGTTACAGTTCGCGTCCGCGGCGGGCGCGTTGAGGCGTTCGATCAAATTGTGATCGCGGCTCCTTTTATTGAATTTCAGCGCATGACGCGCCAGATCCCCGTTGATAAAAATCTCGCTTCATTACAATTGGATTATCAGGGTGTCGTCAACTGCGTCTTCTTTCTAAAGAAACAATTGATGAAGCATTACTGGATGCCCATTGTTAATTCTGGAACGGTTTCGCAAGGGCTCGTTGAATTAACAAATCTGGTTCCGCCAGAGCAGCTCGGCGGGCTGCACGTGAGTTATCTATTAAACTACACGCACCGCTCGGGAGAACACTACCGAAAGACCGACGCGGAACTCAAGCAGATTTATACAAAAGATCTCATATCCATTTTTCCGGAAGCGAACGACTCGATTGTGGACGCGTTTGTGTTCAAAGCGCCGTACGTCGAGCCGATCTGGCCGCTTTGTTATCAATCGTTGCGGCCGAGTACGAGCGTCGTTCCGGGAAAAGTATATTTAGTTTCGACGGCGCAGGTGTATCCTAAAATTAATGCTTGGAATTCGTGCTGCGAAGTCGCCGAAGAGATGGCGCGCGCGTTTGTTGATGAAACAGCAAATACTAAAATAGAAGCGGGCGTGCGAGTGAAATCGTCGAATGTGTTGTAGCGATGATTCACGTTATCTTTCCTGCGTATAATGAAGAAGATTCCATTCGTCCGGCAATTTTAGCGTTGGCGGACGCCGTGCGCGGCCGGGAACAGGAGTATCACGCCATTCTTGTGGACGACGGGAGCGTCGACCGCACGATCGATGAGGCGAATCTTGCAATTACGCAAAGCGGCGGAAAGCTTAAATTAACAATATTGAAGCACGAGGTTAACAAAGGCCTCGGCGCCGGGCTCCGGACGGGGATTTTCGGCTGTCTTGATATTGCTAATAATAATGACGTTATTGTAACGCTCGACGCCGACAACACTCATCCGCCGAAGCTCATTCCGGAAATGGTGAATTTAATCGGGCGCGGTTTTGATATTGTCATCGCGTCAAGATATCAAAAAGGCGCGATCATTCACGGCGTACCGGCGCACCGCCGCTGGATTTCGGACCTCGCAAAATTACTATTCCAAGCCACGTTTTATATTCGCGGCGCCCGCGATTACACGTGCTGCTTTCGCGCGTACCGCGTTCCAATATTAAGAAAAGCGCGCGCAGTGTACGGAGATGAATTCTGCACGGCGCGCGGATTTGAAGCCGTAATGGATATATTATTACGGCTGCGTCAACTAGATATTCGCGCGGCCGAAGTTCCGCTCGAATTAAGGTATGAACAGCGCGTTGGCCGCAGCAAAATGCAAGTGTTCCGAACGGCGCGCAAGACGCTTGCATTATTATCAAAACGTTTCGTGGAGCGGCTCGGCCGCTATTCCAAAACAAACATTCGTCTGCGCATGGAACAATTGGAACGATCGGGAGCATTCACTCCGTGAAGATCGGGATTATTGTAGGAACGCGCCCGGAAATTGTAAAAATGGCTCCGGTCGTGCGCGCGTGCCGCCGCAGGAAAGTGCCGTACGTTTTTATTCACACCGGCCAGCACTATTCCTTCGAGCTCGACGGCGTTTTTTTCAAAGAATTAAAATTACCAAAGCCTCACTACAATTTGGGCGCTGGCTCCGGATCGCACGCCCAGCAAATCAGCCGGATGATCGAAGGTCTGGAATCTGTACTATTAACAGAAAAGCCAAGTATTGTATTAGTCGAGGGCGATACCAATTCCGTTCTCGCGGGCGGGATTGCCGCAAATAAGTTAGGAATCCCCGTTGGGCACGTCGAGGCCGGATTGCGTTCGTACGACCGCGGGATGCCCGAGGAAGTCAACCGAATTGTAACAGATCATCTTTCGGATGTATTATTTGCCCCGACGCAAGCTACAAAAAAAATCCTGCTCGGCGAAGGAATACCGGCGGCGAAGATTCACGTGACGGGAAACACGGTCGTCGACGAACTCTTATTACAAAAGTCGCGCGGAATGAAGGCCGTGAATCTGAAGGCGCTTGGAATTATATCAAAAAAATACGCGATCGCGACAGTGCACCGCCCCGAAAATACAGAAAACGAAACGCGGCTGCGCGGGATTCTCGGCGGAATTGACAGGGTTGCGCGATTATTAAAATTAACAATCGTGATGCCGTTGCATCCGCGCACCAAGAAAAGAATTGTTGCGATGGGCTGGAAGCCCAGCGGCAATATTAAAGAACTGCCGCCGCTCGGTTATCTCGAATTTGTAGGATTGCAGGCGAACGCAGCGTTAATATTAACAGATTCGGGGGGCGTGCAGGAGGAAGCGTGCTGCCTGGGCGTTCCGTGTGTGACATTGCGAACTTCGACGGAACGGCCGGAGTCGGTTGAAGTCGGTGCTAATATTCTTGCGGACGCGAAGGTGGAAGCAATTGTAGCATCGGCGCGCAAGATGATTCAGAAACGCGGGGATTGGAAGAATCCGTTTGGCGACGGGCGGGCGGGCGAAAGAATTATTAGGATCGTGGAAGAATTGTAGCGAGAGCAGGCTTTGATCGCGGTGGCGTCTCGCGCGGTCGGCTCGCCTTTAACCGGAATAACGGGGACAGTCCCCGTTATTCTGCCCTCGCACGGAAGGGGGTCTGACCCCGTTATTCCGTTGTTTTTCCCTTTGAATCTTTTCAGGCATTTCCGTCCGTAGCAGTTATATGCGGGCCATGAAATCCATCGGACTCATTGTGCTTGCCCTAGTCGGGGTCTTAACTCTCGCTCTCGTCGTTCAATCCTGTGCTTCGACGAGTCCTAATCGAAATCCGACTGGTGAGGTCTTCCCCAGTGTGCAAGGCAAGAGTCTTAAGAGTGTCGAAACGCAATTGCCGCAAGCGTATGAGGGAAAGCTCTCTGTTTTCCTAGTTGGGTATGTCATGGAGTCGCAGTTCGACATTGATCGATGGCTCATCGGATTATCTCAATTGGCGACACCCGTCACTCTAGTAGAAGTTCCGACCATCGAAGGCATGTTGCCCGGTCTATTCGCGGGAAAGATCGACTCTGGAATGCGAAAGGGTATTCCCATGGAAGATTGGGCCTCTGTAATCACTCTTTACAATTCGGAAGCTGCAAGAGTTGTTCAATTCACCGGCAACGAGAGTCCCCGGAATGCCCGCGTGCTACTCCTCAATGGTAACGGGCGAGTAGTGTGGTATCACGACCGCGGGTTTTCTCCCGGCGTTCTAAACGACCTTCATAGGATTGTAGTGGATTCAAATACTAACAAATCTAAGAGTACTACGGACGCTGTTTCGTTGCGGGTACTGTTCAACTTTGAATCGAAAAGCGCATTCGAAGGTTGGCGTACTATTAATGACAGCGTCATGGGAGGAATCTCGGACAGCACATTCGAACAGTATGATTCGAATTCGGCACTATTCACTGGAGAGGTAAGCCTCGAAAATAACGGGGGATTCGCGTCTGTAAGATCGGGGAATCAAGTGTTCAATCTGGGAGATGTACGAGGTCTCGAAGTCGAAATTATTGGAGACGGAAAGTTGTATCAATGCAACATGCGCATGGACGGGGCTTTTGATGGAATTGGCTACCAGACAACGTTTCCAACACAGGCAGGTAAACGAGAGACCATACGACTTGCATTTGAAGCATTTCAGCCGACGTTTCGGGGCCGGTTGCAACCGAATGCACCCACACTAGACCCCGAAAAAATTGTAAACGTGGGATTTCTTGTTGGATCAAAACAGCAGGGACCCTTCCGTCTCCAAATTTTTAGAGTATCCGCGCTTGATTAGTTAAGAACCAGCTTGGGACAGGTTAGGGGACAGGTTTAAACCTGTCCCTTTTTGGCCATGGATTTAAGCGAACCGATTCTGCTGTGATCCGCATCTTGGAAGTTGTGACTGCGCCCACCGATCCGATGGCTACTAATGAAACCCTCGCTTCGTACGACCGCTTCATTCGGTCGATTGCGCGATCGTTAATAACGGATGCGCACGCGGTTGACGACGTCGTTCAGCAGACGTACGTTGCGGCATTACAGAAACCTCCGGACGCTACAAATCGGTTTCGCGCCTGGATTGCTACTGTTGCGCGGAATTTCGCTCGTGCGGCGAATAGAAAACAACAATTGCACGATCGGCACGAACGGAAATCGGCCAAAAGCGAATTGTTACCTTCGGCGGCCGAGATGGCGCAGATCGAGGAGACGCGCCACCGCCTGGCTCAAGCATTAATACAATTGCCAGAAACGTACCGAAGCGTTCTCTGGTTTCGTTATTATGACAATTTGCCTCCGCGCGCGATCGCGAAGAAATTAGATATTTCGGTTGAAACGGTTCGAACGCGGCTCAAACGCGGAATTATGATACTGCGGCAACAACTGGATCGAGAGTACGGTTCGCGCCGCGAGTGGTCTCTTGCAGTAGTCCCTCTCGCGACAAGCGGAATGTTATCGTCCGGCGGCGGAAGTATTTTAACAAACGCTTCGATTCTTATGATTACAAAAACAAAAGTGTGGGCCGCCGCGGCGGCGTTGCTCGTTCTATCTATTGCCTTCTGGGCCCTGTGGGGATTTGGTGAAAATGAAACGAAGGACTCCGCGAATGTTGCATTGCAAAAGACGAATGATCCGGTATTGGTAACAAACGTGCCGAGTCAGCCCGAAACCATCGCGCGCACGGAGGCGTCGTCGCGCCCGGAAACGGATCCTTCAATTGATAATGCGGGAGTTGCTTCAAAACCGGCCGCCGGGGAAGAAAAAGGCTCAATTGTAGTACGCGTGATTTGGGGCGACGACAATACACCCGCCGTTGGAATTACTGCGCGCGTCATCGGCGCCCATCGAAGTAACAGATATTTTCTCGCGCCCATGGTTGTAACAGATTCGGATGGCTCGTTTCGCGCCGACAACTTGCCTGTGGGCAATACTTGGATTCGCTTCGACCGATGGCTTGGGAAGAGTATTAAAGTAAAATCTGCAGAAGTCACGGAAATTACATTAACAATTCCAAAAGGATTCAACGTCGAAGGAACTGTTAGAAATAGCTCGGGGCATCCCGTTGCCGGGGCGGACGTCATCCTGGATGAACAGGGCGAGTCTGAAGTTGCAATTACAAAAACGGATTCCGAAGGGAAATATAAGATTCGATCGGTCTCGATAGGTATGATCTATTATATCGGAGCGCGCGCCGACGGATACGCGCCGTGCAAGCACGTGCAATTGTATAGTCGTGAGACGACGCCTCTAACATTTAACTTCGTCCTGCCGGGCCCGGGCGGCGGCGTTTCAGGCCGTGCCGTCGATTATAATAATAAACCTGTCGCGAACGTCCGAATTAGCGTTATGCCGGGCGATCCCGCATTGCCTGAAAATCTTGCTTTAGTCAATCGTTCGGACTACGGGCTGCAAGTGGTTAATACAGACAAAGATGGAAATTATAGTATTCGCGGACTGTTGCCCGGGCCATACCACATTTGGGCTCGCGTGAACGGACTCTCAATATTTAGAAATCAATTTCAGGCGTTGGCATCGGGGGATGCGAATATCAATATTCAATTTGAACGCAGCAGTACCATTTTGGGAACGGTACGAACCCCTGATGGCGCTCCCGCTGCGGACATCGTTGTAACAAATACGAGTTTCGCCGGTTCCGACACTCCCGACCGAATTGAAACAAAAACCGACGCGGACGGAAAATATGAATTGCATGGCGCCCCCGCGGGAAAGATTAGAATATTCGCGGGCGACACAAAATTAGGAAAAGCGTCGGTCGAATTGATAGCAACGCCGGGCGCCGAATTGCGCTGGGATCCAATATTATCTTTGGGTATGAGTATCATCGGCCGTGTTGTCGATCCCGATGGCAACCCTGCTGCCGGCTTTACCGTTTACGCGTCGAAAACCGACACGAAGGGCTTGCCTTCGAGTGAAATGGCAGGGACGGACGCGAATGGTAAATTTACAATTCAGAAGCTCGAAAATGCGGAATATCTAATTCAAGTCTCCGGACATGAAGGCGAGAGTTTTAATATTGCCGAAGTTCCGGGAGTCAAACCGGGCGGCGCCGAATTGTTAGTTACGCTGCCGTACAAAAAAGGAGATTGTTATATTACAGGAAGCGTCATTTCTGAGGATGAGACGCCGGCAGGCGGTGTCGACCTTCAAACTTCGAGAGTCGGCGCCCGCGGAGCGTATTGGACGCATGCAAACCCCAAGACGGGGACGTTCAAGCTCGGTCCGTTTCCTCCGGGACGCTATCGTTTAACGTTGCGCCCCAATAACTACCCGGAAATATCAATTCCGATGCATGAATTAAAATCGGGCGAAACGTGGGAGGTCGGCATTATTAAACTACAAAAACCGGGCGGGCTGCGTGTTTTATTTGTAATGGAAAAGGACGTTTCAAGGCCCGTCTTCTGGCTCACGGACCTCGACGGTTGGCACACCTCCAATCCAGCCGAGATTCTTAGTGATTCGAGCGGACAATATGCAAAATTTCGCGACCCGATTGCCGTAGGGACGTATCAATTAACGGCCATGGGCACCGGCGGCGCGCTTGAGACAATTCCAGTGGCGATCCAGCCAGGTCAAGAAACTACAGTTTCGGTCGTGATCCGGCCGGGAATCATGAAGACTCTTGAATTTGGATTATCCAAACCGCCGGAAAATCTGTCGCGGCTTCAACTTTTCTTAACATTAAAATTGAAGTCTGGCGGGCCCGTCGGAAAATTTATTTTGAATACGTTCGATAAATCGCCGAAATTTTCATTTAATAGATATTTGGCGCCCGGCGACTATCAGTATGAAGCGGTATTTGAAGGTTTGAAGGCATCCGGAGAATTTACAGTTAGCAACGCCGACAACTCGACTGTCGAGGCCCTCTTAAAGTAAGCAATACCGCGTAGTTGACTTCGCGGCGCCTCGCGGGCGGTTAATTTTGCAAAAAGTGATCGCAAATTCTCAAGCAACTTCGTTTCGCGGATAATCTGGTCGAGGCGCGCTGCCGTGGGAGCTGCAAGCATAATAATTCCGAGTCGTAGCGGGCCGGCATCTACAGTCGGACGGCTCGTCAGCTACTGTGTCATGACTTCAACCGTTGCCGCCGACGCCGCGACTGCGAACGGCGAAACGCTGGCAGTCAGAGTCGTCGCGACATTTGCCGGTGCAAGGTCGAGTAGAGTTGTAAACGAAGTGCTCGCCCACTTAGCACTGTCGTTGACTGCTACAAATCCATCGTTGGGAAGGAAATGTAACATTCCGTCGACGTTGGTGCGCAGGATCCAGAGATCGGTCTCCACGATCGGCAACTCATCATTCAGCGACTTGGTGTACCCGTACGCGATAAGGCCATTGTCTAATGTAACAATTCCCGAGAGCTGGTCAAACTCATCGCCACGCATACTCTTGAACCAAACGGGCATGCCAGCTTCGTCGATTTGAAAAACCCATGCATCTTGACCTGTCCCGTGTGAGGTGCTGCCGGTTACTAAAAATCCGCCGACCTCGAGGGCGCTCGCGCCGCGAATGGTTTCGTGTCCGGTTTCACTGTCTCCAGCGTACGTTGCAGACCACATCATGTTATTATTGACATCGAATTGAGCGATCCAGGCTGCGTGTTCTTCTGCATCCACTCCAACATTGGGAACGCCGCCGCCGAGCACATACGTACCATCTTGTGCGATGGCGATCGTATTTGCATAGTCCCAGCCGCGGCATCCGATCGCTTTCGCGAAGATTACAGTTCCGTCAATATTTAACCGCATGAGGAGCGCGTTTTTTCCCATCAGAGTCGCAGTCGCGAAATCAGGATCGTTAGCATAGTCCACCGAACCCGCCGCCAGAATACCGCCATCTGCCGTCAAGACCATGCTAAGAACGTCTCCATTCGCAGACCCAGATCCCGGGTCTACTTCGGTCACCCACACGAGTGTACCTGCACTGTCGATTTCGGCGAAGATTGGCCGGCTCACGCCTGTTAAAACATACGTAATATTTCCTCCAAGGATCGCACCGTCATTTTCGGATGGCAGTATCGCCTTCCACGTGACCAATGTCGATGGGCCGCCTGCCATCGTGCGTGCCCACAGTGGAACACCGATCGAACTGTAGCGTTCGACACGCATGCCGCCAGATGTGAGCGTGTATCCGGCAACTATGTATTCGCCCGTAGTGGTTACACACGCAGCCTTTGGCCGCATCGAACCGAACGGTTGTGCAACGGCGTGGTTCTCCCATGTGGGCACTCCGTTGCCATCGATTTCAGATGTCCAAGGCCGATTCGAAACACCAGATCCGTTTCCAAATGTTACAAATCCTTCGTTCACTGGAAAGAGCGCCGTCGCGTCTTCATTATTTTGCAGATCGTAGATGCGTGACCAACGGGTGGATGTAGTGCCAATGTCGAGCGGACCCGGCGCTTGCGCAATGTCAAATCGCTTGCGCAATAACTTGAGTGCCGGAATCGGAAACTCCTCGAGAATACCGTCCGCGTTTCCGAATCCCCATGTGGCGGTGACGAGTACTAAGCCGTCGGCGTCCCACCATGGATCTGCCGAGGGGTCTACATCGAGTTTTGCGCCGATCGTAGTCTCCAGGACCGGCCCGCCGATGGGCACACCGTCGATCGCCATCAAGAAGCACACTCCAACGCGAACGCCTGCGTACACATTGAGCGCCCCCGCGCCAAGTACATCAGGTCCGCCGACGCGCGGATGAAACTCAGGCGTCTCGTTGAATCCAATAACGGGATGCCCCGGAATAGAGATTCCAACTTCGGCGGAGAAGGGAAGTACTACACTACCGCGAACGTCCGCGTCAGCGCTGCCAACGATGTAGACTTCCATGTAGACGAACGGTGTAACATAGACATGCGGAGGCACTTGAAAGCCAGGCAGTGGGAACAGAGGCAGTGTCACCGTACCCTCGAAGTCGCCACCAGCTTCGGCGCGCAATTCAAGAGTCAGCGCCGCGCGCAGCGGAATTGTAGCTGCGACTCCTGTTAGATTGTCATTCTCGTCGACGTCGCCATCGGCAGTCATTCCCGCGAATGAAAATGCAACATTTCCGTTTGCAATAACCTGAGCGCCACCCGATCCGGTGAGCACTAGATCGTTGATCGGCAAGTAGGTTCCCGATTGAAAATCCTGAGCGCCGACACCCGGGGCAATCGAGGCGAATATACAAATAAGGGAGACGAGAGGGGCCTGTAAGAGGGGCAGTTGGGTGGTTTTCATGGTAGTGTTGCCATAACGAGCGACGCCCCGCGTGCCCGCCCATCAAGGATTACCCGGAACTTTTCGCATCCACGCCCCGTTTCTTACAATACCTCCCTCTCTTTCCCACATTTCAGGAGCAAGGCCGATATGACTCTCTCCTTTTTTGCACGTCGTTGCGCCCATCTCGCCATCGTGGCGGTACCGGTTGGGGTCGCAGCGATTCCTCTCGTGCGTCAGAATCCCGCACCCGCGCCCATCGTTTCAGAACTCGATCGCAATCCGCACGTCGAACTCGAGCTGCTCGTCCAGTTCAAGGTCGGCACCACTGCGGAGATGAAAGCTAATATTCTCGGAATGATCGATGCGACGATCATCGAAACGGTAGTGAGCGAAAATCGCCGCTCCGACCTGAAGGGAGACCTCGAATTGATAAAAATCCAGCGCGGTCTAAAGCTCGAAGCAGCGATACTACAATTGGAACGGAATGCAAACGTTGAGTTCGCCGAACCGAACTGGATTTACCAGCACACTGCCACATCGAACGACACCTACTACAGTAACGGCGCGCTTTGGGGCATGTACGGCGACGGGCTGAGCCCGGCGAACCAGTATGGCTGCCAGGCGAATGAAGCCTGGGCCGCTGGCCACACTGGGGCTTCCAATGTTTATGTCGGCGTCATTGATGAAGGCATCATGTACACACACAAAGATCTCGGCGGCCAGATCTGGCGCAATGCGCTCGAAGTACAGAATGGCATTGACGACGATGGCAATGGTTATAAAGATGACGTGCGCGGCTGGGACTTCAATGGCAACAATAACACAATCTATGATGGGACGTTCGATGACCACGGCACTCACTGCGCGGGCACGATCGGCGCGCAAGGCGGAAACGCCATGGGTGTGGCCGGCGTCTGCTGGAATGTAACTATGATTCCTGCGAAGTTCCTCGGAACGTCCGGCGGCACACTGTCGAACGCGGTCAAAGCGTGCGACTACATCACGAACATTAAGATTGACCAGGGTCTCAACATTGTTGCTACAAATAATTCATGGGGCGGCGGCGGCTACTCGCAGTCGCTTTTTGATGCCATTGAACGCGCCAACAACGAAGACATTCTGTTCGTTGCAGCGGCTGGCAACAACGGTGCAAACATCGACACAGGTTCGTTCTACCCCGCAGGCTATTCGAACGCCAACGTGATTTCGGTCGCGGCGATTACGTCCTCAGGTGGTCTGGCTAGCTTCTCGAACTACGGAGCGACAAAGGTAGACCTCGGCGCACCAGGCAACTCGATCATTTCGACGGTGCCGTACACTGGCACGACTCCGAGCTATTCCTACTACAGTGGCACATCGATGGCGGCGCCGCACGTGACAGGAGCTGCTGCACTGTACGCTTCAACTCATCCCGCCGCGAACGCGGCCACGATCAAGTCGGCGATACTCGGATCGGTGACTGCAACCTCTTCGCTCGCAGGCAAGTGTGTAACGGGCGGTCGTTTGAACGTGAGTGGTTTCTAAAGAAATTTAGTCTTAGTAAAAGTGGCCCGGCTTGCCGGGCCATTTTTTTTTGTTTCACTCTCAAGAAAAGTTCGTTGTTCGGTCCCGTGGTGGGTTCGCTTCAATAAATCAAGGACCGCACGCAACGCGAACCGGCAATGACAATTGACGCGCTCCTCTCCCGAGACTGAAACGGGAGAATAGTAATATTACAGCACCCATAATTGTAATATTACAGTTGCGGTGAATTCACCAACGCAGCCGCTGCTGCGGCCCCGTCGTGCCCAGGTCCGATCCAACCACACGTTTTTGTCCATTACGGACGGTACAGCCATGTTTTCATTCATCCTCGCAACATTAGCATTCTTCGGCGGCGATCAACTCACAATCACGGACGATGCACACACATCTGCAACCGCACTTACAAAAAACTTTGGCGCGGCGACGACGCTCTCGGTGAAAGGAGAGGGCGGCCGTGTTCATCTAAAATTCTCACTAGCTTCGCTGCCACTGGGTACGACAAGCTCTCAAATCGAAAAAGCTGAAGTCCGATTGTTTATTAGTAAAATCAGCAAGCCGGGAATGCTGAATCTGCATCGGTGTACAGGGGATTGGAATGAGGAGTTCATTCGCGGCGACAACGCCCCGACTCTGGGGGCATTGGAGGTATCCATGATTGCCATTGAGCCTTCCATGAAGATGTCGTTCATTCGAATCGAAATCACATCGCTCGTGAGGGCGTGGGTCGATGGCAGCCATCCCAACTGGGGTGTAGTACTCGCGGCCGTTGCGGGCGACGATGTGGCCGTCGACTTCGACAGCAAAGAGAATTCAAAGACAGGCCACGAGCCCACTCTGTACATGGATGTTAAACCAGTTGTCACAGGGGGCGCTGTGGGTCCGCAAGGACCACAAGGGCCACAAGGACCACAGGGTTTACAGGGAGAGCAGGGACCGCAAGGTCCGAAGGGAGACAAGGGAGATAAAGGTGACATGGGTGTACAGGGCTTGCCGGGACTACAGGGTGTACAGGGACTGAAAGGCGATAACGGTGCAGTTGGGCCCCAGGGTCCGCAAGGCGCGAAGGGTGATACTGGTGCACAGGGCGCATCACCTTTTTCATTAGTTAACAATAATGCAGTGTTTACGCTAGGAAAAGTTGGGGTTGGAACAACAACACCCACGGAGTCTCTCCATATTACTGGCAACTTCAAACTCGGCGGAAGTCTCTACGGACCGACGGAAACTGGACTGCACGCAGGTGCCACCGGCAGACTTATCATTAAGGAAGCCGCTGACAGTAGTTTTAAGTCCGTCAACGTTGTCATGGGTACAAACCTGAACGGTTATACATCGGGGCTGACTGGCGTGACTATTTCCGGCGGTGGCGCCGAGTTGGTTCTTAATGGAGAGACGCTCGACAATTATGTCTTTGACGATTTTGGGACGATCGCAGGTGGGTACTACAATCGCGCGGGCTCGCAGGATGCGTCTGTGCTAAACGGATTAGGTTCAACTGTGGGTGGCGGTGCTTACAACAGCTCAATGGGTGCGTTTTCCGTAGTTGCAGGCGGAGATTCTAACACTGCTAGCGGCGTGCAGGCTGTGATAGCCGGAGGCTATGCAAACTGGGCGCGCGGCGATAGCAGCTCAGTCGGTGGCGGCGGACTCAATGAAGCGAATGCCGACAATTCGACTGTATGCGGAGGCAGCACGAACTATGCGATTGGGTCTGGTGCGACCGTCAGTGGAGGTGTCATCAACACCGCAGGGGGCAATAACGCAACGGTCGGTGGCGGGTATGGGAATCATACAAATGCCAACTGGGCAACAATTCCCGGTGGCCACGAAAACCAGATCAACGGAGGTGCTTTATATAGTTTTGCTGCCGGTCGGAAAGCCAGCTCTTCACATGCAGGTAATTTTATGTGGGCGGATTCCACAGATGCTTATTTTGTATCCACGAAGGCTAACGAATTTGCGGCGCGCGCCACCGGCGGTTTTCGCCTGGTTACAGGTGTCAATGGCAGTGGCACACCGACTACTGGAGTTTCTCTTGCCAGTGGCAGTGGCACATGGTCTTCTCTCAGTGACCGCAGCAGCAAAGAGATGCTGGAAACTGTAAATGCGGGCGATGTACTTGAGAAGATCGCCGAGACGCCTCTCTACACCTGGAATTATATTAGTGAAGGACAGAGTGTCCGCCACATGGGCCCAATGGCACAGGATTTCTATGCGGCGTTCAAGCTCGGTCCGGACGAGAAGCATATCACCACTGTAGACGCTGACGGTGTTGCCCTGGCCGCTATTCAAGGACTCAACAAAAAGATCGAAGCTAAGGCCGCGGCGCTTGCAAATGAGAATAAGCAATTGAAGTTGGAACTCGCGACCTTTCGCGAAGAACTCGCACGCCAGAGAGCATTGCTGAACCGGATCGTTGCATCAGTCTCCGAACCGGTCGTTGCGGAAAAGTAAGACTTGCAATTCGCCCCGCGCAGTATGTGCTACGAGGGGCGTTTGCATGTTCTACTTCAACGCCTCCGCCCCATACGCGCGCACTGGTGAGTTGGGTCCGAGGCGCACGTCGCCGTTAGAGGGATCGCGGAATTGTGGATTTGTGCCATACACACCATTCTGCTCGTCAGCCGGCAGCTTTGGTTTGTGTGCTGTGGGCGCGTCAAGACAGTACCAGACGTTTCGTGCGAACACGAAACTCGACGGTTCTGTATTTGCGCCGATGTTCACGCCGCCGCTCGACCACTGTGCCGATTTGAATGCTACAATATTATCTGTGAACTTGCCGTTTCGGCACGCAATGAAGTCGGCATCGGCCGTCTCCTGGAGTATTCGAATCGCCCAGCGGTTTGGGGCGTAGATGGTATTGAATCTTACAATTGCGGCGTCGACGCCGACGAACGCAATCGGAGAGTCGGAACCGATGAAGGTGTTGCCCTCAACTGTAATATTGCGCGCCTCTACATGGATTGGAGACTTGATCGCTTCCGGAGGTTTCTCCGCGAGTGCCGGCCGGAAGTACTGACGCCCTGTACTGCCGCCGATGTTGACCGCGCGCGAGCCCGCATTTTCAAAACGGTTTTTTCGAATTGTAATATCGGACGAACCTCCTTTTGTCTGCACACCACTACTGGTCCCCGCAGTGCTCATGAATGTGTTGGCTTCGATGACGCCGCGATGACACCCGACCATGTCGATGGCAGATCCGCCCGCGCCCCACTGGTCGACGACGCACGCATCCACTCGAAAATCAGTGACACCCGAGAGTTTAATTCCGTCTTGATTACCCTTTGAACCGATGCGTGTGATCCTCAGATTCTTGAGTACTACATGGTGTGAAGGAGACTCTGCTTTTCCGCTGTCGTCGATGTTGAGTCCGTTGCCAGTACATCCGTCGAACGCAAGATCTCGGATCTCAACGTGCGCCACACTGCTGAGTTGCAGACCTGTGCCTCCGCCCTTGACCACAGGCGGATTCTTCGGATCTGAGGCTTCGATCACGACCGGTTTGCCGGCTTCGCCGCGGACGTTTTTGAACGCAAGACCTCCCGCGTACGTTCCCGGCGCGAGTTGAATCACAGTGCCCGGCTTCGCGCGGGAGACCGCATCGCGCAGTTCGTCGACTGTTGTGACCGTCGCGCGGGACTGCTGTGGTGATAATAATAACGGCAGTAGGAGGAGTGGATTCATGAAGTCTTTCGACGACACACTGCCAAACTGAAAACGCTCGAAAAATAGAATTCAGTCCATATTTACAATTGAACCGGTAGGTGGGACGCAAGTTACCATTGCGTCCCAGCTCAAGAAGTAAGTCCCTACGGCAGTATCGTAAGCATGACTCCGGCGGATGTACTGGCACCGACAGGCGGTGAAGACCACGCACTGGCGGTATCCCAGATCCAGAGTGTCTGTGCAAAGAACGGGAGCCCGACAATTGTAGGATCGAGAGGGATACCCGTCACTTCACCTGCGCTGCCATTCGGCCCGCTATAGATGTCGAAAAAGTAGACCGTAGTAGAGGCGAAGAAATCGAGTAGAAACACAGCGCCGATTCCAAATGGATCTACAGGCGCACTCGGTAGATCGGTTATAAATAATAATCCGAGCGCATTGGATGGACAATTGGTCGAAGTAAATCCGAATCCCGGTGTGCCGACCACAGGCGGACCATTTGTTAACATTCCTTGATCGCCAAGTCGGCCTGGTGTGCCGGTGCCGTAAGGAACAACACTCGGCGGATCGGGTTGAATATTCGGAAACGCCCAGGTGGCGTCGCCGAAAGCGAATGCTGAATTCAGTACAACGACGTCGTTGGTCCCGTCGGAATCATAGTCTGCCGAAGCGATCCAAGAGCCGGGAGCAGGCATCGGAAACACGAATGGCCCAGGCAAGAAGGGTCCAGCACCAGTTCCTAGTTGTTCTAGTAATGCGGCCGGTCCTGCACTCAAGTACGCAGCATCAAGCACACAGTCGCCGTTTACATCTGTAATAAGAAAATTGGCGGCTAGTGCGGGCGGAGTCAACGTGGGTATGGCAGGTCCAAAGAATCCGGGAGCTCCTTGTAGCAGACTGAACATGGTGAGTGCCGCTGGCCGCAAAGTTACGAGATCGAGGTCTGCATCGCTGTCAAGATCGCATGCTTCAAAAGTAGTCGTGGCAGGACCTGCTGGCAGAGGCACGACCGGCATTGGACCAGGCACGAACGTGGCCGGAGCGACTTGTGCGTGGATGTAGAATGCGTTGACCGGAGCGACCTGTAGTGTCACCAGATCCTGCACACCATTCAGGTCAAGGTCTGCCGGCTTAAAGCTCGTTGTACCGACGCCGATTGGAACGGCGGGACCCAAACCGAGTACAAATCCGGGAAGACCAATCATAATTAGAATCGAATCCAATCCGCCAATACCTCCCGGCCCGTCGCGCAAGAACAACACATCGGGCAGTGCGTCAGCCGTAACATCGGTGATCGCCATGGATAACAATGCACCGCCTGCGAGTGGTAAAGGAGTAAAGGGGCCCGGTACGAATGCTCCTCCGCCTACTCCAATCTGCCTGCCCATTCCACCTGTCGGCACAGATAGAATTCCTATATCTAACATTCCGTCTATGTCCATGTCGCCGAGCGCAATGGACGTTGCGGGAAGGGCAGCGGGGAGAACTATAACTGGAGCAAGAATGAACCCCGCTCCTGTTCCCAATTGTATCATGATGAGATCGGGGGCAGGTCCGACGTTAAGATGCACGACGTCGGCGATGCCGTCGCCGCTGACATCGCCCGTTACAAATATTGTGGGCGGCGTTCCTGGCGCCGGTGCTGGTATTACCGGCCCAGGCGACGGAAATAATACAGGCGGTGCGTACATCGGCGGGCCACCCTGTGCTAATGTTAGCGAAGACGAAACCGCTACGAACGCGGATACTAATAATACGTGTTGCGTCAACATGATTGCCTCGGGACTCAGAGGAAGTTGCGTGAGGGGCAACTGTTACGACGGGCAATTCAATATTTCGGTTCCAAGCAAATCGTGCGAGATCTTAAGGTGCTTGTGAAGCTACAGATAAAGGTTTGTTCGGATCGAGTCGCTGCCCTCTTCAGAAAGATATGGCCTTTTTTCAGCGCAAAATCGCGCTGGGGCACTCAAAGTTCTTTAGCAACGCACCCACGAACATGCTTCACAATACTACAAAACTCATCTTCGCCGCTTCTATTCTTTCCGCGTTTGCGACGGTTAGTCTCTCAGCCCAGGCGCCGCCCTCGCAACTTCATTTACAAATGCGCGCAGCGAATTCCTCGGGGACAGTGCTGAACGGTCCGCAGAATGTTACAATTTCGATCTATAACGTTCAGGCCGGCGGATCTCCGCTTTGGCAGGAGAATCAGGTGGCCACTGCGACCAACGGCGTTATCAATCTACTGCTAGGTTCGACGACTACAATTCCGGCGGGGCTCTTTGACGCTTCGCCGCTTTACGTTGGCGTCAAGATTGGTGCTGACGCGGAAATGACACCGCGCCGACAGCTCGCGTCTGTGCCATTCGCGACGCGCGCGGGCAAGGTGTCGAGTGTGGATGCAACGACCACGATCGCCGGCGGAATTGTTAATTCGACCCACATTCTGGACGGCACGATTGCGGCGGCGGACCTCGCGCCAGGGGCAATCAACTCCGCGGCGATTGCACCGGGTGCGGTGACATCAACGACTATTATGAACGGAGCAGTTACGACGGCCGCACTTGCTAACAATGCGGTTGCTGCGGTCAATATTGCTGCAGGCGCGGTCGGAAGTACACAGATCCTGGATGATTCTGTCAGCCTGGATGATCTTCAGTTTCCAATGCAACACCCTAACGGTTTTCTATGGGTACAGACACAGGGAAACTATGCGATTCTCGGTGACACTTCAGTTTCATCCAGCGCGTCGAAATCCGGTATCATTGGATTGACATGGTCACAGACTGGTTCCGGCGTACAGGGTATCAACCTGAGTGCAACGGGCGCAAATAATGGTGTATATGGCAAGACTCAGTCTTCCACCGGTATTGGAGTCAAAGCAGAATCAACAAGTACATCAGGAGCGAACTATGGCCTCTACGCCACCACTGCATCAGGTTCTGGTGAGGCTGTCTATGCGGAGAATCTGGCGGGCGGAATTGCATTGCGCAGTTATAGCAGTGGTACTTCCATTTACACTAATGGCAATGTGGGCCTTTCCGCTCAGGGAATCGATTCAGGTATCATTGCCGGGGGTGCAAATGTTGGCATCAATGCCAGTGCAAATTTTTCAACCGGAAAGGGAGTAGTGAGTACTGGCGACATCGGCATCCTCACGATCGGTAATTCCTATGGCCTTCAATCTGTATCAAATGACATAGGTGTGACATCCAGCGCGCAGAGTACTGCATTTGAGGCCGTAAGCGGTAACATTGGATTTCGTGCTGCACCCGGCACATATAATATTGGATTCCAGAGTGAGAACCAGTCAATTGGATTCCACTCAGTAAGCTCGTCGACTGGTGTGAAAGTAGAGTCTGCTCAGACCGGCGCCGACATCAATGGCAGCCTCTATGGAGTGCTTGCGACCTCTGGAACAGTCGGTGTCAAAGGTACTGGTCCAGTCGGCATCTATGGCGAATCGTCCGACACTAGTGGAGATGCCGTCAAGGGATTCGCGCTGGCGACAACCGGATCCGCGTGGGGAGTGCGAGGACAATCCGCGTCGAATAGTGGAATTGGAGTATATGCATCGAACACCAATACAGCAGGTACGACCTACGGTGTACAGGGAAACGTTAGTTCGTTGCTTGGTTATGGCGTCTACTCAAACGGTAAATTTGCGGCGACAGGCACCAAGAGCTTCATCCAACCACACCCGCTCGATGCTACTAAAGAAATTCACTATGTGTGTCTCGAAGGCAACGAATCCGGCACATACTTCCGCGGCACTGGTGTGCTTCAGAATGGAAAAGCGACTATCACAGTTCCCGAAGATTTCCGTTTCGTGTCTGAGGCAGAAGGAATGACCGTTCAACTCACACCCGTTGGCCGCGCGACACTGTGGGTCGAAAATGAAAACCTGCAGGCCGTGGAGGTCGCCGGCGATCGCGACGTCAAGTTCCACTACTTCGTGCAGAGTGTGCGCCGTGGATTCCGCTCGCACCAAGTCATTCAAGAGAATCGCTCCTTTGTGCCCGAGGTCCGTGGCGCAGCGTTTGGCACACAATACCCTGCGGAACTCCGTCAGATACTCGTCGAAAACGGCACGCTCAACGCGGACTTCACGCCGAACGAAGCAAATGCTACTAAAAATGGCTGGACGCTTCGCGACGCCGATCAACCCGAAAAGAAGTAATTGCGATATTCCAATCTACAAAACTGGAACCAACAAACAACTTCCATGAAACTCTACTACACGCTTTTTGCGCTCGCGGCCGCGATCCAGGTGTCGGCAACGACCGGGCTCGCCCAGTATGCGACGAGTCTAAACTACCAGGTTGACGATCTCGCGCTCACTGGAGGCGGCGGGGGAGTGTGCTCAAACTCCTACGCTGCGTTCATTGTGCTGGCACCCATGAGTGGCGAGGAGATGCAGTCAGCCGGCTACAAAGCAGCTCTGGGTGCGCTCGCGACCGACGATCCAAAGCCTACTAACGCACCACTCATCTTTAGTGTACTGCCTTCGTGTGGCCCGGTTGCCGGCGGCGAGACGGTACGCATCTATGGTCTCAATTTTAACAAACCCGGCGCGGCCGCGACGACGGCGATACAGTTCGCCAACGTCACCGCATCGAATGTTAGTGTTGTGAGCGACGCAGAAATCACGGTTACCGTGCCGCCTGCTCCGAATGGCAGCCAAGGTGTGTCCGTGTCCAACGTGAACGGAATAGGTGTGCTCAATCCGGGGTATATTTACACGTCCAGTCTGTCTGTATTCGGTACAGGCACGCCGGGATGTACTGGCACTGAAACGCTAAGCGCGCTTGCATGTCCAAAGATCGGCGAAACGAGCTTCGGCTTCATGTGCAATAACGCGCCGCCGAGTTCAACGGGCATGTTACTCGTTGCTGATGCGGCCGACGCACAGGGGAGCGACACACTTGCGGCGGGGATCCTGTTGCATGTAGACCTCATTAACGCCACCGAGTTGATCCCGATCGACATCGCGAGCGACGCTAGTGGTGTCGGTGGTGTGTATGTGGCCGTGCCGAACAACGCTGTGCTAAACGGACTCACCTACACTGCGCAGGCGATTTGGTACTGGGGCACTCAATGCAGTCTACCGCCGCTGGGCCTCAGCAGTTCGCGCGGACTCTCGATGACGTTTTTTCAGTAATCTTACTTTTCCGAGGTGGATGGTTTGCTGCCCGGACCGGGTGAACTGGTCTGGGCAGCATTTTTATACTTCTTGAGACGAGTCTTGAACCGGCCGATCTGGCCAGGATCGTTTGGATTGGGATTCGCGGTCAACCAGTCTACTGCTCTTTGTTGAGTTTCAGCGGCGAGTGCTGCATCTCCATTTGCAAAGTAAGCGGAAGCCAGAGTGTCAAGAGAGTTTCCATTGGCGCCCTTGTTGATCTCAACTGCCCGCTTCGCGACTTCGAGTGCGCGGACGTTGTTCTTCTTCGCCGCTGGAAGGGACTCTTCAAGGAGGATCGAAGCAAAGTCGTTAAGACTAGCAGAGTCGTTTGGACGCAGTGTAGTCCAACGTTCAATCTCGTCATGTGCAGTGTTCATGTCGCCTGTGGATAAGGCCGCATTCATGAGTACTTCGTGTGCAAGTTCAGACTTAGCATTGCATTCTACAGCCGACTTCGCTTGTACAACCGCCTTGCCAGGATCTCCGGCTACGAGTGTCATGTACGCAAGCTGTGCATGACCTTCCGCGAATCGAGGATCAACCCTGACGGCTTCCTCAAATGCTAATTTTGCACCCGCGAGGTCTCGTGCTTCGCGCAGCGCGCGCCCGAAAGTGACCAGGAACGGGCCTGACTGCGGGAATCGCGATTTGGAGGCCGCGAGGTGCTCAACAGCTTCCTTTGCTTTGCCCATCTTTAACAACGCATTACCGACAAACATGACTGGTTCGACGAGCTCGGGCTGCAGAGTGGTTGCAGTCTTGAACTGTTCCAGGGCAACGGCGGCGTTTCCAGATTCTAACAATTCCAAACCATAGTTAAAGTATACATCGGCCTTCTTGAAATCCTTTGATGTCTCTACCGCTTTCAATAACTCAGCTAGGCCTTCCTGCGTTTTTCCCTGCCTACAGAGGGCAAGACCCAGCTGAGAGTGGCCGAAAGGAACCTGTGGTGTTGTGTTGATTGCTTTTCGCGCCGATGCTTCTGCGTCTTTCCAACGTCCATCACGCAGGAGTATATTACCAATATTGATTTGTGCATTGGGGAACTTGGGATCGATTCTGAGTGCTTTCTCATAGGCCGCAATCGCCTCATCGGGGCTCTGCTCTGCAAGAGTAAAACCGATCAAAAACCAGGCGAACGCAGACTCCGGCCACTTCTGCGCAAGCACATCCGCCGATTCACGCTGTGCACTCGCATTGCGCGCGCCTCGCGCGGCGCGCGCGCGTTCAAAATGGTAGACGGGTCTTGTCACACCTGTCGCAAGACAGGCCCGATTCAAATCGCTGAGTGAGCGAGTGAACGCACTCTCGTCACCGCTTTCGCCTCTTGCGAACTCAACCGAGCCCGACACAAAAAACTCTGCGGGCGTCGTAGGTTTAACAAGAGAACTTTCGATCGCCTTCAACTCTTGAATTCGGCCTGCTGTTCGGAGGGACTCTGCCTGCACACGCTTCAAGACTGGCTGTGCTTCAACGAGCGTTCTGTACTGGTCTAGTATATTTAACGCGTCTGCGGGTTTCTGGTCAGTATTGTAGGAGAAGGCAATCCCCGCGACGGCCTCAATATTTGTATTATCGAGTCGGAGTACATCCTCGAACACGGTTCGGCTGGCTGCTGTCTGCTTTTCCCCGAGAAGGAAGTATCCCTGTGAAAGTAAATCATCTACACGTATGGCATGAGTTATTAATCCCGCGTCGCGGATTTCTTTTTGTTTCGACAGAATCCACACACCGGTGCCAACGCCTGATGGTACGACTACGAAGAGCACACCTAACAAAGCTGCTCTTGCCGGCTCGCGCTTCGCAAATTTCAACGCGCGCTCCACAACCGTTGCACGGCGCGCGCGGATGGGTCGATGTTCAAGAAATGCGCGAAGATCAGCAGACAAGTCTGCCGCACGCGCGTAACGCGACGCCGGACTCTTGTCCATCGCTCGCAGTATGATTGTAACAATATCCTTATGAATAACTGGATTCAGTCGCGAAGGATCGATGGGTTCCTCCCGGCTGATTTTCTCGTAAACCTCCTGCGTAGTTGTTCCTTCAAACGGCCGTTTCAGGGTGAGCAATTCGTAGAGCGTTACACCCAGCGAGTAGATGTCGGTACGATGATCAATCTTTACACGCCGCGCGGCGATCTGTTCAGGTGATACATAGTAGGGTGTGCCTGCAATCTCACCCGAGCGAGTGAGCGACGGCAGGTCAACATCAAAGGCGAGTCCAAAGTCTGTTAATACTGGGTCGAGACCGTCGCGAAGCAGTATGTTCGCGGGCTTGATGTCGCGGTGAATAATTCCTTGAGAGTGTGCATAGTCAACCGCATCTCCAACCGACGCGATGATCTTCAAGACTCGCTCTACATATTCCTTAGTCTGCACTGGAGTACGAACTGTACTAACGCGCCGAAGCTCCGCAGATTTCGCTCCCAACATGGGCGTAGAGTCTCCCTTGCGCACGGCTCCAATCGCCGATTCCAACGACGCACCCGGAATCAGTTCCATGGAAAAGTAGTGAATTCCTCCCTCAGCTCCGACTGAGTAGATCTCAACAATTCCGGAATGCCTGAGCCGCGCCGCCGCGCGTGCCTCACGTTCAAACCGTTCGACTGCAGTGTCAGGCATGCCCACAGTCTGCTTCAACACTTTGACCGCAACACGCCGCCGCAGTGAGATCTGCTCCGCTTCGTAGACCACACCCATGCCGCCGTGGCCCAATTGCCGGATGACCTTGTAATCGCTCAGAGTGGGGAAGCTGGTTTCCATGGGGCGGCAATGCTAATTGGGCGAACGTTCCAGAAAAAGGGGGACAGTCCCCGTTATTCCTACCGTCGTGGGTTAATTCACTGCCGCTCGAAACACTACAAATCGCGTATGGGACACGCGCGCGCAGCGCGCCGGAGTGCGCGGAAGAAGGCGCCGCGTATTGCCGAGCACGGTAGTGGTCCAGGCGCGCCGCGTTTAATTAATATTCTGGCGCCCCGGTTAAAGGCGCGCAAGCGCGCGTGACCCATACGCGATCAATAATATCTAAATGCTAGCGGAAGGGGTCGCATCCCGGAATTGTGCCGTCGGCACAATTCCGGGAAACGACCCCACATCACTCGCCCTTAATTGTTAATAAAATCACCTGCGGCCCTCTCAAGAATCTCACCCGCGGCGCGTAGCCTCCCTCCATTCCAAGGCCGGCGCAGACTGCGAAAGCATCAACCTTGAATGGTACTTCTGGGTGAAATGTAGATTTATCAAATACGCCGTCGCTGTAGAGGCGTCCGAGTTTTGTAAATGTTACAGGTGCGCCGTAAAACGGAATCTTAACTTGTCCGCCGTGCGTGTGACCCGCGAATCCGAGTTCCGCCTTCCAGTCGCCATCATAAAAAAAACGGTCGGGATTGTGCGAGAGCAGAATGCGCGTCGCGCCCGCGGGCGCGTTTTGTAAACTATATTTAGGATGAGGCGGCCCCGGACGCCGCTTGTTATCAATTCCGGCGATCCATAGTTTCGCGCCCGCCACCGTTGCCTCGATGCCCGTGTCTTTTAGATAAGTTGTATTGTTAAACTGTGCCGCGAGCGAGTCGAAATCGTCGTCGCTGTCGCCGTTCACTAAATATACAGTTGTTTTTGATTGGATTGCGTTGATCCACTCGCGCGTCTGCTCAACAACTTTCGGATGCGGTCCGCACGCCATGAGATCGCCCGTGATCACTACAAAATCCGGCTGAAACGCGTTCGACGCTTCGAGCGCGCGAATCTCGCGCTCGCCGAGCGAGATCGTCTGTAGATCTGTAAAGTGCGTAATCTTAATAATCGTGCCGCGCGGCAGCGTCGGAATTGTTAATTCAGCGCGCAAGACCTCGAGCCGGCTCGGTTCCACAAACAATACAAAAACCGCGAGGCACAGGAGTGAAAATCCGAGCGCGAGCGAAGCGAACGTTTTCTTAATAATACTATAAATAACAATTATCAGCGGCTGCGCCACGAACAGCGACCAAAAACAGATTCCTACCGGTATAAAAAAAGCGGCGACGCGCTGGTGAAAATAACGGATGGCAAAATACCCGGCCACCACGAAAACGCCGGTTGCGATCGCCGTCATCACTAAGATTAGGCTTGCGCGTCCAAACGTTAGCTTTCGTTCGCCCGCTCCGCCGCGCGCCTTTGGCAACATGATCCAAAAAATCACAATGCTAACAATCATGGCGGCGCCGAGTGTCGTGCCCTGATTCTTAGCTACAGTTTCAAACCACGTCTGAAAATCGAGCGGCGGCAGAGTTAGTGTTGATTGAGGCTGAATCATGAAGAGTCGAGGAACGAACCTCGCTCATCGAATGTTTGCTTATAAAAAAAAGCCGCCGGGAATTCCCGGCGGCCAGACATGCAACGAAGCTATTACTTACTGTGTTATGATGGTTACCGTCCAGGAATTTAACGTTCCAACGTCTACGGCCGCCGTATCTGTAACTTTCAGCGCCCAGGTTCCGTTACCGGGTTTCCCGTTCAGAACGGTAAGCGACTGTGCCGGAGCCGTCAGCGTGTCAAAGGTAGTAACAACATTATCCGCCGAACCGCCCGTCTTGTTATGTAATATAACATTGGTACCGTCGGGGTGAATCAGCGTAATGGTTAAATCGCCCTTGTACGTATGGCTAACGTTAACAAAGATGTTTACATCTGTTACCGTGCCTGTGACGCCCGACGCATTGATCGTCGCCGTGATTCCCGTAGTATTATTATCGGGAATCGCGAGCGCCGGAGACGCCGAGAAGTTAAATGTCTGCGGGCCCGCCGTCGGATTGTAATTAATCGTCATCGACCATGAGTTGAGCGTGCCGATGTCCTGCGCGGCGGTATCCGTTACCTTTAGCTTCCACGTGCCGTTGATTTGTTTATTAGCAAACGTCGTAACAGTAAACGTTGCAACAATATTGTCGGTGCCACCGCCAGTCTTATTCCAAAGAACCGCCGTCGAATTGTCGGGATGAACGAGCGAAACGGTCAGGTCGCCCTGGTACGTATGTGTAATATTTACAGAACACGTGAGCGTATTGAGCGTTCCCGAATCGGCGACCGCGTTATTTGAAGTAATTCCCGTTGTGTTATTGTCTGGAATCGCGAGCGGAACGTTGGTCGAATTGTAAGTTTTCGTCGTTCCTGTCGGAGGAGGAGGCGGCGGGGGCGTGCCGCCAGCGGCCACGACGGAATTCTTAGCATTCACTTTTCCCCACGCATACTTCGTCGCGGAGAAACCGTTCACGTAACCGCCGCCGGCCGTGTCGATCTTAATTGTATTATTAATTAAGTTCGTGCGCACTTCGGTATACGTTAAGTTAGGATTCACAGTTAATATTAAACCGCAAATGCCCGACGTGAGCGGCGTCGCCGACGACGTTCCGCCAAACGTATTTGTATAATTGCCCGTTGAATAACCTGAAGTGCCCATGCGATCCGTCGTCCAGATTCCGCTCGTGACTCCGCCGTTCGAAGGCGCGCAGACGTCGACCGTATTGCCCCAGTTACTGTAGGAAGCTCTGAGGTCTTGATCCGTTGACGCGGCGACGGAAATCACGCCCGAGTACGCGGAGTAACCGTTCGAGTCGGAGTTTTTATTATCATTTCCGGATGCAAATAATACGACGCATCCTTTACCACCGCGGCCATTCGTAGTCGCCGCGTCGATCGCCGCTTTCGTTGACGACGGAAGTGTAGCAACCGACCCGATCGGACCCCACGAGTTATTAATAATGTGCGCGCCGTTTTGCCACGCAAAGTTAAACGATTCGGCTTCGTCGGCGATCGTCATGCCGGATACAATTAAACGAATCGGCATCACTTTACATTTCGGACACGAACCCGAAACGCCCTTGCCGTTGCTGCCCTGACCCGCCGCGACGCCAGAGACGGCTGTGCCGTGGCGCTCCGTGCTCGAGCCCGACGGACTATTGTTATTTTGAATCGCGTTCCAGCCAGTGACAAATGACAAATCTTCGTGAGTCGTGTCCGTGCCTTCATCGATAACTGCAATAATAATACTCGCGCTGCCTTGTGTTATATCCCAAGCCTCGGGCGCGTCGACGTCGGCATTCACTTTCGCGCCGCTCTGCCCCGTCGAATTCAAATGCCACTGATTCGGATAATTTGTATCATTTGGCGTATAAGTAGTAACGCGGTCGACCACAAAATCCGGATTGCTATAATCCGTCAGTTCGCGGAAATACTCCAAATAGAAATTCGACATTTCAACGGCGTTCATCGGCGAACCCTTGGGCACTTCAATAACAAATGTATTGGGGCCCGACGCGAGCGCGCGGTCGATGGACAGTTGAAACGGCGCGACGAGTGCGTTGATGTCGCGCGCAGTTAAATGATCGGCGAATTTAGTAATAAACCGGTTCGTGCCGCCGAATCGTTCCGTTTCGTGAAAATATATTAATTCCGCGTAGACAACTCGTTCATCGTTTTCGAGCTGGTTTGCTACAGTTCGAACCTGCTCCAGAGTGAGGCCGGGATTGAGCGGAATGTATGCTGAATTTCTTTCTGTAAAATTAATCGATGCGGCCGCGCCTGAAATGCCGGGCGTTGATAATAAAACTCCGCGCGCCACGCCTGCGTCCACGTTTTGTAAAAAGCGTACCGATATCATATCGGTCGACGGCACGAGCGGCACTTGGACCTCGCCGCGCCCGCCCGCGTAAAAGTGATAATCACCGGGGTCGGATTTCTGGCCGAATTGCGGGGGGGTGCCCGCTGGTGGTTGACCGGGAATCGACGATTGTTGAGCAAAGAGTGAGGTCGCGAGGATTGTTAATAGCGACGCTGAAACAAATGCGTTTCTTAGCATCATCCGGTGTCTGCCTCCGCAGGGGGTTAATTGAGGTGGGGGACTCCGCTGGGTTTGCAGCGGAATGACATTAGATTCATAAACGCGATATGAAGGTTCCGCGCCATTTGAGATTTTTTTGCGGTGTGCGGCGTGGTTCGCGAATGAAAAGGACTTTTGAGTTACTTCCGGACGCGACTACACTCCATGCACCCAATGTTAAGAATCTACTTATCATTAATGATCACCGCTGCGTGTACCGCCGCATTTGCACCGTGCCTGTACGCTCAGACACAGCCAAATCTTGAGAAAAAAGACGCGAAGCCCGCCGACGCGCGGCGCGAAATACGCTTTGCAATACTCGGCGATTATGGCGAAGCAGGGCCGGCCGAAGCCGCGGTTGCAAAATTAATAAAAAACTCCGGCGCGGAATTTATTATAACAGTTGGAGATAACAATTACGACGTGGGTTCCGCGGCGACGATCGATGCTAATATTGGGCAATATTACGAATCGTACATCTACCCGTACACTGGGATTTTCGGACCCGGAGCGAGCGAAAATAGATTCTGGCCCAGTCTCGGGAATCACGATTGGTACACGCCCGGCGCAGTGCCGTATTTTAGTTATTTCACGCTGCCGGGAAATGAGCGTTACTACGATTTTCGAAAGGGGCCGGTTCATTTCTTTGCAATCGACAGCGACCCCTCTGAACCGGACGGGGTTTTTTACAATTCCGTGCAGGCGGCATGGTTAAAAAACGGGCTCGCGGCTTCAACGGCGCCGTTCAAGATTGTTTATTTTCATCACGCGCCGTACTCGTCGGCGGCGCATGGTAATAATTTTTTTATGCAGTGGCCATTTCGCGAATGGGGCGCGAGCGTGGTAGCCGCCGGACACGATCATCATTATGAACGGCTTATTGTAGATTCCCTTCCCTATTTTATCGATGGACGAGGAGGCAGATCGTTATACGCCGTTGGCGAGACCGTCGTGGGCAGCAAGATTCGCTTCAATTCCGATTATGGCGCCACGTTCGTCGATGCAAATAAAGATACGATGACGTTCACGGGGCTCACGCACGACGGCGTCGTTATTGATACTTATACAATAACAACAGATCCAAGTTATTATAAAAAAACCCCGCTGATATCGACGGGCGATATCTGGCGCTATTTAGACAATGGTAGTAATCAGGGCACGGCCTGGAAGGATCCGGGATTTAATGATACGTCGTGGGCCGCGGGTCCGTCGCAGCTCGGCTATGGAGAAAGCGACGAGGCGACCGTTGTCGGGTTTGGACCCAATCCTACAGAAAAATTTGTTACTACCTATTTCCGGCGCGAATTTCAGATAACTGATCCGGCTGCGTTTAATGCCGTTTCCCTCGAAATTCTGCGTGACGACGGCGCAATTGTTTATGTTAACGGCGCGGAGGTTTACCGCGGCAACCTGCCGTCAGCCAGCGTTAACTATAAAACGCACGCGGTTTCGAATGTTAGTGAACTCGACGAACTAGCCTATTTTGGAAAGTTGCTATCTCCGGGCGCGTTCGTCGCAGGTACCAACACGATCGCCGTTGAAATGCATCAAATAAGTCTAACGAGCAGCGATATTAGTTTTGACGTGCGGCTCACAGGCCTCAGCGGAGAAGGTCATTTGATACAAAAAGGCCAGGTATGGAAATATTGGGATCAGGGTTCTTTGCCCGGCGCGGATTGGATAGATCTCAATTATAACGATTCGGCGTGGGCATCCGGGCCGGCGCAGCTCGGATACGGCGAGGGCGACGAATCGACGATCGTTAGCTTTGGGCCGAATGCGAGTTCAAAATTTGTTACAACATACTTTCGAAAGACATTTGATGTTTCGAATGCCGGTTCTGTGAAGACTCTCGTCATGCGCATTTTGCGCGACGACGGAAATGTCGTGTATCTAAACGGCCGCGAAGTACACCGTTCGAATCTAACGTCGGGCGCTGTCCATTATGATACTCTCGCGGCATACAGCATCTTGGGTTCAAATGAAACTGATTTTACAGAAACATCACTGAATAGGTTTTTACTAAAAGAAGGCCGCAATGTTCTCGCTGTTGAAATTCATCAATACACAGCCAACAGTTCCGACTTGAGCTTCGACTTGGAATTGTCTTATTTTCGTTAATCGATATATATTTATTAACTTTTTGAAAAGAAATTGCCGTGACTTCCGCATCACAACCCCAGCCCGCCGATTTATTATTACAACTCATGAACGGCAAGTGGATCTCGCAGGCGATCCATGCCGCCAGAAAACCATGGGACACGTGTGCCCAGCCAGACCGGCTCCCGCCAGACGAGGCCTGCCCGTCACCCCGGGACGCCGTCTGGTCCTTTCGCTTGTCGTGGCCTGTATCCTGTTAGTTACCCTCGGCC
>JBJXHE010000126.1:0-10355 GCA_046160785.1 Planctomycetota bacterium
ACACGAGGATCACAATGCCAACCCAAATACTGCCTGCCGCCGCAGCACGAATTCGATTAGGCTTTAATACCATAATGAAACGGAAATCTCGCAAACCCGCAAATCCGAATGCATCAGCGCCGGATCCCTTGCGCGCTGGACCCATCATTAAAGATTCATTATTAGCCGCGCGAGAATTAAAAAAGTTTCGAAAAGGGAATCGACTACCCTCCGATATTACAATTCGCGAGATGATTAACGAGGGTCGCCGTTGAATTTATGAATAGCGCCTTTGGCGATCGGATCTTTGACGTCGTTTTGTACTTGGCGACAAAGCATCAATTTACGGCCCAAGACGCAGTTAATCTAGAATTAGCAATTCGACTGCAACTACCATTAGCATTTTTGGACGAAGCGTTATGCAATGCGGCGAGAAAAGAGAATAAAAAATTAGAGTAACATTCCCTCACTTGAATACTCCCCCTTTGATAGGACAATTATTGCATCGTCGTTAATACTCTCCGTTAGGTACTGATGACACGGCGCCGTACTCTTAATAATCGGATCTATCAATTCCACGAGGTCCATCCACCTCTCCGACGTCTGAATCCGCTCAAACGTCATCGGGCTATTGGCGCGAAGGAAGAGTGTGTGCTCACTTAGCAGCGAAGATTTCTGATTCGTGCCCGATGTTGACTTTGCTACAATATCGAGTTGATCAATTGCAACAATAAACGGCAAGTTACTCAAACTGAATTCGTTGCGTTCCCGTCCGAGCCTTTCAAATAAGTTCTGCAACGGAGCCAGATCTGTATCCAGTGCTCCGGAAATTAGAATGCGGGCGCCATCGGAGCAATATTGAAAACGCATATGAATTGGCATATTTGAATTTTACCGTTCAATTTCCACCGCCACCCCCATCCCGCCGCTCACACACAACGTTGCTAATCCTTTCTTAACATTCCTACGTTTCATTTCATGAATGAGCGTGACAACAATTCGCGCCCCCGTCGCGCCGATCGGATGGCCGAGCGAAATGGCGCCGCCGTTAACATTCAGGCGATCTTTAGGAAACTTCAATTCGCGGTCGCACGCGATCACCTGTGCGGCGAACGCCTCGTTGAGCTCGATTAAATCATAATTATCTATTTTACCTTTCGTGCGTTCTAACAATTCGCGAATCGCGGGCACGGGGCCGGCGCCCATGATCGACGGATCCACGCCCGATTCGGCCGAAGCTCCGATCTTTGCTAATATTGGCAAACCTAACTTTTTCGCATGCGACTCCGACATTAACAATAACGCCGCGGCGCCGTCGGTGATGCCGGAGGAATTTCCAGCTGTTACCGTTCCAACTTTGGCATCAAAAACGGGCGGAAGCTTTGTTAATGATTCGATTGTACAATTGTCGCGCGGGTGTTCGTCGGTTTTAATTGTAACCGTCGCGCCCTTTTCGCCGGGCACGTCGACGGGAACGATCTCATCATTAAAATTACCTTTCGCGCGCGCCGCCTCGCTTTTTAATTGTGATTCGAGCGCGAAGCGATCTTGCTCGTCGCGCGAAATGTTAAGTTGCTTTGCTAATTTTTCCGCCGTCTCGCCCATGACTAATTTTGACAAAGGGCACAAAAAACCGTCTTGATACATTCCGTCGACGACGCGTTCGTGGCCGAGCCGGTAGCCCATCCTCATTTTTGGTAATAAGAACGGAAGATTGGTCATCGATTCCGTGCCGCCCGCGACCACGATTTTCGCGCGCCCGAGCGCGATCGCGTCCGCCGCGAGAAGAATGCTCTTCAGGCCCGACGCGCAGGCCATGTTTACAGTAAATGCGGGCGCGGAATCTTTCATTCCGCTGCGCACGGAAATCTGCCGCGCGGGATTCGGTCCGCCGCCGGCCTGGCGTCCGTTTCCAAATATTAAATAATCCGCGCCGGCCGGCGCGACGCCCGAGCGCGCGAAGAGCGCTTTGACCGCGGCGACGCCGAGGTCCGGTCCCGATAGTTTAGAAAAGCCGCCAAGAAACTTACCAATCGGCGTTCGGACGGCATGCGTAATGACGACGGTTTCAGATGCGTTCACGGTTTGTTTGTTATCGAGTTTGTTATTAATATTCTGCAAAAAGCCGCCGTCAAGAATAACCGCTCGTTGCCAAATCGCGCGCGCTCACGTAGAAGAAACTGCGGAAACTAACAAATCGTGCATTCCGTCAACCCCAACACTCTCGCCGCGCTGCTTGAATTGCTGCGCGATGATTCGCCCACGGTCGTTGCGGCCGCGCGCGAAAAGTTGGTTTCGCTTGGCGCAGCCGGCGAACACGCGCTTCGAATTGCAGTGATTTCGAACGACGCCCGCATGCGCGTCCGCGCGCGCGCCGCATTGTTAGAGATCGGCCGCGAGAAGGCCGTCGCGCGTTTCGAATTGTTAGCTACAAAAAACGACGCGGAACTCGACCTCGAAGACGGCGCGTTCGCCCTTGCACAAATAGAATACCCGGATCTCGACCTCGCCGCGTACACCACGATTCTCGACACGCTCGGTGAACAATTGTTATCTCGATTGAATATATCAGGTACGCCGAGCACGCGGACGCCGCCGCAGGGTTGCGCGGCGGAATTGTCGCGATTATTAGCACACGAGTGGCGCCTGCGCATGAACGACGAATCGTTCGACGATCCCGAGAATAGTTATATTCACCGCGTGCTCGACCGCCGCCGCGGAATTCCGATATCGTTAGCAACCATTTACTTATCCGTTGCAAAGCGCGCAAAATTGCCTTTGTACGGAATCGGTTCGCCCGGCCATTATTTGTTACGTTACGGCCCGTCGGATTTAGATATATATATGGATCCGACGACCGGGCGCCGGCTCGGCCTCGACGAGTGCGCGCGAATGTTAGCAGTCCGCGGATTCCCCGTGACGCGTGAACATTTTGAGCCTTCGTCCGCGCGGGAGACGCTGATCCGCATGTGCGCAAATTTAGTAACGGCGTATGAACGGCGCAAATTGAAAGCTAATTCTGAGCGATTTGCAAAATTACGCGATGCGATGCGCGCGGGCGGTACGGGAAAAAAGTAGTTTTCTTGTTTGCTTACATTGGAGCGAATATTGTTAAAATTGCTAAAGTCGTTAAATTTACTGTTTAGTTTGTTCTTGTGCTGCGTCGCGGTGAACGCGAGCGCCCAGGATTCGAAAGAAGAGATTTCGGGAATTGTATTCTACGATCGCAACCGCAACGGCGTGCGCGACGTCGGCGAACCGGGCCAAGGCAATATTGAAGTTTCGAACGGTGCCGAAATTGTTAAAAGCGGCGCGGACGGAAAGTTTATGTTGGCGGCGCCGACACCGTCCGACGCGAATGAACCGAAGACGATCTTGATCAATCGCAATCTTGCGTATGAGACGACGACGCCGTGGTTCATTAAGATTGCCGAACCGAAGCAAAAGTTGCAGTTCGGCGTCATTTCGGGTTCCGCGACGGGGAAGTCGGATCGAATTGTTCATATTAACAATCTCGATCTAACAAAAGACGAAGACACCGACGCGGCGCTCGCGGTTTTGTCAGAATTGAATCAACTGCCGAAGAAGCCGGCGCTCGTCGTTGCAACGGGTTTGACTAACGCTGAAAAATTCTTACAGAAGTCACCGTTTTTAATAGTGACGCCCTGGCTGAATCGTGATGTCGAACGCTATTCCGTCGACGCAGGTTCGATGCGAGTCCTATCTATTCCGCGCTGGCTTCCTGAATCGAAACGGTTCATTGAAAATACAATTCAGAATCTCGCTGTCTGCACCGGAATTGTTATTGTTTGCGAAGAAGAAGCGCCGCAGAACATTTTAGAATTATTATCTAAGATTCCGAATTATAGCGTTTTTATTTCAAAATCGAGCGGCAGCGGCGTGACCGTCCTTCACGAATCGGAGTCGAATGCAACAACTTCAAAACCGGCGTCGCGGCCCGAATCTCGGCCCGTCGTTCTTACAGATCCGAAAATTGTAGCGTGCGCGACACCGCCGCTGCTCGAAGGCGGCGCCGACGGTTCGCCGCGAGCCTATCGTATATTACAAATCCATCCGAAGCTCGAAACCGAGCCCTGGAAGTTTACTACAGAACTGCGCTCGCTCGGCGCGAAACGCCGCGTTCAGGTGATGTGGCCGCAGGCGGGTGCGGCGGTTCCGCGCGCGCCAATCGACGTGCGCGTTTCGGCCTGCGATTCGTTTACAAATATTGTTTCGGCGAAAGTAAGTATCGTCGATTCGGCTGGAATGGCTATGTCGTCGCCGCTCTTTCACGCCGGCGGCGATTTGTATCATGTACGTCTTGACGGCACAAAGTTAGCGTTAGGAAAGGCGCAGGCGATTATTACATTTACGGATGATCGAGGAGCGGAATGGGAAGCGCGCAACGGATTTGGTATATCCGAAAATACAAATGCTAAGAAACCGTTTGAACACAATAATTGGGCGATCGAACGCAGCACGCAAGCCGGATACCTCATAGCGGAGATCGATATCGTTCCGCCTCTTCGGCCCCTATGGACTGCCGCCATGGACGGCCCCTCAGGGACGACGTCGCCGATTATAGTTAACGGAAAAATTTATTGTTCAAGTGATGCTACATTTGGCGGCGGTGCCATCTATGGTTTTGATATATTGACCGGGAAGCCAATTCTTAATGCACCATCGAGAAAACCGTTAGGAAATGCGATTTTGGCTTCAAGCGCGAGCTATTTACGGCGTGATCAAGATTCAGGAGAATTCCAAGTCTTATATTTTACAGATCGAAGTGCGAACACTGTCGACTTACGAAATGGTAAATTCGAATCGGAGGAACGCCGCTTCTATGTTCCTCGCGTAGCGAGTGGCTCACCACCTTCGATGCAAGCGTTTCTTGCCGAGGCCGGAGTTGTCCCTGCCTCATCTCATCCGGGCTACAGATTAAAGATCAAACAAGGCATTCTCTGTGGATATGTAACTAAGAGAGAACAAACAATTATCGATGAGCCGCCGACATGGCAATTCGAAGGGCACTGCAACCGCCCGCCCACAATCGGCAATAATGATACTTTTATCGCCGTCATCGACCGAAAGTTAACATGCATCGAAGCGATCACGGGAAAACAAATCTGGCAGAATCCTAATGATCTCGGCGACGCGCCCGGGGCGCCCGTTATAACAAATCATGGAATTGTTGTCGTTCCCGGCGCCGATGCAAAATTATTTGCAATGGATATAACAACTGGGAAATCGGCGTGGACGTGGAATAGTGCAAGTATCCCCCTCGAATTTTCGGTTCCCGGCGAGCGTGAAGGGCGAGCTATAGGCGGGACTCCAGTGGCCTTCGGCAATTATTGTTATTTTGGCTGCACCGACGGGCGGCTCTACGCGGTCGACCTGCGCGCGGGCGTCACGAAGTGGTGGTTTCGCATCGGATCGCCGATCGTCGCGTCCGTTGCAGCGTCGGGAAATATTTTAGTGGTTACAACTCGCGACGGCCAAATTCATGCGTTCACGGAACAGTAATATTGTCTAAAATAAAATTAATATTAAAGCAAACTTAACATTTCGATATATTCATTTAGCCCGCAATTTCATGAAAGATTTCGTCGCTTTGATTCCAGTCGCTCTCGTCGGTAAAGCAAAGATGCGCGCGGTACAAATCGTGAATTGTAATATCGTCGGCGACCACAGCGAACGCGCTTTGCGATCGCGTCCAGCGCAGTTTTGCGGAATCGGTGTTTGACAATTCCGCAAACATCTCGTGGATGGGCGTCTCCAATTCGAACAATGTTCCAGCGCGGATCGAAGGGATGTGAAGGATTTCAATCATGATGACAGATATCGCAGTTGTATTTGAAGATTACATGAATAATATTGTAATTGTTGACTAGCTTTCCGAATTTGATTCAAACGGCTTCACCATGAATTCTCCAAAATTAGTAGTCTATCGAGCTGGCCATCCCGTCGAGGCGCGGCACGTCCGCGCTTATTTGCAAACTCGAAAAATCGACGGCGTTGAAATTGAAGATCATGTATTTCGCGCGCGGCCGATGCCGGGCATTGCGTCGCTTCAGGAGGCGTACGACCAGTCGGGATATCATATTTTGGTGCCGCCCGCCCGCGCGGATGAGGCGCGTACTATTTTAGAGGAAGCAAAACAACAAAACGTGTCGTTCGCCGCCGACCCCGCTGATCTGCGTGGTTTGTATTAATAATTTATATTAAATAAATCCGTTATATCATTTATTTATACAAAAACGGAAATGCGTATTTGTGTCTTTTGCGGCGCCGCGTCGGGCAAGAATCCTAAATTTGCGACAATCGCGCACGAAACGGGCCGCTTCCTCGCCGAACGAAACATTGGAGTCGTATTTGGCGGCGGAAATGTAGGATTGATGGGCGCGCTCGCCGACGGAGCGCTTTCTATTCATGGAAATGTTATTGGTATCATTCCCGAAGCGCTGCGCGAACGCGAACTCGCCCACTCCGGCGTCGCCGAAATGCGAGTCACAAAATCGATGCACGAGCGAAAAATGCTCATGCACGAATTGTCCGACGGTTTTATTGCATTACCCGGCGGTCTCGGAACATTTGATGAATTATTCGAATCGTTAACATGGATGCAGCTCGGCTACCATGAAAAGCCCGTCGCCATTCTTAACGTCGAACATTATTATGATCCGCTCTTAAACATGCTCGACCATGCGGTCGCGAATGGATTCATCCCGGCCGAGCAGCGCGCGGCGATTCTTGTGGATACAACCATTCCGAGCCTGCTCGAACAAATACTAAAATTCGAAAAACCGCACTGGAAGCGATGGATACAGAAGAGCGAGACGTAATCGTTACCTCACCGTCTTCCGTCGATTCTTAAGATAGTCAACGAATACAAACGATCCGAGCTGATCGAGATTTGAGTAGTAAGCGCGCCCCTGGTTCAGTTTTGTAAATTCGTCAACGAACGCGACGAGATAGGAATCATTGGTGACCATAAACGTCGTCACAACAATTCCCTTTCGTTTGCATTCGGCCGCTTCGTCGAGCGTCTTATTCACAATCCGCCGGTCGAGGCCCATTGGGTTTTTGTAAATTGAGCCGTTTTGCTCCGTGATCGCCGACGGTTTACCGTCTGTAATCATAAAAATCTGGCGGTTCGCGGCTTTTGTGCGAAGCAACAATTCGCGCGCGAGCGCGACGCCCGCTTTCGTATTGGTATGAAACGGCCCATTCGTAACAAATGGCAGATCTTCCCGCCGCACGCGCCGCGCCTCGTCGCCGAATAATACAATTTCGAGTGTGTCCTTCGGAAACTGCGTTTCTATCAATTCCTGAAGCGCGAGCGCCACGTTCTTCGCGGGCGTCATGCGGTCTTCGCCGTAGAGCGTCATTGAATGGGATATATCCAATAACAAAATGGTCGCGCACGAAGACTTATGTTCAGATTCGTATACTTCTAAATCTTTCTCTTCGATTTGTTGTGTTCCATTCGAGCCCGCGCCGCGCGCCGCCGCGTTTCTGTAGCTTGCGATCCAATCAATTCCGCCGACGTCGTCGCCGAATTCAAACGCGCGCGTTTCCGGCAGCCGCTCGCCCCCGGTGCCCGCGTGCGCGGTGCGGTGATCGCCCGCGGCGCCCTTTCTCAATCCTTGAAAGATGAGCGCGAGCGCGTCGCGCCGGATCTCCTTCGCGCCCTTGCCGGTTAATTGTAATGTTGACGAATCGCCCGACGCGCGCACCTCGCGATCGCGCTCCAGGATTTTCTTAAAATCATCAATCGTAAAGCCGGGCGGAAACAACGAATGGCGCGCGGCGATAATCTCTAACCAACGCAACGCCTCCTCGGCATCGCCGTCGGTGTGGACGAGCAATTGATGAAATATTCGTTTGAGGAGTCGCTCCAAATCCGCGCGGCCGTGGCGGGCGGGATCGAAGCGTTCATACAAAAAACGCATGTCGTTATAGTTTAGCGGGCAGCAACTCAATAAGCTCCAAAACCATGATGAACCACAACGAGAAAAAGGTGCCGATCAAATCGGGCGTGCCAGATCACGAAGACGTAAATATTGTTCTTCGTTTATATGAACTTCGCCGCGAGACCGTCATGCGCCAGGCGCGCGATCATATCAATTTACAATTCATGCCGGAGACGTGGGAGGAGTTTGCTAAAATTCTTGATATTAACAATCCCACAAACGCTTATTTTCGGCAAGTTGCTACCTATTGGGAAATGGCAGCGACATTTGTAAACATGGGCGCGCTGCACGAAGAGTTATTTTGGAACACGAACGGCGAAGCGATTTTCTTCTATTCTAAGATTCAACCGTTTTTGGAACGGATTCGAAAAGAGATTTACGGCCCGCAGTATTTATTACAATTAGAATCGCTCGTTCAGCGGCGGCCCGACGGCGCCGATCGCGTGAAGATGACGCAGGAACGGATTCATAAACTTGCCGAAATGAAAAAAGGCTCGCGATAACGTGGGATTTATTGAAACAACGCGCCCCGGGAGCACGGGCTTTTTTCTCTTTCCCGTTGATACAGAAAATCCGCAGTCGCGGATTCCGCACGATTATACAAGAAGCTATTCGCTCGCGCCGTTCGAGCGGACGGTCGACGCGCGCACGTTTGCACAATTAAAACAGCGCGTCGGATCGGGAAAATTATCTGTAGTCGGGCTCTGGCCCGACGAAGCGGTTGTTAAGAAATACGATTTCATTGTCGGCGGCGAAACGTGCTTTTTTTTGAATAAACAACAATTACTCGCGCACGGCACGATCGTGCACGCCGACCGTTCGCGACAATTGTCCGATGCACTCTTTGGCAAAGGATCGCCCGGCACCCACGAATTGTTAGTTTTGCTCGCGGGCGTTGAACCTTTGAATATGCCGCTCGATAAATTCTACGCGGCCATCGGACGCAAGTCGAAAGCATCCATTAAAGCGTTTACTACACTTTCGTCCGAGGCCGTACAGAATATCGCGGATCGCTACGGATCTATTTTTAGTTTTATCGAAGCGGCAAAAGCGCCGATTTGATACAACAGAAAGCTCACGCGGAGACGCGGAGAGCTGCTCAGCGTTATTACCAATCGACCTTGGGATGAAGAGCACGAAGTCCAACCTTCTCTTCAATAACGCGGCCGATTCGTAACAATTGTTCGTCGCGGAACAGAGGCGCCCAGAGCGTTGCACAAATCGGCACGCCGGTGTCGCGCCGGCCGATTCTTAATGTTAACGCTGGCTGTCCGGTCATATTTGTTAACGCGTGAAGATCGCCGTGGCTCGCGGGCGCGATGATCGCGTCCACGTTTTTGAATAGGTCATCGGCGATCTTCATAAATTTGCGGCGCACGCGGCGCGCTTGCATATATTCCACCGCGGGGACGAGCCGCGTCATGCGAAACGTATTCGGCCACGCGTTGTCGGCCTGCCATTTTAACAAATCGTCTTGGTTCGCTCGCGTCATTTCATCAAATGCGGCGGCGCCCTCGACCGAAATTAACATATTAATAATTTCCGCGTACGGTTCCTTCGGAATCGAAATGGGAGCGACATCCGCTTTTAACTCTCTCAACTTTTCTAACAAATTGCGATCGTACGGCGTCTGGCGCGGGCCGCTGTATTCCGATTCTACAAACCCAATTTTTATTTTTTCAATCGAATTGTTAAAATTTAAGAATACAGGCGCATCGATCGCAGCCGCATCGTTTGTATCAACTCCCGCAATTGCTGCAAATACGAGAGCTGCGTCGTCGACCGTGCGCGTGAGCGGACCGACTTTATCTAAAGACCAGCAAAGCGCCATCGCGCCGTGGCGCGACACGCGGCCGAACGTCGGGCGGAATCCTACAATTCCGCACCGCGCCGACGGCGACGAAATCGAACCCCACGTTTCCGTGCCGATCGCAAATCCTACTAATCCGGCGGCGACCGCCGACGCCGATCCCGCGCTCGACCCGCTTGATCCCTGTTTAAGATTCCACGGATTCTTAGTTTGTCCGCCGAACCAAATATCGCCGTAAGCCAGCGCGCCCAATGTTAACTTTGCGACGAGGACGGCGCCCGCATTTTGTAGTTTTTGAACAATAGTAGCATCCGAATCCGGAACACGGTTTTGATAGGATTCCGCGCCCCACGTCGTTGCGATCCCCTTTGTATCAAATAGATCCTTGAGTCCGTACGGAATCCCGTGGAGCGGCCCGCGCCATTTGCCTGCCGCTATTTCCCGGTCGGCTGCGGCCGCCTGCTGCAATGCTAACGATTCCGTTAATGTTATAACGCATTCGAGTTTCGGACCGTACTTTTTCAAACGCTCCAAATAGATTTTAGTTAATTGAACAGAAGAAATTTTTCCTTTTCGGAGCCAGTTTGAGAGTG
>JBJXHE010000127.1:0-16800 GCA_046160785.1 Planctomycetota bacterium
CGCGTAACGGATCCTGATGGCGGCTCACGGCAAAACCAAATTCGCGCGAGTGTTTGCCGTAATAAATCGGAGGCGATATATGAAATGAAACCAAGTCTGCCGCAGGGCCGGGCGCTTCAATAACAAATCGCCCGTCGGCACCCGTTTTTGAATGATAACGATAATTCAACCCAACTATTACATTCGCCAAACCATTCTTTTCTTCGTCGAGTACGCGCCCGATCACGCGCACACTCGCCGGAAGCGATGTCTCTCCTTCGACGCGCTGCCGCGACGCTGGTGCGGAATCGCTATGTTGGAGACGTCCGCCGAAGGCAATAAAAACAAACGATAGTGTTAACAAAGTTGGCCGCATGGACGGCCCTACGCACGCGCGCCGCGGAATGTTTCAGAAACATTTCACTCTCGCGGCCAAATCCCCACACTCCCGCCAACCCACGTAAAGTCTTTATTAAAATCAACGCCGAGCATTTTGCCGCGGGATAATCTGCAAAGATTTGTAGCGAGTGTGAATTGTTGGTCTTCGTCGGGGCGCAGGAACATCATTCGGATTTCGACTTTCACGCCGCCGCCGTCGACGGCTTCAAGCACGGGAGCGTAATCAACTTTTTCTTGTAAACACCAATGTTCGCGCTCGGCGGCTGGAATTTTAGTTATATCATTTTCGGTGGGGTCGATGTTCACGCCGCCGCCAGCGAATGAGTGGAACGGTTTTAATACAAATTGTTCGAGGTTCTTCGGAATGGTAGTGAGTTCCGAGAGCCGGTACGTTTTCGGAACGAGCGGATGATCCAAATGCGGCATCGAACTTTTCGACCAAAGATAATACCAAGCCGGATGCGGGAACCACTCGACGTCGAGATCCTCATCATAACGATAGGGGAGTTGCGCGCCGGTTTTCTCCAATTCATCAAATACGACGCGATGATAAATTCGTTTAATTTCAGTTTTCTTGCCGTCTTTCATTCTAAACAATTTCCGGCCGTCGCGCAGAAACGTCGTCGGGCAAATGGCGTCAATACCAACAATATTTCGAGTGGCCCAAAAGTCCGATGACGTTTTTTGTTTCGTCGGATGCAAATCCGCGAGGACGACGTGAATCGGTTCGTGCCGTCCGAGAATCGAACGTTTTAGTAAATTAATAAATCCCTGTTCGTCGAGGCCCGAAAAAAGTGAAGTATACTTTTTCGGCATGCCGGGCATTTTACTACAAATTTCACCCCAGACGCGCGACTGTTCGAATGTTAATGCAAATAATGACGGGAACCCCTGCAGCTCGACGGCCTTCGGCACTAATTCTCCGTTCGATCCCCGCGTGATTGCGAAATCTACAATAGCGACGCCGGGCAGGGGCGTCCGCCGCGGTGTATTGTAGCGTTGCGGGAGGTCGCGCTCCATTTTGGCAATGCGCGCGGGCTCGCTGAGTTGTTTAACAATTTCTTTCGCGCCCGTTTCAATTTGTTTTAACAAATCCGGCGGAATGAAGACGGGCGTCTCCGCGACGCGAAATTCAAATTTACAAGCGAGCCGCGATTCGAGTTCGTGAAGGCTCGATTTGTAGATTTCGTCGGAAAAATATTTGTTAAATGCGCGGCGAAGCGTGGGCTCCATGTTACAATTGAACTTCGCCGTTCGTTAAGTATTTGCTATCAATCATGAGGGGCACGCCGTCGAGTTCGACGTCGAAATGCCGCGAGACCACGTCGAGGTGAGTCGACGATCGCCACTTCGCTCCGGTGTGTTCCGAATACGGATGGCCGAATGCTAAATGTAGGCCCGGGATTTTTTCGTCTTGTAACATATGTCCGATGACGTTTTTAACCCAAATGTTGGTTCCGACCGCGAGCTCGCCGACGCGATTGCTATTTTCGTCAGTTGTAACATAACTCATAAAATCTCGCATGATGTCGGCGCGCGAACAGGAACATCCTACAATTCTCGAATCGGCGATTTCAATTCGGAGAGGAGTTGCTTCAATATCTCCATAGCGCTGCGAGAGCCAGTCGCCGAGCACGCCGTCGACTACAAAAACGCCATCGACGCGCGCCGGGCTTGTTAACACTTCTCCGCCCGGCAGATTGCACCATTTTTCCGGACTCACGATCCCCGACGTCTTTAACCACTTAATTGTAGGATCGAACGTAGCTGTTATATTTGTTCCGGCCGGTGTGCTCGCCGTAAGCACCTTCGTTTTCTTAGTCTTTTCGAGCACCCACGAAGACAATTCATCAATTTTTCTAAAATCCGCGAGCATCCCTTCTTTCATAATCCGCGGCGTAATTGTAACCATGTGCGCATGCCGGATCTTGTGGAGATTCACGATATGTGTCATATCAATTCGAGCCTTCAATTCCCCGGTCTGCGCGCCCGCGGCATAGCACGAAACCTTAGCAAGCTGCAACGCGTCTCCAATGATTTCGGGAAAGCTCCGAAGCGGCCGTTCGGCGACATCTTCGATTACAAAGGAAGTAAGATCGGCTCCGGCCTTTAGAAATTGTTCATGAAGCGCGGCGCCGATTTGTATACTTTCGCGATCTGTTATAAGCACCGTTTTCTCGCCGGGCTGAATCGCTAAACATGTGAACGCCGCGCTGCGCGCCCCCGGAATGAACTCGGGGTCGTAAGCAATTTTTGATAAATCAGTAGCGCCTAACGTTTCCAAGGGTGATCAGGGCCGCGAAGCCCGTCGAGTGTGGATTTGTAGTCGGAAGCCTTTTGTTATAAAGGCAAACCTACGGTCGTTTCTTGAACGACGAAGTCTACCACCTTTTTCAAATCGCGTGTCTCGCGCCAAACGCGAAGCTGCCGGTCGGCGCCCGTCCCGTTCTGAAGAATCCACCGAATCGTTTCCATCTCTTTGCGCGTGCCGAGATCGTCGAGTACGTCGTCGACGAAATCGAGCAGCTCGCCGACGAGAAACGGCGTCGGGAATTCCTGCTCTTTGCCGAAATCTATCATTTTCCCGTTGAGGCCCCAGCGCGCCGCGCGCCACTTATTTTCCATAATTAATTCGCGGCGATACAAGCGCCAGCCAATATTCTTTTTTCTCAAACGATATAATTTAACTGTAATTGCTTGTAATAACGCCGCGATGGCGATGGTCTCGTCGGCGCGCATCGGAATATCAGCAATGCGATATTCTAATGTTGGAAAGAACGGGTGCGGCCGGACGTCCCACCAAATTTGTTTAGCGTCGACGATACAATTCGTTTTTAGTAATGTTGTAACAAAATCCTCGAAGTCGCCGTACGAACCAAAATAATCGGGAATGTTCGTTCGCGGAAACTTATCAAATATTTTGCAACGATAACTTGCCCAGCCCGTGTCGCGCCCGAGCCAGAACGGTGAATTCGCCGTGAGCGCGAGAATGTGCGGAAGGAAGTACCGCACCTCATTCATAATTCCAACGGCAAGGTCGCGGTCTTCAATTCCAATATGTACATGAAGTCCGAATATTAGGTTTCCGCGCGCAACCGTCTGAAAATCTTGAATTAATTGTGCATAGCGCGGATTGGGAGTAATCGGCACGTCTTGCCAGTGCGAAAACGGATGCGTTCCCGCGGCGGCGATCGACATCCCCTGTTCGCGCGCTAATTGTATAATTTTTGTGCGCGTATCGACGACGTCAACACGCGCTTCTTTTATATTATTACAAATACCGGTCGCCAGCTCGACGACCGATTGATGCAATTCCGGCTTTAAGCGTTCTTTTAATACTTTTCTTCCAGCTTCAAATATTTCTTCCACGTGGGAACGCAACTCGCGCGTTTCCGGGTCGACAACTTGAAACTCCTCCTCGATGCCAATCGAAAAGGCGGGTTCGTCGGTCATTTGTTACTTCTTTCGCTTTTTGGAAGTTTCCGCGGGCGGAGTGGAGGGTGCACCGGGCGTTTTTGTAATAACCGGCGGCGCGCTCGGCGTTCTAACAATTGTTGCCGAAGCGGAAACTGGAATTGCCGCTGCAACTGTAGTATGCGAAACAGGGGTTATAACATTCGATGCGGTTGGCGCTGGAAATAGCGACGGCCAGTTCCCGGCGAGCGACAGCGGGCGCGGATTCTGAACGCGTTTAATTAAGAATTCGGCCATGTTCTGAACGACCCACTCAAAATTAGCTTTGCCAACGGATGCAATATCGGCGTCAGGCGCTGGATTTGTAAAATCAATTGCAATCGGCACGCCCTTTCGGAGCGCGAATTCAACAGTATTCATATCATGTCCGAGAGCCTCGCAGAGTGCTTTGGCGTCGCGCTCAATTTTAGCCTTCAATTCGGGCGTCAATGGCGGTTCGTCGGCGACGTAGTTTTGTAAATAAGGCTTGCTCGGATCGTAACGCATAATATGAACTTTCTCGCGGCCGATCACATAGCAACGATAATACGATTCGAATTGTATCGCTTCCTGCGCGAGCATCGTGAGGTCGCCCGTTTGATCATACTTTTCAAAAAACTCTTTTTCATTATTAACTTTATAAACATTCTTCCAGCCGCCGCCGAAGGCCGGCTTCAGGAATATAGGAAAACCCAAATATTTAAAAATCTCGCCCCAGCTCAACGGAAATTTTAAATTACTAAACGATTCCGCCTTCGTTCCGGCGGGATGAGCCTTGTGCGGTAATAATATTGTTTTCGGAATCGCGACGCCCGCGGCGAGGCCGATCGCATTTGCGCAGAATTTATCTTCGGCAGTCCACCAGAACGGATTGTTAATAACTTCAGTTCCGCGCTGCGCGGCGAATTTTAGCACCGTTCTGTAAAAAGGAACATCTTGACTAATACGATCTAATATCAAATCGTAAGGAAGCGGCTGGTCGAGACGCACAACGTCGATCGAAACCGGCTCTGCTACAACTTTTCCGCCGCTGAGTTCACTAATTCTTTTTGTAAGCGCATCGGGGAAACTGCGTTCCATTCCGAAGAGCAAACCGATTTTCTTGGGATTCATAATATTGCTAATAAAAAGATGAAGCTAAATTGGAGTTTATAGAAGGGTAAGCTAATAAACAAAATGAAAGGCAACACACCGTATCAGCCGGTTTGCCGCCTCCGGGAAATTTAGCGAGAGAGGGTAACGGCGGCACACATCGGGTCCAAGAGCGCGGTGCTCTTCCGAGGGAAAATCACCGGCGAATTTGCAACTTTGAACAGCGAAGGGGACAGGTTAGGGGACCGGTTTAAACCTGTCCCCTAACCTGTCCCACGACTTTTCGATGGAACGGTTCATCATTTAGAAATGCGTTTCTTATCTTTTCGTCGGTGATGCGCGCAGCGGCATCATTAATAATCGAGGCGGCATCATTAAAATAAGATTGCGCTTCGGCCGCGCGCCCCGATTCTTTAAGAATGAGCGCATGTGTAAATAAAACGCCAGCGGCGCGGCGGCGATCGCGCGGTCCTTCGGATAATACAGATAATGCGCGTTGCGATTCCGTGAGCGCGTCGGCTTTGCGCGCCGAGCGCAACAAAGCCCGCGCGCGCACCGAATGGGCAAACGCGCGCAGCCTCGGCAATCCTAATTCTTCGGCTAATGTTAACGCTAGCCTCGCGAGCCGCGTCGATTCGCGAAGATTTTGTTTAGGATTTTTGGATGATAATAATGAGTTTGCTAAATGTAACGCGGTGTGGCATTCCGTAAATCTATCATTAATTTCGTCGGCAAGCGCGATCGCTGCTCGCAAATCTTTCTCGGCGGATTCGTAGTCTCGGGCCGCGGCGCGGATCGCGCCTCGCAACGAGAGCGTCATCGCTTCCGTCCGCCGCTCGCCGGCTTCGCGCGCCAATGTTAATGCTCGGTCGAGGTCGCGCCGCGCAACTGTAAATTTACCGATGTCGGCATGGCATCGCGCGCGGTGAAAAAATGCCGCCGCCTGCGCCGCCGGCATTCTTAATTCTTTAAACGCGCGCGCCGCTTCTTCGATTTGTGGTAATGCAAGATCCGGCCGGTCTAAATTTAACGATCGAAGAGCCTGTTGTAACAAAACGCGCGCGCGCAAATCCGAATCTGTAGCAAGTTCGAGCGCGTGATCGAGCAGCGGACCCGCCTTTTCGACGTCGCCGGAATAGGATACTACAATTGATTTCGCGAGCGCCGCTTCGCTTTCGGTGCGAACGTCGCCGGCGTTCGAGGCGAGATCTATCGCGCGATCGAGATACGAGGCGGATACTAAATATCGGCCCGTCGCATAACATAAACGCCCGAGTGATAATAACGTTCGCGCGAGCCGCGCTGTGTCCGCAAGATAGGTAGCAATGCGCGCGCACTTTTCGAGCGTGCGCTTTTCTAATATTCGCTGGCCCAGGCGCGACGCGCACTCGGCGATAGTTACTAATGCGTCGAAACGCGCTTCGAGCAGCGCTTTTTGTTTTCGTGGCAATCGATTTAACAATTCGATCGACGACCGCGCTAATACTAAAGCTCGCTCGAAATGGCCGCGCCGGCGGAAATCCTCCGCGAGCGCCGGCAGATGCCGCAATGCTAATCCTATATTTGTCGAACGCCGCGCGTGCTCCGCGACGCGCCGCCGGTCGCGGTCCGACGGATGCGTGCCGAGCCGTTTTTCCAATGCTAATGCAAACGCTCCGTGCGAGCGCCTACGTTCGTTAATATCTAATGATTCATAAATAACTTCGCGCACGATCGGCCGTGCGAAACGAAACGTGTCCGCGGAAGATGTTAATAAACTGTGCTGCGTTTCGAGACGCGAGAGCGTGCGCAGCCACGTGAGCGCGTCGCCGCCGAAAGCCGAAACTAACAATTCCGGATCGCAGCGATCTCCGGCGACCGCGACAAGCCCGAGCGCCTGCCGTTCATGTGTATCAAGCGCGTTGAAGCGAGTGCGAATCGCTTCGCCGAGCGATTCCGGAATTGGTATATTACGAATCGGTTTCGCTATTTTTAATAATTGGCCGCCGCCGGCCGCGCCTGCGGCGACGAGCGCACCCGACGCTTTTAATGTTCTTAATGTTTCAGAAAGGTGCCCCGGATTTCCGCCGGTCGCGCGGACGAGCGTCTCGCGCAAAAGTAAACGATCTTCGCCGGGTTCGATGAGCCGGTCGATGATCTCAGCGATGTCGCCGGGTGCGAATGGTAATAATTGAATTGATGTTACTAATTTTTTCGAACGCCCTGTTTCAATAATATTATCCATTCGCGACGCGTTCGGGCGGTGGCCTACTACAAAACACACGCGCGCCGGAGCGCGCTCCACAATGGCTGCTGCGATTTCAGCGGTCGCCGCGTCGCACTCGTCGGCGCCGTCAAGAAATGCAATAATCGGGTGTTCGCGTGCGATTGCTTCAATAAAGTCGGCGATCGCGCGGAAGAGTTTTTGCAATTCAACCTGCTCTCGCCGCCCCTTAAGAAAATCAATAATAAGATTCGCCGCGGCGGCCGGCAGCAGCGCGCGAACGCGTCGCGCGGCGTTCGCGTCGGGAACTGTATCATTTGGAACATTAAGATAACGAAGCAGCATCGTTACAAAAGCGCGCGCGGGTTGCAATTCGTCGCTCTTGCGGCAGCGACCGTAGAGCGAGACCGGCGGGTCGTCGCTTTCTTGAGTCATGGTTACAAATTCATCAATAATTCTAGTTTTACCAATTCCCGGATCGCCGTAGAGATGTACAATTCGAAATGCGCCCGCGGCAGCGCGCGCGTACGCCGTTGCTAATTCTCGAAGTTCGGCGTCGCGGTCGACGAACGGCGTCAAGTGTACGCGCTTTGCGCCCGGCACGCCGATGCGCGCGCGTTCGGCAATCTTCTCCTGCCAGAATTGTGAACTTTCCGATTTATTAATAACCTGTGCGAGTTCCTCGGCGCTTGCGAATCTTTGTAAATAATCTTTTTCTAAACATTTGAAAATAACAGATTCCAAGAACGGCGAAATGCGCGGATTCTTCGACGATGGCACCGGAGGCGGATTCTCCAAATGCCCCCGGATGACAGCCGTCGGATCTTCGCTCGGAAACGGCCTTTCGCCCGTTATTAATTCATATAACAATACGCCCACGGAATAGATATCCGATTGCGGCGACGGCGGCAGCCCGCGCAAGCGTTCAGGCGCCGCGTACGCTACAGATCCGGCAAACGTTGAAAACTCGCGTTTCTCTGATTCCGTCGACGGCGCGAGCGGGCGCGAGAATCCGAGATCCATGACGACCGCGCGGCCGCCCGGCGCTAATACTACATTTTCCGGTTTAATATCTAAATGTACAATTCCCGAATTATGCAAATCTGCAATTCCGCGGGCGACCTGTTCGCCGATCGACCTCACGAGCGGTTCCGCGAGCGCGCCTTCTTTTAACAATTCCCGCAGGTGCGTTCCATCAATAAACTCCATAATAATAAACAAGACCGGCGCGCCGAGAAGTTGCGTTTCTTCCACGGCGTATACGCGAACTAAATTCTGGCTCTTAGCAAAAAAACCGACTTTCGCTTCGCGCAGGAAACGCGAGCGTGCGCCCGCGTCGTCGAGCAGATGTTGATGAAGAAACTTTACTGCTACTTTTTCTCCGGCGGCGAGTCCTTTGATCGCGCGGCGCAGCGTCGCCAAATATACAGTTCCCGTTGTGCCCGATCCGAGCTCTTGTACTAAATCAAAATCAGCAAGCCCGTGTGGCGTTCGGCGCGGCGTGTTAACACTGTGTGGCGGGCTAACACTATGAGGTGGCGCAATCGAATCAGGCGGGGGCGCGGGATTTTCTGACACGGCCCGCGATTCTTAGCATTTAACTACACCCTTTCCAAGTGCTATTTAATACTAAGACTATCAAGGTAGTCCTGTTCGAGTGATTTCCAGTCGGATTCGCGCCAAAGTTGAAAAGCCTTGTCGGCGGCCTCATCGGCAATTTTTGAATATTTAGTATTGAGTTCCGGCAGTGGATTTCCGCGGCCGCCGTCCTCCGGCCGCTCGGGTTCCTCGGGCGCCGGGTCTTTCTTTGATTTTACAATCGCGGCCTTTAAATTTGAAATGTAGCTTTTAAAAGTAGTTTTATATTTCGGATCTTGGGCGCCGCGGCCGGCAATGAAAAACCGCGCGAGCGCGGCCTGTTCCGCGTTGCGGTAGCTGCCGGGGCCAGCGAGTCCATAAATAAGACTTCGCGCCGTTGCTACTTTTCCGGAACGCACCAATTCTCGCAACTCATCCAATTCATAAACACTAGGGGGAAATATTAATATTCCATCCTTGACGCGCGCTTTCTCGAATGCCGCGGGGAGCCCGAGCGCAAGCCACGCGGGAAGATTATCAGCGATGAGCGGATCGCGTTCATAGATCCAATGAAACAATACGCTTTTGTTAAATCCCTGCCAGACGGGGCTCGCCGATCCGTCGTCTTCATCTTTGTATACTACAATTTCTTGCATCGGCTGTTTTGCAACTTTCGGATCGAACGACCATCGCCCGAAACCGAACGCCGTCGATTCCGCGGAATCTTTACAAATACGGAGGATCGGCTTTCTTACAAATTCGCCCTTGCCAATAAAATCAAAATTCTTATCAAGCCAGGCGAGCACGGCGTCGCCGTGGTTGGTCATCTTCAACGAAAACTTCTCGTCGGAATGATTTAATATAAAGAATTTTCCCTGGTGCTCCGCGCGCCATCCCTCGGGAAGTTTGCGTTTCGCCTCGGCGTACGCGGCCTCCGCAATCGCTAATTTTCGCGACTTTCGCTCCTCCGGCGTTAATTTTAGCATTTCGTCGGATGTTAGTTTTCCGGCTTTTCCCGATGCCGCCGACGCCGATCTCGGAATGATACGAAAAGACTTTAGTGAACTCTCAATATCGGCGGCGCGCTTTTCATAACCAATTTCGAGAACGTCAAATTGAACGGCGATGTCGATCCCGTCGGTTTGGAAAACCCACGTGAGCAGCTTTCGCGGCGCGCTGCGGTTGTTCGACGTAATTTCCGGTGAATATACAGTTGCCTTCACTCCGTTGGTTGTTGTTGATTTCGGCGCCGGGCCGAGTCGCGCGCCTTCCTTATAAGTATTATTAAAATAATCCGGATAATCTTTATAAGGATTTTTTACGTCCACGGGCCCTCCTTTCTTCGGATCGGCGGGTTTCGATTCGGCCGGGGCCGCCGACGGAAACGCCATGATCAACATTTCGGCTTTGCGCTCTTCACTATTAAAAGTTCCGGGGCCAATATAAATATCAAATTTATCGCTTTGAAAACGGCCGGAGCCCCAATCCTGATCTGTAGGAATAGGAAGCTGTTTCCAATTCGGCGGCGGATCGATGCGAAAGCCAAAACGCGTGTCAATATGCTGCGCGCTGAGCGGCGCGGCCAGCGTCGAAAGGATAATAAATAATAAAAGCGCTTTGGTTTTCATAAACAATAAAAACTGTCAATAAAATTTGTTAATTTGAAGAGCGCTCCGCGATTTGCGGCCACCAATCGCGGATGCGCCGGCGTTCGAACGGGTCTTCGTATCGTTCAAAAAACGGCGCGGTCTTCGCGCGCGTTACTTTATAACTCCCAATACGCTTGCCGTTATGTGCAATAATATTGATGGAGATCGTTTGAAGTTCTTCGATATTAACAAAAAACTTGATCGAAAATTTGACGGCGTCGCCGTGCGCCATCGCCGCTTCAAAACGGTCGTGCGCGAGTTGTAAATTTAACGTTACGATTTCCGCTTTTTCCGCCAATCCCGTGGGTTCGGTGATGCCGCCTTCGCCGTCGAGAAGTTCATTAACAATCGCTTGAATGCTACCTTTTTCCGCGGGCGGTGCCTGCGGCTTTTCGGGCGCGGGCGTGCTCGCGGGCGGCTCCGGATCTGTAGGCTTAGGATCCGCCGCCGGCTTCGGCGGCTCCACTGCAGGCTTCGGCTGCGCGACCGACGGATGCTTCGGATCTAATCTTTGTATTGCATTTCGCGCGTGTTTGCGCACTCGCGAATCGCTGTCGTTCATTAGTTTTTCAAGTTCAGCGATCGATTTTTGTGCATCGGCGCCCACGTCGGCGAGCGCGGACGCGGCCGTCGCACGAACATATGTAATATTGTCTTTTAACAAAAGAGTGAGTTGCGGCACGGCGTCTTTCGCGGCCGGGCCGAGTTCGCCGAGCGCAAGCACCGCGCGCACCTTCACGTCCTCGTCGCTTTTTTGTATTCCATCGGAAAACGCCTTCACCGAATCTTGCAAAACGGATTGTAATAAAATTTCGGCGTTCTTTTTTTCTTTAGCATCCGAAATAGTACGTAAATAATCCTGCGATTCTTTTTCTATAAAACGCAGCGCTTCGCCCGCCGCACGCCGGACCGGACTTGTTAAATCTCGAATTCGCGCTTGCGCGAGCGCGCGAATCGAGAGGCGCGCCTTGCGGCCAAGGCGGCCGACGGCCCGTGCCGACGCAATACGAACAATCGGCGCTTCGTCGGCGAGTCCGCGGCCGAGCTCGGGAAGTTCCTGGCCGATCTCACCAATCGCAAACGCGGCCGCGGCGCGAACAGCCGGTTCTGTATCATCGCGAAGAAGCGAGCCCAATTCTGATAGAACGCTTTTTAATACTTGGCCGAGTTCATTTTTGCGTTTCGCCAATTGATAAATTGCCTTTTGCCGCGTCGACGCCGTTTGGCTTTTTAAGAATGCTAACAAATCTTCGACGGAGAACGCCTTCCATTCGGGCAGGTCGGCGGCAGCGACAATGCTATCATTTTGAACGGGCTCTTCGATTTCGCCGTTGATTCGCAATTGTGATGTCTTCGCGATTTCCGCAATTGTAACGTCCGAATCTTTTGTAGCCGTTTCGACGGCGCCGAGAGCGGGCCTCGCGGGAGGGCCGATTTCGCCGAGCGTTTCCAACGCTAATTTTCGAATCTCTAATGATGCGTCGGAAGTCGCGTCGGAAAGCATCGTTAATGTTTCCTTCGCCTGCGGCGCGACGCGCACGAGGGCTTTTGCGACCGCGGCGCGCGCGTCGGGGTCGGATTCTTTACGAAATGAACTGATTAAGAATGACAGAGATTTTATTGCCTTTGGGCCGATCTTACTAATCGCGATCGCGCATTCTTTGCGAACGTTAACATCGCGGTCGGTATTCACTCCGCGCGCCAGCGTCGGAACGGTATCGATCGCTCCCGCGCCGATTTCCCCGAGCGCAAACGCCGACGCCGCGCGCACGCCCGCGTCGGAATCTACTAATAACTTTCCGAGTTCGCCGCACGCGCCCTTCGCGTCGGCGCCCATCTTTGCAATCGCGAGCGCGGCGTCGCGGCGCGTCTGCACGCTTTTATCTTTTAACTGATCGAGGAGTTCGTGGTTGTACGGGAGCGTAGGTCCCTGCGCGGCCGCGCCTCCAAAGCTATCAATTCCAAAATTACAAATGCCGAATGCTATGAATACAGCAAACGACGAAACGGGCCGGAGGATTCCGGCCCGTTCGCTTCGATTCCAACTGAATTGTAACAAAACGTTCAACTGTTAAATAAGCCGTTCGTTACGGGCAGTTCAAAATAATGGAATTGTGCGTGAACGCCACCGGTTCCTGCTGCTTCGGCACCGCTACAAAATGAAACGGATTTGTAATAATTTGGATCACGTTACAGTTGGCGCCCGGCGAAGTGTTATCAACAAAAACTTCAATAGACGGACCGTTGTCGGCGACGCCGGTGACTTCAATTGCATGTCCGCCCGTCGACGCGAATCCGTAAAAACAACAATAAACATCGTTTTGTGTAAAATCGATCACGGGCGCCGTCGTGCCCGGGGCGTGTTCGCTCCAAATGCGAGCCCACGCGGTTTGGCGCTTTACAACAATATCCGCGGGGCCGTTCGGCCAGCTCGAAATGCTGCCTTGCGCAACAGTAGTAAAAGGGACGGTGACCGGGCCGCCGAGCGCAGGCGCGATGAACGCGAATGGCGCCGCGACGAGAGCCGCAACGAGGGGGATTAGTAGTTTTCGCATGTTTAGTTTATCCTCAGGATCATTGGGGTATCAAAATTTAAGTGTGAAATAATTATTACGGGCAATTATTAACAATGTATTGATGATTAAATCGGACGGGAATCGACGGCTGTTTCGGTACGGCAACAAAATGGTGCGGGTTCGTGATCACATTGGTAACGGCGCAGTTGATTCCCGGACTTGTTTCGACCACGTTAACAGTAACTTTTGCTCCGTCGTTCTCGATTCCGGTTACTTCAATTGAATAACCGCCGGTTGTGATATATCCCATAAAGCAACAATAAACGTCGTATTGTTTAAAATCGATTTTGGGTGGACCGGTTCCGGGGAAATGTTGGTTCCAGACAAGTTCCCATTCGTTTTGACGCCGCACGACGAAGTCGGCCTGCCCGCCCTGCCAGTTCGAGAAATTCCCATTACTAATGGTAGTAAACGGAATGCTGGCGGAACTTGGCGCGGCAGTCACCATCCATGCAAACGGCGCCGCGAGCAGCACTGTCACAATTGGGATTAGTAATTTCGGCATAGTGAATAAGAATACGCGATTGCGATTGGCCGCGAAACGGTTGGAGGTTCGAACGGCGAGGTGACAGACGCCTGGCGCGGGGCAAACTTCCTACGAAACTCGTGCCCGTTCGTTGACTGCGCATTTCGCAGACGCGAGCGCACGCCGGCGCGTTCTACAAATACGGTTGGGACGCCCGGCGGCGCGCGGTAAGTTGTTCGCGAAACCGTTCCATTACTATTTACAAAAAAAGCATTGCCGCTTCATCTCTACAATACACGATCGCGAGCGCTCGAATTGTTTACTTCGCGCGAGCCGGGCCAGGTTCGAATGTATCATTGCGGCCCGACGGTCTATCGGCGGCCGCACGTCGGAAATTATCGCGCGTTTCTCTTCGCGGATTTGTTACGTCGCGTTTTGGAGCGGCGTGGATTTGTAGTAACTCAGGTTATGAATATTACAGATGTCGGGCACTTCACGCAGGAAGATGAAGACCGCGGCGAAGACCGGATGGAAATGGAAGCAAAACTGCGCGGGCTCGATCCATGGAACGTCGCGCGCGAAATAACAGAAATTTTCGAAAAAGATATGAATCGTTTGCGGGCGAAGAATCCTAGCGTTCGTCCGAAAGCCGCCGATCACATTCCGGAAATGTTAGAAATGATCGATGTGCTCATTCAGAAGGGTTATGCATACCGTTCGGGCGTGGACGGGCAAAATGTATATTTCTCAGTTCATAACTTTCCCGGATACGGCGATTTATCAGGTAACAAAGTCGACGCGCTCGAAGCCGGCGCTCGAATTGATATTAATCCTGAAAAGAAGCATCCCGCCGACTTCGCGCTTTGGAAGAGCGATCCAAAGCATCTGATGAAATGGAAATCACAATTCGGCGAACACGGATTTCCGGGCTGGCACATTGAGTGTTCCGCGATGGCTCGTAAATATTTGGGCGACACGCTTGATATTCATACGGGCGGTGAAGATTTAATATTTCCACACCACGAATGCGAAATTGCGCAGAGCGAAGCGGCAAACGGCCACCGATTTGTAAATTATTGGATGCACGTGAAGTTTTTACAGGTCGACGGCGGGAAAATGTCAAAGAGTCTCGGAAATGTATATTCGATCGACGACGTCGCCGCGCGCGATTTTGAGCCGCGCCACTTGCGGTTTTTACTATTACGAGCTCACTACAGAACGCCGCTTAATTTTACGTGGGATTCGATGCGCGATGCGAAGAGTGCGATCGACCGTATTGATTCATTTGTTATTGATATAAAGACGCTGCGCGCTGGAATTGTAGACACGCCAGGAATTGAAACGTTGATCGAACGTGCGCGCGCGAAATTCGACGCCGCGCTCGACGACGACATCAACGCGGCGGAAGCGACGGCCGCGATTTTCGATTTTGTTAGTAATATCCGCGCGGCGGCGGGATCGCCGATGAAACTATCCAAAAACCAGGTCGAGGCGATTCTTAGCTTTCTCGCCGAGTTCGATTCCGTTTTTGATATATTGACGCCCGAGGAATTTTCGCCGGAGGAACGCGTGGAGATTGAAAAGCTCGTCGCGGAGCGCACGGCGGCGCGGCTTGCCAAAGATTTTTCGAGCGCCGATCTGATTCGCGGCCGGTTACTCGCGAAACGCGTCGTCGTAGAAGATAGTAAAGAAAGCTCGCGGTGGCGCCGCGTGTAGAGCGTAGTTTTCAGTGCGGGATTCCGAAATTTTTTGGAGCAAAAAAATTTTTGGGAACTTTTTTTAAATGTTCCCCGTTGCACGGCAGGAGGGGACGACTATGATTCAGAAGTTAACAGTTCCCCGGAGCGGTTTTATCCAAACCGCATGCCCGTGCGTCCCCAAGTCGCAATATTGGCATCTCAAAGTCCGGCGCCAGTTTTTGTAGTAACAAAGACTCGCGCGCGACACGTTCGCGCGTTTCAGATTTTAAGTCAGGATTCAAGCCGCGCACCCCGCAGGGATCCGGGCCGGCCATTTAATAGCATTCAGCATTTAGTACAAATTCAGACTTCAGAACGATCCACGCGATCCCCCATTCAGACGTCAGATAGTTTTTTACTAAGACTCAAAAGTTTGTTTACATTCAGTTCACGATTCCAAGACTGCACGAAAGCTGTGTTGTTACAATAACGTTCGGCCAGTAAATCCCGACCCCACACGTTTGGCTCGCCGAGAGGCCGCTCGGCGAGCCTTTTTTTGTTAAGGTTGTCCGGAATTTCCGCGGACTCGGTTGATGTGGGATGTCGCGAGCTCTCAGGCTTGCGCTGCCGCGACACTTTGTGTGCAAACAGACTGAAATCGCCACTTCCGACAACCACTGAATACTAAGATGATTCGCTACAATTTTTTTCGCGTCGTGTTTGTTTTTATTATTATGAGTTTCGTCGCTGGGGGCGCTCTCGCCACGTTCGCGAATCCGGCGAGCGGTGCGCTCATCACGTCTCCAAAGGGCAAAACATTTAAAATTAATGTTCACGGAGTGCAGAATTGTACATTCAATGCCACCGTGCAAATCAGCGACCCGAACGTGGTCGAGGTCGCAGACGGACCGCTTACGAATTTAACAAAAAGAGACTTTATCTTTACAGCGAAAAATGCGGGAAATTCGACGATCACGATTACAACATTAAACGGTACATGCCCGGGAGCCGTTCATAACTACACATTAAACGTGACTCTCGACGGAAAACTGTTAGTTAAAGAAGCGCACGGCAAATGGAAATCACTTCTAGCCGAATTCAGCGCTTTCAATAACGAATTTAGCAATGTTCTTAGGGATGATGCCGCGGATTATCGTAACGTCGTCAACAGCGGCGGCGACGTGGGTGCGGGAATGAATACATTACGAAACGCGTTCGTTCTCGCGAATAATACAATTGCGAACAATACCATCGAAGTGTTGCAAGAAGGCGCCGCCTTTGGAACGCAATTATTAAATATTAATTCAGCCGGCCCCGGGTTGGTTCCTTTCGGGCTGATCGACGGTACAGGCGGCGATTGGAATAAATTCGAGGGCGGCGTTCAAAAGGCAATGAATACACACGCTGCTTTTGTTAATAAGTTAGTCGCTAGCTTGAACAAGTCCGCGGAGAAAGACAAAAATGATATTTCGCCGCGGATATACTATCTTCAATTTCTTTCGCGCACCTTCAACACGGCGGTGAATTGGGAATCTCCGATCCCCTTCAACCAAACGCGGGATCCATTTTTATATCCTATCTTTCCAACGAGTATTATTATAAATGGCGTTTTCGGAGGAAGTAACAATAATGGCGCCGTCACGCTCGGCGGCCTTGGCAATCCCGGTCAAACAATAACTATATCGTTAACATCGATTGACCCTGTTGTCGGCGGACCTGAGATATT
>JBJXHE010000128.1:0-63630 GCA_046160785.1 Planctomycetota bacterium
TCCACCGTCGCGCGCGACATCGCGTGATACTTCGAGCGCGCTTTTGCATAGATTTCGCGGCCGCGCTTTTTTCCTTCATCCGTCTTCGCGTATTCGGTATAAATCGGTTTTAGATACTTTCGGCGGCCGACTGCTAATAAAAACTCCTCTGTCCTGGCGTCGGCGGGTTGATAATTCTTTTCAACCGCGAGGCGCAGCCATTCACCGAGAATTTCACAATTCTTTGAATTTGTAAAATGAAAACGGCGATCGAGCTCGGCCATTTCATGAGTACCCGTCTCGGCTGAAAGATTAGTTATAAAATGGACCCATTGGAGTGTTGTCCAATTGGATGTATCAAAATTCTGCGTCAGTTTTCCTGTGTTCCATGCATCGACGGCTTTCTTCACTTCGGCGAGCGCGCGCGACTCGGCGCGCGGAGCGTCGTCGGGCAAACCGGGTTTTGTGAGCCATTCCTCAATATTTAGTTTCTCAAGCGCGCCCGGGACGGAACGCAGAAGATTCTTTTTGAGATATGTAATAAACGTATCCGTCGTGATGCTCTGAAATGAATACTCATTAAAGTAATTTGTTAAGAAGGTTCCAAATGCGTCGCGCCCGGCTAATTCTTCAATTCGCCGCAGGAACATCGCGCCTTTTTCGTAGGGAACGCCGCTGAAGCCGTCGTCGGGATGGCGGCCCGCGAGATCGATATGTAGTATTTGATCTTTAGTATCCAAATCTTTCATTTCGCGTTCCAAATCGTGGCGGCCGCGCTGTTGTTCCATGAGCGCGCGATCTTTACCATAAATTTCCTCCATCACGCGCCCTTCGAGATACACCGTAAAACCTTCGTTGAGCCAAAAATCAGACCACGTCGCATTGGTTACTAAATTTCCCGACCACGAATGTGATAATTCGTGCGCGACGAGCGATACTAACGATTTGTCGCCGGCAAGAACGGTCGGCGTTGCGAATGTTAGCATCGGGTTTTCCATGCCACCGAACGGAAACGCCGGCGGAAGTACAATAATATCGTAGCGGCCCCAGCGGTAAGGGCCAAAGATCCGTTCCACCGCCACTACCATTTTTTCTGTATCTTCGAATTCATAACGCGCTTGTTTAATAATACTCGGCTCGGCCCAAATTCCGCACCGATCCGACACCGGCTGAAATTCAATATCGCCGCACGCGAGAGCTATCAAATACGGCGGAATGGGTAATTTTAATGAAAACCGATGATAACCATCCTTCGTTTGGCCGTGGCGTTCCGCGCTCATGACCGGCGTGAGTCCAGGCGCCGCGCAGAGAACGCTGGCATCGTACGTGATTCTAACAGATGGAGAATCTTGTATTGGAATCCACGTGCGAGTGAAAATCGATTGGCCTTGTGTAAATAAAAACGGCTGCTTTCCGCCTGCGGTTTGCGCGGGATCGAGCCACTGCAACGCGTCGGAGCGTTCGGTTGTTTTATAATATATAGTAATCGTTTTGTCGGCGGGCTGTAATTGTATTGTTAAGGATGACCCGAGCGCCGGATTCTCCGCCGAGAGCGAGAATTCGCGCGGCTCGCCGCCGGCGCCCGCAACGCGCTCCACTACAATTCCCTGCGCGTCGAGAACGAGCGGCGCGTTCGGATCCGTGCGCGAAAGCGTGTGCGTTACAGATCCGCGCAGCTCCTTTTTCGCAAAATCGATAATTAAATTTAATGATGCGTGCGTGATGGCGACGCGATTCGGTTCGGCGTGTGTATGAATGTCCATTGGATATTTAACAATCGAGAGGTCGCGGTGTTCGCGCGAATCGCGGGAGGTTAGCGAGCTACAATTCATGAACGCCACGGCTACAAAAGAGCCGGCGATTATTCTTAATATTAAGGACCGTGTGATTTTCACTCGCACATCCTACGATCCCCGCGCCGCACTCGGCTATTACGCTCTGCGCCACCTCTGTGCGCGGGTTGCAGCCGGCGCGGCCGCGCGGCTCCGCGCGCCGGGCGTTCTGTAAGTTCGCGCGCGCGTGTTACACTCGCGCTCTATGAAAATCGTAAGTGTTGGTGGCGGGCCCGCCGGGCTTTACTTCAGTATCTTAATGAAGAAAGCCTTCCCCATTTGTGATATTACAATTTTCGAGCGAAACGCCGCCGATGATACATTTGGGTTTGGAGTCGTTTTCTCGGATGAGACTCTGTCGAATTTTGAAGATGCCGACCGCGAGTCTTATCGTGAAATTACAAAACATTTCGCGTATTGGTCGGATATTGAAACCTATCATCAAGAGCAACTCGTACGCGCGACCGGCAATGGTTTCTGCGGGATTCCGCGCGTCAAATTATTACAAATCCTCCATGACCGCTGCCGCGAACTCGGCGTGAACCTACAATTTGGAACAGATATAACAAATTTTGAAGATCTGGATCGTTATGATCTTGTCCTCGGCGCCGACGGCGCGAATAGCGCGATCCGCGCAAAATATCAACAACACTTCAAACCTGCCATTCACTGGGGAAAATGTAAGTTTTCGTGGCTGGGTTCAACGCTGCCGCTAAAAGCATTTACATTTATTTTTCGCGAGAACGAGCACGGCCTGTGGCAAATTCACGCGTACCCGTATTCGGAAGGGCGCAGCACGTTTATTGTAGAATGTCACGAGTCGGTGTGGAAGCGCGCGGGTTTCGAACATGTAACAGAAGAACAAACGGTTGCGTATTTTGAGAAATTGTTCGCCGACCATCTGAAAGGCCATCGATTAATTATAAATCGCTCGATCTGGCGCACGTTTCCAACCATTCGAAATGAACGCTGGGTTCACAGGAATATTGTATTAGTCGGCGACGCCGCCCACACCGCGCACTTTTCAATAGGCTCGGGAACAAAATTAGCGATGGAAGACGCGATCGCGCTTGCGAACGCCTTCAATCAAAACGGAATTGGTAATATTCCGCGCGCGCTCGAAGCGTACGAAACGGTTCACAAGCCCGTAACGTTAAGAATCCAAAAGGCCGCCCAAACGAGCCGCGAGTGGTTCGAAAACTGCGCGAGGTATATCAAACAAGATCCGATTCAGTTTAAGTTTAATTTGATGACGCGCTCGAAGCGCATCACATTTGATAACTTACAAATCCGCGACGCAGAGCTTGTGAACGCCACAAAAAATTGGTTTGCGAAGAAAGCTTCCATTCCGGCCGCGAGCGACGGAAGCGTGCCCGTCCCGATGTTTGCGCCGTTTCAGGTGAGAAAGTTAATATTACAAAATCGCGTTGTCGTCTCGCCGATGTGTCAATATTCTTCCGTCGACGGCGCCCCGAATGACTGGCATTTGATGCATTTGGGCGAGCGAGCAGTCGGCGGCGCGGGGCTCGTGTTTACAGAAGCGACCGACGTTTCGCCGGAAGGCCGCATCACGCACGCGTGCGCGGGGATGTATAATGAAGAGCACATAGCCGGATGGAAGAGAATTGTAGAATTCGTTCATAACCATTCGAAAGCTAAAATTGGAATGCAGCTCGCGCACGCAGGGCGAAAGGGTTCGACGCACGTTCCGTGGGAAGGCGGCGAGCCGATCCGCGATGATACAAAATGGGAGACGATGGCGCCGTCCGCGGAACCGTTTGCACGGGACTGGCACGTGCCGCGTGAAATGTCGCGCGCGGATATGGATCTCGTAAAACAACAATTCGTCGATGCTACAAAGAGGTGTGAACGCGCAGGTTTTGATTTGATAGAACTCCACATGGCTCACGGTTATTTGTTATCGAGTTTCTTTTCGCCGCTTTCGAACCGCCGGAAAGATGAGTACGGCGGATCGTTAGTGAATCGCATGCGGTATCCGCTCGAAGTTTTTCGCGCGGTTCGCGGGGCGTGGCCCGCGGAAAAGCCGGTTTTTGTTAGAATCTCCGCGACCGACTGGCTCGACGAAGACGGCGGCCTCACCGCGGATGAATCTGTAGTTATCTCAAAGGAATTAAAGAAAGCCGGGTGCGACGTCGTCGACGTTTCGACCGCGGGAAATTCTCCGGATTCGAAACCCGACTACGGCCGAATGTATCAATTACCGTTCGCGGAAAAGATTCGCTATGAAGCCGAAATTCCGGTGATGGCCGTTGGAGCGATTCTCGACGCCGATCACGTGAATACTATTATCGCCGCGGGGCGCGCCGATCTCTGCGCAATCGCGCGCGGGCATCTATCAAATCCGCATTTAACGTTAGATGCTGCCGGACGCTACGGTTTCGTCGACCAATATTGGCCGCCTCAATACATTTTGGCGAAACCCAGAAAGTTAAATTAATAGAAATTAATCTAACAATTTGGGCAGTTTGCTACCGCCCGATCGCGAGGCGCCTTGCTAAAATTTCGTCGAGTCCGGCAGTCGCGCGAATCTTATCCATTGTTTTTGTAAATTCGTACGGAACGCGAATCCACTGCATGTTTCCGTTCTCTTGATTTAATATAGCAAAACACGCTCGGTTGTCGCCGTCGCGCGGCTGGCCGACGCTGCCAACATTAACTAAAACCGTTTCGCCCTCGACGAGATTCACCCATTCTTCCTCGCGCGTTCCGAGCGCGGGCCCCGGCGGCAATTCGAATCGTAAGTTTCGCCGGAAGACGCCGGGCTGGTGCGTGTGGCCTACGAAGCACGCGCCTTCGTACGTTCTGAAGATCGCTTCTAACTTTTCCGGATTTAACAATCCATCTGTAGCAAGCACGTATTCGCGAACGGGGTCGCGCGGCGACGCGTGTACAAATAAGTAGCGTCCAAGACGGTGGCTCGTCGGCCGCGATTTTAAATAATCCCAGCGCGCGCGTTTCACGCCCGTTGATAATAATCCGGGGCGCATGCGTTTTGATGTAAATTCGATCGCGGCGCGCGCGTACGGATTGAAATCATGCGCGCCGTTGAAAAGCGCTTCGTCATGATTCCCAAGTAAACAAATCTCGCAGCGCTCGCGAATCTTATCAACGCAATATTCGGGTTCGGGGCCGTAACCGATCACGTCTCCTAAACAATAAATCTTATCAATTCCTGGAGTGCGGTCGATGACGCCCAGCACCGCGTCGAGCGCTTCGCGATTCGAATGAATATCAGAGATAAGGGCGATCACGATTATTAGCGATTGCTAAACGGCCGAGAGCGCGTGAACCGCCGCGGACACGACGCGTTCAACTGTTATTTCGTACGGCCCCGGAAGATCAGCGCCCGCGGCGCGCGTGTGTCCCCCGCCGCCGAATTGTCGCATGAGCGCGTTGACGTCGACCGCGCCCTTCGAACGAGCCGAACATTTAACTCTTCCGGGCTGCGATTCGCGGAATAGTAACACAACGTCTACGGTGCCCACGGAACGTAATATATCTAATACGTCGTCCGTCTCCGCGAGCTCCGCGCCGGCGCGTTTCATTTCATCATTCTTAACAGATACAATCGCGAGCCTCCCGCCCGCTTCATAACGAAGTGAACGAAGCGTTGCTCCGATTCCGATGGGATATTCGGGCGGAAAATTTTGATATAATTTTCCGTAAACCACTGACGGGTCGACGCCGAGCGCGACGAGATCCGCAGCCGCTTGAAAACACTCGCGGTCGGAATTGCTATATTTAAACCAGCCCGTGTCGGTTGTTAATGATACAAAAACGGCTTCGAGAGCCGCTTTCGGAAGTTCGACGCCGAGTTTCTTAGCAAGCCGAAAGACTAACACTCCGCTTGCGGGCGCCGCGGAATCGACGAATTCAAGGTCGAACGCCGCGCCGCCGCCGGGCTGGTGATGATCAATAATACAAATCTCGGCGGAATGATTACGAATCGCTTCGCCCACTTCGCCGGTTCGTTCGAGCACCGCGCAATCTAACAAACACGCAACGTTAAATTTCGGAAGCCCGCCGCGTTTCGAGCCATCGGAATATGCCTGGAAGTGTGAAATCGGCGTATGCTGCAATAAGAATTTGTAGCGTGGAGCGATCGGATCAGGATTGACAATATTTACAGTTTTTCCAAGACTCACGAGCAAATGATACAACGCGACTTCGGAACCTAAACAATCGCCGTCGGCCCGCACGTGGCCTGTTAACAAAAAATGGTCGCGTTCGCGAAAAAAATTCGCGACGCGATCATAATCAATCGGCTTTCGAACTAACGGGGTCGTCATTATTAGGTTCGGCCAGAATTGTTAACTGTATTGCCTGTTGTATAGCTGGCCGTTCGAACATCCACCACGTTCGGCCGATTCATCACGCAATCTAACAAATCGTGATGAAGTAATCGACGCGGGCGTGAGATGTTGAGAACGTTATCGAGAATAACAAAATCTGCAAAAAATCCGTGGCGCAACGCGCCAACGTTACGAAGTCTTAACGCGCGCCCGCCGCCGAGTGTTGCAGATTCAAGGATTGCCTTTGCTGCAATCCGCGGGTCGGAGTCCGCGAGCCGCGACATTTCACAAAACAAATCGAGCGTGTCGTTCGACGCGAGCGAATCCGTGCCGAGCGCAAACGGCAGCCCGGCGCGAAGCCAATCATAAACAGGCGGCGCGCCGCGCCGGAAAAACGCATGCGTTCCCGGGCAGTGCACGGCCACACAACCCGCCGCCGCGATTTGTAATATTTCTCGTTTTGTAAGCGCGTTCGCGTGGATCAGTAATGTTCCGTTTTTTAACAATCCCACGGATTGTAAATATTCAATAGGACTACAATTCGGAATTGGAAACTTCGGGCGGCGGCCGCGCGCCCAAAGGAGTCTTTCGATCGGGCCGGTGCCGCGCTCGATCCACTCGCGCTCTTCCTCCGTTTCCAAATAGTGCATTGCGACGCGCGCGCGCGAAAGGGCGCGCACGGCGCCCGGCACAACGGTATACGGCGCGTGCGGAGCGGCGCCGCGCTCGATCACCGCGATTTTATTAGCCTTCGTTCTTTTATAAGTCTTTGAGAATTGTAACACTTCGCGCGCCGCCGCCTTTGCGGCGTCTGGATCGAATGCTACAAATTCTCGAAACGCGACGCCTCGCATGCCAATTTGTTGCATCGCGCGCGCGCCCATTCCGTCGGAATCGAAGTCGCCGGCGCACGTCGTGCCAGAATTGAACATTTCGCACGCGCCCGAGAGAACGCCGGCGGCCGTGGGCGGCGCCGCAGCAAGAATATTAGCAATCCATTTTGTAAACGACCGGCCGCGAGCGATCTTCCCCGCCAAATGTGAATATCTCAAATGCGCGTGTGCGTTCACAAGCCCGGGAATGATGATATTTCCCGGCAGGTCGACAATCTTAACATTACGGGGTTTGCGTTCCCGCCATCCGGCGACGCGCCCGTTCCGGATCATTAAATAACCGTCGGTGCGGAGGTCTCCTGGATCGAGCAGCGCAATCTTACAATAATATGCGAGTAGACTAAGACTACCCATCAATACGCCGTGTATATAAAAAATCCGCCGCGGCAAAGTTCGCCGCGGCGGATGGATGATGAACTCGTTTTGAGTTGTTGCTAATGCTGGGCTTGCTAATTCTGGCAGTTCTCGGAGGTGCCTTTGATTTCAACCTTATCAACTCCGATAAAATTAGGATTTGCAACCGCCGCCGCACGCGAGAAGACAACAACAAAACGGACGAATTTCGGACTCGCCGCCGACAACGTGGAAACCTTGTCGGTCCACGGTGTGCGCGACGTCAGGTCTGGATTATTAAACGCATCCGCTCTGGCGCCCTGGAAGAGAACGCGAACCGGAAGCGTGCCGCCCGCGGCGAACGAATTTGTTAATACGTCATTTGTAATGTTATCAAGCTGCGTAAGAACCTGCGTGCCGCCCGTGTTCTTAATTGTTAAATCAAATCCTGTTAACTGAACAAAGGAACCCGTCGTCGGCGGGAAACCCAACCAATCTGATTCGGCGCCGCTGAAGTCCGCGCTCGAAATATTAATACCCGTAAAGACCGACGATTTATTAATCGCCTGAGGTGGATCAAATCCAGCGTCGGCGTTTTGCGCGTTGAGAGTTTGATAGTGCCACCGGCCTACACCGCCGTCACCACCACGAAGCCGCAACGCAACATTTGTAGCAATTCCCGGGAACACGAATTTAGTATTAAATGCGGTCGGGTACGGGTTGCCGTCGCCGCCGATTCCGCCGCTAACAGAAACGGAAGCCGCCGCGATTGTTAATATTCCGGTCGCTTGAACAATGACAGAACCGCCGCCGCCGCCAGCACCCGGGCTCATCGACTGGCCCCAGAGTTTTCCAGCTGTAACAAAGTCTGCAACCGCGCCGCACGCCGGCGTCGATGTGCACGCGGGGTGATTTAAATGATCGCCGCCATCGCCACCCTTAGCATTGATCGATCCGCCGGCCGCAACTGTAAAATTGCGTCCTGCCTGCGCCTGAAGCGCGCCGCCGCCGCCGCCGCCTGCGCAGCCAACGCTAATTAACGGGAAAACCGTGCTTGCCCAAACGGGGTTGCCTGCGCCAAACGACCCTGCGGTTCCAAAAATATTAACACCGCCGCCGCCGCCGCCCGCGCCGCCCCGAAGCATCGAAAAGTTGCCGATTCCATCACTACCAAAACCGCCGGGCTCAACGCCGGTCGCCGCAGCGCCACCGAGACCCTGCGGAGAAACTGGATAGAACGGCACTGCATCAATTTTCGCGGGCGGAGTGAGCGCCGGGCTGACAACCACAGTTGACCAAGCGGGAACCGTCTTTTTGTTAGCTCCGCCGGCGCCGCAGGTAGCTGTAACAATTGCCTCCTGACACCAAACGCCCGGCGTGCCGGCGTTGAGGTGGCTCGCGCCGCCGCCGGCCGGCGAACCCATTTGAACTGTAAAAAGCGACGGTGTTGTACCTGTTGCATGCAGCACAAATCCATCTGATAGATTCGGGTTGGGATTCAAGCATCCGATGGCAGTGCAATTATCAAATGTAATTCCGCCCGTCGGGTTGCCAGCGTCGTTCCCCGGAGGAGTCACTTCGTCGCCAATTGTAACTGGAACGGTGTTTCCGAAGACTTCAGTTGAACTCACTAACGTTACAGGAACCGCGGGAGTTCCGCCGCCGCCTGACGCGATCGGAGACCCGCCGAATGATACAGATCCGGAACCCGACCCGCCGTTAAAGGATACAAATGATGCAAAACTTGCGGCCGGGTAATCTTTAAGATTAAACGGCAAGTCGCCGCCTTTCCCACCGCTGCCGCCGAGCGGACCCCCGCGGCCGCCCGGCTTTCCGAGCGGATACTGGGGAAACAGGCCGCAGCCATTAATTGTATTATTCCACGCAAAGTTAGCATTCGGATCGCCGGTTGACTGCGCTTTGCACGGCGTATTAATGCCCGTGAATTTTATTTTATCTTCCGTCGACGCCGACAAACTTCCAGCGAAACCACCGACGTCGAGCTGGCCTAGAATATTAACATTCCCGCGCACAAAGATTCGCGCGGGCTGCGCGCCTTCGAAGCGTACGCGAACGCCGGCTGCAATGGATAATCGCGAGAATTGAAATACACCGTCAGTAACTGTTGTATCGACACTCGTCGATTGATTGAGCGCCGGCAGGCCGTCGATCGCTTTTGTAACAAATGGAATGCGTGCCGGAGTGTTAAAGGTTGGATTCGCGGGGATCGAGGTTCCATCTGTAGCAAATGCGCCAAGGGATAAAACGTCGAACGAAGTATCGGCCACAAAATCGCCGTGCTGGCCGCTGCCACCGCCAATTCCCGCTACTAACAATCCCGCGTTCCCCCCCGCGGGATTCCACATATTCGCGCCCGTGGCGTCCACGTCTTCATTCGTATTGTTCGTGAATTCTTCACTAATCGAGAAGGGAATTTGATTCGCGCACGGCGCCGTTTGGAACGTGAATTCGACGGGCCCGGTTACGGAATTGCCGCCGAGATCCTTAATAACAAGTCCATTCAATACTACAAGTACGGCTCGAAGCCCCCCGACGCCGGGGCTCGGGAACGGTTCGGTGTGTGTAAACCGAACTGTTGTTTCTTTCTTTTGAGAGTCAAAATTAATATCCCAAGTGCCGGTCTGGAGAATTTGATCATTCTTAGTTGCGGGGTTGCCGTCGAGATCAACATAAACGGCAAGCGTTTGGCTTGTACCCTGCAGTTTGTTAACAAGCGTCGCGACATTCATAATATCGTCAAAAGTAACTTCGACCGCTGAGTCGTGCGCCACGTTTGTTAATGATAACGGAACCGACAGCTTCGCGCTCGGCGGGCCGGGAACGATGTCTGCGAGTTGATTTGCAATAAAAATCGTCGTCGAAACGTGCGTCAGATTCGGCTGACCGCTCGATGAAGTAATGGCAACATCCGGCGCATTTGGAATTGTAATGCGGTACGTTTTTCCGGGCTTGAATCCATAACTAACGTTTCCGTTCGAGTCGAACGAAACCTCGGGCGTAAATGTAACAGTATTCCCCGAAACGGTTCGGACGCCGAGAGGCTCCGCGCCGCCGCCGCCGCCTGGGTCGACTTCAAGAATCTGTAGCGTTTCCGATGATACAGAAGCGGCGTTCACCGTCGTCGAGAATGTAAATGTTAGCGCCTGCGTTTGTAACACGACGTTCGCCGCCGTTCCGCACGGCGATCCGCCGAGCGAGCAGGATACTAATTTCATTGTGGAACCGCCGCCGTTTTGGCCTCCTCCACTATTAAGTAGCGAGCCGCCGCCGCCGCCGCATCCGGCTAACATTAGTGAACTGAGCGATGCAAGGAGAAGCGCTGGAATTGTAAATACATTCCGCGCGGGCGATTTGTACAGTCGGCGATTCATAACGATAGACGCGACCATGAAGTGCTGCCTTGGATTGAACTCGGGTGTCCGAGCGTGTGGGGAATCGGTGCGGACTTTACTCCGCGACCGCTTTCGCAGTCGTAGAGAAAAAGTGGCCGCGAATCATAAGTAGACTCACGGCTTTGAAACAAGCGACGGGGATTTACTTTTGCGGGGTCGCGTGCGAAGGCGTTCAAAAAACGACGTGCTTCAAAACGCAACTCTTCAAGTTGGCACATCGCGTGCCCAGCGATTAGATCGCGCGGTTTCAATTTTAGGCCGCGCGGTGGCGCTGCTGGCGTAATCTCATTTATTCTTTACAAACAATAGAAGTGCGAACGCGCTCCCAAACTGTTCAAGTATGAACCGAAACATAACGACAATATTGTTAATAATCGTAGCGGGCTCCGCCGGATTCGGCGGCGGTTATTATTACGTAACGAGAATGGAACGCACGGCCGGCGCCGGCCAAAACCAAACGAGCGGTACGAGCCAAGGCGCGAACTCGGGAGCCGTTGCGTCGAGTCGGTCGAACGCCGAGCTGGTCGCGGATTATGCAGAATCGGTCGGGCGCGACCAGCTGCCGTTCAAGGATCAGGCGGAATTTTTATTGTTATATCAAAAACTGGATCAACAAAAAGCAATGCTGGCCGAGCGAGGAAGCGCGGCGGGAGAAGAAATTATTAAATTTCTCGGACCGGCGGGAAGCGTCTCAATGTTACAAAACGCAGGTTCGCAGGGTAACGCTGAAAATGATGCTATTCTTCGGCGCCGGCTGAATCCCGCAGTGCGCGAAGCGCTCGTGGATTTATTAGCATCGGTGGATCCGGCGCGCGCGGCCGAAGATTTGAGCATTCGATTATTAGATACAAATGAAACGAGCCGCGTGCGCTCGAAGTGCGCCGGAAAATTAGCAACTCTCGACGCGGCGCGCTCGGTGCCGGCGCTTGTCACTGCGCTCGACAGTGCTTCCGAAAGCGCGTGGGATAATTGCCGTTCCATCGTTGAAGCATTGCAATATATCAAAGGGCCGGAAGCCGAGTCCGCCATCCTGCGCGCGTTTCAGAGGCAAACTACAGAATCAGGATTAAAAACCGCGTGTGCGCAAGCTCTCGGAATTTTGAATTCAAAGAATTTTATTCCGGCGCTTGAAGCTAATATTCGATTTGAGACGCGCGATCATTACGTTCGCCGGGAGGCGGTGCGATCATTAGTAAAAATTGATTCCGCCAAGGCTGCGGAAGTTATTAAAGATCAAATTCCAAAGGAACTCGACCCTCCGTTCATGACATTTCTCGAAAGTGTATTATCCGAAATGAACCGGCTGGCGAAGAAATGATCGACGCGCACGCCCACGTGGGCGATCCGGGATTTGATCATGATCGAGATGAAGTGCTTGCCCGCGCCGCCGCCGCGGGACTTCGCGGCATTGTTTGTGTTGGGCAAGATACAGAAACTTCGCTGCGTGCATTAGAAGTAAAGAAGCGCGGCCTAAATACTAATCATATTACTGATAATAATACTGCTGATAAGTTACAATTTGTCGCGACGGCCGGACTCCATCCGCACGAAGCCAAGCGATCTCCCGACGAGCTGCCGCGCCTCGAACAATTGTTACGAACCGGCGATTTTGCGGCGGTCGGCGAAACGGGTCTCGATTTTTATTATGATTATTCTCCGCGCGAAATCCAGCGCGAGTCGTTCCGCTGGCATTTACAAATCGCCAAGGAATTGTTATTACCGGTCGTTGTGCATGTCCGCGACGCGCACGCCGAAGCGGTCGAAGATATACAATCGGCGGGTGGCGGAGTTGTAACAATGATTCATTGCTTTACCGGCAATGCAACAAACGCGCGAAATTATCTTGATCTTGGATCTTACATTTCGTTTTCAGGAATATTAACATTCAAAACCGCCGGCGAAATCCGCGACGCCGCGCGCATGATTCCCGCCGACCGAATTTTAGTAGAAACCGATTGCCCATTCCTCGCGCCGATTCCGTTTCGCGGAAAGCGGTGCGAACCTTCTTTTGTAGTACACACGCTCCAGTTCCTCGCCGAGGTTCGCGGCGATTTGAAGTCTACAATTGACGACGCTACAACCGAAAACGCACTACGCGTCTTTTGGGGACAGGTTTAAACCTGTCCCCTAGTTTACGTTCGTCCAGGTTTCGCCGTCGATGCCGAGTTTCGTTGCTAACGTTGCCGCAGTCGGCTGATGTATCGAATTCGGCGTGCCGCCGTTCGCAAAAGCCGCGTCGGGAAGCGGTGCAACAATACCGCTGTAATTTTTTATTGTATTTAATGTTTGTAAAATATCGCCCTGTTGATTTACAAAGAATGTGCGATTAGCAGTATTACCAAAACCCACCGGCCACGCGTACGCACACCAAATCGTTTCACACAAATCGGGATCGGGAAAACTTCCTACATTTGCACCGCCCGCTGCAGCTTCCGCGACACCGACACCCAAGGCTCCCGGAAGCCAAATTTGAAATTGATAGCCTGAACGCCGAACGCTACTATTCACAACATTACCAAAAGCGCCCGACGCAATCGGAGGCGCTAATTTTACAGTTGGCGAAATGGCTTGCACGCCTGCCATAAATGTTCGCACAAAGTGCGAACCCGCGAGTTCTCCAAAATATGCATATTCACCGACGCCGTCGCCGTCGCCATCAATTGTAGCTGACGTTTTTACACCCGCCTGCGACGATGTTAATTGTCGTAATGTTGAAATCGCGGCGGATTCATTCGCGGCAAGGCGCGATGATAATAAATTCGGAATCGCGATCGCCGCAATGATTGCAATAATTGCAACGACGATCATTAATTCTATGAGCGTAAAGCCGCTCCGTTTCGTTGAATTCATTCGTTCATTCCTTCCGTAAATGTGTTATCGAACTTCTTCTCCACTCAACTCTAATAATATCTGGATATCGGGTCAAAATACTGAAATAGCAAGGGGCGGTTGCCCGCCCCTGCATGATCATTAGCAAACGTTTTTTATTGAACGTTTGACCAAACTTCTGTGTCCATACCTGTCTTGGCTGGAATTGTGATGGCGAGCGGCTGATTGATAAGATTAGCTATGCCAGTTGATGCAAACGCTGCATCTGCGAGCGGAAAGAGACCCGCCGCCGTGCCGCTGTAGAGTTTAATATTATTCTGAGTCTGCAACACGTCGCCCTGCTGATTCACAAAGAACGCGCGGTTGCCAGAGTTGCCACGATTGATAGGCCACGCGTAGGCACACCACGTCGTTTCGCATAGATCCGACGAAATGCTACCAATAATACCCGTGGCACCACCGGCCGCCGCTTCTGCGACGCCTTCACCGGGTGTTACATTTCCCGGAAGATAAATTCTGAATAAGTAACCAGATCGGGAAACGTTGCTGCCAACAACATTACCAAACGCACCTGATAGAACGGGCGGCGTAATCATAGTACCCGTCAGAGCGATGGCGCCTGCTACAAATCCGCGGACACCGATCGTTCCTGATAATTCACCGAAATATCCATATTCGCCTGTGCCATCGCCGTCGCCATCGATAACACCAGAAGCCTGACACTGCGCTTGCGCGGAGGCCAAGTTTCTTAATGTTGCAATTGCGGCCGTTTCATTAGCAGACAAACGAGCGGACAATAAGTTAGGAATCGCAATTGAAGCAATGATCGCGATGATCGCCACAACGATCATAAGCTCAATTAACGTAAAACCCTTGTTACCTTTCTTCATCGAAGCATCTCTCCATTTTTCCAGCGGGGGGTCGACCCCCTAGAAGTTAACGTTGATTATTGTTGTTTTGATCACCGACATCGGTTTTCAAAAGCCAGTCCCGGACATCGACGGGGAGATCACCCCGCTTCTCGACAGTTCCCCAGAAACCTCCGTCAGCCAGGATCGCCGCCGCTAAGTGTTTCTTAGCATTCGCCGAAAGCCTTCGAAGATCTTGAGCGCCGTTATCGACCTGGCCTTTTTTAAACTTTAACTTGGCCGATTCGTAGTAAGCGGCTTCGACGTTGCGCGATGCTAACGATTCGAATGTAACCAATGCGGCCTCGGTTCGGTCGAAAGCGGCAAGCCGCGCGGCGGCTTGGAATTGCAATGATTCTTCAGCCCAGATTTTTGTATCAGCCGCCTTTTCGTAGTTAATAATTGCGTCGTCGCGTTCGCCGGCTAACTCAGCCGCGAGACCTTTTACATAGAAAAGTTTTACGTACGTTTGACCCTCGGACGGGGTCTTCGCGGATTTTAAGTAATCTTTCGCTTTTTGATATTGCTGGTTTTGTATCGAATCCATCGATAACGCGACGCGCACTTCCGTCTCAACGTCGGGGTATTCTTTACAAAGCTGCAGAGCCTGAAGATAACGATCGCGCGCACCGCTGGGGTCTTTTAGTAATGTTCTGCAATGCGCGTCAACCAGGATCGCATGTAAATTATCGGGATCCTCGGCAAGTACCTTATCTATCTTTTGTTTTGCTTCCGCGGCAAGCCCGATTTTTAGTTCAAATTCAGCGCATCCAATGAGAGTGTCGCGGTCGGCGCCCGGGTTGTGAACCCAGGCGCCGTACGCGAGAGCGCTCACTACAGATGCGCCTGCGCCGTATAACAATAGTCTTTTGTAGAATCCATTCATTGTTATTTTTATTGTTACAGATTCTTATTTCGCTCCCGAGAGCTGTTCTTGTAACTTGAAGATCGGCAGGAAGACTGCGAGCACAATTCCTCCTACGAGGAATCCCATCACTCCAATCAATAATGGCTCGATCATGGAAGTCAGTCCCTTCACGGCGGCTTCCACCTGTTGATCATAAAATTCCGCGATCTTTTCTAACAATGCGTCGAGAGAGCCCGTGCGCTCGCCGATGGCAATCATCTTTACTACCATTGGCGGAAAAACTCTAGCATTCGCGAGCGGACCCGACAGCGTGTCTCCCTGACGCACGCTTTCACGCGCGGCCAAAACAGTCTTAGCAATCACGCGGTTGCCGGCAGTCGCGGCGACGATGTCCATCGCGCCGAGAATCGGCACGCCTGACTTTACTAATGTTGAGAACGTCCGCGCGAAGCGCGACAATGCTACTTTTCGAAACAGCGGTCCGAAAATCGGCATCTTTAATAATGCCGCGTCGAAGAAGAACGCGCCTTTCTTCGTGCGCTTGAAGGCCAATATTCCAATCACCGCGCCGATGATCGCGCCAAAGATAAGATACCAGTTATCTTTACAAAAGAACGCGGTGTCCATCACCATCAGCGTCAATCCCGGAAGTTGAATTTCCAAACTATCAAATACGGGTTTGAACTGCGGCACGATTCCAATCATAAGAAAAGCCGCGATTCCGAAGACCATGCAGAGCGAAATGACGGGGTACGTCATGGCACTCTTGATTTCGCGCGTGAGCTGCGCGCTCGCTTCTTGATATTCCGCTAATCTTATTAATATCTGATCGAGCTGGCCCGACGCTTCGCCCGCTCTTACCATGTTTACATATAATTCCGGAAACACTCTTGGATACTTTTCGAGTGCTTTCGAGAAATCGCTTCCTCCGCGGACGGATTCAACAACTCCAGCTAATACTAATCTAAAACCCGCCGACTCCGCCTGTTCCTTTTGAATCTCTAATGCTTCGAGAATCGGAATGCCGGCGCCGACCATCGTCGCGAGCTGGCGCGTAAATACTACTAATTCTTCTTTTTTGCATCCAGGGCGCGCAGCTCCCTTAAGAAGCGCTTCGAGAGCGCCGCCGCCGGATTGTTGCACTTCAATAACAGTAAGATTCTTTTTGCGCAATTCACCGATGGCGTCTGTCTTCGACTTCGCGGACATCAGCCCCGACAGGGTCGCTCCGGATCCATCGCGAACTTTATATTTGAAACTAGCCATGAGTCGATCTCCAGTTTTTGTAAAGTATAGTTATCTGTAGTTTATTGTTTTATTTATGAATTGATTTAATGTTGAGTTTGATACAAATCTTCCCGAGCGGCGATGACTTCATCGAGGGACGTTTTTCCAGACAGCCCCGCCGCCAGCGCTTTTTTATATAACGCCGCCCGCGAAGGCGCCGCGTCCGCCGCAGATGCGGCCGACATTAGTTGTTCAACATTATAATAATTAGCGACGACGAACCGGCCGCGGAAACCGCCAGCGCATCGCGCGCAACCGGCTGATTTGTAGAATGCAGATTCGCCGGCGGAAACCTCCAGCGACGCGCAGTCTTTTACTAATAAATCCGGAGTTGGAACGGGCTGCCGGCATGCCGCGCACAATGCTCGAAGCGATTTTTGATATAATACAAACGGACGCGTGCCAAAGAACGCGCTCGCGTCTAATTGTAATGTTCGAATCATAGCAATCGCACCTTCGACGCTCGACGCCGGAATCGATGCGAAGACTCGCCATCCCCCCGCCGCGGCGCGAACCGCCTCACCCATTGTTACAAATTCGGGCGCCGGCCCGAACACAAAGCCGTCCGGTTCAATTTGTAACATATCGCGAACGGCAGTGTCGGCGGGAAATTCAATAATCTTCCGCGAGGCGCGCGCGCCGTCGATTGGAATCCGCGATGCTACCATTCTTCCAAGTCTTGCATATTCGCGCGCGAGCACCTGAACCGTCGCGTGCGCGGAATCACCGCGCGCCGATACAACTAAAACAAGCCCGCCGCGTTCCATTTTCATAAATTGCCGCACGTGGCTGGCAGCGTCCGCGTCAAACCCTAATACTTCTAATGATTCCGGCGTCCACGCTGGCAATCCCGTTACAACAAATCTTTCTATTGCGCGCGTGCGGATTTGTTTAATTTGAACCGTGCGCTCCGCGTCCTGAAAGTTAATGACCATTTCCGCGCACGCCGCGGAGCGGTTTGCAAACATTCCATCCAATTCGAGCCGCTTCACCGCGCCTATTTCTGTAATATTACCGTTATGATTCAAGAATCCGCGGAGCACTTCGCCGTCCGATTCCAAATGCAGTCGTTCGGCACCGGCGGCCGCTGCTGCTTGTATCAAATGTTCCAGAGTGCTGGGCTGGCGTGCCGCAACGGCGCTATCCGCGGGGCGGCTTTCCGCAACACTAACTTTCGGATGATTTACATTCGCGGGGTTCGGCCGGCGCGCATTTGTAGCATCTCCGGAGAAGACGCGGTCGAGCGCTTCCAAAATTCCGCTCGACTCTTCGCGCAGTTCGGCGGCGGTCCCCTCAGAAATATTATATACAGTAGATATATTAGAATTTTCTAATACATTCGATTCGACACTATTTAATTCCTCGGGAGGCGGCTCCGGAGGCGCGGCCTCAGGCTCGCCCTCTTGAAAGAGGCCGCACTCGGAAAGCGCCGCGCGCAAGCGTTCTGCTTCGTTCACGTTCGATGATCCTTAGCGTTTTAACAAATGGTTGAGTTCCGACGTATCCGGCGAGCAGCCGACGGCATCGTCGTAGGATATATAATTATGACGATACAATTCCGCGATCGCCTGATTCATCGTTCTCATTCCCTGTTTTTGCCCGATTTGGATTAATGAATATATCTGATGTGCCTTGTTTTCTCGCACAAGCGCGCGAACGGCAGAGTTAACAATCATCACTTCCGCCGCGAGCACGCGTCCGCGTCCGCTCGCTCGAGGTAACAATTGCTGGCAAAAAACAGCTTGTAAAGAAAACGAAAGTTGCGTTCGGATTTGTTGCTGCCGGTCCGCTGGGAAAACGTCAACAATACGGTTAATCGTTTGAACCGCGTCCGACGTATGCAATGTTGCAAATGTTAAATGTCCGGTTTCCGCGAGGGTAAGCGCGGCCTCGATTGTCTCCGTGTCGCGCATTTCGCCGACGAGCACGACGTCGGGGTCTTCGCGCAAAACCGCGCGCAGTGCGTTCGAGAAATTATGTGTATCGCCGCCGACTTCGCGTTGATTGACGAGACACTTTTTGTTGCGATGCAAGAATTCGATTGGGTCTTCAACAGTTACAATGTGTTCGTTGCGAAGATTATTAATATAATCAATCATGCCTGCCAGCGTCGTGCTCTTTCCGGAGCCCGTCGAACCAGTTACTAAGACTAGCCCTTTACCAAGATTACATATTTCTTCGCACGTCTTGCGCGGCAAACCGAGCGACTCAAAATCATGCACTTCGTGAGGAATGAGTCGCAACACGGAAGCTACAGATCCGCGTTGATAAAATACGTTGGTTCGGAAACGTCCGAATCCCGCAAATCCGAAGGAACAGTCTAATTCTAAATTCTTTTCCAGACGCGCGATTTGATCGGCCGTTAATACTGAATAAACTAATTTTCGAACGCTCTCCGGAACTAGCGCGTCGAATTCTGTTACAACCAGCTTTCCATCAATTCGAAGCCGCGGCGGAGAACCCGCCGTCAAATGCAAATCCGAACCTCCGCGCTGTACGAGCAGAGTCAGCAATTCTTCCATCGAGATCATTCGATGATCCCCCGTTTATTAGTATTAGGACACATCACAACAACGCAATTCATTCGGCATACCGCGAGAGCGGCTTGAGAATGCCGGACGACTTACTAATAAAAACGCCGCGGTTCGAAGTCCGCGGCGTTCGCTTCGGGGCAACGCGCCCCCAGCTCGGAAAGTTTTTACATATCGGAAATATTTACTCTTTACTAACTCTGCCGTTTACTCCTCTGCCGGCTTGCCGTGGTGGGCCTGCCAATCCGCGACGATGTGCTCCTGCAGTTGGGCAGGAACCTGATCATAATGATCGAATTCCATCGCGAACGTTCCTTCTCCGGCTGTTACAGATCGGAGTTGTGTAGAATATTGTTGTAATTCCTTGAGCGGCACGAGCGCGCGGATGAGCGTGTGATCGCCCTCGGCATCCATACCAATAATCCGTCCGCGCCGGCTGTTGAGATCGCCCGTGATCGCGCCCATGAAGTGGCTCGGAATTGCAATTGTAGCTTTCATAATCGGCTCGAGCAGCGCCGGCTTCGCCTTCATAAATGCATCTTTAAATGCATTACGGCCCGCGATCTCGAATGAAATTCCGTCGGAGTCGACTTCATGATATTTGCCATCATAAACTTTCACGCGAACATCAATAACATGACAGCCTGCTAATATTCCGTGTTCAAGGACGCTGCGCATTCCCTTTTCGATCGGAGGTAAATATTGGCGCGGAACCGAGCCGCCGACAATTTCATCAACAAACTCAAATCCGCCGCCGCGTTCCATCGGTTCCATTTTACAATAAATTTCGCCGAACTGGCCGCGCCCGCCCGATTGTTTACGATGGCGATAGTGGCCTTCCGACTTCGCGCGGATCGTTTCTTTATATGCAATTTTCGGAAGATGAGTATTCACTTCGACGCCGTAGCGCCGGTGCAATTGATGTAAGTGAATTTGTAAATGAAGTTCGCTGAGCCCTTCGATAATGAGTTCGTGAGTTGTAGCATCGCGCCGCGAATGGAACGTCGGATCTTCCGATACAATTTTTCGAAGCGCTTCCGAAATTTTTTGTTCATCTTCGCGCCGCTTCGGCTCGACCGCCAATGCAACATTTGGCGTCGGGAAATCCGGCTTTTTGATATGAAAGGCCGGACCGTGGTGCGCGGCGCCGATGAGCGTGTCGCCGAAATGCAAAACCGTTGCTAATTTTGCGAAAGATACAATTTGACCGGGGCCGACCGACTCAACCGGTTTGCGATCTTTACCAAAAATATTGGCGAGGCCCGCGACCTTCACCGGTTTATTCGTGTGCGGATCGTGAAACGACGCGTCGCCGGCCAGGTGGCCTCGCAGAATCTTAATATATTGAATTTCGCCGACGGCTTTGTCGTGAACCGTTTTAAATACAAATCCCGTGAAGAGACCATTCGGATCCGGGTCAACTGTTAATTCTTTCTTGTCGGCTCCGATCGCGACGCGCGGCGCACCGTCGCGAATAGTTGGAAAATAAGCATCGATAAATTGTAATAGTTCGGCGGCGCCCTTGCCCGACATCGAATCTACAAAAAATACGGGCACGACGCTTCCCGCCGCGAGCGCTTTGGGTATTACCTTTTCGAGCGCGTCGGGAGCGACGGTTCCTTTTTCCAAATACGTTTCTAACAATTTTTCGTCAGCCTCGACCACGCGTTCTATAAACGTCGCGAGGAACGACGCCGCGCGATCCTTAATTCCAGCGGGCGCGTCGGCGGCCGGTTTTAATACATTAATAATACTCGATAGCTTCGGGCCGACGGCGTCGGGGAGCGTCACGGGAACGCAGCGGTCGCCGAACGCCGAAGTGATCGAATTTAAAATTTTGTCGAATTCGATACTTGCCAAATCCGTTTTTGTAACCACGATCGCGCGGGCCACTCCTGCCGCTTCCATTCTCGACCAAAGCGCGCGCGCGTGAAATGCAATATTCCCGGTTGCCGGAATGCAAAGAATGCCCGTTTCCGTTACGGCTAAGCCTGCGATGGCGTCGGCAATGAACTCCTGATAACCAGGCGTATCTATAATTTCTACAATTCCGTTCTTTCGCGGCAAATGTAGTAACGCGAGCTGGAACGAATGCTTCTTTTCTTTTTCTTCCGGCTCGTAGTCGCTCACCGACGTTCCGTCGGCGACCGTTCCCTTTCTATTAATTACGCCGCTTGAATGCGCGAGTGCTTCGGCCAGAGATGTTTTGCCGGCGTCAGCCGGACCAACCAGTGTGAGAGTCCGAACATCCGTCATCTGTATCATTCGGGAGTTTCCTCATATAAAGAAGGAGGCAGCGGCCTGTGGCAAAGGCGCTCCGAAATTCAAATATAGTAATTTTTTGTTAAATCGAGGAAAGCCACTCGAGTCGTAGTTGAAACCTACGTCGAGACTGGCTTGACGAAGAGTTAACAAAAAAGAACAGATTTGACGCGTTGATTAAATGGGGGGTGGCCTTTGCCACGGGCCGCAAGACTCTATCAGTCCGTGGCGAAAGTCACCACGGCCTGCTGAGCCGGGGCCATTGCTCGTCGAATGCGGCGAGAATCTATCTAATCAATCAGAATCTCGACGCGCCGATTCTTAGCCTTTTCCTTGCTGCCCGCGCCAGCGGCGATCGGTTGTGTTTCGCCGAGGCCTTCGGCCGTCATGCGCTTTGACCCAATTCCGGCAGACTTAAACTCTGCCATCACTTCTTTTGCGCGTGCGAGCGAGAGAGCTTTGTTGTCGGGATATTTAGCTTTCGCTTTCTTGACCGGATCGGAATCGGTGTGGCCGATGATCGTGATCTGCGCGTCGGCCGGAATATCTTTAATAATCGCTTTCGCGACTTCGGCGCAAAACGTCTTGCCCGCCGTGTTGAGATCCGCGCTGCCGGAAGCAAACGCTTCGCCGAGCGGAAGCACCACGCGCACTTTGCTATCCTTTGTATCAACTACGGCTTTCGTGGCCGCGAGCGAGCTGTTTAATTTTTTCGCGAGCGCTTTTGAATTGTCCGCGGGGGTGGGTTTCACTTCTTTAGCATTCGCGGCGGCGTCATTTGTAACAACCGGCGCGGCCGTCATTTTTGCGTTTGCGTTTTCGCGCGCGATTTTCGCTTCGTCGCGCGCGGCCGTCGCCTGGCGCGAAAGGTTATCTTCACGATTGCGAGATTCGTCGCGCTCGGCTTTTACTTGATTGAGTTCAACTTCGTATTGGTGAACTTGGTTCGAAAGGTCTTCATTGCGTTTTGTACAATCTGAGTGGCAGGACGCAAGGAATGCAATTGCGACTAATGATCCGATCGCAATCATTCTATATGTGGTCATTGGGGGCTCCATGCCCGAGCGGGCTTGGGAATCGTTGGCTAGAAATCTTTAGTTGGAATTTCGTGTCGCGCGGGCGCGCGAATTTCGAGCGTGAATCATTTAGATCGACGCTGATGTTCGATCATTAATCAAAATTTTAAAACGAAAATCAAATAACTTTTTTTTGAACTTTACAAAAAAATCAAAATACTACAATTAAACGCGCAGCGGCTCCTCGCGAAAATCAATGAAGCCAATAGCGCCGCGCGAGATCGAAGAGTTCGGCGCGATGCAGCAAAACAACAGTTGCGCCAATTGCTAAATACGGCCCGAACGGCACCGCCCCGCCGACAACTTTAGCAACCGCCCAAAGCCCCTTCGCGTTCGCGCGCCCGCGCGCGGCGGCGCGTTGTCTTAATATCCAATAGAAACGCAGGAGATTTAGCGATCCGAGAATCGCACCCGCGAACGATGCAATCACTAACACCGCGAGCGTCCCCTCGACACCAACAAAAGCGCCGATCGCTCCTTGAAGTTTTACATCTCCGAATCCCATCGCTTCTTTAACAAAACGGACGCGCACCAGATCGCCCGGCTCCAGTTTTAAATTTGCATCGCTGCCGCGCAATACTCTCCATTCATTTTCGCGCCGGACGCGAATGCAACGATCTTCGATCCAGCCTTCGACGTCCGTGCGCGTCCGGCGCGGTGGAAGTTTTGTTAGGAAATCAACGATCGTCGCTCCGCGTTTTTGTTGATTTAACGATTCAAGACTTGCCGGAAAATCCTCCGAGCGCGAGAACCATAACGTTCCGAGCGTTCGGATCATTGCTATCGTTCCGGCGCCAGCGGCCATCCCCGCCAAGCTCACGAATACGGCGCGGACACGTTCGTTCGAAACGCTATTTACTAATTTTTCCGAAAGCCACTGATCGGCGGTGAGATCGGGAAATGCAAAGATTGCAACCGGCGCTAGAACCATTCCGCCGATGGTGAGTTCGTCGGGCAGAATTCGAAGATCGATGTCGATCACCGACAACGCTAATAATGCCGCGAGGAAGAGCCAAATTGTTATAAGCGCGCCGGAATAGGAACCGCCGCCGCCGGCGGTTGCCCACGCCCATACAAATAAAATCCCGCAAAAAACTTCAATCGCAGGATAACGAAAGGAAATCGGCGCGCGGCAGTCGCGGCATTTCGCGCCGAGCGCGATCCACGATAACAATGGAATATTATCAAACCACCGAATCTGAGCGTTGCATTTCGGGCAGTGGGATCGCCCGTTTAATGATCGAAACCCGCCATCGGGAAGCCGGCAAATTACAACATTTAGAAACGAGCCGATCGCAAGACCGAACAACGCCGCGAAACTCCCGAATAGATAGGGTTCGTACGGTGCCGGCATTCTTCTTATTTTGTATCTGTTAGTAACGGCGCGTCGCGATCTGGAGCCGGTCGACGAAAGGTAATTTTAACGGTTGAATCGAGTCGGAATTCGAAATGATAAAATCAATTGTGAATTGGAGTCGGTCGCCGGCGGGCAAATCTTCCGGACGATTCATCCAATTCGAAATCGACTTCGGATCGACGCCGCTTTGCCCGGCGATGGAGCGCGCCGAACGATATCGAAAATTCATACGCGAAGATCCGGCGTCGCCGAGCCACTGCGGGTTTGCAAATAATACGTGATTCGACGCTGCGCGAATCCACGTGGACGTCGCGCGGAAAATGAGATGTTCGGATAATTGTAGTTTTTCAACTTCGGGCAGCGCGTTTCTAACAATTTCGCGCTCAGGCGGAACGTCGCCTTCGATCGACACGCCGGCCGGCGCGGCGATTCTTAAATTCTTACATTTAATTCGTGCGTTGCGTGTGATCCAAACAGCTCCCCCGGCTGCTACAAATACATTTCCCGCGCCCGTGATTTCTCCGTCGAGCACGACGTCCCCGCCCGCGACAATCACCAAATCCGAATCGCTCGGAACTCCCGCCGCGACGTCTTCAGGCCGAATTGTTATTTCATTCTTCTGAAGCCGGATTCGCCCTTCAATTGTAATTCCCGTTTGCGCCGTAAAAATCGAGCCTGAATTCACGCGCACGTCCGCGGTCTTTTCAATAATAAATCGCCCGGCCCGCACGCGTTGCGGCGCGTCGAACTTATCTGTCCATTTAACAATTCCATCGCGGCCGTCGGCGGCGATCGCGGGAAAATGAATACAAACTTTCCCGTCGCCGCGCCAAGTCGCGGTCGCAATGGTTGCATCGCGAACTTCCGGGCGCTCCTGTTCGTTCGAATGCAAGAATTCCTGCGTCATCAATCCCGGAAAGTAGCCGCGCGGTTCGACCGCCCAAAAGAAACGATTCGCCGCCGGCCCCTGGCAGACGTTGCCGCCAAGATCAGTAACAGATGTATCAAATTCAACCAGCGCAGGCGTGCCCGCCTCCAGCGGAATCTTAAGATCGATTTCGATGCGCGCCCCGTTCTCTTCATTTGCAAGCAGCACGTCGATCGGAAGTTTATGTTCGTCGCGCGGGCCGGTTCTAATTGTTATATTCGCGGGAACGACCGTGTCGGGCCGCAGCGGTTTTGTTGAAATTAACTTTAACTTTGCCCCAGGATCCAGCGTTACCTGTTGAATTCCGTTCAGCCCGTACTCCATCGGGCTATCTGTAGTCAAGATCGCGCGCGCGCTCGCCGCCTGATCTTCGAAGAGATCGCGGCCGGATGGAATTGTAGTAAAGTAAAAAACGTGGCGCTTCTCGAGCACCTGTCCGTCGGTCGACCGCACGCCTGAAACCTGCGGGAAACCCAATACTACAACTCGGTATTTGCGCCCCGGGCGGAAACCGCCGTCGGAGAAGTCCGCCTTTGAACCAACTTTCGGAATAAATACAACGCGGTTGTCGCTCGATACTTCAAATCGGCCGTCGGCGCTCGGACGGCCCGGAACGGTTCCGGACACGTCCTCGATCTGTATCGATCCCCCGTGCAAGCTCGCGGCGTCTACTAATCCGCCGCGAAATTGAAATATTAACGGCCGGTTGAGTGGAATCGGTTTCGAGTCATCTGTTAAGAATGCATCCAGCCGAAACGTCTCCGGCGCCTTTTCTTTACATCCCGTCGTGAATAGTAGCGTTGATAAAAATATCAAAAACAAACGTACGGGATCAACGCGCGTCTGTATTCGATTCACAACTTCCAAGCTTACGAACTTACAACCATAAAAAAAACGCCCCGCCGATCGGCGGGGCGCAAATAACAACCCGAAGGCTGTCCGATTTGTTAAATCCGAAGATTAGTTAAATCGGAATACCAGCTTTAGGAAATCCAAAATTGGAATAAAGCTGGTGGGTCCCAAGGGTTGGCTGCCCGTTGCAATATCAAAGGAAACGACCACGCGGACAAAACGCCTTCCTGTGAGTAGCGAAAGGTTTGACGTGCCAAACGGTTCGACTCCCGGGTCGGGAACAATCGAATTGATATCAACATTACCGTTCACGTCTGCGTTCGCTGCCTGGAACGTGATCTGAACGCGATTTCCAGCGGCCTGTGCGTCTGGCTGGACAAAGTCGGGAGTCACAACATTTGTGATCGGATCCAACTTTGAAATCTTAAAGAATCGCGGCACCAAGTTCCAAGTCGCGTTGGCGCCATTGCTAATTCCAGCATTGAGCGCCCCGGGATTTTCGGTCGTTCCATTATTTGTTGTAAGTATGACCGTCGCCGAATCTGGTTGGGAAACCGCAATGATCGAACCTGCGTTTCCGCCGATGCGAATCAAATCTTTTATTAGCGTCAACGGTTCCGCCGCCTTCGGATTGGATACAACGTTGAGTTGATTCAACGGAAGCGTAATCGAATTCGCCGTCAGATTTGTAGCATTGACAAGCAACGTATTCGTTGCAACAACGGGATTTGCGGTATCTACATTTCCGCTGCTATCTGTAATAATTTCACCGGACTCGCCGCACGCGGTCGGACCCGGCGGACAGATTCCGAGAAACGAAAACTCGGGCAATCCCGCGGTGAGTCCGGAACCTGTATCAAACCAAACCGATCGAGCGCGGCTGCGGGCTCCGAAACTCGTTGTTAAGATTAACGGTGCCGGATCAAAGTTAACGCTCGCGGGCGAGCTGCCTGCAAAGAATGCAATTCGGTCGGGCGAAGGAGCATGGACCTGTACTAATCCTTTTCCTCCGCGGCCGCCGTGTCCCATACCTTGCGGCGTCGTTGGAGGAACTGGATCCTTTAATCCACCGTTATGTCCGGCGGAACGCACGCCTCCGCGCGCGCGGAGGTTTCCGCTCGCGGCGCCAGCGAATGTTATAGATGAGGCTCCCTGCTGCGAAGCCGATTCTACAATAATCGTCCCGCCTGAACCGCCGCCACCTCCGCCGCCGACATGGTCAAAATTGATAGAATTTTCACCGGCGCCGCCGTCGCCGCCGGATGCATCAACCGTCCCCAAAATGGATATTAATCCGAGCGCGCGGAATTCTACAATTCCGCCACCGCCACCGCCGCCGCCGCCTTTGCGGTCCTGGTTCGCATAACTAGGATTCGGAAACGTTGTTGATTGAATCGAATTGCCACCGCCGCCGCCGCCTTGTCCGCCGATCGGTTGTGTCAATTCGCCGTTAGTCGTCGTACCTGTGCCGTAGATAATTACAAAGTCAGGATTTGTAGGAAGGTTGAATCCCGACGCGGCGCCAGCCAAGAACGGAGAGCCGTATGTAAATATATTTCCTGCGGAAACAGCAGTAATCCGGCGAACTTGGATTCGCGATCTGAAACAAGTGGCCGGATTTTCCGGTGAGCCCGTGGTGGCACACGCAGCGGCAACGTCTTCCCACGATTGCGTAGGCTGTGCACGAACAAGTACAGCATAGCGCCCAATATCCGCCGCTCCGACAAACGACGCATCGGAAACTGTAACAACGCCAAGTGCAGTCGCATTAGTAATGGTCGCGGTCTTTGCTAACGCTGCGCCAAAGAAATTGTCAGCGAACGAATTATTAATAAACGGAATCGGACCCGGAGCGCCGCCGCGCGGTTGAACGTTAGGATTCACCGCGCTCACGCCTTTGGGAGGCTGGCAGGATCCAGTTGTAAATCCGCCCGGGTTTCCATCGTTGCCTTTTTCTCCAAGTGTAGTAAACGAACCGCCACCGCCGCCGGCACCAACGCGGTCTTCCACTTCGAAACAAGGCTGGCCGTTAAAAAGTGCAACGAGCGCGGATTCGCCACCGATGCCGCCGCCGTTGAGTGCATTAAACGCGCCACTTCCGGAGCCGCCCTGCGCGCATGACTGGCTTGTTACAGGATTGCCAAGTCCGCCGTCGCCGCCGCCACAGACACCGGCGCCACCCGCCTGCGGAAACGCTGCGGCTGAAAGTAGAGTTGATACATCCAGCGCGGTGATGCCCTTTACATCAACTGAACCCGTCGCGGAGATTGTTATTGTTTCATTAACAAAAAACCGGAGCGGATTCGGACCTTGACCGCGAATGATGCCGCCGTTGTTAACGGTAAGTTTTCGAAGGAAGATATTACCATTTACAAAACTCGCGGTGTGCGGATTCCCGAGGCTGTCTTTGACCTGGAGCGTGGCCGAGGTTGTATCAATAATGACGGTCTGGCCATTTAATACATCTAATTCAAAGTCGGTCGGCTGGCCCGCGAAGCTAAAGGAAGCGCGCAGTTCGCCATTTCCCCAGATAGCAGCCGGCTCGATGAAACCAGAATTAGTATCAAGGTTTGTTGTTGTATCAAAGTTTTCGCAAATCGCGTCAAAATCTTGGGGCGACGCGGGAATCTTAACAATTGGCTCCACGAGCGAATCAAATGGAACGTTAACAGCGAACGGATTCGATTCGCCCTTGATGTCCGTCAACGATTGCGCAACTACAATTCGAAGCGGCCTGCCGCCCGGAAGCAATCCGAGTGGAGTGATCTTTACGCGCGACCCAGTGGCCGTGCAGTTTTCTATCAATTCCACCTTCGACGGAATTGATACATAGGTGCCAAGCGTATTCTTGAACCGCAGCGAAATATTCGTTGCGTTGATATTTGCAGTCGAAGGAAGAAGCGGCTGGTCGAAATTTAATGTAAAGAATACCGAGGGGCCGACAAACTTGTTTCCAGGGATAATTGCATTATTACCAAAAACGGTTTCTGTCGTCGTTCCGTCGGAATTCACTACTGTAAACAACGCACTTGAAACGAGCGGTGCCTGGCTTGGCTTCGGATCATAAAACAAAGCCGGGTCGAATTGATCATTAGGATTCGTCGCGGTGGCCGTCACAAATGTTATTGTCTTTCCAGCCTTCAGCGGATCTCCCGAGGAGCTTTGAATGGTCGTCGACGTCGATTGCGTGCTCGACGTAATGTTAATAACGTACGTCGCCCCGTTCGGCGTGAGCCCTGGAGGAGCAGAGGACGTCGGACACGCCGGCTGGTAAACTACAGTTCTCGGATTCTGAAGTGAAAAGAGCCCGAGCGCCGCGACATTGGTTCCTTGCTGAAATATTGCAATCGAAGCCGGCGAAATTGTATCAAATTTTACGGGATCGCTAAATGTAATGGTAATCGGCCGGTTCACCTCCCAAATCTGGCCCTGTTGGGGAACAATCGCTTCAACTACAAAATCGCCGTCCGCGGTTCCATCATTATCATTAAATAATGATGATCCGCCGCCGCCGCCGCCGCAGCCGGTGAGCGTGATGCCGAAAACCAATGTTGCTAAAACTCCGCCCGTCAGCGTGCGCAAGCGTCGTGAATTACTGAAAACAATATTCATTTCGAAGTTTCGTGTGGGGGTTGGACTGGGGATTCTTTAATTAATATTAGTTTGAGATGTAAAATTTGGCCAAGAATTACAGGCCGCTGTACGCGATGCCGAATCCATTCATGCTCGGACCAACATTGTTAACAATGTCAGAAATGAACGTGAATCGCATCTGTACAAACACCTTGCCGTTGATCTGAGTGATATCTGTAGTAAAGTTAATCGACGACGGCGAAGCTGTTGATGTCACAGGGACAATTCCTGTCGGGGCCGTTCCGCACCCGCTAACAATCGGCTGCGGAATCGTTGGCGCGATGGCTGGCGGCGCAACGACATATTGATCTCCGTACGCATCAAAACAGCGCGCGTCGTTCGTCGCGCCCAAGATAGAGGCGGTCGTCGCTCCGCGATATCCGACAATAATACTTGTATTCGCAGGCTGTGTTGTCGGAAGAACAATTGTATTTGTATTCTGAAATACAGGAGTTGTTACTGTTGCATTTGTAAAATTATAAAAGTGTGTGTAGGCGTGCGAGTTCTTAACAGCAAAGTCCACACGTCCAACATAAACTTCAGGTCCTTGTGCGGACGTCTTCGTGCCCGGGACACCTTGCGTCGAACCGGGAGGGAAATATCCGCCGGAAGGAATCGTGCCAGGTGTAGCAACGTCGGGAACAACTGTCTTCGGGCTTTGATTTGTATCAAGTCCGCCCGTGGAGAAAACGCGGAAACTCGGAAGCGAAGAGGATGTAACAGCTACCGCTACTAAGAATCCGTTCAGGCCTTTTGTATTAGGATCGTCCGCGGGATAGATACGGAAATCCATGAGCAGAGGCAAACCAACAGATGGAACTTTCGCTTGCGCGTAAGGTTTGTCTGGGTGCGACCCGGCGGCTGGAGTCGGAGTAATATTTAGAAGGCTAAAATACTGATCTGGGTTCACGCCGTTTCCACCCGTCGCACCGAATTTTAGTGATCCGTACGTGGAATCGCGCCATGTGTACGTATTTGTAAACTTCGGCCATGGCATCACGTTCGTCCCCGATGACGTTGCAAATAACGCATTCGGGCTAACGTTGTAGACGCCTTCATAAACAATACCGGGAGGATGGTCGGCGAGTTCGAAAACATTGTTAGCAAACGACTGTGTCGAAAGCCCCGATTGCGTCCAAGCGGGAAGGTTGTTTGCAGCATTAATAAATTCGTCGGGCGCAAACTTTGAGTGAGACAGATCAATTCGGATATGTTCAAAGAAATCACTAACATTAAGCTGGCCGGCAAAAGGTGCCCAATACAAGCCTTCAATATCGAGATCGATGTCCGATAATTGATTGAGCGAAAGATTACAATCGACGTGTCTGTATACAGTTTGCAGGCGGCTGCCGAGCGCCGACAACGGAGTCTGAATCGCTTGTGCAAATATCGCCATCGCGTTGACCATCGTATTTGATTGATCGAGATCGCGAGAGAAGTGCGTCACGGGCCGGCCGCTAATTGTAGTGAGACTCGATTTGGATACTTGACCACTAACTTGCGTCGCCGGCTGAACCTCAAATAACGAATCGAACTTCATATGGAAATTGCGCGATTTGTTAGATGGAGCACTCGCCTTTATTGCAAACGGAACCGTGAATGCTGTAGTTCCAATCGTCAGCGGATTGCCCGCAAGGTCGGTGAGCCCGTTTGCGCCAGAAACCAAAACTAATTTATAAGATTCCGCCGCTAAGTTTGTGTGAGGAAGCGGAATGAACGGAACGTAGCGGAACGAACGGAGATCCGGCGACGGAATAATATTAGCAACGGCGAGTTCAAAATTCTTAGCTTCAAGCGGCTGCGTGTGCGCTGGATTTAGTAATATGGCAATCGTACGAAGCGGATCAACCTTGCTGAGCTGCATCGGCTTCGAAAAGCGAACTGTGAATATTACTTGCGGGTCCACGCCCGTAAGCGGAATGGTTACCGTATCGGGCGTAGGCTGCATTAATACAAAACAGCCGGCCTTGACCGCGAGCAACTCTGTAAACGGAGTTGTAATTAACGCGGGATCAGTAGTATTAAATTTCGTGGACTGAAGGTAATTAACTGTAACTTTGAATCCCGGGTCGCCGTCGGAAAGCGAACTGGGGTCGACGGACGCGACGGTCGCGAAAGCACTTCCCTGTTGGAACGAATCGCCAACGCGAACCGAAAGAGAACAGAGTTCATTAATATAATTAAATGTAATTAACCGGCCATCGTTCGGGGCAACGTTCTCAACCGCGGTTACAACAATTTGCTGTGTGCCGAGAATCGAGGGCGAACTCGGATCTGTAAGAAATCCCTGATTTGCGTCATTACCGTTGCCGGCGCGGAAAACGCGCGCGACGCCCGTAATACCATCGCTCGATTGCTGCCCTGACGGATGATAAATATACTTCGTATTCGATTTATTAATATCGAGCGCCGTGCCGTCGCGGCCGAGAATAATCTTAGTAACTCCCGCGATGATGTTATATTTCGACGGCATAAAAATGGCCACGTTAAACGTCGTCGACGTCAAACTCGCGGGAAGCCCAAGCGTATTAATCGGGAGAACCTGCGGATTCTGCTTCGGAAACTTCTTTGGATTTAAATTGTTATTCTCAATTGCGTCTTCGATGCGAGCGTCGTCGACGGCGTTAATTGTTGTATCAATTACAACCGTCTTAGGCTGTTCCGCTTTCCAAATGTAACGGCCCGTAAACGGCGTCGGCGGGAGGTTGCCCTGCGTCGTTGAACTTCCTACAAATACTTGAATCGTCTCGGGGCCGATTGTGTTCGGGTTTACGGGGCGGTCAAAGTTTAAAACGATCGCGGCGTCACGCGGAACCTGGGAAAACGGTCCAAGTGAAGTCGGTCCGCCCATCGCGATCGTGCCGAGCGCAACGGTTGCTTCCTTGAGTGCAATTTGAAAAGGAGATTTTGGAGATTTGCTAAATTGCGTACCGATCACAAGCGCGGTCGATCCGGAAATCGGGTCGCGCTGCAATACTAACGATACCGGCGGCGTGAGGCTCGACGTTGATGTCTTGCTAATTCCAATCGCTTCCCCAACAACTGTATCTAAATAAAGCGGATCTGAAATTGTGCTTTGCCCCTGTTTCTTAGTAATCGGAGCAGGCGTGTTGTTTTCGTCCAAAGCCCAAATATCAACAATTCGCCCGGAGCGCATCGAACCACTCAGAAAGATGCCGGGTTTCGGAGTATTATCATTCGGCTGGCCAATTGCAGGGCCTTGCGGCGGGGCCGCAGCTGCATCGCTCATTCCGATCGCTAAGAAAACCGGTATTGCAACGATCGAGAGAATGTCGCGGAATCGCGAGCAAATGGCGTTGGTGCTCATGATGATTTGTTGTTTTGAGTTCAACTAAGTAGCGTGCGACGGGATATTGTAACAGTTTCGTGAGTTTACAATTGAGAGCGAGACCGCCGTGTAAGTCTAGCCGATCGAGGTCGAATTCGGTGCAGGTTAGATTTCAATTGGGTTTTGGATTTCAACACAGGTCTTCGCAGCCAATCCCGTGACGAGCGGCGAAAGGGCTCAATGATAAAAGCCCGATGAAACCGCGGTCAATCAACCAATATAGGATCGGCCGTTTTCCGAATACTCGAATCGCGTGCCGGACGATTCATCGCAAGTTCACGGCGCTCGATCTTGGTCGGGCGATCCGAAATGTTCAATTTCGCACGAGAATTTTGGCGGCGCGCACATTTATTAATTTCAATCGATCGAGAGTCGCGACGCCCAAAAACGACACGGCCCCCGCAAACTGCCGGGGGCCGCGCTTCGATCGCTAAGAATGAATTGGCTAAGGATTCGAAAACGCCACACCGAGGGCATTCACGCGCGGGCCCACATTGTTAACAATATCGGCAATAAAGTTAAATTGGAATTGGATAAACTTCTTGCCGTTTAATAATGTAATGTCCGGCGTGAACAGCGAGTCTGAATTGTTATCAGGGAACGGCGCCGTGACGCCTCCGGTCGAGCACGTGCCAACCAAAGGCTGTGGAATCTGGCCGATCGCGGTCCCAATTGCAGTATTTGCATACAGCCCGCCGTACGCATCAAAACAACGGGCGTCTGTAAGTGAAAGACCGGTTGAGTTGTCCGCGCCGCGGAATTTTAATACTACAGATGTGTTCGCGGGCTGAACCGACGGCAACATCAGTATATTTGTATTCTTAAACGTCGGATTTGTAACAGTGGCCGTACTTATCGCGTAATAATGCGAGTAAGCTCGCGACACCTTGACGCCAAAGTCGAGGCGGGCGACGTAAAAATTAGCAGCACCCGGAGGCGTCTTCGTTCCCGGAGGCCCCTGTGTGGAACCCGGAGGGAAATAACCACCGACAGGGTTCACGCCGTCCGGCGCGACGTCGGGAGTTGTAGTATGCGCCGAAAAATTAGCATCGAGCCCGCCCTCGGACCATACGGAAAAGTTAGGTTTCTTACCGACGCCGGGGCCCAGATTGAGCGCCGCATCCACGACTAAGAATCCGTTCAAACCCTTCGTGTTCGGATCGTCAGCCGGGTAAATTCGCATATCTACTAATAACGGGAGGCCGACCGACGGAACCGCGCCGGCGCCCCAGGGCCGGTTAATATTGGGCGCCGTAGGACCTGGAGTCGCGCCGGTTGTTAACAAAAAGTACTGATCAGGGTTAACACCCACTCCACCCGGCGCGCCAACCTTGGACGGGCCGTAGGACGAGTCGCGCCACGTGTACGTTTTTGTAAACTTCGGGAATGGAGCGCAAACGGTGCCTGATGACGCGGTAAATAATAAATTTGGATTTAAACTAAACACACCTTCGTAAACGGCGACCGACGGGTGCTGTGCAATTTGGAAAACATTAGCATCAAACGACGTTTCTAATAATCCAGATCCCGGAAACACCATATTCCCCGAAACGGGGCTCCAGAGCTCGTCGGGATACATAAGACTGTGCGCCATATCAATTCGGATGTGCTGGAAGAAATCCGAAGTATTCAAAAGCCCGGAGAACGGCGCCCAGCTCAAACCCTCAACATCAAGGTCGATTTCATCAATTGCGCCGACCGTTAAATTAACATCGACGTTTCTGTAAACAGTTTGCAACCGCGCGCCCAGCGCGCTGAACGGAGTCGTGATGCCCACCGTCGGCGCGCCCATCGCGGCAACCATAACATTTGAAGCATCCGCTTCGCGGGAAAAGTGCGTGGGAGCGCGTCCGCCGATTTCCGTCGCAGACGGTTTTGATACTTGTCCGGAAACCTTCTGTGCCGCGCCGGTTTCAAACAGCGAATCGTAACGAATGCTTAAATTGCGTGACGTGTTCGTCGCGGCGCTTGCGTTTAATTGAAATACATAATTTAACGATGTCGCGCCGAGGTCGAGCGTATTGCCGACGAGGTCGGAGATGCCCGCCGTTCCACCCGAGAAAATTAATCTTAATGTTTCGGTCGTTCCGTTCGTATGCGGAAGCGGAAGGTAAGGAACGAACTTCGCCGACTTGAGATCGGGCGCCGGGATAATATTACCAATAGCTAAGTCGAAATTGCCGGCGACCAGCGGATTTGTTATCGCGGAGTTGATCGCTACAACAAAATTCCGAAGCGGATTCAGATTTGTAAAATCCATCGCCTTCGAGAAGCGCACTAAAAATGTTGCCTGCGGATCGACGCCCGTGACGGTCGCGCCGAATGCCACCGGCGCCGGAAGCATCGATACAAAACATGCGGATTGCGCGACGAGCGCGGGCGCAAACGGCGTTGTTACAATTGACGGATCGACTGCGTTGAATACAGAACCGGACTGAAGATAATTAACAACAACGGTGTAGCTCGGATCGCCGTCCGTCAGCGTGTCTTGGAAAACCTGCGCGACCTGCGCGAACGTGTTTCCCTGCTGGAACGAGTCGCCAATGTGAATGGATAAATCGCAAAATGTATTGTTATAAACAAACTTAATCTGGCGCGAATCATTCGGCGCGTTCGGGTTCGGCGACGACGAACTGACTTGTTGAATTGTTACAAGCTGCGTCCCGAGAAGCTGCGGGAGAGTCGGATCAGCGAGAAACCCTTTATTAGCATCGATCGAACCGCCCGAGCGGAAAACGCGAACCGCTCCGACGATTCCGGCTTCACCCGCGCCGCTGGCGGAGAGATTAAATTTCGTAAGCGACTTATTTGTATCAAGCGCGGTGCCGTCGCGTCCGAGCAAAATCCTATTAACTCCGGCAATAATGTTATATTGAGCAGGAATGAATACCGCCGCGTTAAACGTCGTGGACGAAAGGCTCATCGGTAAGCCAGCCGGATTCAACGGAAGTATCTGCGGGTTAAAATTAGGATTCTTTGACGGCGCCACATTGTGAAGATCGAGTTCGACGCCGATTCGCGTGTCGTCGAGAGCCGAAACGGCGGGATCAAATATGACTGTTTTTGGACGTTCGGGCTTCCAAATGTAGCGTCCCGAAAACGGCGACGGCGGAAGCTGGCCCGACGCGGTAGTGGTTCCTACAAAAAACTGGATCGATTCAGGGCCAATCGTCTTCGGGTTCAAGGGGCGATCGAAGTTTAATACAACTGCTGCGTCGCGCGGCACGACTGAGTAGGGCGGGAGCGCGTTGACGCTGCCGACGGCCACGGTTCCGAGTTCTGTAGTGATTTCTTTTAATGCTAATTGAAAGCGCGACTTCGGCGATTTTTCAAACTGCGCTCCTAAAACTAAAATTGTCGCGCCCGAAACGGCGTCGTTCTGGAGTGTTAATGAAACGGGCGGGTCGACGGTTGTTACCAATGTCTTGCTGACTCCAATCGCTTCCCCAACCACCATATCCAGAAAGGATGTATCAATAATTTGGGCCGCACCCTTCTTCTTAAGTATCGGGCCGGGGTTGCCGATCGCGTCAAGCGCCCAAACGTCTACGAGTCTTCCGAAACGAACCGGTCCGTTTAAGAAAACGCCGGGCTTCGGAGTATTATCATTTGGCTGCCCGGCCTTCGGCCCCTGTGCGTTCGCGTCGCCAAATCCAGCAACGACTCCGGCTAGCACCGCGGAGGTTAAAGTTAATATTCCTTTTGCTGCCGCCAGTTTTGCCGCCAGATACGGAAAGACGCGTAACGAATTAGCCATCGTAGTTTGAGACATAGTTAGTTTTGACAGCGGCAAGGACAGAGGCCGCGCGCACGAGGTATCGCAACACGCGGGCCGAGCTTTGAGTGGACCTGTGATTGTAAATTATCGTTTCTTGATTGGGGAGAACTTTTCCGGGCGTGCGGCACCGCGAAGTTCGCGAGCATTTTCGAACCTTCAGGCGGGATGGTGAATCGTGCCGCGCGTGTTCGCGAGCGTGAAGCCCGCCGTGCCCGCCTGGGCCTCGGAACCGAACGCTACTAAATTTTCAGCTTTGATTCTTAAAACTTCGGACGAATTCGCCAAATGATAATGATGCGTGCTTGCGCATCCGACAAATTCAATCAGTTTTTCGCTGTCGCAATAGATACATCGCACGCGAAACGGTTCGCGGCTTACTAATACAAATTCCGGCATCAGGTATCGGCGTTCCGAATGAGTTATACAATTCTGATTTATACATTCGTGTGTCGCGCGAATACAAGCCGATGATTTTTCGTTAACGTCTGCGGGTTTTGACTGAAGCTGGAATTTTCCTAATAATACGCCGAGTACTGCCATTCGCACGGGAACGCCGCGCGCCGCTTGTTCAAAGTAAATCGAGCGCGGATCTTCGTCCAAATCATAACTTAATTCGTCGACGCGCGGCAGCGGATGCAACACTACAGTTTCGCGAAATTTGTTACCGGAGAGCGCGGCTCGGTCGACTTTAAAATAAAAATTATTATTTTTCTCTTCGTCGGAGAATCGCTCGCGTTGCGGACGCGTGACGTAGAGCGCGTCGAATTTCTTAACGTTAATTTCGCGAATATCTGTAAATAATGATAATTGATGCGGGCGCTCGGGCGTGAAGTACATCGCGTCCATCTGCGGAGCGATCGATGCTAAATCTTGCACTTCGACGCGGTGCGGCTCGACTCGATACTGTTCGCGCAATCGATGTATCACATAATCGGGCATTTCGAAACCCGGCTGCGGCGCACATACTAAGTTTGCGCCGAACCGCGCGAGCGCGAATGCAAAGGAATGGATCGTGCGCGAATACTTCAAATCGCCAGAGAGCACGACGTCGAGTCCTTCAATATTACCTTTCTCTACTTGTAAAGAATATAAATCGCACAATGTCTGCGTCGGGTGTTCGTGGCTGCCATCGCCCGCGTTTACAACTGGAACGTGCGCATATTTTCTTGCGACGGCCGCGGCGCCTTCCTTCGGATGTCTTAATACAATAACGTCCGCGTACGCGCTGACGACGCGCACCGTATCTGCTAACGATTCGCCCTTCGACGCCGAAGACGCGCGCATGTCGGCCGCGGATACAACTCCCCCGCCGAGTCTTTGCATTGCGGATTCAAACGATAGCCGCGTGCGCGTCGAAGCTTCATAAAAAAGACTTGCTAAAATATGACCGGTACACGTTGTTACAAATTCTTTTGGATTATTACTAATCCGGTCGGCGAGCGCGAAAAGTTCCCGGATTTCATCGTTTGTTAAATCATCGATCGAAACGAGATGGCGCGCGGGTCCGCCACCGCCAATATTACTATTTGAATGATTCGCTGCAGGCACGAAATGGAATGTTAACCACTCCACGCATGGCGGTCCATGGCTCCGAGGATTTGTAGTGCTGCGTCGAGTGCTAAACGGCCTTCTTCGCCGCTGCACGGATTGGTGGATTCGCCGCGCACCGCCGCGAGGAACGCCTGAATTTCAGCTTTTAACGGTTCCTCGTTGGCTGGGCTCGCGACTTCGCGAATATCAAGAAGTCCCGTCAAAACAAATGCGCGCGGGTCGGGCATCTTCGCCGGATCGAGCTCCGCGAGCCGGCCGCGCTCCGAATCGTAGCGAGGGCCCTTCTTTACTAATAAGGCGTACCGTTTTTGTAAATCAATTGATATATAACCATCCGGCGCGAAAAAACGCATTCGACGAAGCGGCTCCAGCGACGCGCGGCTCGCCGTGAGATTTGCAACACAACCATTCGCGAATCGAATTCTAGCGTTAGCAATGTCTTCCGAATCTGTAAACACCGAGCCGCCGACGGCGTCAACGTCAACAATCGGTGAATTAACAATTCGAAGCAACAGATCGAGATCGTGAATCATCAAATCGAGCACGACGCCGACGTCTTGCGAACGAAACGAAAACGGCGCGAGGCGGTGAATTTCAACAAAACGCGGACGCAGCGCCATCTCGGCAACCGCGAGTACGACGGGATTGAAGCGTTCCGAATGGCCAACTGTTAATACTACATTTTTTTCGCGCGCGGCGGCGAGCATCGCGTCGGCTTCCGCAAGCGTCGCTGAGATTGGCTTTTCAACTAAAACGTGAATTCCCTTTTTTAGTAACGGCGTCGCGATCGCCGCATGATGGCTCGTCGTAGTTGCTACAGATACGACGTCGACGTTTGCTACAATTTCGTCGGCCGTAGCGTAACCCGTCGTTTGATACATTTGAGCCAGCGCATCCGCGCGTTCGCGGCGAACGTCAACAATGCCGACGAGGTCGACCTCCGGAATTTCATGATACATCCGCGCGTGGATCTTGCCGAGGTGTCCCGCGCCGATCACGGCCGCGCGCAGTTTTTTGATAGGTTCAGCCATCATTAAGGTTCGCGCATCGTAAATGTAAATTGTGCTTCCGCGACGAGCTTCGACGCGACCATCGCCTTTCCGTACACGCTTCCGACATTCTCGCGGAATCTTAATGTTTCAACTTCGAGCCGCAGCTGGTCGCCCGGAAATACCGCACCGCGCAATTTCACGCGATCAATCGCCCACATCACCGCGAGCTTGCCGGTGTTCTCGAGTCTTCTTAACAATAAAACTCCGGCTAATTGTGCCATTGCTTCCAGAATTAAAACTCCCGGCATGATCGGATTGCCGGGATAGTGCCCTTGGAAGAACGGTTCGTTAATAGATACATTTTTTAGGCCGACCGCTCTTCTGTAGCCATCGCGTTCGATCACGCGGTCTACTAACAAAAACGGATACCGGTGCGGCAGCACCGCCTGGATTTCGCGAATATCAACAAAAGATGGCGGCTTGATTTCGCCCGAGTCTTCGCGCAGACGCATGTCGTCGACGATTTTCTTGACTAATTCTTGGTTGAGCGAGTGTCCGCTTCGCGATGCTACAATATGAGCATTCAAATCCGCGCCGACCAAGCTCAAATCTCCAATTAAATCTAATACTTTGTGGCGCACGGGCTCGTCGGGGATTCGGAACGACGGAGGCTCGTTCGGATTTAATACAATTGTATTTTCGGGGCTCGCGCCTTTTCCAAGTCCCGCCGAACGTAACATTTCAACTTCATCCGCCAGGCAAAACGTCCGCGCCGGCGCAATATCATTCATAAACGTTTGCGCGTCGACTCTGCACGAAAAGTTTTGTGATTGAATTCCGGGAAACTTAAATTCGCCCAAATATTGTATTGTTAATCCTGAATCCTGCGGATACGCGACGAGCGAAGTTTCGCGGTCGCGCACCGCAATCGGCTCCATAATTGTAAATACTTTCTTTTCCGATCGCTGCTCCTGCACTCCCGCTTCGACGAGACGGTCCGCAAGAATTCGCGCCGAACCGTCGACGCCCGGCACTTCGGGGCCGTCGAGGTCAACGCTAACATTATCAATTCCAAGCGCGTGGCAACAAGCTAACAAATGCTCGACTGTATCAATTTCCGCGTTTCCTACTTTTAGCGTCGTACGCCGCTGGGAATGTGTAATCGAATCGGCGCGCGCGGGAACTTCGGGTGAATCGGGCAGGTCCGTTCTATGAAATACAACGCCGTTGCCCGCCGGCGCGGGCTGCACGCGCATTTTAATATTCTTTCCGCTGTGCAGGCCGACGCCCGTTATCTCAAACGGATTGCGAATCGTTCGTTGATTACGAGGCACAGGGATTACGGGGCACTGCGATATATGAATAACTTCAAAAGCTAAATAAACTTCGAAGCAACAGTTTTGATTGTATTAATTATTTCTTGTCGGGAGGCGTCGCGGGTCGCGACGCCACGGCGGGAACGGGGCCGGCGGACGCTTGCAAAAGTTTTAGTATCTCTTCTGTAGCATCCAATTCCGGCGAATACCAAAGAACCTGGCGGACGCTTGCGCGCTCGAAGCGCTTTACTAAATCTTGATCCGCGGGATCGTCTTCCTGTACTACAAATAATGCGTCAACTTTATTCTGCTGCGCCCACTTTCCTGCGACTTCCTGGATTTGTTGATAAGCCGCAAGAAGGATTCGAACGCGGCGTTCCGTGCTTTCATTTTTGAGTTGCTTCAAATCGTATTCTAATTCTCCGGTTGCTATTGTTATGGTTCGTTCCTGGTCGCGCGTTTGGGCGCTGGAGCCGGTTTTTAACAATTCCGCGAGTGCCGTGCGCTTCTTTTGAATTTCCGTTTGGCGCGTTTGCAACTGTTCCATCTTCTGGCCGAACTCTTTCTCAAATTCGTCCTGCTGCCGCGTGATGTAATCCCATTTGGATACAATTTTATTAATATTTACAAAACGATGCTTCGCTGGCGGGCCTTGCGTTGAACTCGCCGACGCGGGCGACGCCACGGCCGCGCCCGCCGCTCCAACGGCTCCGATAGCAAGTGCATTCGAAAGAAAATTACGCCGGCCTGTAAATTGGGTCATGTTGTATGTAAAGAATGATGTAACGATTTGTTTCTTCGGATTGCTAATTTTCAGATTGTTAGAACTGCCCGATTGTAAATGATAGAGCGCGCAGTTCATCTGTATCATAGCGCAGCCACGGAACGCCGAGGTGAATCGCGATCGGCAGTTGCGGTAAGAATGGAATTCGAATACGGACGCCGATGCCAACGCTTGAACGAACTTTATACAGGTCGTCGTCGCTCGCTCGGAGTCCGACCGCGCCCCAATCAGTAAAGATAACTCCGCGGAAAACTTCCATCTCTTCATCGCGGCCCGGAAGCCGCGTTGCGAGCAGCGGAAATCGATACTCCGCAGTTGCTACATAAAACGCCTGGCCGCCGAGCGGAGTATCAAGATCGACGGGCCCGACGCCACGATACGAAAAGCCGCGAATCGTTCCTTCGCCGCCAAGGAAAAATCGCTCAGAATAAGGAACGCTTTGGCCGCTGCCCTGCTCGAATGCAAGACCGCCGCGGCCAGTTAATAACATTGTGTGCGCGTGTCCATCGCTATTGATACCAAGCGGCAGCCACTTTCGTAATAGTAGTGTTGATTTTTGAAAATCAAATTGTCCGCCGACCGGGCCGCCGGCGGATTCCTGTTCGAGCCGCGCTTGAAATCCGTTTCGCGGCTCGACGGGTTGGTCGACGTCACGATACGAAACGCCGAATCTTAATGATCGCAAATCGTGAGTGCCGCGCTGATCAAACAATAACGACGGCGCGGAAATGTCAAGATCGGTAATTGTTATCGCTTCGTTTCTTAATGTTCCGTCGATCGCCCAATGTTTAGATAATGATTTTCCTAATGTTAACTGCTGACCGAAACGGTCTTCGCGATGCGAATCGAACCGCCGCACGCGAAAATAAAGATCGGCGTTGAAATACCAGCGTTTAATATGATCGCCGAAGAGGTCGGGCTCCGTGAAGCGCACGTCGAATTGTGATAATTCCAAACCGGGCGCGAGCGAAATTGCAAATTCTTGCCCGGCTCCGCCGAACGCGGTGCCGTCTACAATTTCGGGAATTGCGTTACCAATGGAAGTCGGAGTATTTGCTATATCAAAATTGCGTTTTGTAAATCCAACCTGGACGAACGGGCCGTCGTTCGAACTGATACCGCCCGCGAATAGAAACGCGCCGGTCTGCCCTTCTGTAACTTGCACTTCGATGTCTTTCCACGCGGGATCGGGCGTATCTACAAATCGGTATTCTGAACTTCCCGCGGCCGCGTCGAAATATTGTAATGCTTCTAATGTTTGTATCGAACGTTCAATTTCAAACTGATTCACCTGCTCGCCGGGGAAAAATGTAAACTCGCGCCGAATGATGCGCTCCTGCGTTTCACGGTTTCCAATAATCTTAATATCACGAATGCGCTTCGGCGAATTCTCACCAATTATATACACAACGTCGACGAGCGCTTCGTTTTCATCTTCATAATAACTTTCGCTCGGCGGCCGCTGGAATTCCCATGAATCCGTGAGCGACGCGTGCCGCGGAAAACCGTTCTCGCCGTAGAAACGTTGAATGGCGCGGAAGTCGGACATCACCGCTTCAAGAGTATAAGGATCGCCGGGTTTTAATTTTACCTTACTAAGAATCTCTTCTTTCTTAAACGCGCGCACTCCCGTCACGTCGATCGATCCGACGCGATACAGCGGACCCTCGTCGATCAGAATTGTTAAATCAACAAGCGCGCCGTCGTCGGAGTAGCGCGGAGGTAAACATTCGACGACCGCGTCTTTATAACCTTCGTTTCTGTATAATTTACGAATAGCGACGAGATCCTGGCGAAGCTTCTTTTCCGAAAATTCACTTCCGCGAAAGAATAGAAACTTTCCGTGGAGGTCCATCGCCGTCGTGAGATGTTTACCAAAACCGAGAAACGTCCTCGCGGGGATGGCCTTTTCGCCGGAGAATTCAATCGATCGAATTCGTACAAGCGGGCCCTCCATAACTTCATAAATAGCTTTATGATTTTCCGAGTCGATCTTAACTCTGACGTCGGCGAATCCGTAGCCGCGATCGCGGTAGAATCGTTGCATTTCACTCGCGACGCGCTGTGCTTCGAGCGCGTCGAGATTTCCGCCCGCCGGAACGCTGATCGCATCTAACAATTCTTTTTGTGTAAATTCAAGATTTCCGCGTATTTCTAACAAATTCGCCGAGGCCGTCTCCGCGATTCTAACATAAACGCGAAGCGCGGAATTCGGAACGCCGGGCGAAACGGGTTCGGTGCGAATTTCCTCGACGCGCACGCGCAGCCGGCGCCACAAATCCTGGATGCCAGCGCGCACGGTTTGAGAATTATACAATTTTCCAATCTTAATATCCAAATAATCGAGGATCTGTTGCTCCTGATACGCAAGATTTCCTTCGACTCTTGCTTCGATCACCTCGCCGGTATTGATATCATCCGGCCTCGGTTGCTGCGCGTCTTGGAATCTAACAAAAACGCCGTTCGGGGCCGCCTGGCCGATCGCCGCGATTCCGATGAAGGCCGCCGCAAAAATTGCGAGCGCCTTCAACCGCGGCTTTGTTATCAATTCCAAAAACGTCATCAATTGTAAAAACCGCAAACTTACTCTCCGCGCCCGTAAGCAAGATTGCGAAAACGGGTGGACGCGCTGTCGAATGCTAACATTACGGTGTCGGTCGGGCCGTTGCGCTGTTTTGCAATAATCAGTTCGGCTTTGCCGGCGTTGTCTTCGGTTCTTTTGTAAACTTCCTCGCGATATAACAAAAGAACAACGTCCGCGTCCTGCTCGATCGAGCCCGATTCGCGAAGGTCGGCCATGCGCGGACGGCGCTCTTCCTTTTCCGTGCTGCGGTTTAATTGTGATAATGCAATGACGGGAACGCGCAGTTCGCGCGCGAGCGATTTTAACGATCGCGAGATCGACGAAATTTCCTGCACGCGGTTCTCGTGTCCGGGCGCCGTGATTAATTGTAAATAATCAACAATGACTAAATTTAATTCTCCGCGAGCCTTCAACCGGCGCGCGCGCGCGCGAATAGTAAACGGCGTTTGCGTCGCGGAATCGTCAATCCAAACATTCGCCTGCGAGAGGCGGCCCGCGGCGTCGGAAAGATAAGATAATTGTTCCGTGGGCAGCCGGCCCGTTCGCAGCGCATGGGAGTCGACGCCCGCGTCGGAGCACAGAATCCGATTTGTTAATTCATCAGATCCCATTTCCATACTAAAAAGCGCGACGCCGATTTTCGGACGGCCGCCGCTCGGATTTAAGTAGCTTGTCGCCGCGTTAACAGCAACATTCAGCGCGAACGCCGTTTTGCCCATTCCGGGGCGCCCCGCGACGATCACGAGCTGGCCCGGCTGAAATCCAGTTGTTAAATCATCTAAATCAAAGAATCCGGTTTCAATTCCCGTGTGGCGCGCGGAGCGGTCGCGAATCTTCATAATTCGCTCCATCGCCGGAGTTAACTGATCTTTCATCGCGCGCATCGTTCCCGATTGTTCACGATTCGCGATTTCAAATATTTTACTTTCCGCGATATCTAATAATCCGCGGACGCCGCCCTGGTCTTCGGTCGGCGGCGGGTTTTTTGATAATTCTGTTATTTCATTTCCGACGAGATTTAATTGTCGCAATACAGAATAGTCTCGAACGATCTGCGAGTGGCGCAGCAGATTCGTCGATGTTGGCACCCGGTCTGTGAGGGTTTGCAAATACTCGCGGCCGCCTGCCAATCTTAAATTATCAGATCGATCGAGTTCGTCGCCAACTGTTACAAAGTCAACCGCGTATCCCTGATCCCAAACTGTACGAATTCCGCGAAATATCCTTTCGTGGCGTTTATCATCAAAATCGTCAGGACTCAGAATCTCAAAGACGTCGTGAACTGTTTCGCGATCGTGCGGGTCTACGAGAATGGATCCGAGCACGGCGGCTTCTGCGTCGGGGTCGGCCAAACGGCGGCGATTATCTGTAGCAATCGTGTTCACGGTCTAACTGCCTACGGGCTCCATTGCAAAAGGGGTGGCGTTTTCTATCCGCGGGCGCCGCAAATCGCCACGATCTTTCAAAGCTCTCTGCGGTGATTATTAAAATAACTTCAATCCGCTCGCGGCCGGGGCCGCGACATTACTAACAAAGAGCGGATGTTTGAAACAATCGCCCCGCGCCGATTCTTAAGAACTCGGAAAACGCGGGGACGATCGTTCGCTGACTACTCCGACTTCTTGGCCTCGACAATCCAAACTTTCAGTTCTGCCGAGATATCGCCGCGTAAATGTATCTTTACCGGGAACACGCCGAGTTCGCGCAGCGCGTGGTCGAGGCGAACGGATCGTTCGTCAACTTTGATTCCCGACTTCGCGAGCGCAGTTGTAATTTCTCGAGCGCCGACCGAACCATACAATTGGCCGGTCTCGGTCGTCGCCGCTTCGATGGAAATTTCGGTGGCTGCAATTCGCGCTGCGAGTTCCTTCGCTTCGGTGACGCGCTTTTCCTCGACGGCCGCTCGCTGTTTTCTTAGCTTTGTGACGCGTTTTAAATTTTCGGCGTCGGCGCGCACCGCGATGCGGCGAGGTAACAAATAATTGCGCGCGTAGCCCGGCGTAACTTTAACAACGTCGCCCATCTTGCCGAGCGGATCGACGTCCATTTGTAGTATGAGTTCTAAATCTGGCATTGGAATCCTTTAATTATTGAATTTTATAAAGTTAGAAATAATCAGTTATTGATTATCAGTTATAATTTGTGAGGGTCAAACGACGTAGGGAAGCAATCCGACGAATCGCGCCTGCTTGACCGCTGCCGCCAGTTGTCGCTGGCACTGAGCGCAATACTTCGTTCGCTTGCGCGATTGTAACTTTCCCTGCGGCGTCAAATATTTATGAAGCAGCGGGAGGTTTTTGTAATCAATCGGATCATTAACATCGTCGCATTCGCGCTGCGGCGCACCGCCGCTGAATTTACGAAAACGCCCGCCGCCCGCGGCCGGAATGCCGATGCCGGCTTCCGCCATTTCGTTGCGAAAATTATTATTATTACTATTGGAACGAGAGTGGCTGTAGGCCATGTTAAACAATCTCCTTCGCGACGGCTGCAACGGCCGCTTCTTCTTCTATTAATTCAGGATCAACCGCGTCAACCGTTTCGGGGAGGCCTTCGACTTGCGGCGCGATCGACGCATCGAGAGGTTCTTCCATCACTTTTTCAGGAACGGCCGTCGCTGTTACAATTAAACAACGGATAATAACTTCAGATAATTGCGCGTCGCGCTCCATTTTACTAATCGAGTCGTGAGGCGCGTCAAAATAGGAAAGCATATAAGTCGCGCGTTTTTGTTTCTTAATTTCAAACGCGATCTTTCTTTCGTCCCATTTGCGAACCACGCGCGGCGTGCCGCCGTGTTTTGTTATTAATCCCGCGACACGATCGCGGCAGGCTTCGAAGCCTTTTTTCGCCTCCCGGTTGTCCAGGAGGAACATGCCTTCATACAAATTGATAGCCATGAATATTACCGAACGGATCCTTTGTTAAAACGCGAAGAAACCTTCACGTTCTACGAGGGAGATTTTGTTAGCGATTCTATTGTAAGCATCGCCGCAAAACCTCGGTGACGCCGTTTCCATTCGCGCGGACGAACAGCAACGGCAAAAATATTTGATTTTCATAGCATTTTTCAATACTAAGAAAAACCCGCGAATTTAATTATTAAAGAACAGTTATAATTTTAAAGCTAGGATTGATCGGGTGGTGCGGCATTTAATATATTCATTAGTTGATCGAAATCACCTTTGACACACCAAGCCGCGAGCGCGTCGGACACGCGCGTCACGGCGTTTAAAACCGTTTCGCGTTCCTCAGCCGTAAAAGTAGAAAGAACAAAATCCTCCCAATTTCCAGGCGAGCCGCCGAGTCCGATCCGGACGCGCGGAAACTCATCTGTAGCAAGGGAAGCAATGATTGATTTCAAACCGTTATGTCCGCCGGCGCTTCCTTTGGGCCGGACGCGAATCCGGCCTAAAGGCAAATTGAAGTCATCGCAGACAACTACAATTTCGCCCGGAAGCGAATCATAACGATCGCGGGCCGCCGCAACGGCGACGCCGCTCAAATTCATAAATGTTGAAGGTTCAACGAGAGCGAACCCGCGAATTGTATCTTCCGCGATTTTTCCGAGCGGTTTGCCGGAATCGCCGCGTTGGCGGAATCGTTCGAATCGAACGCCGACCTCGCGGGCGAGCCGTTCAATGACTTCAAATCCGACGTTGTGGCGCGTTCCGCGATATTCCGGCCCCGGATTTCCGAGGCCGACTACAATTCGAGTATTAGGCACACAACGTTACAACTTTGGGGGGTTACAACTTTTGGGCGGGACAGTTTAGGAAGAGCCGGCCAAAGGGCAAGTTTACTTTTCTTTCTTAGCCTCCGCGTCAGCTTCATCCGCAACCGGCTTCGCGATGCGCTCCGGCTCGGCAGGTCCGGGTTCGACTGCGCCTTCGGCGGCCACCGGTTCGAGACCCTTCAAGTGGACGGTCGCAACGATCATTTCGCCATCTGTAATAAGCTTCACGTTCTCGGGAAGCGAGACGTCCTTAGCGTGAAGCGACATTCCAATATCTAAATGATCAATAACAACTTTGATCGACTCAGGAATTTGCGTTGGTAAACATTCGACTTCGACGTCGCTGAGCGGGTGAACGAATTCGCCGCCGTTCGAAAGACCCTTCGGATGTCCGACGAAATTGAGCGGCACGCGAACGGTCATTCGCTTCTTCTCGTCAACGCGAAGGAAATCGATATGTAGTATCGTGTCACCGAGCGCGTCGTGCTGAACTTCCTTTAAAAATGCGAGAGCCTGCGATCCCGCGACGTCGAGCGTGAGAACGCGCTTGTGCTTTCGAATTAACAATTCGAACGGCTCGAGCGGAACGGAAACGTGAACGGTTTCTTTGCCGCCACCGTAGAGAACGGCGGGAACGTTGCGTTCTTTGCGAACGCGGTTGGCGGATTTGGAACCTTTAGGTTGTCGTGTTGTAACTTTAAGAATGTCGGCTTTCATGGGTAACTTTTTGTTTAAGAATCAGTTTTTTGTTTTATAAATTTTTGTAAGAATCGTATTTGTAATTTTACTTATTTCTTGCCGTTCTTTCCTTCGTTAAATAAGTCGCTCACCGACTGCGAACGGTAAATTCTAAGAATCGCCTGCCCGAGGAGCGGCGCGATCGAAACAATCTTAACGTTAGCGGGAGGGTTCGGGCACGGAATCGTATCTGTTAAGAAAATCTGCTCCGCGCCCGAATTCGCGAGGCGTTCGTGCGCGGGTCCGCAAAGAACCGCGTGCGTCGCGCCGACATAAACTTTCTTTGCGCCGAATTTCTTAACAATTCGGCACGCCTCGGCGATCGATCCGCCCGTTGAAATCATATCATCTACAATTAACACTGTCTTTCCGCTCACATCGCCGATGACGGCCTCGACGACCGTTTCTTTAGCATTCACGCGGCGTTTGTCGACGATCGCGAGATCGGCGTTCAAATCTTTACTATACGCGCGCGCCATTTTGACGCCGCCGACGTCGGGCGAAACGACGACCGGATTATCTAATATTAATTTTCGAAAATGTGAAATCAGAACGGGCTTTGCATATAAATGATCCACCGGAATATCAAAAAAGCCCTGAATCTGCGCCGCGTGCAGGTCGACGGAAAGTACGCGATCCGCGCCCGCTTCCGTAATAATATTAGCCATCACTTTGGCGCTGATCGGAACGCGTCCTTCGTCTTTTCTATCTTTTCGCGCGTAACCAAAATAAGGAATCACCGCGGTAATGCGGTCGGCGGACGCGCGCCGCAGGCAATCGATCATTAATAACAATTCAACGATGCTTTGATTCACCGGCGGGCACGTCGGCTGCACGATGTAGATGTCTCTGCCGCGAACGTCTTCGTTAACCTTAATATCAATTTCGCCGTCGGGAAAATCGTTAATATACAAATCGCCGAGTTTCGTGCCGAGTTCTTTAGCTATCTTTTCGGCAAGCGCGCTGTTCGCGCGTCCGGTAAAGATACGGAAACGATCCCTTTCGTCGGCGGTGAGCTGGTGCTCGTCGGTATTGTTTCGTTCTCTAGCGGCCACGTTTGCCCTTCGCGGATTTCGCCGCCGCTACCAATTTCGTATTCACCTTTAGTTTCTTTCGAATTGTACTTTTCGTGGCCGCCGTTTTTTTAGTTTTTACAGATCCGGCTCCGCCGCTCGTTTTGTCATTACTACTAAACCGTTTCGCGGGAACGCCGACCCAAACTTCTCCCGCGGGAATCGTCTTTTTTGTTACAATCGAGCCCGCGCCTGTGATCGCGTCGTCGCCCACGCTCGACGGAGCTACTAATACGGTTCCGCTGCCGATGAACGCGCGCGCCCCGACGACGGTCTGCCATTTGTTTTTTCCGTCATAATTCGCAGTAATCGTGCCCGCGCCGATATTAGCATTCTCGCCAATTATAGCATCTCCAATATAAGCAAGATGCATCGCCTTGACGCCGCGCTTCAGCGTGCTTTTCTTAACTTCCACAAAATTACCAACTTTCGCGGTGTCGTCGATGACGGCGTCCATTCTCAAATGCGCAAAAGGGCCAATTTCACAATTCTCGCCGATCTTGATGCCGCGGCGCAGAACGGAAAATGGATAGATTCGAGTTCCGGCGCCGATTTCGACGTCCACGTCGATAATTGTGGTTGCCGGATCTTCAATCGCAACGCCGTTCGCCAAATGGTAGTCTAATATTCGCTCCTGCCAGATATTCTTAGCCATCGCGAGTTCCGAGAGCGAGTTGACGCCCATCGACTCGGACTCATCTTCAATTTCTACAACTCGAACGAGCCCGCCGTGCTTCGCGATTTCTAACACTGCGTCCGTTAAGTAATATTCACGTTGTGCATTATTCGGCTGGATGCGCGGCAGCGCGTTCGCAAGCGCCTGCCGGTCGAATGCATAGACTCCAACGTTAACTTCGCGAATCGCGCGCTCCTCGGGCGAGCAATCCTTCTCTTCGCGGATTCCTACAAATCCGCCGTCGGGGTCGCGCAGGATGCGCCCGAATCCGTGGGCTTCTTCGCGCGTAACTGTTAATAACGTCACGCCGCCCGGCGGAAGTTTATCAATCAGTTTTTGTAACGTTTCCGGCGTGAGGCAAGGCATGTCCGCGTACGTAACTAATACAACGTCCGCGCTCGCGGGCACGGATTTCATTGCTACTTTTACGGCGTCGCCCGTGCCGCGCGGCGGATCCTGTGTTACAAATTCTAAATTCTTATTGTTATGATCGCCAAACGCGTTCATCACTTCTTCGCGTCCATGCCCGACGACAATAACAATTGCGCTCGGGTTCACTCCGCTCGCGGCGTCGACGGCATGCGCGAGCATCGAACGGCCGCATACATCAAATAAAACTTTGGGGGTCCGCGACTTCATGCGTGTGCCGCGGCCCGCCGCCAAAATCACGGCGGCGACCTCACTCTGAGCGTGTGCGGGTCGAAGGTTTCGCGGCATCGGTTTGTAAAAAAGGGCGAGGATTCAACCGCAGTCGCGGCCTCCGCGCAACGGGTGAACCCGATGCCGCTCGACGAAATCTGGGGATTAGCTAGAGACGGGCTTGGTTTCGCGGCCTTCAACCGTGAGGTAACGGAAACGAACTTCGCCGGGCCCGAGACGCTGATCACCAACTGCAATGATGTTTTTGCCGCTGCGTTCTTCTAAATGATACAAATTCTCGCGTTTGACGTTGACGAGGTAGTGCAGCGCGTCGGGGTGGACGGCAACCTCAATTGTAGCAAATCCTTTTTTGCGAACCGCGGCCGTCACTTCGCGCAACACCGAGAGGCTCATCGCTTCCGGAGTCTTAGCATATCCGGCGCCACCGCACGCAGTGCACGGCTGGAAAAGCGATCGTTGCAATCCCGGGCCGAGACGCTGTCGCGTCAATTCTAACAATCCGAATTGTGAGATTCGCCCAATCTTAATTCTAGCTCTGTCATTACGCATCGCGTCGCGGAACGCCTTTTCAACCTGCCTGCGATGCCGCGGCTCCATCATATCAATAAAGTCGACGACTACAATTCCGCCGAGGTCGCGCAGCCGAATCTGCCGCACGATTTCGGGGATCGCTTCCATATTTGTACGGTACGCCGTTTCTTCGAGGTCGCTTTCCTGCCGCGCTTTTCCAGAGTTAACATCGATCGCGACGAGGGCTTCGGCTTGATCGAACACTAACGATGATCCGTTCGCTAATGTTACTTTTCGTAAAAATAACTTCTGGAATTCCGCTTCGACGCTGTAGCGATGGAAAATCGGCGTCGGCTCCGTCCAAAATTCAAAACGCTCCGCGTAGCGCGGCATGATTCGCTCGCAGAATTCGCGCATTCTTTTGTAAACAGGCTCGGAATCGACGACGACGCGTCCGATCGACGGCGAGAAAATGTCGCGCATCGTGGTAATGCACAAATCGCTTTCTTCATACATTAAAATCGGCGCGCGGCTCGCTACTAATCGCTTCTTGAACACGTCCCACAAATTCATCAAATAATCGAGGTCGCGCTGCAGTTCGCCGCGGGTGCGGTTTTCGCCGGCGGTTCTAACAATAAATCCGAGGTTCGGATCGGGAACGATGTCGAGCAGGATTTTCTTGAGTCTTCGGCGTTCCTTCTCATCGCTAATTTTCCGAGAGACGCCGCAACGCGGCAGGCTCGGCATCAACACTAACGATCTGCCAGGAATAGATATATACGTTGTGAGCGTCGGACCTTTGAGTCCGATGCCGTCTTTTGTAACTTGGACGACGACCTCCTGGCCGCGATGTAACAGATCCGCAATCGACTTTCGGTCGCGATGCGAATCGCCGGGCGGCCGCACCTTGCGCTCGTCGGAGTCTTCAACCACGGCGCGAACGGCTTCCGGCCCCTCGTCTTCGCCCGCTTTCGCGAGCGGAAGATCTGTTAATTCGAACGCGGGATCGCCGTACGCCGCGAGCACGTCGGACGCGTGCAAGAATCCGTTTCTACCAATTCCAAAATCAATAAAAGCGGCGCCAATCGACGGTTCAACGTTAACAACCCGGCCTTTGTAAATATTGCCGAGGACCGACGACCGCGCAATTGTATCAACATACAATTCTTCGAGGACGTTGCGCTCGTCGAGCACGGCGATTCTTAACTCTTCCTGTTCGGAAGCGTTTACTAACATGACGTCGCGGCCGCGCACTTCGTCCGACTCCATCCCTTCGGAGTCAGCGCTGTCGCGCGCGATTTCTATAACTTCGTCTTCATCTCCGTCTTCGGAATCGTCGTCGCCGGATTCACCCTTGCCAGATTCAACAAATGCGCGCGTTCCAGCGTCGCCGTCGGCATCGAACACTTCTGTATCATCTGCGGAATCTGCATCGGATGCAGACTCATCTGCCTCCGGCGAACCCACGGGCATTAACAATTCAGGGGAGAGTGGGATGCCATGAGCCTTGGCACCAACTGCATTTCGAACGGGTCTATCGGGCCGTTGTTGGCGACCGCGTCCGCGGCCTCCTCGCCGTCGCCGTCTGCGCCTGCCGTTTGCGTCGTACTCGAACTGACTGTCGTCGTTCTGCGGTGAAGTACTGCTAGGCGCTTCGTTCGGACTCAGGTCCGCGTTCTCTCCGCTCGGACTTGTGCTCGGCGGGTTTGGGTTTCCCACCGAGTATTCCCGGCGGGGTGGCGCTGGGCGTTTCTCGAATGGGAGGCTGAAGTTCTGTTGTGTTTGGGGAGGGTTGGTCTGGGGTGTGTCCTGAACGAATTCGTTCGGGCGCCCGCTTACCCGGTCGTCTTGATTGACCGGGGTGTCTTGATTGTTCGGGAAGTTGTCGTGTGCTGTCATCCGTCGTCCACTCCAAGAGTAGGTCTGAGGGTTCCGACGGGAGTTTACAGATCCGTAATGGTGCCACACCCGGCTCGGCCATTTCGAGGATCGCGACCAGATCGCGCAATCGACTCGTACTGCCACCGTGTGCTGTATTCCAAACTAAAAGTACGCGTTCCGTGCTGTATCGAAGCAGGTGATAGTTGCCTCGAAATTCCTGCATTTCCTCTCGCTCAAGTACATCCCGAAGGCTTGGCGCCAACGGAATCTCAATTGCGCTTCGAAGCTCGTAACGGCACAAAGACGCTTGCCCAGGCACAGTCTGCGGAAACCCATTTGTAACATTTTGGGTATCCAACAGATCGAGGCCTGCCGGCAGCATTTCACGAAGACGATTCCCAACAATTGAGGGCTCAATCGATTCCATTAGCCAGATGTCGAATTGTTCTGTTTCAGATTCCAGGCCCGTCGACAGTGCGCCGGGGAACGACATTCGGACCCGAGGATTGAAGCCCTCGGAAAAAGCGATTGGTAGTTGGGATCTTCGGAGCGCTCGTTCAAAGGTGCGCACGAGATCGAGATGCGATAGTAAGCGGAGATCACCCCGCTTGCGGTAGGAGATGCGGAGCCGGTACCGAGTTGTGCGTTTGTTTGCGCCTTCGGATCCTTTGCCCCCGTCTCCCGGCGAGGATTGTCCTGGATTGAGTGTTCCGGGTACCACGGCCGGGATATAAAAATACTGCGCGGAGCTTAAACGATCCGCGCAGTATCTCTAAAGAATAATTGTGAGATGAAGTTTACTTTTTCGAAATCGACGCGTTTTCCGGGCCAGATCGTTTGGTATCTGTAGCATCGCCGAAAAGCTTGTCGAGTTCCGATTGCATGTTCTTTTGCTGCTCGTCGAGGACGCGTTGAATTTCGTCGGCGGTGTCGCTCGGCGAACGAATGATCGTGGGAGTTACTAATACAATCAGCGTGCGGCGATCATTAAACGTCGACGTCGATTTGAAAAGCCAGCCCATGAACGGAATGTCGCCGAGGAGCGGAATCTTATTAACCGTTTCGCTCTTGCTATCGGTTGTAAGGCCGCCGATCACCGCGGTCTGACCGTTTTCGAGAAGCATCGTTGTCGCGATCGTGCTCGAAGAAACGCGCGGCAGCGCGATCGAACCGATCTGGCCCGATCCACCGACGGTGAATACTTCAAATCCGGTCGGCGCCTGAGGCGGGCCTGCCGAACCCGACAGCGACTGTTGCTTCGGAATAATATCAAGAATAACGCGGTCGGTTCCCGGGATGAGGTGCGGCGTTACTAACAATTGAAAGCCCGTCGAAACGGGGCTCTTGTCCGCCTCTTCAATGGATAATTGTAATCCGCCCGATTGCCCCTGCTCGGTGCGAGCCTGAGCGTACGGCACTTCTTCGCCGACAAAAATGGTCGCGGGAACACCGTCTAAACAAATAATGCGTGGCGATTGTTGTATTTCACCTCGCACGTCACGTTTTAGTAGTCTTAGCGCCGCGGAAACCTGCGTAAAGGATAACGCGCCGAAAATGGTGTCGGGAATAACTGTAGCACTAACATTTGTCCCTGGAACCACACCCGTGAGCGGGAACGGACCATTATTAAACGAGTTCGTAACTAATATATCATCTTCGAATCCGCCGTTGCCGAGTTTGAACGGAATCTCGATTGGCACCTGGCCTCCGCTTGCAGTAACAACAGGGCCCTGCGCGCCGTAGTCGACGCCAAAATCAAAGATATCTGTATTGACCGTCGAAACAAACTTAACATCAACAAAAACCTGGCGCGGTTCAACGTCGAGAACTGTTATTATTTTATCGATCTCGCGAATGACGGGAGGAATATCTGTTACAATAATTGCATTACCGCGATCGATGTAATCTAATTTTCCTTCCTTTGTTAATGCTTTCTTGAGCGCATCGAGCAAGCGGAATTCCTTCACGGGATCGCCCACCGGCTTCGGATCGCCGACGGTGTAACCAGTTGTTATTTTGGGCCGATACAATCCGGCAGGCCGCAAATACTTCAATTGGAACGCGCGCGTTTCTAACTGTTCCTTCAGCGCTTCGCGCGCGACAACGCGCAGAATTCCGCGATCTTCTTCAACAATAGCAAAACCGAGAGTCTTAACAACTGCTTCGAGCGCGTCGCGCCAGGGCTGGTCGCGCAATCGAATATTGATAGTTCCTTTGACGTCGGGCGACACCACGACGTTCGCACTTCCAATCTTAGCAATCACGTCGATGACTTCGCGAATATCAACATTCTGAAACGCGATGTGAACGCGCGGCGGTTTCTCGATACGGATCAAATTCGCGGAAACGTTAACAACGACGCATCCCGCGCGTTCGACGACGAGATTCAGCGCCTGGCGCCATTCGACGTCCTTCAAACTTAATGTTACTTTTTCCTGAATCGCGGGCGCTACGACAATGTTAACATCAGTTCGTCGCCGGATGAACTCAATGATATCATTGAGGTCGCGGTCCTTGACGTCGAATGATACAGTTTGTGGCCCCGTCCCCGGCTTGGCCTGGTCGGTGCTCTCCGCTTGATAATGTAATGGTTCCGCGCACACGGCGGCAACCGGCGCGGCGAAAGTTAATATCGAAATAAGGAAACCAACTGGGAACGGGACAGACATTTCCGACCTCCTAAAACTACGGCCGGGGACTTGGCCGTCGCTCCGAGAAATTCAATGAATTCCCGCGGAGCGCTGGGATTGTTAGTTACAGCCCGTGGCAATAGTTATCCAATTGCCGCGTACTGTTAATTAAATTGTTAAAGATGCGGGGAGCGTTGAATCAATCGGCATTCGCCGTTGCCAAACTTTTGCGCGCGTTCCGATTCGAAATGGTTCTCACCATTTTTTAGTAATGTGCACGCTATCGAGAACGAACGTCACTCCGTCTTCATGAATATCCGCAATTGTAATGTCCTCGTCGAGCGAGTCGCCGGGTTCAACCGTGCGCCCGTTGACAAGGGCAGCCTTGCGATCTTCATAAAGTACAATTCCGCCGATTATTAGTTTCTTTTGTTCAAACTTCTCGGCGATGCGCGCGTCGTGGTCGAGACGGCGCAATTCATCAACATGGACTTTCCGCTCGGGATCTTTGTCCATGACCACGGCCTTTTCGAGAGCGGGCTTCGCGGCGTCAATGGCCTCTCGCAATCGGCCGGATTGTAACAATTCGCGAACGCGCACGACAAGCGCCGTCAACTCGTTAAGATTCATGCCGGGATCGTCCGGCACGTGGGATTTTATCTCATTCTTTAATTGTTCAAACGCATCTTTAACTTCTTTTTGAAACGTTCGAACGAGAAGCGGATAAGATATAACGCCTTCTTTGACCGTTTTAGTAATATCAGTATCGAGTTCCGGCAATTTGAGATCGATGAACGATCGTGTCTCGAAGCGTTCAATAAAACTCGGAGAGTTCTTTAACTTTTCGCCGGCGACCCTGAGTTCCTCGACGCGGGTGCGCAGCTTTCCTACAATTTCAGTTTGCTGCTCGATCGGAAGCTCGCCTTCCTTTCCGCTATTTGTAGGAATGCGCGGATCGACAAAAATATCGCGGCGGCCACGCTGCCCTGCGAATTCCGCCGACGGCTGTTCAATTGTAAAAATCTCGCGATCGATTTCCTCGCGCAATCCCTCGCGGCGTTTCTCGTAACTTGCAATCGGTTCGACCGATGTAACCTTTCCTGGATTGTAAGTAAACGTTTCAACGTCAATTTTGAAAACGTGCAAGACTTCGGAGAGCGCTTTATCGCGCTGGCCGGGCGATACTTTTAGATTTGGAATTAATACAAATCGTTTAAACGATTCGAGGCGGTGCAAGAATTCTAAGAATTGCCAAATGCTGCCTTTGAGTTCGATTTGATAACTAATTTTTTCAAAGACTTTGCCGAGCGTCTGCTTTCCGGCCGAAGTTTTGGATGATAACTCTCGCATCTTAATGCCGGTCTCACCCTTCGAAGCCGCGATTTGTGTTACAAAGTCTTCAACTTCCTTTTGCGTCGGTAGAACGCTAGCAAGCGCCGTGACGCTTTCGCGAAGAACGATGACGGAATCTTCGAGTGAAACTATTTTCTTAACTTTCTCTTGAACGCTAGCAATGTCATCGCGCTTCGTCTGTGCGTCGGCTTCTTTTTCACTAATCGCTCCGAGCGAATAGTAAATTCCGTAACCGAGCACCGCGGCAGCGGCAAGAGTGCCGATTCCGATTCCTAACAATATTTTCTTTTCATTCATGGTAGCGAGCTCCTCCGGTTACTTCGAACCCTCAGGCTTCGCGGGAGCCGTCGGAGCGGGAGTTTGCGGTGTTTTTTTAGTATTTGCCGCGTCGAGTTTCTTCGGATCGCGCGCGGCTAGAGTTAGTGTCACAGGGAATTCAACAACTTCTGAGTCGGACACCTTTCCTTCCGGGCCCGAAATATTAGAAAACTCTTTGAAAAAGTCGTGGCGCTTGATGTCCCCGATAAATGTAGCAACTTTACCGACGTCATCGCCGGCCGACATTCCCTTGGCGAACACGGTTCCGCCACTTTGTTTATTATCAATAGATTGCTGAACGTTAAAATCGCTAAACCACATTAGATATTTTCCCTGGTCGCCGGTTTGGCTCACAAGGTCAATAAATTGATCAAGCTTGGCGGACCATGGAATCTTACTATTCCGCAATTCGAGCAGCGCCTGCTGCCATTTCTTTGTTTCTGTAATTTCGACCGTCAGCGCGCCGTGATGTTTTAATTGTGGTTCAAGCGCGGTGCGGTCTTCTTCAAGACGAGCAACGAGATCTTCGGCGGTTGCTAATTTTCCAAACCACAAATACGCGACCACCGCGCTCATGCCCGCAACCACAACAGCAGCCGCGACCGTCGCCGCGAAAATACGGATGGGCGTTCGCTCACGGCGGCGAAAATCCTCTGGAAGTAAATTTACAGTTATCATGTTACAATTCCCTCGCGGCGAGCCCGATAGCGACTGCTAACGATGGCGCGCGCGCGTTGAGTTCGTCGACATCGAATCCGTGGGCGTGAACTTTGAGCCCGTCCATCGGATTCCACAGATGGGTTTTCTTGCCCGTCGCGCGTTCAATATTCTCCGCGACGGTGGGCGCGACGGACGCTCCTCCGGACAAATAGATAGAATCTACAGTTCCGTCGCCTTGATGTTCAAAAAAGTCGAATGATAAATTTAATTCATTGGCGAGATCCGCGACGGCCGGCGTGATCGCGTCTTCCACTTCGGACGCACGGTCGCCCGGCGAACATTTGATACGTTCAGCGTCGAATGTTTCCATTGCTAAACGCCGCGCGACCGCTTGCGTCATATCCGATCCACCATTATCAATTTCGCGCAGAAACCGCGGCGTGCCGCCAGTTAATATATTTACAGATGTTTTTCCGGAGCCGATGTCGACGAGCGCCACGGGACCGTTCGTAGGAGGTGCCGCGATGAGCCGCTCGTGCATCTCAAACGCCGACGCGAGCGCGAGCGAATCGATATCAATTCCAAGCGGCGTGAGGCCGTTATCAATTAATAATTGTGCATAGTCCGAAACGAATGATTTTTTTGATGCAACTAATAAAACGCGCATTTCGGGCGGCGCATTTGCGTCTTCCGACGGAATATCCCCGAGCGAGATTGCATCAATTTGACTTTCATCCGCCGGCCACGGAATATACTTTTCCGCTTCGAATGTTACAGCTCGGTTCAGTTCGTCGTGCGACATCCGCGGCATTGTTAAGAATCGAACAATGACAGCCTTTCCCGAAACGGCCGCGTGCGCGAACTTTGCTTTAAATTTTCCGCGTTTTAAACATTCCGCCAATGCATCATTTCGATTGCCGTCCGCCGGCGTATCGACGCGCGCAAAATTAGTTAACACAAGCTCGTCGCCGTCGCGACGAACTTCAATAATCTTTACCGACGACGACCCGAGGTCGACCGCCAGAACGCTTTTTCGAGATCCAAACACGATGCCTCCGAAGGTTTGAGCGCTCGGCACAAATCGTGGCCGAACACTTCCCCGGGACGATCGGCATCCGCTCGTCCGTTTCTTGAGAAACGGCCCAAGTTCTTTCTGTTACTTGTCGGATTCGTACAGTTCGCCGAAGCCTTTTCCGATCTCCGCCGCAATCGTAGCGACCGCTTTTTCTTCGTCGGGGCCGTCGGCTTCAATAATCAGCTCTGCCTCATGCGGCGCGCAAAGCGAAAGCAACGAAAGCACGCTCTTCCCGTTCGCCGAGGTCGACCCGCAACGAATTGTTATATTCGATTGAAATCTATTAGCTATTTCAACAATTCGCGTGGATGGGCGGGCGTGGAGCCCCTGCCGATTGATAATAACCGCTACCTGCCGGGCCGTCATATTAATATTTAGACTTCATGCATTTCGTGCAGAAGCGAGACCATCTCCGATCTGGAATTAGCGTTCGCCATGAACCGGCGGAAATCGGCGCTGCGCCCGAGACGCGAAATCCATTGTAAGAATTTTAGATGTTCGCCGGACTCGTCGTTCGGCCGGATAATTAAAAATACAATTCGCACGAGTTCCGAGTCGATCGCTTTGAAATCGACCCCTGTGTGGTGAATTCCAACTGTAGCGATGAGTTTCTTAGCTTCTGGAGTTTTAACGTGAGGGATCGCGACGCCGCAGCCGATTCCGGTCGAACCGACGCGTTCGCGATTTTGAATTGCAACAAATGCCGTCTCCGAGAGCGCGGCGGTAATTTTTTTTGTAACAACGAGCTGGTCGAGGATTTCGCGAAAGCAGCCCGCGCGATCGTCGGACTTCAGGCCGCAAACTACAGATTCCTCATCAAAGAGTTCGGAAAAGCGCATCCTTAGATTCTACATGATCCAATAATCTATAGGATACGGTCGCGGCGTCGCGCTTTGTCGCGGCGCTCGCGATGATGATCCGTGAGCCGTTCCTTATGTTTGACGAGCTCGCGCTTCGCTTCCGAATGAGCGCGGTCGATTGCTGTGCGAATCTCTTCCGATTCCGCGGTCGCGACGAGGATGGCTCCACGGCTCGGATGCAAAATAAATTCGGCGCGTTTCAGATTTGTATGATTCGTCGTAACGCTAAGAATAATTTCGATACTTGTGATTCTTTCAAAATAGTGTCTCAGGTGTTCGGCTCGGTCGCGCGCGTACTCGCGGGCTTCTTCGCCAAGAGATGAATCGCGGAGAGTGATAATCTGTTTCACGTTCTGATTCCTATTTGTAACAGGTGTTGGCGCGCCGGCAGCAATACCATCGGTCGTAATTGTTGTAATAAATAATGGGTCGATTTTTTCGGGTCGCCGCTTGCGTGTGCGTTTTCTAGCTGCTTCTTAATTTAACACCAAACGAATCGTTGCCCAATTCTCCGCCGCGTTTTTCTTTTAAATGTACGGCGCACGCGTCGCGGCGCTCGAGATGAGCACCCGTGCGAGAATGAGCCCTTCCGGCGGCATCGTCGGCCCGGCCAGGCGGCGGTCGCGCGACGCGAGAATATTTGCGACGTCCTCGGGCGCGATTTTTCGTTTCCCGACGAGTACTAACGTTCCGACCATCGAGCGCACTTGATTATAAAGAAACGCGTTTCCTTGAATGCCGAATTGATAAATATTTCTGCGCCGAAAAATATGGATATATTCAATCGTACGCACGGTATTTTCGACTTCGATCTTTGAATTTGCAAATGCAACAAAATCGTGGCGGCCGATGAGATGCTTCGCGCCGGCGCGCATTGCTAACAAATCGAGCGGCGCGCGCACCCACGACGCGTAATGCGTTTCAAACGGGCTCCGGAACCGGGCCGACTCAACTCGATAAATATATCTTTTCCCGCGCGCCCAGAATCGCGCATGAAAATCATGAGCAACCGTTTCAACGCTAAGAATATGAACAGAATCGGGAAGCAGCACGTTCATCGCCGTTGCTAATGTTGCGTCGTCCATGCGCGTGTCGACGCGCGCGCTCGCGACTTGCCTCCGCGCATGTACGCCCGTGTCGGTGCGCGATGCTGCTTCAACTACAATTCGCGAACTGTTACAAACGGTCGAGAGCACGTTTTCTACAGTTTCCTGAACGCCGAGCCCGTTCGACTGGCGCTGCCAGCCTACAAAACCGCTTCCGTCATAGCTGAGATCAATACGAATCGTGCGCGTCACAGAGCCGGAATCTCGCCCGCGAGGAGCGCCCGCGTCAAGAATTACATTTCGGCGCCAACGGGAACTTCCGGTTTATTAATATTCTCGCGCTTGCGTTGCCACGACGACGGAATGCCGAGATCCGCGCGATACTTAGCAACAGTTCTGCGCGCGACCTGAAAACCGTTTTGTTGTAATTGCGCGGCGACGGCGCCGTCTTCGAGAGGCGCGGCCGCATTTTCATTTGCAAATATATTACGAATCGTTTCCACCAAATCGCCGCGCGTCGCAGTGCCGCCCGTCGACAATTCAACGCCTGCTACAAAAAAGTCGCGCAGCCGGAAAATCCCCCACGGCGTTTCTATATATTTTCCGGCGACCGCCCGGCTGATCGTCGACGGATGCAATGATAACGCGTCGGCCAAATCTTGCATTTGAAGAGAACGTATCCATTTCGGCCCGTGCTCGACGAACGCCGGCTGCCGCAGAAAGAGCGCCTTTACTACTTTTTCGAGCGTCGCGCGGCGCTGTTCGAGACATGCTAAGAATGTTTTTGCCGCTTCGATGCGCTCACGAAAATACGCGCGCGCTTCGGGCGTCAAATTTGTATCTTTTGACTTTTGAATAATCGCATCCGAAATTCCAACTTTAGCATTCACGCCGTCGCGGAATTCAAACTCAGGCCCCGAAGGCGTTTTTCGAAGGAAAACGTCGGGGCGAATCTTGATAATCGGCTCCGACTCAAAACCCGCCGAAGGCCGTGTTTTGAGTTTCTTAATTTTGGATAAAATGCCGTGCAGTTCTTCAACGGATATATCTAATGTGCGCGCCACGTTTTCGTGGCCATTCCTCGCGAGCATCGGCAGTGCGTTTTTGAGAATATATTCAATCGCCGCGCGGTCGGGATCGGTTTCCGGCACTTGCCACAATAACGCTTCTGTTAAGTCGCGCGCGCCCGCACCGGAGGGTTCCATCGAGCGCAGCGCTCGATCGCAGCTATCCATTTCGCCGGCCGACGCTTCTGGCGAAACAAACTTTGCGAGCTCCGCGTTTGTTAATGTTCGAAAACCGCGGCCGTCGAGGGATTCGATGACCGTCTCGACGAGCGTTCGCGTGCGCGAGCCGGTTTCAAGCACCGCGAGCTGTTCTAACAAATGTTGTTTAAGATTTCCCGACGGGGCCGGAATGTTATCAATTGCGTTTCCGTCGCCGCCTTCCGCCGTGCGCGCGCGCCGTTTCTTAACAAAACGCAGCGCCTCGTTTTCTGTAACAGCCGTCGAAACGAGCTCGGGCATCGCCATGCGCGGCACCTGCAAGACGTCGAGCGCCTGCAACATGCGCGGCAATAGCAGCATTCGCTGCTCGGCGCGGAGCGCGTAACCGAGTTCGGGACCAGACATGGGGAGGCTCGCAAAATCGACCTCCGCGCTATGCAGACTTTATCTCAATATATTAATAACGAAAACAATCGGGAAACTGCAGATCGAACTGAACGTCGCGAACGCGCTTCGCCTCGTACGCGCGCGACCGGCCGTCGCGGTAGGCACCGCGCAGCCGCGGATCGGAAATGTTAGTATCGTTTTTGTATATTTCGATCGCGGGCTCGCGGCGCCCGTCGAGATCGAAACATCGCGCAAGAAACAGATCCGCGACATTTTGTAAATGGTAGGAAAGCCCGGCGGCTTTCGCATTTGTAAACATTTTCGCGGATGCCGGAAATTCCCACAGCTTAAACGCTAATAATCCAGCGTGTATTAGCAAATGCGAGTCGCCGGAAACGTAACTAATCGCATCATTAACTTTTTCAAACGCGCGCCGCGTCGTCGTCGAATCGGAGGGCTCCATCTGAAAAATTTTATAAGCTTCGCGAAATGCGCGCATGGCTAAAAGATAATGATCGGAAACGCCGGCGTTTTTATTGGCAAGCAGCGGCGGCGGCGCCCACTCTCCCGAATCGACGCTTTTCCAGAACGACGGAACATTAATTTTAATAAAAGGCCCGAGGCTCGCGGGCGATTCCTGGCGGACCGACGTCCAGAATGTTTGCGTTTCCGGTTCAAACACCGACGATTGAATCGTAGTCACCGCCGCGGCGACGTTGCCGCAGAGATGTACGCGATTCGTAAACGGGTCGACGGGCGAACCAAGCGCAGAATACATATCTTCGGCGGTCACCAGACCGGCGCGTTCTTTAATATAATTTTCAACGCTACATTTCCGTCCGCGAAGGTCGGCCGCGTACGCACCGCAAAGGTTGGTTTCATCGTTTTGTAAACTTGGATGCCGGAAGTAATTGCTATGAGCAAGCGGCGAATCGTTTCGTTGATAGACCTCCACGCGATCCGGCGACATTTCAAGAATCACCGATTCATTACTTTTCGACGATGCTACAACAAACGACCAGTTCGCGACGCGGCGGCTTTTCTTAGCAAGATCGATGGCGTCTGAAATCGTGCGCGCGTTTCGTATGATTCGGTCGCCGATCATCATAATCGGCTCGCCCAACCGTGCCGTGCGCGACCCGAAGTGCGCGTG
>JBJXHE010000129.1:0-12363 GCA_046160785.1 Planctomycetota bacterium
AAAACCGTCGATCCGCGCGAATGCTGGTTTTTGTTGATACACGTCGGCGGCAAACGAAAAACGCTGCGCATACTCGACGCCGCGCCCAACGCTACAGAAACCGTCCACGTCGGCGATATAACATTAGATGCGCCGCGCGTGATTTCGGGAACAATACAATACGCCGACGGCTCCCCCGCCGCGGGCGCGCGCGTGGCGGCGACTTCGCTGCCGAAAGATGTCGTCGACATCGGCCTCGAATATATCCGATCTGGACAGGTTTTCTTTCTTAACGAAAACCGGCTTTCGTTTCAGAACGCGCCCGGCAATTCTATCTATTGGCGCCCGCCGCAATGGATCGAATCGCTATATGATAAATTACCATTTGCAACGGCTGAGACGCGCCCCGACGGATCGTTTCGAATCGACGACGCGTCGGGCGAATCGATATATTTACTGATCGACGCACCGGGCGCGGCGCCTTCGCACGCCGGTCCGTTTGTATCCAATAACGCCGGGCAGATTCGATTACACAAAGGAACTGCTATATCGGGCGCCGTTGTGGATACTCACGATGCGCCGGTTCCGTTCGCCGAAGTCGCGGCGGCGGTTCCGTCGGCGCGTTTTCCGAGTGAGCTCGCGTTTGTAACAAAAACTCTAAAGGCCGACGCGAAAGGTAATTTTACTATTCCAAATGTTACAACCGAAAAGTTACATTTCGCCGCGCGCGCACCGAGTGCCGCCGAATGGCACGTCGCGGGCGAACTCAAGACGAATGAAGGAGTTGTTAAAATACAAATTCCGATCGCGAATTCGATACTCGTCGAAGCGCGCGATGCGGCGGGCAAACCGGTCGACGCGGAACTGCGCGTTTTTCGCGCGGCAACTCACAATTCACAATTCGCGGACTTTGATTTATTTCATCAGCAAGCGCCATTATTGAATATGGCGGAGGGAGCCTCTATACAAATAAGCGGATACGCGGGACGCGTTCGTTTTGAAGCATCTTCCACTGTGGCCGATTCAAACGGAGGCTGGGCGATTCCGGTGCGAACCGAGAAAGCGGAGACCCTGCGCTCGCTCGGCGACATCGCATGGTATGATACAAAACAATCTGGAGAATCTATAATTGTAGACAGATACTTAGACTTCAACATTGAGAGCGACAATCATCGCGAAATCTCACCGTTATTGTATACACCCATTCAAGCGAAGATCGAGCGCGTGGAAGCAGGGTTGTATCGAATTCACGGGCTCTATGCGGCGGATTATAAAATTGTCGGACACGCGGGAGCGCTTCCGGACGCGGAAACAAGAGTTACAACCGCGCTTGAAACAGAAGCAAAGGCCGAATTGATATTTTCACAATCCCGCAACGTTAACATTCAGGTTTTTGCCATGGAAGGCGCGGCGTCACGGCCGGTCGCGAACGCGCGCGTGATGGCGGCGAGGTCGAGCTCCTATGAAACTGTTAAAACGAGCCTGCGCGCGAGCAGTACTACAAATGCCTCCGGGGAAGCGTCTCTTTTGTATCTTACGACGGAACCCTATCAATTCCATGTCAATCATCCTGGATACGCGCCGACTGTTGCTTCGGAGGAACATCTCATTACGAGCATCGATGGAATTGAAAAGGCGAGCGTCGGGCCCAACGCGAAAACAAATATAACAATTATTTTAACAAAGGGCGCCCGCATCGAAGGCCGGATTCTCTCGGGGGGCACGGCGCCCGCCGGCCAGTTCACGGTATTGTTAGAATCCAATCCGCCCGATCCGTTTCTAAACGTTCGGCGCGCCGTGACGCGTCCCGACGGAACGTTTACATTTGACCACCTCGCCGAAGGCAATTATAAGATACTCATCGGCGAGCGATGGCTTGGTAATAATAATGCAATTGATCCGATCTTCGGCGAATGGTTTGAATCCGCGAGGAAGGAGCCGCACGAGTTATCGTTAGCGGCCGATGAAGTTCGCAAAGTGGATATTGATTTAATGCGTCCCGCGCGGCCGCCGATCGAAGGAACGGTTACAATTGACGGCGCTCCCGCCACAGGCCATCAGATTCGTTATATATCAAATGCGACATCTTCGAGCGAAACCAAGGCCATCGACGCGCAAGGCAATTTTCATTTGGGGCCCGCCGACCCCGGAACGTACTGTCTCCTATTAACACAAAAGGAGTCTGGCGCGACTCTCGCGCGGCTTGAAATTAATACTATTAAAGGCGAGAGGCAATGGATCCGCTGGAATGTACAACTCGGTTCCATGTCCGGTATTGTTTATAAGTCCGACGGCAAACCCGCGGAGAACGGGAGCGCGGTGCTGCGCGCGAAAGCCGCCGCCGGTTCCGTGTTTGCAAATGAATTGATAGAAATGCGTTTTAAAATTAATGAAAACGGGGCGTTCACTGCGCCGCAACTTCCGGCGGGCGATTATTACGTTTACGCCGTCAGCGGCACCGAGAAAACGCGCCCGCAAATAATACAAGTGCGCGAAGGCAAAGATTCGCAAGTCACCGTTCGCCTCGTCGCGACGTACGAGATCGAAGGAATATTACAATTCGACTCCGAAGTCGAATTACAATTCTGCACGCTTCAAATTCGGCCACAAGATAACGATGACCCGAACGCACGTCGCGAAATAGATATTGATCCGTCGGACAAGAAATTCGAAACGGACGGCCTGCGGCCCGGCACGTACAGCGTTACGATCGAGAATCAATCAACCAACGGCGCATCGTTTACGAAGAAGCTCGCCGATTTAATCATTCCGATCGGCGGACTCAAAGACCACGTGATTCGAGTTCCTTAGTATTATTTATTCGCCGATCTTCGGCGGCGCGTAGGTTTTTGTAGGATCGAGGATTTCCGCGTACTCGCTCGAACTGTTATCATCAAAAAAACGTTCGAGCCGCGCCGCAATTGTTGAATCTTCGATTACAAACCCCGCGTTCCGGCTCTTGTAAAAATAGTCTTTCTCCCAGTTGCTCGTTCCAAGCCACGACGCGCGGCCGTCGACGGTCATATACTTAGAATGACACACGCGCGCGAACGGAATGAACCCGCCCGTCCACTCCGGAATATTCATAAATTTTACTTTGACGCCGGACGCTACTAATCGCTTGAGGCTTTCGAGGGGATCCCTGCGTTTACTCCAATTCGCGACGAGAACGCGCACGTCGACTCCGCGCGCCGCCGCGGCGCAGAGGCTCGCCTCCAATTCAAATGCATCCTCAGGTTTGCATTTGTAAGTTAACAATTGGACGCGAACGGTCTTTCGCGCGTTTGCTAACATTTCGACGAGCTGCGGCAAATCCCATTCGCTCGCGCGAACTAACAAATCCTTTGGGCTGAACACCGCTTTGACACGCGCGCCGCCGATTACAATTTCCTCATTTTTAGTAAGAACGTCCGGCTTGGCAGTATCATCCGGCTTTCCGGCCGCCAAATTCCAGTCGAGATTATAAATATCTAAATACCGCATCGCGGCCGAAACGTCGCGCACGCGAATGCCGAGCTCCTGAATATGCGAGAGCGCGCGCCAGTCGAAATTCTGGCTTCCAACAAAAACTTCCGCGCCGTCGATTATAAAATACTTCGCGTGAAGAACTCCGCCCGTCATTTTTGATATGTCGTATTGTCTCATATCAATTCCGGGAACCTTCGCGAGCCGGTCGAGCGTGTCGGGATACGTTTTATAAAACTTCTTCTCGGCGAGCAGCCGAACGCGCACACCGCGCGCGGGCGACTTTTCGATTTCTGTTATAATCGGCTCGAGCGCGCTGCCGTCGAAATTGCTAAAATAAAATTCCGCCACGTCAATTGTGCGTTTCGCACTTCTGAACATTTCGAGCCAGACTTCGCTCGTGTTGCGCAGATCGGCGTTGTCGAGCGTCGTTTCGATCGGGGCCGATTCTATCAATTCGAGAAGCGGCGCCCGATTCTCGCGCGGGCTTCGGCATGCGGCAGGAATCGCGAGGGCCGCTAAAAGTAGTAATGTCGGGAGTCGTTTCATGAGGAGTTGTTGAAGTGCGTTGCAGCGATACCTGTTCGCGGCCGCCGCGTCCAGAATGAAAATTTTTTTAATATCGATTTTCGCAAGCGCGAGCGCGCCGCGGAATCGTAACGATCTGCGCATCGCGTGTTTTTCGCTGTGCGCATTCTTATGAACGATCCAATTCAATCCCCCATTCCATTTCTGGGCCGGCGCGATTTTATTGTAGCTTCAGCCGGAATTCTGATCGCGTCACAAACATTACAAAAAGCCGCCGGCGGCGACGAACCCGAGAGCCGCCCCGCGGACGTTAAGAAAAATAGGATCTATCAATACGAAGATTTCCTTAAAGATGCGGTTCCCGCGGCGAAACAACTCGTCGGCGACACGTCGCGCGCCGGCCAGGATCGTTATCTTCACACGATCGCCGCGCTTGCATGTTTATTGTTAGATGTGCCCGCTCCTAAAATGACCGACAAAGGAAACGGCACCGCGATCGGCGCGAATCCGAGCGAAGCGCCTTTTGTAGTTTTACACTGGAAAATGGAACCCGGAAGCGTCATCACCCCCCATCCGCATATCTATGGAAACGTTGTGACCATTTGCCTCGAAGGCGAGGTGCGCGTCTCCAATTATGAAGTGATGGGAGAACCTGATTATAACAAAAAAGGCACTTTCCAGGTGCGCAAGACCGTCGATCAATGGCTTTCGCCCGGGCATACAAATCTTGTGAATTTAGATAAAAACTACATTCACGGTTTCGAGGCCGGTCGTTCCGGCGCGCGCGGATTGGATATAACAACAAAAATCCGCGAAAGAGTGCCGTCTCCCAGCATGGACGTTGCTAAGATTCCGAGAGACGCGTCGCGCTCCATCTTCGACGCGTCATGGCTGTATCTGTAATATCACCCCTCGCACCCGGCCCCGTTAATCGTTAGCGTAGGGCGGGATGCGATCCCCTGAGGGGATCGTTAACGCTTAACCGGGAAAATTAGATAATATTTCAATCTGGTCGACTTCGATGACGCGCGCCGGAATGCCTTCGATTGTCTTAATCTTTCCGAGCACGCCGATTTCGCGCCCCGTGAAATCCGACAAATTGTAGCGTCCGGTATCACACTTCAAAAAGAACTGTAGCTTTCCGCCTTTTTCAATAAAAAACATGCGGCCCTGCGGAACGAACAATTCGCGGCGCACCCAGCCCATGCCTGCGAAACGCGCTCCGAACGCGTCAACCGGCACGGGGTCTTTGTGTTTTTGATAACTTTCCTCGAGGCGTTTTTGGCGCTCTAACGCGGCTGCTAATTTAGCTTCGCGTTCTTTTTCCTCGGCCGCGTCATCGGCTTTCTTCTCGCGCTCGACAAATGTTAAATGTTCAATTCGCTCTTTCGCGCGAGTGATGTCGGCTTCGACGGCCGCGGCGGTTTTCTCCGGCAGTTCGCGCGAAATCTGCGAAGCCTCTACTAATAATGCGTCGGCGCGCGCGCGTGCGTCGGCGTTCGCGAGACCTTTTAACAAATCCATCGCTTGTCTACATTTATCGCGCGCGGCCATTTCTTTCATTTGCTCGTCGCGACGCTTCTTTTCCTCGGCGAGCCGCTTCTCTTCCTCGGCCTTTCGTAGCTTTTCAGCCGCCGCCGTTTTTTCTTTATATTCATCAACCCATTTGCGGCCAGCCGCCAATTCCGCCGTTCGCATCTCGGGCGGGTCGTTTGTAATTGTTATTTCCGATGCTAATACAAATCCGTGCACTTCAGGCGGCGTCACAACTTGTATCCAATCGCCTTTTCGCCCAACACTAATAAAAGTTTGGCCCTTCTTGGCGCGCGCGATCGGCACCGTGCGGGCGTCGGATTGTGGCTGCGGACGCAGATTCACACCGTCTTCCATGGTTACTACAGTTCCGGATTCTTTGCCTTCTTTAACATAGGCCGCCCAAATCCACGCAGGCAGTCCGCCGGGAACTTCCACTTCTAATAAATCGCCCTGCTTGCCTACTACAATAAACGGCTCGCCTGCCTTGAGATCGCGAAGCGCGGGCGCGGCGGCATCCGGAAAACCGCGAAGGCGGCCCGAAATTCCTGTAGCGAACCTCGGGCTCGACTCAAACGCATGACCCGGTCCAACAATTGGCCCCTTTCCAACAATAGGTACTGGAGCCGGCCGCGACTCGGGCGTCTTCGGGTCTTGCGCCCCTAGGAATCCGATCGGGAATACTAACGAAAGCGGAAATGCTAATATTGCGGCGTTCATGTTGGCGTGGCGGGTGCGGCGCTTTCCGAATCATTGCGATCGGCGCGTCCGGCGGCCCGAGGATTGTTAGCGCGGAACATTAGCGTCGGCGCGCGTCAGCTGCAATCTTCGTGTTTTCACAATTTCCACTATTTGTGGTGGAATGGACATGACACGGCTCCAACCCATTGCTATTTGCTCAACACGGATCGTTATGGATATTCCTACATTTGATTATATGCGTTTCGCGAAAACGTCGTCCGCGGGCGCGCGCATTTCACTCACGATGAGCGGCCTCGGCCCTCCCCCTGCCGACTGGCTCGGCGACCCCGCGAGATTAGTTGATTTGCACGACTCCGGAACAGAAGGAACGCTATTTCTACGCGAGAAAATTGCGGATCGTTATGGAGTACACCCGGACGAAGTATTTGTAACACCGGGCGCGTCGGCCGCGATTCATATCATTTCGGGAATTTTAACAATTCCGGGACACCGCGCGCTGATCGAGAGGCCGTACTACGCGCCGCTCGGCAGCGAGCCGCAGGCGTTCGGCTCAGTCTTAGGATTCATCGACCGGCGCCTCGAAGAAAACTACAGATGGAACCCGTCGCGCGTGAAAGAATCGCTCGCGCTCGCGCCGCGCGCGTCGATGTTGTTTTTTACAAATCTTCACAATCCAACGGGAGTGTTAGCATCTGAAACAGATATATTAGAAACGGGCGAAGCGGCGGCGGCCACCGGAACGCGGCTCGTCTGCTGCGAATTGTATGCAGACTTCCTGGGGCCCGCGCGCCCGAAGCCGGTTGCTACAATAATCCCCGGCGCGGTTTCGATTGGGTCGATGACGAAAGCGTTCGGGTTCGGGTCGATCCGCGTGGGCTGGATTATTTGTAAAGACAAGGAAGTGTTAAAACGCGCGGATCACTATTTTGATCATCTCGACGTGAATTGTTCGATGCCGTCGATGCGGATCGCGGCGGCGGCGCTCGATCATATTGATATATTCGAACGGCGCGCGGCAGAAATATCCAAAGCCGGAAAAGCCGTTTTCTTCGCATGGGCGAATCGCGAAGTTGCTAAGAATCGAATCCGCGTCGTGGAGCCCGCGGGCGGAATTATTGCATTCCCGCTTTTGTATGGAGTGCCGGATACGTTTGCATTTGCAAAACGCGTCCGGGAACGCCACGGCGTGCAAATCACCCCCGGAGAATACTTCCAATCGCCCGGCCACGTTCGCCTCGGTTTTGGTTTAGAACCGGCAATACTAAAAGAGGCGCTTGACGCGATTTCGGCGGAGCTGCCGGTTCCTTAGCAGCTTGCTAGTGTTGATGGGGATGGTCGTGGGAATGTTTATGTTCGTGCGAGTGCGGATGCTCGTGGCTATGTGAATGATCGTGGCCGTGCGAATGTTTATGTTCAGGCGGCTTCGCCGGCGTCTGCGATTCTTTATGAATCGCCGCTGCCGCCGACTGTTCAATCATTTCGACAGCCTTCGCGAGCGGAATATTCTTATCATTCGCTATTTTCTTAGCATCCTCAAATTCGGCGGATACTTCAATTTCGCCGTCCGGCAGCCAGCGCAGTTTCGCGCGCGCGTCGCCGGCCATGGTTGTAAACGTTCGGACTTCGCGCCGAAGTTTGCTGCGCTGCGCCGTGTGGCGGCGGACTCCGAGCGTCTGCGTTTCGCGAAATAGTAAATTCTCTAATTCGAGGCGCAGTTCGAGCGGCGAAAGAACTGTTACTACAAATCCGGGCCGGCCTTTTTTCATGGTCACGGGTGCTACAAATGCGTCGAGCGCCCCCGCCGCCATCGCGCGCTCCAAGACGAATCCAACGGTTTCGCCGCTCGCGTCGTCGAGGTTCGATTCTAATACAACAATTTCGTCGCCGCGCAATTCCGTTTCGCCAATGATAATTCTGAGAAGATTCGCCACGTCTTTCGTGTCGCGCGAGCCCGCCCCGTGGCCGACGGCTTTTGGTATCATTTCAACCGGCTCGCCGTAGCTTGATACAAATGTTGCCAAGATTGCGGCGCCCGTCGGCGTCGTGCGCTCGCCCGCAAGCCCGCCGATCCGCACGCGCGCGCCGAGCAGAGAGCCGATCGTGCCGGGTGCTGGTACCGGAATATTGCCATGCGCACAGGCTACCATTCCGCCGCCGAGCTCCACCGCCGACGCCGCCGCGTGTTCGATATTTAACAATTCGAAACAGTAGCATCCGGCCACAATATCAATAATCGTGTCGACGGCACCGACTTCGTGAAAATGAACTTCGTCCTCCGAAATTCCGTGCGCACGCGCTTCAGCGCGCGCAATGGTAGTAAACACCTGCGACGCTTTGTGAAAAACGCGATCCGGCATCGATGAATGCTCAAGAATATGAATAATGTCGCGCAGGCGCCGGTGATGGTGCTCGGGGGCCGTATGCACAATAAACCGAGTTCCTACAAATGCGCCGCGCGTCTCTCGCCGCGTTTCTATTTGATAATTTGTGAGCGGCACGCGCGCGAGCGCCGCACGCAGCTCAGCCTCCGGCGCGCCCGCGTCGAGAAACGCGCCCGCGATCATGTCGCCCGAAACGCCTGAGAAGCAGTCGAAATAAGCCGTTCGCATAGGTTGGTTTAAATTGTAATATTAAGAAATTCCGGAAGATGATTTATATTCGATGATGTATTCGATAAGTAAGAACTACGGCCGAGTCCGCCGCGCGCAATTGTAGCAACTTCGACGTTGCGCGCGCCCGCGGTTCGCAGTGCCGCGGCGCACTCGCGCGCCGTTGAACCTGAGGTAAAAACGTCGTCGACAATTAGTATACTTTGCCCGAGCGGCGAGCGCGGCGCGAAGAATGCGCGGCGGCCTGTTGTTGCGAACGCGCCCGCGACGTTCTGTCGCCGCGACATGGTTGTTGATGCGCCCTGCGGCGCTCCGGCGCGGACGCGATCGAGCCACTGCGGCCGGAAGGCGGCGTTCATTTTTTCTGATAATTCGTGGCCGAGCGAATACACGGGCGCGAATTTTCTTAGTCTTTCGCGCGCGCGATGCGATGGCACAGGAACGACCGCGTCGAACCGCCGGCCGGGGCGAACCGCCGCGTGATATAACAAATCCACCAACGTAACAGATAGAATCTTGTCGCGCCGGAATTTGTATGCAAATAACAATTCGCGCACCGTTCCGCCGTAGCGCGCCGCGGAACGCGCCGACCGAAATGCGGGCGGGCGGCGAACGCACTCGGGACACGTCGCGTTTTGATATGAAACGGGGTTGGGCCTCCCGCATCGGCAGCATTGCGCTCCAAGCGGATCTAACAATTCGAGCGACGCGACGCAATCGCTACATAAACCGGCCGTGCACAAATCGTGGGAGCCCATCGGCGCGACGCGGCAGCGCAAACACGCGGGCGCAAGAGCGAGGTCCGCGGCAATATCAACTAGAATCTTTAGGAACCGTGCGTTTACAAATTGCATACAAATAAACGCGGCGCCGCGCGCGTTTCGGCCGCTAAAAATAAGAAGCCTATTCGCTACAATTTTTTGGACGCCGGCGCATTCTTCATCATTTCGGCGGTGATGCCCAGCTTCTTTCGCAACTCTGCTACAAATCCTTCGACGGTCGCGTCAGGCGAAGCCTTCAATTCAAATATTTCCGCGATTTCCTTTGCTAATTCTGGATTCCGCTGAAATGGATAATTAGGATACGATCTAAAGAATCGCCGCAGATGCCGGCGGAACGCGCGCCGCGAGTAGCGAACGGCGAACACTTCCGTCGCCGCCGCGATTGCTAATACTCCGAGAAGCGCCCACGGCAAGAACGGGCTCCCCATCTCGCTGCGGGCGAAGAATGGAAACGCTCCCAATATTTGTAATAAAAATCCGGCGAGTAAAAAACCGAGTCCGAAATAAGTATGAATTTTTCGGAGGACGTGATCCTTAATATTCGATAGCGACGGCCGGCTCTCTCCAAAAAACTCGTCGAGTACTTGCCGCGGCCGGCGAAACACAATTGAATTCGCAAACGCGACGACGCCCACGATGTTCATCGTGAGTCCGATCACTTGGCAATCGAGAGAATTGATCATCATTCGCGGCGCGCCGCAGAGTGCTAAAATTCTAAACGAAACGCGAGGAAAAGTTTTTGAAACCTGTTATTAACATAACGATTTTGGCGCGCGGCACGTTTGCCGTTTGGTAAGATCACAAGTATGTCTGACACGCCCTCTCTTGATCCAAAAGTGTTCGCGCGTTTGGCGCGGCTCGAACTTTCTCCGGAGGAAACCGCGCGTTACGCGGCGGAGTTCGAACGTTTATTTGGATATTTTAATCAAATTCGCGACGTCGATACGACGGGCGTCGAACCGATGGTCTATCCGCTGGATCCCGAGCATCGCATGCGGCGCGACACGCACCACGCGCCTGCCGGCCGCGAAGTATTAAGAAACGCGCCGTCGGTCGAGAATGGGGAGTTTTATAAAGTTCCAAAAGTTATTGAACAATAATGGATAAGATATATTTACAATCCGCCCATTCGATCGCGGAAAACGTACGCACGGGGAAAGTGCGCGCGCGCGCCGTCGCGGAATCGTTTGTGAACCGCGCGAAAAGTAATAATACAAAACTGAACGCGTTTCTCGAAATCGACCACGACGAGATTATTAGCAACGCGGACGCGGTCGACGACATGGTGAAAGCCGGAAAAAACCCGGGGCCGCTCGCGGGCGTACCTGTAGCATTGAAGGATATTCTTTGCGTTCGCGGATCGTTATCAACGTGCGGAAGCAAAATATTAGCAGGCTATCGCGCGCCGTACGACGCGACGGTTGTTACAAAACTGCGCGCGGCCGGAGCTGTATTATTCGGGCGCACGAACATGGATGAATTTGCGATGGGCTCGTCGACGGAACATAGCAAATACGGGCCTACTACAAATCCGTGGGATTTGAAGTGTGTGCCGGGCGGCTCGTCGGGCGGTTCGGCCGCGGTCGTGGCGGGCCGGCTAGTGCCGTTATCATTAGGAACCGACACGGGCGGCTCGATCCGGCAGCCGGCGTCGCTCTGCGGAATTGTAGGATTGAAACCGACGTACGGCCGAGTGTCGCGTTTTGGTTTAATTGCATTTGCGAGTTCGCTCGACCAGATCGGACCGTTTGCTAACAATGTCCGCGACTGCGCGATTATAACAGAAACGCTCTGCGGCGCCGACGAGCGCGACGCGACGTCGCTCGACGTTGCCGTTCCAAATCTACAAATCGCGGCGGCGGCGGGCGTCAAAGGACTTCGGCTCGGCGTTCCGAAAGAATGGATGTCGAAGGATCTCGATGCTACAGTTCGCGATTCTATCCATTCCGCCATCGAAGAATTGTGTAAAGCGGGCGCGCGGCGCGTGGACGTCGAGCTGCCAAATGCACATTTATCCATTCCAACGTATTATTTAGTAGCGACAGCCGAAGCGTCGTCAAATTTAGCAAGATTCGACGGCGTGCGCTTCGCGTTCCGAGCCGAAGGCTCCAAATCGCTCGAAGAGTTTTATGGTAAAACGCGCGACCTGGGTTTCGGCGAAGAAGTAAAACGAAGAATATTACTTGGAACATTTGTATTATCCGCCGGCTACGCGGACGCTTACTACAAAAAAGCACTGCAAGTGCGAAGACTACTCAAACAGGATTTCGAGCGCGCATTCGAAAAGTGCGACGCGATCGTCGGACCCGCGAGCCCGTTTCCCGCGTTCGAGCTCGGCTCGAAAACGAACGATCCGCTTTCGATGTATTTGTGCGATTTGTTTACAGCCGCGATTAATTTAGTCGGTCTGCCCGGCATGTCGGTTCCGTGCGGTTTCGCAGCGGGCCCGCGCGGAAAGCTACCATTAGGCTTGCAAATTGTAGCTCCCGCGCTCCGCGAAGACACGATCTTTAGTATCGCGGGCGCGTACGAGAATGTTACAAATTGGAACCAGCAGGTGCCGCCAGGGTTTGATTAGCGTTTGCTGAGGCGAGTCCGGTTGTATCGCCTGCTCGCGCGGAATTGATAATTAATCGCAACGGGGTCAGATGAGATGAGAAGGCCGGTTTCCGCCGCGGGATATCTAAAATTAAGATTCCCAAGTAGAGCGGGCTCGAGGCCCAAAGGACGAAAACCGACCCATGACACATACTACAACAGCATCT
>JBJXHE010000130.1:0-24613 GCA_046160785.1 Planctomycetota bacterium
AATTATAATAATATTGCGGAACCACCCACGAGCATGCGGCCCGAACTCGTGCGGCTGATCGAGGAAGGCGGGAGCGTGAGCGGCGCGACCGTGCCGGCGCCGGGTCTTAGCTTTCGCGGAACTAACAATACGTATTCGCAGGATCACTCCAGCACGCGCGAGATCATTCCGTGTTTCTTAACATATCAAGGGAGCATTTTTGCCGGGCGCCCGGGCCGCAACGACCGCATGCGTTTCCTGCTTCCTCAGAATATAACAACTGGGGGCCTTGCCGCCTTTTCTACCATTAATTGGACGAGCGCGTATTCGGGTCACGAAGTTTGGGTTGCTACAAAAGAAGTCCTGCCCGGCGCCGTTATTAATATTGAACCAACGCGCTTTCCGGAAACAACGGCGTCCGTCGGACAATTTGAAGACTCGCGCGAGTTTACTAGAATTGCAAAAGTGCCGAGCGGCGAACTGCCCATCGAAGCGACGAGCGTCGCCGTGGGCGGCCGCTACGACGGCCCGGGCGACGAAATCGCGGGCACGATTGATGAAATAGAATTTACTTCACCTGTAATATTAACAAATCGCGACGCGATCGGTAAACTTATTGTTAATCAATCGTTCAACGCGTCGGCGACGGGATTTACAGTAAGTCCAATTGTGCCTTCGAATCCGTACAGCGCGGCGACGAATCCTGTTCTGGACGCGGCCGCGCTTCCCGGATTCTCAAAATCGATCTCGGGCCGCGTTTTGTCGCTGATGCCCGCCGACGCAGGAATTGTTATGATCGGCGAAGAATTGATAGGTTATGATAACTTTGACGCGGCGAGCGGACAATTTACAGTTGCGAAAAACGGCCGCGGAATGTTAGGAACGAAAGCGACCGGACACGGCGCGTTTGAAACTGTAGTATTCCTGGATCATTTTGTAGTGACGCAGCTCGCGTCGGCGGCGACGCCCGGTTCGTCGCGCCTGGCCGGAGAAGATATGCAAGGATTCCCTTCGGAGGGAACGATACTGATCGGAAGCGAATTATCACATTACACGCGCATCGAATCGCAGAGTTTCGCGATGCCTGAATTCGAAGATGACAACGCCGTGCCCGGCGAGAGCTCGGCTGGAATTGCAATACAAATGAAGCGCAAGGGATACGGCATCTTTCGCGGACGCTACGGATCGATTCCCGAAAATCACGCGGCCGGAGAAATTATATTTAAATTTCCGTACCGCTATTGGGATCGATGGGTCGCCGGCTCCGACGAGCCCGAATTGAATTATATACAAATGGACGAATGTAAAGATTCGGGTTTTTACAGAAGAGTTTCGTGGATCGAAGAGCTTCCGCTTCCGGGCGTCACGTTCGAAGCCATCGCGCGGCTCGACGCGCGTTCGCCGTGGACGGCGGAAGCTAATAATTCCGACGGCCTTTGGATGTTTACAAGACCGCAGAGCGGCGAGAAATCGAATTGGATACTTCGGCAGGGATCGCGCCTCGAAATGCGCCTTGGAGTGCGTTTTGGTTTAGGTTCATTCTCGCCGATTCAACCTCCGATCGAGAATGCTACAGTTCGAAACGACGCCTGGAAAACGACGCCGCGCCTGCGCGCGATTGCTACAGAAAGATTCGGCGCGACGAAGGTGCTGTGGCGCGAGGAGCACCGTTGAATAGTCATATTAAGAATTCGGGCACGCGCGGGTTCACGCTCGTCGAGTTGCTCGTCGTGATGGGAATATTAATCGCGTTTACGTACATGGCGGTGCGCTTGCTGAGCGGCGGAATTGATATATGGAAAGCCGCCGAAGACGCGCGCGACCAGGACGAACGCGCGCGCGTCGCGCTCGATTTGTTACGACAGGATTTGTGGCTTTGCGACGGCGGCGAGCGTTCGCGGTTTGTTACAGATTATTCGGAGATTATAACAAAAGGCGAAGCGATGAACGTCGCGCGCCTTCGATTTGTTCGATCGATGAGCCGCGCCGACGAAGCACGGCTTCGCGCGGGATTTGCCCAGGGGCCCGGCGCCGTGGCGGGCGCAACAGCGGCGTCGCCAAACACAACAGTAGCAAACGCGGCGCCGGACGGCGGAACGGGATTGTTAGAAGTCGCGTATTCTACAATTCCCGACGCCTCCGCGAAGGATCCGGCATTATTATTATTACGGCGCGCGGCGGTTGCCGCCGAGCCTGAGACCAGTGGAAATTCAATATTTACAAAAGATTTTTTCACCCGGCAGAAGCGCGGATTCATGGACCCGGCGATCGGCGGCGACGTGATCGGCGGAGTCTTATACTTTGGCGTACAATTAGCGTCGCAGAAAACGTTAACATTCGAAAAGCTGCGCGATCAGGGCGGCCCCGAATGGTCGTGGGATTCGACGCGCGGCGAATTTATTGGTATCAAGACCACCGGATATAACAAATTCGGAATGAGCCTTGCGCGGCCCATCGTTCCGCGCGAGCGCGTATTTCCGCGGCGCGTTCGAGCCATATTAATTCTCGCGCGCGAGGATGCCGACCGCCGAATTGTAAAATTAGCAAAAGACGCGGAACGGACCGCGAACGAATTCATTCTCGACGATCCCGATCCGCTGCCGGTCTCCGCCGGGGATTTTGTTAAGATCGGCGGCGAGATTTGTGAAGTAAACGAAGCTGGGCCGCGAATCCTGCGTATCAAATCGCGCGGTGCGTTTGCTACAGATGCTGTTTTGCATCGAGAAGGGCTCGCGGTGCACCGCGGGCGAATCTTTATCATGGAAGTGCCGAACGCGGCGTGGCGCGACGCGGACCCATTCGACGAAGCGGGGGCGCGCCGGTGAGAATATTGAATTCTGGCCAATCATTACAAAAAAAACGCGCGCGCCGCGGATTCACGCTCGTTGAAGTTTTAGTAGCGATGGGAATCTTAGTGATTGGCGTCACATCGATTCTCGGCCTGCTCGTATTCGGTGCCGCTCTCGAACGCACCGCCGAACGCCGCAGCGAAACCGCGCTCGCGGCGCAGCAGGTCGTTTCAGAATTGCAAAATTCGTTTGTGATGAATCCCGACGGGTCGGTGCCCGAGCCGCCGTCGCTTCAATTCGAGCGGACCGTGCCCGGACATCCCAAGTTGACCGCGCGCGTTGAAATAAAGAAAAACCCAGAGGCCGTGGGCGAATACTTTGCAGTGATACGAATCGGCTGGCTCGAACGCGGCGAACTTCGCTTCGAGGAGTTTCGTACCATTCTCCAGCGCGAGGCGAATTTCAAAAATCGCGTTGAACTCGAACACGCACGAAAAGTTCGTTAACAATACAAACACAATTAATTAAAACGCATTATCATCATTCCGGCGACACTCACTTCTATACTCCAACAAACGCAATGATCTCCTCCATTTTTGTAAATATGCTAATCGGCCTGTTTGCGGCGGTTGTGAATCCGCGGCCGCAGGAGGGCCACGGCGAATTTATTCCGCTGCGCGACGGAGAAATCCTGGTGGGGGAAATATCCAGCCACAACGAGGACGGACTCGAAATCAAACGGCTCGACAACGGCGGAATTGTAAATTTACGTTGGGGCCAGCTCGCGCCGCCGTTTGAGAAAAAGCTTAAAACTAATTTTGGCTACATTTTCGAGGAGCAGGATGAAATAACTGTTCCGGCCGACGAAATTACACTTCGCGACGGCACGAAGCGCGTCGGAAAAATACTAACTCAGAGCAACGATCAAATTGTATTAAAAGACTCGAAGAGCACATTAACGTATGAACGCTCGACGGTGGTTGGCGCACCCGTGCAGGTAACGGCGCCCGCTCTTGAGATTTATACAAAAGACGAATTGTATACAGAGCAGGTTTCGACTGTGGATCTCGCGACGCCCGAGGGGAACATGACGCTCGCGCGTTATCTCGAACAGATTAATGATTTCACGCGCGCGATACAGCACTGGAATGAAGTTAAGAAACTGGATGCTAATTTTCATCCAACGGATGTATCCAAATCGCTCGCGCGCCTCGAAGAGAAGAAGGCGCGGCAGGAGGAAATCGATTATCTGTTAGAAATCGAACGCGCGCGCGCTCGTAAACAATATGATAAGGGCATTTTGCTGTGCGACGAGTTTCCGAAGAAATTTGTAAAATCGGCGGCGTCGACGCGCGCGGACGTTGAAAAGCGAAAAAAGAATATTGAAGCCGCGCGACACGCCGAGCGCGTGCATCGCGTTTGGGTCGAATACCACCGTCAGGCGGAATTGTTATGTCGCAATAAAGCCGGCGATCGAAAGCTAACGCTCGACGCCGCGAAATCGTGGTCGAACTCCGAACTTGCTAAAGAAATCATCGCGGCCGCAGTGCCGGTACTACAAAAAAACTGGAAAGAACTGAATGACGCCGAATTTGTTAAGTTCTGGAAAGAGCGCGGGAAATTATCAAAACGCCGGTCCGCGAGTTACGGCTTGGGAACGTTTATATTAGGAGCCGCCGGAGCCCGAAAGGGAATTAATATGTCGGTGCCCGCGTCAAAAACCACCTCGCAGGAAGACGCGATGCTTAAGAAAATGCAGGAACTAATTAAGAAAGCGCAGTCAGGCGCGGCCGGAGCGCCACAGCAACAAAAACTCGATCCGCCTGAGGAATGGTGGCAGCGCCAGGCGCAGGTTTTCGAACGTTATCAATTTCTCCTTGCTAACTTTGCAGAGTTCGGACGAGAAATGGAAGATTTAGTGTTTACTCCGCGCAATTGCATGGGCTGCAACGGAGCGGGCGTTATTAATATATTAAATACAGGCGGCCAGACGCCCGGCGGAGTGACGACCGGCGGCGGCGGCCGAAGTGCCGCGCCAGCGGCGGCGCCGACGGGTGCTTCCACGGCGGAATGTCCGTCGTGCCGCGGCGCGGGCATCCAGCGCGTCGTTTCCTATCGTTAGCATCGCTATCGTTAAGATCGCGAATTATACATTCGGCGCGTGAAATATATTTATATCTCGGCCGCGCTCGTTTTTGTTCATTGGAGCGCCGCGTCAACGTTACAAAACGAAATCATTCAGGATGCGCCGGCTCCCGCGAGCCGCGCGGCCGAGTCAACCCATAAACAAAATCCCGTATTGTTAGAGATTGCGGGGCAGCAGTTCACGGCCGCGGACGCGTTCGAAGCGGTGATGTTTCATTATCGCGACTCGGGTCTCGAAATTCTGCGCAAGCTCGCGGGCGACGCGGTCATCCACGCGGAAGCGGCGCGGCTCGGGGTTTCTGTAGATTTAACAGATATTGAGCCGGGCGTTCACGAATCGGTGGAAGAATTAAGAAAGCGCGTCGACACGGAATTCGGCGCATCGTTAACATTCGACCAATTCTTAGAATCAGAAATGCGCATGTCGCTTTCTGAATATAAACAATTGGCGGCGAAGTCGGTCGAGCAGAAGCAGCTCGCCGCGTTTACAATTCGTTATGAACAAATCCGCAGCGATCGCGTTGCCGTGCGGCATTTGATCGTTCGAGATAAAAAAACCGCCGACGCTTGTTTACAAAAACTGCGCGACGGCGCCGACTTCGCCGCTCTCGCGCGCTCGGAGTCGATCGCGCCTTCGAAAACGGAAGGCGGAAAACTGCCTCCGCTCGACCGCGAACTCGAACATCCCATTGTTAAATTAGCATTTGAGACGGGGCCCGGAAGTGTCGGCGGACCCGTCGAAGAAATACTCGGCCCGGCCGGAGGAAAGGGCGGGCCCCTCGAAGATAAGAATGTTCAGAAGATATATCATTTATTTCGCGTGCTCGAACGCCTTCCCGCGCGTAATGTAACATTTGCGCAGGCGAAGGCGGAAATTGTTAATTCCATTCGCGAGAATCCGATCCGCCGTTTCGAATTTGAAGCATTCATGCGCAAGGTCGGAAAGAGATATCCCGCGGTGTTGCTCGGGCGCGAACTCGATCCGTCGGCGCCCGTTCCTCCTCTACGCGCGGAGGCGCAGCCCGCGGATCGCCGCTGAAAAATCGCCTGTTCGAAACCTCCCGTTTCGATGCGCGCGGCGATTTGTTAATCTTCTCCGCCAAAAATGCCACGCCGCAAAGCGACGCCCGATCCCAAAACTGTAGACATCGACGACGCTCCGATGGAGGCGGCGGAAGGTGATTCCGTGGGAGCGCCGATAGAAGAATCTCACGAAGTTACTCATTCTGAAAACGGCGAAGCGGCCGTCTCCGACGAACAGTTAGAAATCGTGGCTGAAGCGGCGGCGGCCGCCGAAGAACCCGAGGCGCCGAAGGCAATACTTCCGGCAAATGTAACAGATGAAGAATTGGCGGTTGTCGCCGCATCGTTAATCTTCGCGTCGACCAAGCCGCTCTCGTCGTCGCGTCTTTCGGAATTGTTAGGTCACGCGCCCGGCCGAATTCGAGCTGGGCTTGCCGCGATGGACGAACGACTCAAGAGCGCGGGCGTGCCGTTCAAGCTCGCGGAGATCGCCGGCGGTTTTCGTTATATGACCGACGAAAGCGTCGCGAAGTATGTCGCGGTGCTGCGCGGCGAACAAAAGAAGGAACGCCTCTCGACGGCGGCGCTCGAAACATTAGCAATCATTGCGTACCGCCAGCCCGTATCGAAGGGCGAGATCGAAGCGATGCGCGGCGTGCAGGCCGGTCCGATGCTGCGCATGTTATTGGAAAAAAGATTTATTAAGATTGTTGGACGCGCGCCCGTGCCCGGCCGTCCGCTACAATACGGCACTACTAAAGAATTCCTCGACAAATTTAATCTTGCCTCACTAAAAGACCTGCCGACTTCGGAAGAATTATCAAAACCGTAGCCGGCTGGTTTTATTAACAACGTTTTTCTATGAGCCTGTATCAAACATTTAAAAAAATGCAATCCGGTCCGATCATGATCGGAATTGCAGTCTTTGGATTATTAACGTTTACAATTACGGGGGCCATGCTCTCGACGGTCGCCGGCGATCCGCGACACGAGAAAGCGATGGAAGCCACGATGCCGTCGGGCAAGAAAGTTACATTTACACAAAACGACCGGATGCTCGCGCATTCGATATATAAGATTTTTTACGAATCGAATCCGCGGGAGGGAAAGCCGATTGAAAGATTGGTGTATGCGCTGATTCAACAATCGCAGGGCGGGAACTTTCAAAAAATATTCAGCCAGCTCGGAAAAGTGACTTCGTGGAGCGGAAAACATATGCGCTCGTCGCAGGGTATGACGAAAGAGGAGCGCGAGAAAGCTAACGATCCTATTATGCAAATAATGTTAGTAAACGCTCTTGGACGCGACCAGGGCCTCGAAGCCGGCATCGGTGAAGTTAAAGAATGGGTCGAAGAAGTTTTTTCAAGCGCGGAACAATACCGCCGCGGCGTCATGGCCGTTTTGGGCCTCGATGTGAAACAGTTCGAATGGGTGCTGCGCGAAGCGATTCTGTTCCGCCGCACCATGGACATTGTGCTCGCGCAGACTCCAATTCCGTCGGGCGACGACATTGTTAATGAATGGTGCCGGCGAAACGAAAGACTAACGTTTGAAATCGCGGCGTTTTCGGTCGCCGATCGAAAGGCGAAGATGGACCCTGCGAAAATAATAGATGAAGAACTCAAGAAGTTTCTCGACCAAATGAAGGAAGGCGAGAAAGATAAATATAAAGAACCCGAGAAATTACAATTAGAAGGCCTCGCGGTTACCGACCCCAACGCTAAATTTAACGATGCGTTTCAAGCATTGTTGACATCCGTCGTTGTCGAACCGAACGACGTGCAGGCGTTTTTTGATATGTCGCGGCTCGATCGCTACAAAAAGCCCGCTTCAGCGCCGGCAGTGCCCGACACGAATCCAAGCTCGATCCCGCTCGTTGAATATTTTAGCTTTGACGAAGCTAAAAATCGCGCCGCCGAGGAAGTTAAGATTGCACGCGCGCTTGATAAAGTTCGCATCGAGGCGATGGATGCTTCCAATAAGCCGGAGTTCGATCTTAAGAAAATCGGCGAAAAGTATGGTTTGACGCACTGGACGTCGGGCGAGCCGAAGACGGAAGCGGACGTGATTAAAATTGATATATACGGAACTGTTACATGGCGCGCGCCGCTTGAGACCGCGAAGGAAGGCGAATTTCTTCCGGGCACGCAGGCGTCGGCAGGCGCGATTCAGTTCACGCGCGTTGTTAAGAAAGTGGCGCCGCGCATTCCTGAATTAACAGATATTCGCGGACGCGTCGCGACGGATTACATCGAAGAAAAAGCGGAAGAGCAAACAAGAGACGAAGCGAATCGGTTTAAAGATGCAGTCGCGGCGGCGACTGGCGACGACCGTTTCTCGAAGACTGGCAAGGAACGCGGAGTGGATACAAAGATTCTTGCTCCGATCTCGCGCGACCGCCGCAACGACCCCGACTTCGCGACGGAAACAGATACTAAGAATCCGAGCCACTTCCTTCCAACGCTACATTTCGTGGACAGCTTGCAGCCGGCGAACTCGCGTACCGATCCGTTTTTGTTAAAGAAGGACGCCGTCGGAGGGCCGTACTACGATACTACGAATAAGATTTATTATATTGTGCGCCTTGTGGATTCCGTGACGCCGACCGTGAAGGACATGTGGGCCGTCGATTATTTGCCTTTCCGCGACCGCTTCATGAAGGAGCTTCGCGAAAAGAAATGTATGGAAATCATGTCGTCGGAATCGCTGCAAAAACAGCTCAAGATCGATTTTGATATGAAGAAGGAAACTGCGAAATCTTAGTTTTGAACTGACTCGATTATAACAATCGTGCGCGACCGAATTGTAGCATTCGCGGCCGCGACACTCCTATTGGGGTCGTGCGCGGCGGCCCCGGCGCGACAGAATCCTGAACTCGAAAATCGGCTATCATTATGGATGCGCCGCGACATGCCATCGGGTTCGGCGCACGGCATCATGCGACAATTGGCAATTCCTGGACGCCTGTCGGGTTCGCCCGAAGCTACAGAAGCGGTCCGCCGTTCGAAAAAGCTGATGTTAGAATTGGGGTTTGCTAACGTTCGGCTGGAGCCGGTGAAAGTGCCCGTCTGGGTGCGAAAATCGGAGTCGGCGAAAATTGTTATAAACGGTGCGCCGCCGGAAGAATTAAGAATCGCGGCGCTCGGCGGAAGCGCCGCCACTCCTCCCGGCGGAATCCAAGGCGAAATTATTGAAATTAACAGTTGGGACGATGTTGCCGCGCTCGGCGAGCGCGCGAAAGGTAAAATTATATTTTACAATCGCGCGATGGACCCGCGGAGCCCCGAGCCGTTTTCCGCTTACGGAGCCGCGGTCGACCAGCGTTCGCGCGGCGGTTACGAAGCTACAAAAGCGGGTGCGATCGCCGCGATCGTGCGTTCGATGACGACACGGCTCGATAACAATCCGCACACGGGCGCGATGCGCGCGTTCATGGATGATCAAATAACTCCGGTCGTGCCGACGGCGGCCGTGAGCACGCTCGGCGCGGAACGTTTACATTCATTATTAAAATCGGGGCGCGGGCCGGTTCAATTACAATTAACATTAGACTGCGGTTTTCGCGAAGAAGCGGATTCGCATAATGTCGTTGGCGAAATTGTAGGATATGAGCGACCGGAGGAAATTGTATTAATAGGCGGACACCTCGACGCGTGGGATCTCGGCGATGGCGCGCACGACGACGCCGCGGGCTGCGCGCACACGATCGAAGCGTTGCGACTTATAAAATCCGCGGGCATCAGGCCGAAGCGCACCATTCGCGCCGTTATGTTCATGAACGAGGAAAACGGCCTGCGCGGCGGCCGCGCGTACGCCGAGGCGCATGCTAACGAAAAGCATTTCTTTGCTATTGAATCGGACCGCGGCGGTTTCGATCCGCGCGGGTTCGCGTGTGTGCCGGTCGAGCCGTTTTTTAGTAAACTCGGCGAAATTGTTAAATTACTCGAACCGCTCGGATGCGGGAAGCTACAAAAAGGCGGGGGAGGCGCGGACCTGTCGGTGTTACAGAAAAACGGAGTCGTCTGCGCGGAGCTCATTCCCGACGCGAGGTACTATTTCGATTATCATCATTCGGCGCTGGATACGATTGACGCCGTCGATCCCGACGCGCTCCAGCGCGGCGCGATCGCGCTTGCATTTGTTATTTCAGCAGTCGCAGATATGTAAATATAGAAAACAATTAATATGGCGCGATCGACTTGGGCGGTGCTGCTTGTTGTCATCGCGGTTGCCGCGGTTTTATTGTTAGGAGCGCCTGTGCGCGACGCAGCGCTCGAATCGATCTATTGGGTTGAGGGTCGCGGGGCAGCCGGGGTCTTATTTGTAATATTCCTGTATTTCCCGATGGCCGTGTTTGGAATGCCCGTTTCGTGGATTACCGTGGCGGCGGGGGCGCTCTACGGGCCGTGGTGGGCCGTCGCGATTGCTACTTTTTCCGCAAACGCAGCGGCGAATATTGCATTTGTTATCGGACGGCGTGTCGGACGCGAGCGGTTTGCGCGTTGGATTGCAAACTATCCGAAACTACAAATCCTCGAACGTGCGATCGCTAAGGATGGATTCCGGATTGCACTTTACGCACGGCTTTCGCCCGTGTCGCCCTACGGGATTCTTGGATATTTTTTTAGTGTTACATCCATTTCGCATCGTGCATTCGCGGCCGCAACGCTCTTTGGCAAAACGCCCGGGAATTTTTTTTATGCATTTGCGGGAGCGGGCGCACGCAGTGCTGTGGAAGCGGCGTCGGGCGGCGCGCAGGAAAGTAAATATTACTTATACTTTTTGCTTTTCGGAGCGCTCGCGACGGGTTTGTTAGTCTTTGCGCTCGCGCGCATCGCGAAGCGCGCGCTGGCGGATGCCGAGGACGCTACTTCAAAATTGTAATTCTCTTTTGTTTCTTAACAAATTTCGATTGGGCCGTTTCGATCGCGCGTTCGAGATTCGTTACAAATCGTTCGACGGGAAACATTTGTAATATTCGCTCGCGCGCCGCTTCGCCGAGCGTTTGCGCGAGCGAAATGTCGTTGAGAAGTTTTGTAGCAAATGCGCCGGCCTCGGCGGGGTTCGAACTTAAGAATCCGCTTTTGTTATTTTCGACGGGCGACGACGGATGCGAATTTCCGATGACGGGCATGCCCGCGGCCATCGCTTCGACGGCTGCCATATTGTAGCCATCCTCAAGGCGCGGGTCGGCGGTATGTACAAAAAAGCGGTGCGACGCGTAGAGCCGCGCGAGGTCGTCGAAGTCGCGGCTCGGCTCCGCCCCCGGAATCCCGGGATTGAAACCTACAATTCGAATGGGAATGTTAGTAAACGCGTTTTTGTGAAATTCGAATGCTAACGTTTGTTGTTTGTTAAGAATCTGATTCGCGACGCGCAGGCCGCTTGCGACCGAGCCCGTCCATTTGTAAAGACTGGGCTCAATGGCGAGACCGATCACGTCGCGCGTGATGCCCCACGACTTCGCCTTGAATTCCGTGCCGGCGGCGGCGTGTCCGCCGATTCGACTTAAATATTCCGCCGTCGCGCCCGCGAACTGGGCCGGCGTAATTGTAGACTTTTCCTGCGCAGCGCGGTGTTCGAGCGAGGTGTGCAATATTAATAATTTAGGACATTGCAACGATTCGATCGCGATCAGATCTGTTATGTTATGCGCGATTGCGCAATCATACAATTCCGCGGATTGCAACACTTCCGATAATTCGACGCGCCGCGCGTTCGGCGGAAACGGCCGCATGCGTGTGTCCCATTGCGAGACATACCGACCGGGCAGGCCGTCAACAATGTCGAGGGAACAGTCGAGATGCCGGAGTTGATATATCCAGGCTTCATGACAATTCAACGTCAGCAGGCGCAGGCGCGACATGGGCTTAGCCGTATCGACAAAGCCCAAGGGGACAGGTTAGGGGACAGGTCATGGGACAGGTTTAAACCTGTCCCCTAACCTGTCCCACTCTTCTTCGCGATCACAATCATCTCATCATAAAGATTCACGTAAACGGATTTGCGGCCGGCGGCCTTGAGCGGCGAGATGAGTTTGCTAACGATCGGGTGGAGGCGGTTCGCGCGTTCGACGACGAATTCGAGCGAGACGTACTTGCCGCCGAGCGCGCCTTTGCATTCTAAGACTTCAAATCCGGCGGCTGCCGCGAGTTTGCGAATCGTGTCCGGATTGAAATGATATATATGTTCCGCGTGTTTGTAATGATGCCATTTCGGGCCCATCGTTTTTGCAAATCGCGACGCAACGTTCTGCGTTTCTATCAATAAAATTCCGTCTGGTTTTAGCAACCTGCGCGCTTCCTTGAGCACCGCGGCGGGATCGGGCAGGTGTTCGACGACGTCCCAGAATGTTATTAAATCAAATGACGAGGCCTCGAGTTTTTGGTCGAGAAGCGTTCCTTCGAGAATGTTTAAATGATAACGATCGCGCGCGAAACCGCCTACGAGCGGCGACACTTCGACGCCCGTGCAGTCCCAGCCGTTTTCCTTAGCAATCGATAGGAAGTAACCGGCTGCGCAACCGACGTCGAGAATCTTGCCCGGCGCGGGGTGTACGCGCCGGATCACCTTGAACCGGCGCCGGTACGTTTTTAAATATAAAGGTTCGTCTTTTAAATAATCCGTGTAGCCAAAATCCTTGGCCGACGCCGACTTCCAATAATCTGTTATATATAATGCTTTTAACTTTTCCGGATCGCGCCGCGGCGTAACGTACGTGAGGCCGCAATGATTACATTTTACAACGCGGTACGGCGGCTCCTCGAATTGTAGCGTCGCGTCGCTCTTCCCGCATAATCCACACCCGACTTCAATTAAATGCGAACTACTAGCCAAAGTATTCTTCGCCGGTCGCGACCGCGTGCGCGCCCGCGTCGACGCCGCGAATGAGCCCGCGCGCCATTTTGCGCCCCATCGCGATCGAGTGGTCCATATTATTGTAGCGATAGAGACCCTGCCGCCCCGTCGTATCGAGGTTTTCAAACGGTTTTACAAATTGTTTTAGTTTTTCTAAATTCTCTTTATAAGTTAAATCATAAACCGGGTATGCGTGGTAGATTTTTGTTAAGAATACGCCCTTCGCCTCGCCGGGCTTCAGCAGGCCGATCGATTCGAGATCGCGTATTGCTAATTTACTCGCTTCTTCAAGACTCATATTCCACGTTTCGTCGCCCGGCACGCACGTCATCTCGGCGCAAATCATCGTGCGATCTTTCGGCCCCGTCTCTTCGCTAAAATTCTTAAATTCAGAGATGCGGTGGGTTTTTAGATGTTTTTCGGGGAGATAAACCCAGTGATCTGTAGTAACCACCGGACGGCTTACTTCCAAATATACAAATACAATCGATAAATATCGGAGCTTGCCGACGGATTTTAACACATCCTCCGGCGCCGGAGGATCCATGCGTTCTATCAAATGCGGAAGCGGAATTGTAGATACGACGTAATCGGCATGGTCGACGACGCGTTCGCCGTTTTTTGTATACGCGATGCCCGTGATTTTTTCGCCGTCTCGCAGCAACCGGTCGACGGGCGTATTTAACAATACTTCGCCGCCCATTTTACGAATCTTGTCGGCATAATTAATTCCAAGCGATCCGATTCCGCCGGCGCGCGGATACCAAAATTTCGAAACGAGCGAACGCACTTCGCCGTGCTTCGGCGGGCGCAGCGTCGTCTTGACGGCATCCCAAAGATTTAATTGTGAAATTCGCTGCGACGCCCAGTCCGCGCTGATTTGATTGCACGGCATGTGCCACGCCTTCGCTGTGTACATTCCAAAGAATATATTATAAAGCGTTTTACCAAACCGCTTCGTCACCCAGTTTTCGAAATGGCTGTCTGGAATTGGATAAAAGCGATTTTTGATACGAATCGCGATATAATCAATAAACGCTTTTATTAATATATGCGGCGGAAGATTTCGAATGACGTTTCCGGCCTGGAGCGGATAATAAAAGAACCGGCCTTTTAGATAGATTCGCGAAATGCGGTCGCGCACGACCAGATCGTTATCCATCACTTCGTGGACGTGCGCGAGCAGCTCCTTGTCGCGGCTGTGAAAACGGTGCGGCCCGTGATCAACTGTAAAATCGCCGATTTGATATGAATGCGCGAGCCCGCCCGCGACGGAATCCTTCTCCAGAATTGTTACTTTGTGACCCGCCTTGCACAGCTCGTACGCGCAAGAGAGTCCGGCGAGTCCGGCGCCGAGAACAGTTACGTGCATAGAGGGATAGGGCGGGGTGTGGCTGAGGGCGAATTGTTACTTGCGAGCGCGCTAAGATCGGCCGCGCACAAGTAGAGGGTTGACAAGAGTACGCCGGCCTAGCAGGCGTGGCCAGTTTATTGGTAATCTTCGCCAATGTTAAACGCATCGAAAGCTGCGCGCCATTTAGCCAAAACGGACGCGAAGTTCGCCGAGATCATTCGCCGCGCGGGCCCTCCGAAACTCGAATTACACACATGCCCTCCTTTCGAGTCGCTCGTGAAAACGATTGTTTATCAACAACTCTCGGGGAAGGCAGCCGCGACGATTTTCGGGCGTCTCGAAAAAGTGAGCGGCGGTATGACGCCACAAGCCATCGATCGTTTAGATGATGCGTCCGTGCGCGCCGCCGGTATCTCGAGCCAAAAGCTAAGATATTTGCGCGACCTCACGTCGCGTTCGCTGGCGAATCAACTGCCATATTCGAAGTTCGAATCGATGGCCGACGACGAAATCTTAAATAAACTAATCGAAGTCAAGGGAATCGGAGTTTGGTCGGCGCAGATATTCTTAATGTTTGCATTAGGCCGCCCCGACGTGCTGCCGTCGGGCGATCTCGGAATTCAGAAGGCCGTCAAAAAATTGTATCGTCTGCGCGAGCTGCCGAAACCCGAACGACTCATTAAAATGAGCGAACCGTGGAAGCCGTACCGAACTGTAGCGAGTTGGTATTTGTGGAAAAGTATCGACGGAGACGCGGCTGTCTAACTAATAGTTACGATGAGTGAATCGCCGGGTGCGAGCGGAACGCATCGACAACGTCGACGCCGAGCGCGGAAATGCTAATTCTGGAAAGCGCCGCGGCGCTGCCTTGGAATAGATAGGTTTGGTGTTTGTGTATTAATAATTCTTCCGGCTCGAGTTCGCGGACGGGCGAGACGCTTTCGAGTTCAAAGAAACTGCTGTCGCCGGAATTGTAGGTTTGAAAAACGTCGCCGCCGAAAGCGCCTGCGGAAGGGCCCGTTCCAATCATATTATTTTCCCAAAGATTATTAGCATAAACGGCGCCGCGGTCGATGTCGAATCCGACGATCGTTAACATGCCGAGATCGGGGTCAAACGCGCCCGCGCGGCCCGTGGAACGCAGCGGCGAGAGCCCAAATTTAGTAACCTTCGTTCCGTCGGCGAGCATGAAAACGGTATTGTTATGAATCCGAATTCGATCGGGAGGAATTTTACCGAAATAAAGATCATTATAAATCGGAGTTGTATCGTTTTTTGCGGCGTTTCTTGTGAACGGCGCGGCCACCCAGCAGCGGCGCCCGGTTGTGAATTGTCCGAGAACCCACAAATGCGGAAGCCCGCTTTCCTTTTTCCACCGCGACGTGCCGCAGTTTTTTAGTGTATTTATCGATTCCGTCGCGCAGCAGAAGAGTTCATTTTCAAGCGGGAAACCTAACCATTCCGCGACGCCCGCCGAATCGATGCGCCGCACTTCGCGCGCAACCTCCATATCAAATTCGACGTTTTGAATATTTCGCACGCGGATGCGTTTTGTTAATTCGGTCGGCTGATCGACAGCGCGCGAAATATCAAAATAACCGTCTCGCAAATCCTGCGGCACGCGCCAGTTCACAGCGGATTGTTGCATTCCTGCGTCGAAGAAAAATCCGAATGCGCCCGCCTCCGGCCCGATCCAGAGCCGGTCCTTGAGCTGGTATTGGTATGGATTGCTATTCATAATATTACGAATAACAATGACTACGATTCGCGCTTCGGCCGAGTCATCAAATCAATCACGCTGTTCCTCGGCGGTTTGTTTTCAAATAGGATTCGATACACTTCCGCACAAATCGGAAGTTCCGAAGTGAACACCGCGGGATCTTCATTTTTGGGTCTGGCTTCCTTGAGAGCCTTGACCGTCCAGACGCCTTCGGCGACCTGCGTCGTCGATGCTAATATTTGCGAAAGCGCCGCGCCCTTTGCTAATTTTTCGCCGACGGCGCGATTGCGTCCGTGCGATGAGTAGCATGTAGTTATCAAATCGCCAACGCCCGCGAGCCCGTAAAAAGTTACTAATTGTGCGCCGTGCCGCTGACCGTAGCGTGTCATTTCGGCGAGCGCGCGCGTCACGAGCGCAGCTTTAGCATTGTCGCCGAGGCGGAGGCCGTCGCAAACGCCGGCCGCGATTGCCATCACATTCTTTAATGCCCCCGACAATTCGACGCCGAGCGCGTCCGTATCTGTATAAACGCGCAACGATGCGGACGACATCGCATCGCTAACGTTTTTTGCTAATATTTCATCCGAGCTTGCCATTGTTAAACTTGCAGGCAGGCCCCTCACAATTTCCTCAGCGTGGCTCGGGCCCGAAAACACGCCCCATTTCCGCTGGCCCAGAATATCACAAATAATTTCGCTCGGTTTTAGTAATGATCCAATTTCAAGACCCTTCACGCCCGAGACGACGGGCGTCGACGGCGGTAATAATAATTTAAACGGCGCCAGCGTTCGCCGCAAAAATTGAGTGGGTATCACTACAAAAACCAAATCCGCGCCTTCGACGGCGCGTTTTGGATCGGCCGTGATTTCGATACTTTCAGGAATGCGAAAACCCGGCAGCGCGCGCGAGTTTTCGCGGGTCGTTTGAATTGTAGTTATATAATCCGGATCGCGGCCCCAGAGGCGTACGGAGTTGCCCGCAAGATTTGCGAGGTGAGCGATCGCGGTGCCCCAGCCGCCGGTTCCTAATACTGCGATTTGTTTCATTTGCGAGTGAACATCTTGGGTTCGGTGCCGGCGGCGACGCGTTTTAAATTAGGAATGTGTCGCGCGATTATAAATATAGCGGCGAGCAACGCGAGAGCCATCACGGGCCACTGCGCTTTGCAATATTCCGCGCCGTTCAAAATATAAATAGCAATCGGGAATGCGATCGCGAGCGCGATGGATGCTAATGATACAAATCGCGACGCGGCCGCGGTGAGTATCCAAATCGCGCCGGCGATCAGGAACGCCGCCGGTTGCAATGCTAAAAATACGCCGGTAGTTGTAGCAACGCCCTTGCCGCCCTCGAAGCGCAGCCACACCGGAAAGCAGTGGCCGAGGATTGCTAAGATTCCGCACCCGACCGCGAACAGCGTATTTGTTGGAAGCAGGAAGTATGCAATTCCGATCGCGCCCGCGCCCTTTCCCGCATCTAACAAATAAATTCCGAGAGCCGCGCGGCGCCCGAGAATTCGTCCTGCATTGGTCGCGCCGACGTTACCGCTTCCAAGTGTACGAATATCGACACCCTTCACGATTTTCACCGCAAGGTATGCAAACGGGATCGATCCCAGGGTGTATGCGGCAGCGAGGCCAGCCGCGATCGCGAACTCCACGCCGAAGATTTAACAATTTTTTTCGAAACATTCCAATTGGAGAATCCGCTTGATGTTTCATTCTTCCGCCGCGCGCGCCGCTCGCGCGGAAAAGTGTCGAGTGAGTAGCGCCGGCGCCGCTGCGCGGGCCGCGCGCGATCGAAAGGCTGGCGAAGACTTTTCGAAGTGATAGAATCGCCAACTTCAATTCGAGAATTCACGTATTAACAATACGCATCACTACAAATCCTCAACTCAAAGTCGAACGAGAATATCTTAATGACTTACGTTATTGCTGAACCCTGCGTAGGAACAAAAGACACGGCCTGCGTGAAAGTGTGTCCCGTCGATTGCATTCATCCGACGCGCGACGGCGAGGATTTTAATGAAGAAATCACTCTTTACATTTCGCCGGTCGAATGTATCGATTGCGGGGCTTGTACGCCCGAGTGCCCCGTCGCGGCGATTTTTCCGCTCGATGAACTTCCCGCGAAATGGGATGGCTACACCGAACTCAACGCTAAATATTTTGAATTAAAGAAAGGCGGCGATCTCGCGGGTTGGAATGCTTATAAAGATGCGCACAAAGATTTGTTAACTCCAAAAGGCGGCGCACACTAACAATTCTGAATTAACAAATACGCGCGTGAACGTATTGAATATCGCGGTATTGTTAGTTTAACTGAACAATGCAAAAATCCGAACTCGCACACTCGGAGCTCGGGTCGCTCCGGGAAGTTCCATTCATGGGCGTCATTTATGTTGTCCATGAAGCGTCGAAACTTGGCTTTTATAACGGGCATCCCGATTGGTGTAATTTGGGCCAAGGGCAGCCGGAAGTCGGCGAGATGGAAGGGGCGCCGCCGCGGATTAACAATGTAGAAATACTCCCGGAGGACCATGCGTACGGTCCGCTCGGCGGCACCGACGCGATGCGCTCGACGGTCGCGAATCATTATAATCGTATATTTAAGAATGGCAGCGCGTTTTATAAGCCTACTAATATTTGCGTCGCGCAGGGCGGGCGGCTCGCACTCACGCGCGTGATGGCGGCGCTCGGGTCGGTCAACGTCGGTTATCAATTGCCCGACTACACCGCCTACGAAGATATGTTTAATTTACATTTGGCGCGTCTGAATCCGATTCCGATCCGCACGCGCGAGGCCGACGGTTTTCAATTAACGGCGGCGCGGTTTGCCGACGAAATTGATGAAAAGGGACTTGGCGCATTTGTAGTATCAAATCCGTGCAATCCGACGGGAAACGTTATTCAAGGGGCGGAGCTGCGCGAAATGGTAAATATTGCGCGCGACAAGAACGTGACGCTCATTCTCGATGAATTTTATAGTCATTTTATTTATCTTCCCGACGGACGCCCGGCGAGCGGACCCGTCTCGGCGGCGCCGTATATAACAGATCCCGACAGAGACCCCATATTACTGATCGACGGATTAACAAAAAGTTATCGTTATCCGGGCTGGCGCATGGGATGGATCGTCGGGCCGACCGCGATGATGGATAGTATTTCGCGCGTCGCGAGTTCGGTCGACGGCGGGCCGTCGCGGATTTCGCAGCGCGCCGCAATGCAAGCATTACAGCCGGCGCGCGCGGATCAGGAAACAACCGCGCTGCGCAACGTATTTGTTAAAAAGCGAAATTTGTTAGTTTCGCGTTTGAAACAAATGGGAATCACGTTCGCGGCCGAGCCCGCGAGCACGTTCTATGGCTGGGCAAGTTTACAAAAACTTGCGCCGCCGCTCGATGACGCGATGACGTTTTTTAGGAAAGCGCTCGAACAAAAGGTCATGACGGTGCCGGGCGAGTTCTTTGACGTGAATCCGGGAAAGCGCAGGAAGGCGGAGTCGCCCTATAAACAATGGATGAGATTCAGTTTCGGGCCTCCAATGGATAATTTACAGATGGGATTAGATAGATTGGAAAAGATGATTAAGGCGAATAGGTAGGAAGGGAGGAGGGAAGGGAAGAGGGAAGGGGGTTAGGCAGCAGGCCTTGATCGCGGCGGGGTCGCGCGCGCGCAGATCGCCTTTAACCGGGGCGCCGGAATATTAGTTAATCGAAACGCGCCTGGACCACTGCCGCGCTCGGCCTTACGCGACGCCTTCTTCCGCGCACTCCGGCGATCTGCGCGCGCGCGACCCCGCCGCGATTTGTAACGTTGCAGTGTATTAGCTTCGCGTCAGGGACAGGTCAGGGGACAGGTTAGGGGACAGGTTTAAACCTGTCCCTTGTTAACAAAGGGGATTCGGGCCTTTTTTCAACTCGAAGTTTATGACATTGTAGAAATGGTACTGAAATCAAACCCCGGCCGGTCGAACGGCAATGATACATGTCGCTACAATTCAAAACCGAACTTGTGATCAATGCGCCTCCAGCGAAAGTCGCCGCCGTTTTTTCTGATATGAATCAATGGCAACATTTCATGAAGGGTCTTGTGCGCGTTGAAAAACTAACAGATGGCCCTTTTGGCAAAGGCACACAATTCCGCGAGACGCGGAAAATGTTTGGAAAGGAAGCATCGGAATTTTTCGAGGTGAAATTGTATGAACCTCCGAAGCGCATTCATTTGTACGTTGACGGCAGCAAGGGACAGACGGGCAAGGGCGAGTTCTTTTTTAATTATGATTTCATTGCGGAGGCCGGCGGAACGCGATTGATCGCAAACAGTGAAATCAAAATGCCCGGGTTCTTTGCAAAGTTGCTCGGAAAACTCATGATAAAAGTATTTAAGAAAGCGTGCGACCGCGACTTAATAAGTATGAAACAATATATAGAAACGGGGAAAGCCGCGGTCTGATCGCCGGATTCAGCGAAGAAAAACCGGTTACGCGCGCAGGCAGGGCGCATACGTGACCCGTCACCCTGCATTAGGCACATCCATGAACCGTATCTCCACCCTCGGCTGCATTATTTTTACCACAGCGCTATTTGTAGCGTCGTCGCTCGCGCAGGATCCTGCGATTCATCCGATCGCGCGCGAGAGCGTGTCAACAGGAGGGACGGAAGGAAATAACAATTCTGGGGTTCCCTCGACTTCGTTCGACGGAAGGTTTCTTGTTTTCTTTAGCGAAGCCTCGAATCTGATGAACGGCACGGCGACGCCGTTTCGCCAAGTTTATTTACGCGACCGCTTTCTCGACACGACGTCGATTGTTAGTCTTAATAATAACGGTGAAAACGGAAACGGCGATTCTACGTGGCCGCACCTGTCGGCCGATGGTCGATTTGTAGCATTCGAAAGCGCCGCGACGAACTTGGCCGACGGCGACAATAACGGTGACCGCGATATTTTTGTACGCGATTTACAATTAGGAACGGTTGAGCGCGTCAGCGTTTCGACGGCCGGCACCGAAGCCAGCGGAAATTCATACAATCCGTTTATTAGCTTTAACGGCCGTTATGTTGTTTTCCACAGCGAAGCGAATAATCTTGTGGCGGGCGATCAAAATCATGCAACCGACGTTTTTGTTAGAGACCGAACTGCCGGCACGACGGTGCGCGCTTCCGTGAGCGCTCTCGGCGTGGGCGCGAGTTTAGGCGGTTCCAATGCATCTATTTCCGCCGACGGCATAATTGTAGTATTTGAAAGCGATTCTACAAATCTCGTGGAAGGTGATACTAACGGTGTGCGCGATATATTTATTAAAAATTTATCGACAGGCGCCGTCGCGTGCGTTTCGCAAACGTCCTTGGGTGAAATTGGAAACGGGCCGTCGTCTTCAGCGCGCGTCACGCCCGACGGGCGCTTTATTAGCTTTACGAGCGAAGCGTCGAATTTGGATGCTAATGATACGGGCGGGCATCAAGACGTGTTTTTATTAGACTTATTTTCAGGGAAGCTTGAGCGTGTTAACACGGGGTTCGCGGGCGATCGCCCGAACGCGAGTTGTTACTTTCCCGATCTCTCGGCCGAAGGCCGATACATCGCCTATTCGAGCCAGGCTACAAATATCGTCGAACACGACGACAACGGCCGCGAAGACGTTTTTGTATATGATCGAATTTTGCAATTAAACACACGAATCAGCCTCGCACCCGACGGCACGCAGATCGACGGCTTCTCTAATTTTCCGGCGGTTTCGGGCGACGGAACATTTGTAGCGTTCATGAGCGATGCTACAAATTTGATGGAGACACAATTTGCGGCGAAAGTTCATATTTACGGATTCGACTTTAAGATTGGCGCTCCGCCCGCTCCGATCCCGTTCAAAACGATGTCGATCGTTCCGGTGCGAAGCCGCATGACGAATTCGCCGAAAGCTCATAAGGATCAGTTTCAATGGACGGGAACGATTGCAATGAATCAACTGTCGGTCGACGGCGTGATTGCGCCCGGCCAGGAGGCGATCGAGATTCATTTCGGCGATCCTACAAATCCTGTGATGGTCAACATTCCGGCGAACGATCCGAATTGGAAAACTAATAAAAAAGGAATCATGCAGTGGAAGAGCCCGAAGGGCGCCGAGCCGAATATACAATTCCGATTTGATCCGTCGAATTCAATCATAACTATTCGCGTTACAAAGTTTAATTTCACTGAATTTCCAGAGGGCAACGTGCTCACGCGCATACAGATCGGCAACGACATGGGTTTGACGAACAACGCGTGGCTCGCCTCGAAAAACGGCGCCGCTTTGTTCTTAAATAATCCTGAATGATCAACAAAGCGCCCATCGACGCGATCGATGACGCAATTAGAGAAATCATCAAAACGGCCGCCGCGGAACGGCCAGGCAAACGCGAGCTTGCGAAGATAAAAAAAAATATCTGTAAGAAACATGGCGTCGTTCGCATTCCGACGGACGTGGAAATATTATTTAAATCGCCGCCGGAACAGTACGCGAGCGTCCGAAAGTATTTCTTAACAAAACCGGTGAGGACGCTCTCGGGCGTCGCGACAATCGCCGTTGCTACAAAACCGCTTGGATGCCCGCATGGGAAATGTAGCTTTTGTCCCGGCGGCGTCGACTCCGCGTTTGGCAGCGTTCCGCAAAGCTACACGGGCCTCGAGCCCAGCATCCGCCGCTCGGCGCTCTCGAATTACGATCCGTACGCGGTCGTTTTCGGGCGGCTTTCGCAATATATCATAACGGGCCACGTTCCCGAAAAAGTTGAATTAATCATTCAAGGCGCGACGTTTCCGGCGTATCCGAAATCCTATCAATTCGAATTTGTAAGAAGTTGCTTCTTGGCGCTCAACGATTTCTCGCGGCTCTTCTTCGGGGGCGGTGAATTTGATATATTACAGTTCAAAGAGTTCGTATCGGTTCATAGCGCGCTCGACAATCCCGGCGATTGGAATCGTTTGCTTCCAACGATTCTTCATGAAAAACAGAAATGTAAAGATTCATTCGAAACGGTCCGCGACGCCAACGAGAATGCAAAAATACGGTGCGTCGGTCTCACGATCGAGACAAAACCCGATTTCGGCTTCCTCGATCACGGCAACCAAATGTTAGAATTAGGCTGCACGCGCGTCGAGATCGGCGTGCAGAGCCCGTACGACGACGTTTTGTTAGCTACAAATCGCGGGCACACGTCCGAGGATACAAAACGTTCCATACAAATACTGCGTGACCTCGGATTTAAACTTAACTTTCACGTGATGCCAGGATTGCCGGGCGTTTCGCGCGAGCGCGACGCGCGCGCGTTCGAACAATACTTTTCCGACGCGGCGTACAAGCCGGATATGTTAAAAGTGTATCCGTGCATGGTGATGAAGGGCACGGCGCTTTTCGACGAATGGAAGCGCGGAACATTTGTACCGATTTCGACGGACGAGGCGGCCGAGCGAATTGTAGATTTAAAGAAATCCGTCGCGCCGTATTGCCGCGTGATGCGCGTTCAGCGCGACATTCCAACCGCGGCGACGGAAGCCGGCGTCGATCGCACGAATCTGCGGCAATATATTGTAAAATTACAAAAAGAAAGGGGAGTCGCCTGTCGATGCATCCGTTGCTCGGAGCCGCGAGGCGAGCGCCTGCCCGACAGCGAAATGCTCATAAACGTTTTAGAATATGAAGCATCGGGTGGATCGGAGTATTTTATACATGCGCGCTGCGGCGCGTATTTGTTAGGATTCGTCCGGCTGCGGCTGCCGAAAGTTGCACTGCGCTCAGAAATAACAAATACGACCGCGCTCATTCGCGAAATACACGTCTATGGAAAAGCGCTCGCGCTCGGCGCGCGCGGCGAAGTACAACATTCGGGTATCGGCGCTCAATTGTTAGAACGTGCCGAGGCGGTTGCGCGCGCCAGCGCAAAACTAAAAATAGTGATCATTTCGGCGGTCGGCGCGAGAAGTTATTTCAAGAAATTCGGCTACAATCGCGAAGGTCCCTATATGATAAAAATGCTCGAATCATCCGGTTATGAATTGAAATGAATACCGAGGAGTATTGGGATACTAAAGTTCGCGCGGCGGAGGGAGATCCGCGGCGGGCCGTAGGAGTTGACGATCCCGCGCTGAATCGTTGTATCGAGCGCGTCCAGCAATTGTTAGTAACTCGCGCGTTGCGGCGCGCAGTGTCACGCATGGAGAATTGTCATTCGGTATTCGATTTCGGTTGCGGCGCCGGGAGATGGGCTGCTCATATTACAAATAACGGAATGCAATATTCTGGGGCCGACCTTTCCGGTCGGATGGTGGAACTTGCGAAATTGAAGAATCCAAATGCTCATATCAAAAAACTGAACGCCGGAGGACCGCTTCCGTGGCCCAATGCAACCTTTGACCTTGCGATGTCGATCGCGGTGCTTCATCACAATCCGCCGAGCGAGCAAGAGCGCTATATTTGTGAATTGTCACGAATACTAAAAAAAGGCGGAAATCTACTGATCTTTGAAAGCGTGCGGACGGGAGCAACAAGCGGCGCGGTGGCTTCGGGGCTCGAATTTCCGCGGTCGCACGCAGGCTGGTGCCAGCTCGCGGAAATGTATCATTTAAGAATGCGCGAGGTAGCCGGCGCTCGTTATCAAATACTCGCACGCGTGGTCGAACGCTACTTTTCGAATCGCGCCCCGAGGCTGCGCCGCGCCGCGTTGCGGTTAGACGCTTTCCTAGCGCCGCGCCTTTCGAGATGGATTCC
>JBJXHE010000131.1:0-52839 GCA_046160785.1 Planctomycetota bacterium
GGGAAGGATGTTCGGTGGCAGAAATCGCGAGCCGCACGCAGTCGCCGGTGGCAACGGTGAAAACGCGTTTGCGGCGCGGAATTGAAATATTACGAATACGGCTCGACGCCGAATTCAAGAATCGGGAGGCGTGGTGCCTTGCACTCGCTCCGTTCGCTGCATTAACAAATACGGGATCTGTCGCGGGAGGAGCCGCGAAAACATTACTATTCACGATGTCAACAAAAGCCGTTGTCTCGACGGCCGCGGCTGCGCTATTGCTCGCCGCAGGCGTTCTCTTTTTGTTACAAACGGATCCACCGCGCGACATTGCTATCATTGGGTCCCTGCCCGCGAGCGCGCCGGAAGCGGTTGATGCTACTAAAACCATCACCGCGGAAACTCAGCCATCCGGCATTACAAATCCGGCGCGGTCCGCGACGGAAATGGTTGCAAAAGCCGGCAACCGGCTTTCGCATGCGAAAGGCAGATGTATCAATCGCGACGGCAAGCCGATCGCGGGCGTTTCGATTTTTGTAGCATTCCGGGGAAATAGAGGCACCTCGAATGAACTTTCACCAGCGCCGATGCGTAATGAGCGTTCGATTGTAACAGAAAAAAACGGCGGGTTCCTGTGGACCGAATTGTTAACTCCAGAAATTCTCGAAAAGATGGGAATGCATCCGTCTCTCAACCGCGAATTCGTGTTTTTAGCAGACGGGTTTGCGACGCGTTCACTACAAATGCAGTTTGTTCCCGGGGAAATTTATCAAGCGGGCGATATCATTCTCGAACCAGGCGGCAATCTTGCGGGCGACGTTTTGGATAGCAACGGAAAGCCGGCGGAAAACGTCATCATAAGATTAGTTGGGGACGATGGCCGCTCGGTCGACCGGCCGTATGCAAAATTATACGGTCTTTACGGCACTACAATTACAACGGGCCAGAGTGATGCGAACGGAAAATTTATATTCGAAGGCGCGCCCGCGGGCGCGATTCGCGTCGTCGCGTCGACACCGGAAACGTGCTATTCAATCAGCGATCGAATTATATTAAATCCTGGAGAACGTTATGATTCGATTCATTTATTGTTAGAACTGCTTCCACCCGAAGCGACGATTGAAGGCATTGTGCTCGCGCCCGACGGAACGCCCGTCGCTGGACAAATCGAGGCGCAAGCGGGAAGCGGCAGTGCGATGTTTAATGTTGGACCCGACGGAAAATTCAAACATCGATTGCACGTACCGGGGCCCATCGACTACAGCGTTCAAAATAGTAAATTACAATTAGGGCCTGCGACGCTTAAGAACGTCGCAGCCGGTTCGCGAAATGTGATACTTCAATTGACGGCTAGCAAAATCTATCAACTCGATGTTGTAGATCATCTCGGAGAGCCAATTTTGGAGTGGGCCCGGAGTGTCGTCCCGGCCGGCAACGGGAACCGAAATTTTACATGGGAAAAAGCAGCCGTCCCCGGAAAGTATACACTTATCGCGCCGTCCGTAGTCTTTACAATTGAAGTACAAACGCCCGGTTATGCGCCATTGACTTCGGGGCCACACGATCCCAACGAACCTTCATCTAATATTAAACTTATATTACAAAAACTCCCGGCAATCGAAGGACGCGTTGTTGTCAATGGAAAACCGGTTGAAGGTGCATCTGTATTATTGTACGCTGCCAAGGCATGGGTCAGAACGATGGGGTTTCCAGCGCGCTATGCTCGCGCCTCCGCTGCATTCGAAAAAACCGACGCTAATGGTAAATTTAAACTTCTCCCGAGCGACCGCATCCGCTTCGCATTTCTTCGCGTCGAACCCCCGCTTACTACAGATAACAAAAACGCGCTCGCTCCCGGAGAGTACGGACCATTTGCGTTCGGAGAAGGCAACAATACTTCGGACATCGAAATTGTATTAACACCCGGCGGTTCGATTGAAGGCCGCGTCTTCGTTCCGAATGGCCGCGACCCCGCCGGACGAATTGTAGCCGTATCGAACGGCGACGGCCATCCCGTTTATACAAAAACAAAAGCCGACGGTTCCTATCAAATAAATCGACTCATGCCGGGTCGCTACGCCGTTGAACTATTTGATGAATCGCCGGAATTTGGAACCAGTGAAGTAAGCGATGGCGACGCCGAAGCCGTCGTTGAGACTCCCTGGAATTGTATCGTCGAGCCGGGCAAAACCACCCGTTATGACATCGACTACAGAAACGGACTTGATCCGATATTTAATGCAAACATTAGCCTTGGAAATAATACTTTCGCGGGCGCTAAAATTGAATTGACCGAATCCGACAACCGCCGAAAAACACAAAAAAAATATACTCATCAACTTTCGCAAGACGGAAACGTACGCGCCACGCTCGAACGAGGCGGACACTTTCAGTTAATAACCGAATGGACGTCGCCCGACGGCGTTTATTACCATATTTCCGATTATATTGACATTAAACCGCACGGCGAAACAAGCTATACTTATGATAGACAAGTAGGCACAATCACGGGAAAGCTGCCCGATGGTCTCAACCTCGCGGTCGAGAGAGTTTCGTTCATGACCGGCGGCAGCGCACCCTACTTAAGCGCAATCATTCCCGTAGCCGCCGGCGGAACTTTTAAATTTGATAAAACGCCCGCGGGTAATATTAGTATTTTGGTTTACCCGGCGAATCTTAGAATAAAAGCGAAAGTCGTTGCCGGCGAAACAACACAAATCGAATTCGTAAAATAAGTTTACTTAACACCACTGTACAAAACGCCGTTGACGACGGATCCTAAACAATGCGTTGTGTACTCGAACGGATCGCCGTCGAAAAGCGCGAGATCGCCGTCTTTGCCAATCTCGATCGAGCCAACGCGTTTATCAATATTTAATAATTTCGCGGCGTCGATCGTAAGCGTTCGCAGCGTGGCGTCGCGGCCGAGTCCGTGGGCGGCGGCGACGGCTGCTTCAAATAATACAACCCTCGTTTTCGGAACATAACCTTCAAAACCGCTTTGTAATAATATCGGAATTCCAGCTTTTTGTAATTTTCCCGCGGTTTCAAAACTAAGATTTTCAGTCTCGCCGCCGGCTCGTTGCATCGCGGGATGAACAATGACCGGAAATCCCGATTTCTTAATTTCGTCGATCACGAGCAGCGCGTCGGCGGCGCCGTCGAGAAATAGTTTAAGATTAAATTCCTTTGCGAGGCGGAGAGTTGATAATATATCTTGATGGCGGTGAGCGGTTACTAAGATTGGCAATTCGCCCGACAGCACTTTCGCCAGTGTTTCCATTCGCAGATTCAGCTCCGGCCGCTTGCTCTCGTCGGAATTTTGCATTTTCTTTTGATAGCTTTGCGTTTTTACCAATTCCTCCCGCAACAACGCAATCGCCTTCGCGCGCGTGCCGGGAGTCTTGTCTCCAATCGCCGAGTCGCCGAGCGTCGCCGCGACCATCGCCGACGAAATAACAACTGCGTCTTCGACGGTCTTGCCCGCAGTCTTAACAATCATCGTCTGGCCCGATACTAACGCTCCCGGTCCGTGGCCCGTGTGAATCGTAGTAATACCAAATCCGCGCACCCATTCGACAAGCGCGTCTTGCGAATTGTAAGCATCCATTGCGCGCAGCTCAGGCTGGATCGGCGCCGACTTTTCAATTTGTTCCTGGTCGTGCGATTGATTCAAATAACCTGTAAGGCCGACGCACGTGTGCGCGTCGATCAATCCCGGCGTTACTACTTTTGCTACACGCATCGGCGTGCCCGCGGGAATCGCCGTCGTCGCGGCGGGTCCGACCGCTTTAATCTTGCCATTTTCAATATATACAATTCCGTCGCGGATCGGCTCGCCCGCCATGGTGTAAACCGTTTCCGCGCGGACGGCGACCTGCGCGTTTGCAACGCTGCCAATAGAAATGAAACAAAAGAGAACAGATGTTTTTGTGATATATTTGTTCATATTAAAATTAATGATCGTCTCCGGGTGCGCAGCAGCCGAGGTTTAATTGTGGCGTTCCGGCGCCCGGTCCGCCTTCTGCGAATAGCCGATCTTTAGCATCGGTTCGGTCGAACACTTTCTTTCCATCGACCCACGTTTCTAACACTTGCGAATAGATCGATAATGGGTCGCCCGACCAGATAACGAAATCGGCGTCCTTGCCCGGTTCGAGCGAACCGACTCGTTTATCTAATTCTAACATTTTCGCGCCTTCGAGCGTCAGCGCCGCGAGCGCGCCTTTTCTAGACATTCCGGCGCGGACCGCGAGCGCGGCGGATCTATTAAATAATCGGGAATCTGTAATATAGTCATCCGTGTGGATGGCGACGCTCGCGCCGGCTTTTTCTAGTATCGCGCACGTCTCGAGCGAGAGGTCCCTCGCTTCGAGCTTTCCGCCAGGACTGTCAATAACAATAACGGAGCAGGGCGCGCCGGCTTTCGCAATTTCATCGGCCACGCGCCAGCCTTCGCTGATGTGATGTAATACTACTTTAAACCCAAATTCTTTTTGTAGCCTTAGAACTGTTATAATGTCGTCGTGCCGATGTGTATGATGATGTACAATTTTTTTTCCGTCGAGCGCCTCGACCAGTGCTTCCATACTTAAATCGCGCTCCGGCATTTTCTCGGCGTCCCCCGCGGCCTTTTTTAGTTTATCACGATACGCAACCGCCTTGACGTATTGTTCGCGAACGAGCGCCGCCGACTTCGCGCGCGTGCCGGGAAACGGAGGGTTGCCGCGGCTATTGGTGCCATTCGCCATTTTGATGCCTCCCGCGGCGGAGCCGTCTTCTTGATATATTAATAAATCCTCGATTTTGTTGCCGTCGCGATTCTTTAAATATAACGTCTGGCCGCTTAACAAATGTCCGGAGCCGGGCATCACGTTCGCAGTCGTCACGCCGCCCGCCTGTGCGCGCTGAAAGCTAGGATTGCGGACGTCGAGCGAATCGAGCACGCGGCAATTCGGGTTGATCGGCGCCGACGAATCGCCGCCTTCCGGTGCTCCGATGTGGCTGTGCGTATCTACAAATCCGGGTAATATTACTTTTCCGGCGGCGTCGACAATCGTTGCATTCGCCGGAATGGTTATTTTATCAACTGGACCCACTGCGGTAATTTTAGCATTTTCGACGAGCAGCACGCCGTTTTCAATCTCATCACCGGAGATCGGAATGATCCGCGCGCCGCGAAATGCAACCATGCCCTTGGGCTCTCGCGCGAGCGGCGGCGCCAGCGGAGCGGGCGAGAGTTGCGCGTGCGCGCACGCCGCAAAACAAAGACTCAGAATTACTGTTACAAATCCGTTGGTATTCATTGGGGCGGCCACATTACACATATCGCCACGATCGCGAAACAAAAACTCGACGCGGACGCCCGCTGTCGCGTACAACCGACGATCCGCCAGATCTTAACCGCCACCCCGAGAATCGCTCATGCTCCTCTGGAAATTCGCTATTATTACTTTTTCTTTATTTGTTCAAGATTCGAAACCGGCTTCGAATCCCACCACAAATAATATTAAGAAAAATACGCAAGTCGATTCTCTGATCGCGAAGGGCGTTGAAATATTATTAGCAACAGAAGACGGCGGTACGTGGACGTACGAGGGCGTTTATCGCGAAAGCGGCGAGATTCCGATCGGCTACCGCGTGGGCGGCACCGCGATTGTTTGTAATGCGCTCCTCCACGCCGCGAAAAGTGATGATAAGAAAGCGGCGGCGGCGATCGACCGTGGCGTCGATTTTATATTACAAAATCTCGGCGACGAAAAATTAGCTCCGAGCACAATAGATAGGTACGACGTTCGCATTTGGGGCCAGTCGTGCTCGCTCGAATTGTTTTGTCACTTAAAGATGAAAAATCGACTTGGGCCAAAAGCTAAAGAAATTGAGGAGTGGATGCCAAAACTCGTCGCGACCATTACTACAGAAGAAATTGAGGAAGGCGGCTGGAATTATGCTTCGCGCAAAGCTTCTGCACCATTTGTAACAGCTCCCGTAGCGCATACATTACTCTTCGCGCGCGCCGCGGGCCTCAGCGTGTCCGACGAAATGTTAACTCGCGCGCGCGATTTTTTGAAGCGTTGCCGCCTCGACTCCGGCGCGTTTGTTTATGATGAGCGATCATTAAAATCAAATATTGCGCGCGATCAAGTTGATAAAAGAGACCGGACCGCCAAAGTGCCGGGCGCTGTCGGGCGTTCGCCCGTGAGCGAAGCAACACTCATGTTGCTGGGCGACGGAAACGCGGATCATATCAAAAAGTCAATTGATGCTTTCTTCGAGCATTGGGGCGAACTCGAAAAGCGCCGCGCCAAAACCGGTACGCACATCGGCACGTACGGCATCGCGCCGTATTATTTTTATTATGCACACCGTTACACGGCGATGGCGATCGAATTGTTACCAAAAGAAAAGCGCGACGCCGAGCGCAAGCGGCTATTAGAATATATTTTGAAGACTAAAGATGAAGACGGCAGTTGGAACGACCGCCATTTTCCACGCTCGAAGGCGTACGGAACGGCAATGGTAATATTAGCATTGTTGCGAGAGAACGGGCCGATGCCGCAGCGGTTGCCAGACGTTAAAAACGTAAAAAGGAAGTAGAGCATTTGTTACAATAATTCCGAATTCGACGTTCAAACTCCGGTAGAGCGAGGCATCGCGGCGGCGCACAATTGCAATATGACAAATCTTCCCAATGCTGCCGAGATGGAGCGCGCGTTCCGCGCGAGCGACGCGGCGTACGACGGCGTTTTTTTCTTAGCTGTCCGCACGACGGGCGTTTTTTGTAAACCTTCATGCCCGGCGCGAAAACCGCTTATTAAGAATGTGCAATTTTACAAAACCGTGCGCGAATCGCTGGCGGCAGGTTTTCGGCCGTGCCTGCGTTGCAAACCTCTTGAGCTGGGCGCGCCGCCGAAGTGGAGCACGGAATTGTTACATACAATCGAGCAAGACCCGAATGCCCGGTGGCACGACCAGGACCTCCGCGATCGATCATTAAATCCAGCGGCCGTCCGGCGATTCTTTTTGAAGCAATACGGAATGACGTTTCATAGTTATTGCCGAAGCCGCCGCATGGGCAAAGCGTTTGAACAAATAAGGAACGGCGAAACGTTAACAAACACGGGAATTGATATTGGTTATGAATCGCACAGCGGCTTTCGCGACGCGTTTACAAAAACGTTTGGCCGGCCGCCGGGGCGCGCGCGAAATGAAGACTGCATATTTGTTACATGGCTTGAAAGTCCGCTCGGACCGCTTGTAGCGGGGGCAACGAACGACGGCGTGTGCCTGCTCGAATTTACAGATCGCCGAATGCTCGAAACGCAATTCAAGGTGTTGCGAAAATTAGTGTCGACTGCGATCGTGCCCGGCGAAAACTTACATTTGACCAAGCTGCGAGAAGAGTTAGCTTTGTACTTTGAGGGCAAACTACAACAATTTTCCGTAAAGTTACATTTCCCTGGAACGGCGTTTCAGCAGCGCGTCTGGAACGAATTATTAAAAATACCCTACGGCGAAACGTGTTCGTACGAGGCTCTAGCGCAGCGCGCCGGTGCGCCGGGCGCGTCGCGCGCCGCGGGCACGGCAAATGGTAAGAATCGAATTGCTATCATCATTCCATGCCATCGCGTCGTGAACAAGAACGGGCAGCTCGGCGGCTACGGCGGCGGCGTGTGGCGAAAGCAATATTTCCTCGATCTTGAGCGTTCGAACGCGGCGGCGCCCATCACGAATACTACTGTTAAGAATGCTACTTTTGCGAAGCCAAGTATTCCAACAGATCTCCAAACTCGGTCTCTTTCAACGCGTCGATGAGCCCCGCCGGCATCGGTGAAATCGGCTGAATGAAACGCGCTTTGACTTTGTCTTTTTGTAGTTTTTGCTTTTGCCCGGGGCCCGTGACAACTTCAACGGTATTGTTATCTTCGAATATAACAGTTCCCGACACGGGCGGCATGCCGTCGATTTCAAATACACTCGCTTCGTAGCCACCATGCACGATGCGGCTCGGTTCGAGAATGGATTCTATCAAAAACTGGCGCGAGTATTTTGTAGCAATGCCTGTGAGTTCGGGGCCGACCTTTTCCCCTTCGCCGCCGATTTGATGACAACGAAAACAGGCTGCGCCTTTCGGATCGAAGAATATTACTTTTCCGCGCGCGGCGTCGCCGCCGTTCAGGCCCGCTTTTGTTAAATTAGCAATGCGTTTGCGCGCGGCGCCCGCATCCGCGCGAGGCGGCTCGCTGAAATCTGTTATATTTACTTTCGCCCAATCGAACCAGCGGTCGAGCGCGGCATCATCGGCCCCCGCCGCGGGCGCGCCTTTGCCAATGATCTTCTCGCAAACCGACAACGCTAACGTTCGCTGCGAACGTCCGAGCGGTTGCTCGCTCGCCGCGATCTTCAGTATTGCGTGGAGAGAAGCGCGCGATGCTACATTTAAGAGAATTTGTAATGACAATTCACGAAGCCCCGGATCCTGTACCGCGTCGAGCGCGGCCATTTCCATATTCTTAGAAATCTCCTGGTTCACTTTCGAATGACGGATCACCGCGCGCGCGGCGTGCATTCGCACAGCTTCGGAACCGCCGCGAAAGTGTTTTAACAAATCGGGGATTGCGTTGGCATCCTCGGTTTTTTGATAGGATTCCAACGTTTGTATCAAAACGTTTTCATCGGGGTCATTTAATAACGATCGAAGCGCCGTGCGGACAGAAGCGCCGGTGCGCAGTTCGAGTGCGCCCGCCGCGGCTGCGCGAAACGCGGGATTCGCGTCTTTTGTCAAATTTACAAGATTTGTGATAACGGCCGCGTCGTCGAAATGTCTCAATTGTGAAATGGCACGGCATCGTGTTTCGATGTTTACATTCGCGCGCTGCGAGATTTTTATTAATACATTCGCGGCGTCGGCGGATTTTAGTTTTCTAAGCAGGCGGATCGCACGATCGAGCACCGGTTCCGCGGCCTTTTCGCATAATTTACCAATCCCGCCGACGTACTCGGACGCGGGCGACTCCTCAGCCGCGGCCAGCGCGGCTTCCGCAATCTTTGTATTTTCGGATGCTAATGATGTGGCAATCGTAGCAATCGCGACTTCGCTGCCTTCCCACCGATGAATCTTCGGGCGCGCCGATTGCGGCTGCGTCCCCCACCAATCTTTACCATTCCACGGCGTTTCTAATAATGCAATTCGGCCGAGCGCGTCGAGCGCGCGAATGCGGTGAATCGGGCGCGCCGCGTCTTTTGCGATCACTGCGAGTTTTTGTACAATAACCGAATCAGTTACATCAGCTACGACTGCAAACGCGCGGTTTGATACAAGATCGTCATCATTTGTTAATTTACCACTCGCGGCTTCAAAACCGCCGCACTGCTTTAACGATTGAATAATACAATACCCGACCCTGGGGTCTGGGTCGTTAAGATGTTGCAACAAAACCGGCGCTGCCGCGATTCCTATATTTCCAAGCGCAATCGCAGCCTCGCGGCGGGCGAATGGCCGGGTCGATAGCAAAGTTATGCTTAAATAACCGATCGCGCGCGCGTCGCGCAGTTCGCCGAGCGCGCGTGCGGCTTGCGCCTCAACATAAGTATTCTTATCTTGCAACAATTCGGAGAGCTGCGGCACGGCGGCGGCTTTAAATTTGCGGACGGCCAGCCAAATACAATGAATGATTTGTAACGTGCTCGTGGATTCGCGAAGGGATGCCGCCAGCGTATCGAGGAATTTGGGTTCGTCGGTTTTTAGTAAATAATCAAATGCCTGATCGCGCACGCTGCGGCGCGCGTCGGCGAGAGCGGAGAACGCGTCGTTCCAATTGTTAAATTCAACGTTCGGCGGGCGCTGCGCATTCTTCGCGCGGATTCTTAAGATTCGGCCGATCTTCGGACTCTCGCCCCAGCCGTTATGGCTCCAATCCGCAATTAATAGATCGCCGCGGTCATCTGTTATAACGCCCGAGGGCCGGAAATCGCGTACGCCGCCCTCGTCTTGCGAAAGGAATACTTCAATTTGCGGTTGGTACGTGGCGCCATTTTCCTTCAGCGCGATGGCGTACAACTCACGCCGCGCCCAATCCGCCGCGAACAGCGCGCCGTGATAGCGTTTTGGAAAAGTAGTCTCTTGATAAACAACATTTCCCGTCGACGAACCGCCGCCGTATTCACCGATCGGTTTTAATATTTCGTCAGGATACGATTTAAACAAATACGGATAACCATAATTACCTTTCGGAATTAAATGAAAAAGCCGCGCGTCCCAGCCGTCGCCGTCATTGGTATTATCGCGCGTGAACCATTCGCCATACGCGTTTTCGCTGTGATGCAGCGTATTGCGAAGGCCGCTTGTAAAGATTTCGAGCCCGCGGCCGTCCTGGTCGAATCGTATTGAACCTCCGCCTTCGAGCACGGCCTTGTCGCCGAAACGATTGGTAGCATTGCAGCCGTGGTCGCCGATCGATAACATTAACTTTCCGTCGACGCCGCGATGGAGCCCCGACGGAATATGATGGCGCAGCGAAAAATCGCCGGGCGCCGGTCCGCAATTGCTAAGAATCACGGTTCGCTCGTCTGGGACGCCGTCGTTATTGTTGTCTTTGAGCGCAACGACCTCGGGAGCCGCCGCGACGAAGAGCGTATTGTTGGTATAACATAAACCCTGGATGCTGCCGAAACCCGCCGCGTACTGCGTGATTTTTGTAGCTTTCCCGGTCTCGGCATCCAACTCCAATCTTAAGATTCGGTCGAGGTCTGGCTTCTCATTTTCAACGTTAGCAATTCCGTTATAATAATCTTCGGCAACGTAAAGAATCCCGGTTCCATCCGCGCGCGACGGCTCGGCTGCGATCACCGTCGGAAAAGTAATATCCGGATCCTGCGCTACGACGCTCACTTCGAATCCTTCGGGCGCTTTTGGTAGTAAATCCTTTTGCACGCGCGCGAGCGTCGCGCCCGAAACCTCGAGGCCGCCTCCTAACAATTGAATCGGAGTTGCTAATTTTGCACTTGTGAGTTTCAAATACGAAAACTTCGCGCGGTTCTCACGTGGGATAAACTCGACGCGAATCCCGTCTGCGCCGGCGGACGCGGGCGTTTCTTTTTTGATAGCTCGGTAGGAAGCGCCCGCTTCTTTAAATATATCAAATTGTTCAAGGAGCGGCTTTCCTTGAACGTTAACATCAAAAACGCGCTGCCCCGCCGCGTCCCAAAAAATTTCGGCGAACCCCAATTCTAAATGATATTCGCCGGGCGGAACTCTAAATATTACAGAAAATCGCCCGCCGTGCGTTTCACCTTGAAACAAGTCTTCGCGATCGGTTCCCGCGATCGGCGCTTCGGTTCGGTGCGCCGCGACGCTGCCCTCGATTTCAACAATAACGGGAGGCGCGCCAGGCGCCGGGTCTTGAACCAGCGCTGCGGCGGTTAAAATTAATATACAATAATAAGCGGAGAGTGCTTTGAACATGGCGCGGCATACGCACCCGGCGACGGGCGCAAAACCCGAGTGTCGCTTCTGTTGCCCGCGAATGAAATGGCCGGCGCAACAATTCGCGCGAAGCGCGCGCACATGAAATCAAGAATTCGAATACTGGAACTCGACCCTAATTTCTGTTTAGTACTCGGTGCAATTGTCTGACCACACTTCAAAAACTTCATCATTACTGAAACCGTTGCTGATTTGCGCGCTCGCGGCGGCGCCAGCGCTTTATTTACAAATCGCCGGAATCCACGCGCACGCGGGAATTGAGGCGGCGTTTTACGGATCGGCAATCCTCTCGGCCGCATTTGTATTAACGTGGGCGAGCGAGGCGGCGCAGATGGACGTGCCGCGCGCGTTTGCAGTTGTAGTCTTGTCGCTGATCGCAGTCTTGCCAGAATACGCAATCGATATATTAATTGCGTGGCGCGCGGCGCACGAGCCGTCGCAGCGAGAACTCGCGATTGCAAATATGACGGGCGCAAACCGATTGTTAGTGGGCGTCGCGTGGCCGATGATTTGGTTATTAACCGCGTGGAAATTAGGAAGGCCAAAAGTAAGAACGCCGCGCGAACTCGGGCTCGAAGTGGTATTGCTTATTTTGTCGAGTTTGTTAGTAACAGTGATGGCGCTTACGGGAAAGTTATCAATTCTGTACGGCTGCATTCTCGCGAGCGTGTTCTTTTTTTATGCATTCCTCTCCATTCGTTCAGAGGCCGGGGAACCACACGGAGTCGGCCCGGCAGCCGCGATCATGGCGATGTCAAAAAACCCGCGGCGAATTACTGTTATTACTCTTCTCGTCCTCGCGGCGACGGTGATTTGTGTCGTCGCGCATCCGTTTAAAGATGCCCTCGAACACACGAGCAAGGCGATCGGCATTTCCGAATATGTAGTTATCCAATGGGTCGCGCCGCTCGCGTCGGAAGCGCCGGAAGTCGTGGTCGCGATATTGTTAGTTTTTGAAAAACGGCCTACCGAGGCGCTTGCCGTATTAGTAGCATCGAAAGTGAACCAGTTTACATTATTAGTAGGCTGCATTCCGTTTGCGTACGGCTGGTCGGCAGGCGACGGACGCTCGATGCCCCTCGATCATCATCAAATCGCGGAAGTCTCCGTCACCGGAGCGCAGACATTATTTGCCGCAGCGACGATTGCAAACCGCACGCTCGGCGTCAAAGGCGGTCTTAGTTTATTTTCACTATTCTTACTACAACTCGGCGTTTCGTTTACGATCGAAATGCAAGCGCCGGGCGAGAACAAAGCTCATTGGGAAACGCTTTCGCGCTGGATATTCGCGGGCGTTTACACCGCGGTTGCGCTCGGATTATTTATATATCAATTCCATAAATTCAGAGCAATGCTTGTTATGGCGATGAAGCGCATCAAGTTCGCGTTTACGTTCGGGGGGTAGGGGCGTTCGTTACTAAAACGCCGGCGCGGCGATGGCTGAATTGCTACGGCTGAATTGTTAATGAAATTCCATTCGAGCTCACTAACGCCATCGGCGCGTAACTACAGTACTGGCCGTCAGCAGCGCGTTCGATCCAAAAGGACTGTGCATAAAACGTCTGGCCGGCGACCGACGGATTATTAGGAATCGACGCGGGCGTGAATGCAATTCCAGATGAGTCACTATTGATATCATAGCCAATGATTTCGGTAGACAGTAAGAGGTCGACATGGAACTTGATTCCAAACCCAAAATCGGTGCCCGCGAAATCCGGACTATCTGTTATGACTCCCTGGCCGAGTGAGTTGCGCGGCGCGTTTGTACACGTCATTGCAAAATTAGGAGTATCCACGTTGGGAATCGTATTCGCTCCCATTGCTAATGTTCCTGAACACCCCGATGTGCCGGTTCCGTAGAGCGCGGTTCCCGCGGGAAAACTCTTTTTCAATTCACAACAAATCCCTGCCGAACATCCTAATTAAACGTGATCGCGGTCCCCTGCGAAACGCCGTAATCGAAACTTACAAAAAACGTCGTCCACACGCCGAGCGCTTGTAAATAAAACGTCATTCCGTGGAGCGCCGGATTGTTAGGAATTGCAATCGAACCCGTTTGCCCGGAGAACGGTCCGAAAACGCCGTCGGGCACAATATTTAATTCGCTTCCCCGCCATACCTAAAGTTAACGTTCGCGGAGGGGCGGCCCTTTTAACGTTAGCAAAAATACTTTCGGCGCGCAGAAAAGGCGCACGCGCGGCGCGAAGCAGCCCTCCATTCCGAGTCCGGGGCAAATCGACATTGTATCAACTCCCCATTTGTAGCTTGGGTCGAGATCTTCTGAGCGAAAAACCCCTTCCGCGTAGCGGCGGCCGATGTGCGTGAATGTAACTAAAGCGCCGAAGCCAGGAATTTGTAGCTGACCGCCGTGCGTGTGTCCCGCGAGGCCAACGTCGGCGCGCCAGTTCGGAGCATGACTAAAATAATCTGGATTATGAGCAAGTGCGATTCTAACAATTCCAGGCGGCGCGTCGCGAAAACACCGCGAACCGTCGGGCTCGGCTGCGCGATTGTCCATTCCGCCAATGTATAGATTCGTTCCGCGCACGTTGACGGTTGTTCCCGAGTCTTTCAGATAAGTTACATTTTTGAAATGTGTAACCAGTTCGTCGAAGTCGGGGTCGCTGTCGCCATTGACTAAGAATATCGAAGTCTTTGTCTTGAGCTGTTGCATCCATACATTTAATTGTTCGACAACCAGCGGATGCTGCCCGGACGCCGTGAGGTCGCCCGTGATCGCCACCAGATCGGGATCGAATTCATTAACAATATCGCGAGTATACAATTCGCGGCCGCCGACGCCGACGGTCTGAATATCGCTTAAATGCGCAATCTTCATTTCCATTCCGGCTGGAAGATTCGGAACCAGAATCGTTTCGCGAATCATCACAACGCGGTTGGGCTCGACGAAAAGCATATGAAGACCGAGCGCCAGCAGCGCCGCCGGAACGATCGCGCGAATCTTAAACTTTGAAAAGAGTGCGCGTATGATTAATAACAACGGTACTACAAATGAAAATAACCAAAACGCGACGCCCACTCCGAAAAAGAACGGGTGGACGTTGGGTATCATTGCAATTCTTACAAATATCCCCGCCGCCAGCGACGCAAGCGCTGCGAGAAGCGCGAACCATAGAATCCGCACGTCAATCCAAATGTTACCAAAGAGCGTGTCCGCGGTTTGTTTGCGACAATTATAAAAAAGAATACCGCCAAGAACGGAGGCAACGAGAATTGGCGGTCCCTGCCAGAGGGCGACGCACTGCCACCACGCGTCGAACGTTAACGCCGGAATATTAATAGTTATATTATTATAATTGAAACTACTTATTTCTTTTCGAACGCCGCGTCGAAGCGAACGTTTGAAGACTTGAAATCGAGTTTCTTAACAAATTGAACCGCTTCGGCCGCGCCCGCTTCGCGATCCATGCCTGCGTCTTCCCATTCTACAGATAGCGGGCCTTGATAATGAACCTCGTTGAGCGCGCGAATCATCTCTTCGAAATTGATACTTCCGCGTCCGGGAGAACGGAAATCCCAGCCGCGCCGCGGATCGCCGAACGGTAATTGTGATGATAATATTCCGGCGCGGCCGTCGCGGCGAACATAACAATCCTTCATGTGAACGTGAACTATCTTTTTTCCAAATTCGCGCGCGAATCCAGCGACGTCGACGCCCTGCCAAAACAAATGGCTCGGATCAAAATTAAATCCAAATTCGTGGCGCGATCCCAAGTATTCTAATATTTTCGCGGCGGTCACGGCATCGTAAGCAATCTCGGTCGGATGCACTTCGAGCGCGAACCGAACGCCGCATTCTTTATATATATCTAAAATCGGCCCCCATATATTGGCTACAGTTCGATATCCGTTCTCGACCTCCTCAGCCGACACCGGCGGAAATCCGTACCAGCCGTCCCACGTCGGCGAGCCCGTGAACCCGTTTACAATTTTAACTCCGAGATTTTTAGCAGCTTTCGCCGTGAGCTTCATTTGTTCAATCGCCCACTTGCGGATCTCCTCCGGTTTTCCGTGAAGCTCCTTCGGACAAAACGGGTGTACGCGTTTATCATTAAGATCGCATGTTAATTGTCCGGCCAAATGATTACTAATCGCGAATAGTTGCAATCCGTTTTTTTCTAATATCGCGCGCTGCTTCGCGCAGTAATTCTTATCATTCGCGGCTTTCTCAACTTCGACGTGATCGCCCCAGCACGCGAGTTCGAGGCCGTCGTAGCCCCATGATTTAGCTTTCGCGGCGATGACTTCGAGAGGGAGATCGGCCCATTGGCCGGTGAAGAGTGTGACGGGTCGTGGCATATTGTTATTTGTACAGTGGGAAACTGGAGCTGCCAAGCTACTATACAACTTATGTTGCGATTCGAGTACGCGGCAAGATGCGCCGCAAAATCAATTGTTATTGTTGCGGCGATCGCCTTTGCAGCGCTCGGCGGCGCGCGCGCGTACGCGCAGCAGGCGCCCGACGGTTTTAAAAATGCGGGAAGCGCCTCCAAGGGAATTTCACTGATCGTTCCTCAATACTTTGATGAGATTCCGGTGGCGCCCGGCAACGAGACAACGGCGCTGCGTTTTATTGAAAAGGAGTTTGGTAATAAACCAAAATCAGACGCCGAGATTCGTATATTAACAATTCAGATTCCCGAGGCAACTATTATAACGGGCGCTGCGTCGCGTCCCGAAAGCGCCCCGGCCCCAAAGCCTCCGGCTGCCCCCAGGGGATTTAATACATTTGAAGAATTTGTAAAAAAGACAATGCCGGGCTGGGAGTGCGGCGCGAACGGCTCCGTCGACGGAATGTCTATCAAAAAACTCGATCGATTTACGTTAACAAACGGGAAAGCGCCGGTCCAAGGCGTCGCGTACGTCGTGAAGGACGACGACCGTTTTGTTTGTTTTGTCGGGTTCGGCCGCAAGGACGATTTTATTGATATCGGAAGAAAATATGAACGTTGCGCGAAGTATCTTAAAATTGGGGAAGCTAAAGAAACGAGCGCGGAACTTGACAAACTTTATAAATCGAAAAAGTTTCGCGGTGTGGAATACCGGCTGAAGGTGCGCGACGCCATGTCGAAAGGATGGAAAGCCGAAGACACGGAGAATTTTATACTTATTTATAACATCTCCGACAAGACTCTTATCAATAAAATGAAGCACAGTCTTGAGGTCTTGCGCGAAAAACTCGAGGTTTTGTTTCCTCCCGTGCGCGAAGTCGTTGAGGTTTCAACGGTGCGTATCTGTAAAGATCGCGACGAGTTTTTAAAGTTTAGCGAAATTCCAAAAAACCTTCCCGTCGCGGGATTCTGGAACTCGCGGACGCAGGAACTCGTTTTTTATAATAACGTGAAGGATCCAACCTATCCGACGGCATCGTGGGAAGACGCGTGTATTGTTTTGTATCATGAATCGTTTCATCAATATATCTATTACGCGTGCGGCGAACTCGATCCCCACTCGTGGTTTAATGAAGGATACGGAGACTACTTTTCCGGCAGCAAGATTAGTAGCGTCAGCACAAAAGTAGAAAAGATCGGGCCAAATCCGTGGCGCGTCGCAAATATTAAACGAATGGTCGCGGAGAAGACTTTTGCGCCGCTCGAGAAACTCGTGCGATTTGAACAACAGGATTATTATTCAAGACCTGGCGAGTATTATGCGCAGGGCTGGTCATTTATTTATTTCTTGAACGACCCTGCCGTTATTAAGAAACATCCGTCGTGGGGAAAGATTCTTCGAAAATATTTGTCGACGTTGATTCAAACATATCAATCAGAACTCACAAAACTCGGCGCGGAGCGCAACCCCGAAAATGTCGCCAAGGCGCGGCTCACGGCGCGAAATACGGCGGTCGACGCCGCATTTGAAGACATTAAGTTTGACGAGCTCGAATCCGCTTGGAAATCGTTTGTTGAAGCACTGCCTGACATCAAGCGTTAACTAACAATAACTTTATTAGTATTCGGCGGCGCCTCCACGTCGCCGCCTTTTTGTTTAGATTCGGAAATTTTGTATTCGAAAGCGCCGGCCAACGCGTAATATTCCAAATTGTCGATCACGCAGGGGCATCCAATTGCATCGGCCGCGTCGTCGAATGTAAACAATGCACGAACGACTCCTTGTCGTTGATGATGAACCCGTTTTGCGCGAAGCGCTCGCCGCGCTGCTTCGCGAGGAAGGGTATAGCGTTCGTGCCGTCGCCCACGCGCACGCAGCTCTCGACGCGCTCGAAGAAGAGGCGATCGATCTCGTACTTTCCGACGTGAAAATGTTAGATCCCGCGAGCGGAAAGTTATCAAGCAGAGCGGGATTCGAATTGTTACAACAACTGGTTCAAAAATACCCGGGAACTCCAGTTGTTATGATTACATCGAGCAGCTCGGTAGACACGGCCGTCGAAGCAATGCGGCTTGGCGCGGTTCATTATATTGTAAAGCCGTTTCGCAAGGAGGAGATCAAGAAGGCCGTCGTCGAGGCTCTATCAAAATCGAGTTCGAAACGCGGTGGAAAAGTAATATTGCAGCCGATTCATTCCACGGCTCCGTCGATGCGTAGCGTGGTCGACGCGTGCATTCGCGCGGCCGCGAGCGATGTAACAATTCTTCTCGTCGGTCCGCAGGGAAGCGGCAAGGATTATACAGCTCGCGCGATCCATGAGGCTTCGAGCCGCGGCACCGAGCCGTTTGTACCGATCGCGATTCGCGCGATTCCCGACAATTTAATAGAAGCAGAACTTTTTGGTAATGATCGCGGCGCATTCACCGGCGCCTTGCGGCTGAAGCGCGGCGTGTTCGAACAGGCAGGGCGCGGAACGTTATTTTTAGACGCAATTGATGAAATCCCGCTCTCGAGCCAAGCCAAATTATTAGTTCCAATTGAAAAGAAGGAAATTAAGCGCGTCGGCGGCAACAGGCCTGTCCCGTTTCTGGCTCGGATCATGGCCGCGTCATCTGTTAATTTACTCGAACGGGTCCGCGGCGGCACTTTTCGCAATGATTTATATTATTTACTTCGCGTTGTTACAATTGAACTGCCGCCGCTTCGCGAGCGCCGCGAGGATGTGCCCGGCCTTGCGCGCGAGTTTTTGATGGAACTCGCGCACGATGATAAGAAAAATCTAACTATTTCGGATGGCGCAGTTGAATTATTACAAAATTATGATTTTCCGGGCAACATTCGTGAACTGCGGAATTTGATACGATCCGCGGCGACACTCAGCCGCGACGGACGCGTCGGCGTCGACGACATCCGCAAGGCACTCGCACTGCCGGCGGCGGGAGCGTCAACACTTCCTACAATTCAAGACACGAAACGCTGTGCGGAGCGCGACCGGATCCTTCAAGCACTTGCTCGCCATCCTAAGAATCTTTCCGACGCTGCGAGCGAGCTGGCGATCAGTCGCACGACCCTTTGGCGGAAAATGAGAGAGCTCGGAATTGCTAAAAGCGATGACGAAAACAAAGACGACGACGCCGGTGGCAATGGATATATCCAATCGGAATAACGGGGACAGTCCCCGTTATTCAGAAAGCGAAAAGGGGGACAGTCCCACTTATTTTTGTTCGATAACGGGGACTGTCCCCCTTTTTCCGCAACGCTGTTTCAACTTTGAAACAATGATTTTGTTTTTCGACAGCGACTCACAGGAATTCCCCAAGTTTTCCACGCGAAATTGTAGCATTTGCTAGGCGCCGCGATTTTGCGGCCGATCAATTAGCGCAACTCAATTCCTGGCATACGGTTCGCCGGGACCGGTCACACCCCTCGAATTGATATGAACATTCCTCCCTCAGAAACGCACTCGCCCATGGCACTCCTCGACCCTGGGCGATCACCTGAAATCTTACAGTTCCAAATTACGCCAACGGGGAGCGCGGTCCGAATCCTCGCGATTGATAACGATCGCGGAATATTAGATTCCTTAAAGTACGGTCTCGGTGAATTCGGTTTTGAAGTCGAACGCGAAGAATCGGGAAAGCGCGCCATCGCGCGACTCCAAGATGAACACTACGACGCCGTTCTGCTTGATTTAAAGTTAGGAACGGTCAGCGGCCTCGAAATCCTGCGCGCCATTCGCGCGCGCAACCAGTCGACCGCGATTATTATACTTTCCGGCGTCCGCGATCATCAGGTCGCAGTCTTAGCAATCCAAGAAGGCGCCGACGATTATGTGGGAAAACCGTTCCGTCTCGAACAGCTTCGCGAGCGCATCGATCAAGCCGTCGTCCGCAGAAACAAGTTCGCCGCACGTCTGCGCGAGGAACGCGAATTAACAGAAGTCGTTCGCAAGTCGAACGACGAGATACTTCAACGAGAGGCAGAACTCGAATCATTAGCAATCCGCTCGATACGCAGCTTGGTCTTGTCTCTCGAAGCAAAGGATCCTTATACAAAAGACCACTCCATCAAAGTCGCACTGCTAAGTGTGCGGATCGCGAAGCAAATCGGCATGTCCGAGCAGGAACAGCGCGAGGTTCGCCTTGCTGGACTCTTGCATGACGTCGGCAAGATTGGCGTCCGCGAGAGCGTGCTGCATAAACCGGGCAAGCTCGACGATGAGGAGCTCGACCACATGCGTCTTCACCCACAAATCGGCGCGCGGATACTGCTGCCACTGTCGCACAGGTTTCCACAGGTCGTCGACGCAGTCCGTTCTGAACACGAGCGTTGGGACGGCCGCGGCTATCCGGAGGGCATCAGTGGAGCACAGATTCCAATTGCGGCACGGATTATTGCGGTTGCAGACTGCCACGACGCGATTACTAGCAATCGTCCGTACCGGAAAGCACAACTCAAAGAGTTGGCCGCACGCGAGATCGCGGGCGGGTCGGGAACGCAATTTGATCCTGACGTTGTACAAGCATTCCTCGAACTGATACCGGCGCTGTGAGGGACGGCACCGGGATGAGTACGACGGAGTTGGTCGTGACTAGTGAAGGTGGAGGGACCTGATCTAGTCACACTGGTTGGGGGTCGGGGCGTCTGAGGGTGAAAGCCTAAAGACGCCCCGGTCTGTTTAGTGCTCCCGCAGGGGCTCTTGGAGTATCGCGTGCTCGCGCGCCTGAACCGTGGCGCCGGAGTATTCGTCAATACAGAAGTGCTTGGACCACTGCCGCCAACGGCGATACATATCGCCTTCTTCCGCACACCGCGGCGCGCTGCGCCACGACACTCCAAGAGAGTGTTAATAGGAAGTTGGTTAAATGATTTGTAGATTAGGCCTATGTCATTGGGGCCACATCTTTCCGAACACATGTACTGTAATGTGTGGCTGTGTCTTGCTACTAGCGAGGCGTTTCAGATCTGCCCACTCGCCGCGCACAGTGCCGTCAAAAAAGGCGCGCACCCACGAGCGAGTATCAGCAACAGTCTTGAGTTTTCCGGGTAGAGCATCTGCTGTCATGCTGCCATCCCAAAATGGCTCGTCGGAGAAGTCGACATGTTTGATTCCCGGACGTTCTATGTACACCCGCATTGCGCCGCCTGACACTGTAGCGAGTCGGGTGTGCCATCCCTTAATGATCCGTTCGCCCTCCGCGTCAAACTCTGCTCGTGTTCGCCCCATCTTCTTCAGCTGTGCATCGGTCGGTGGTTCACCGAGAGTTTTTTGTATCCAGAGGAACGGCTGTGACCCGTACACACCCTCACCCTTTACTGGCTGAATCGGACCATCGCCAATGTTACCGTCCAGGTTGATTCCACTACGGACACGTTCGTCCAGCAATCTCACTGCACCTGCTGCTTGACCTCCTCGTGAGTGTCCAAACACACCTACTCCACGTTGAAAATCGAGACGCTGTGTGAACAGACTGTTCCCATTGTTGAGTACAGTGAGTTGATCGATGACAAAGCTGATGTCTGCTGACCAGTGTCGGAGGCGTTCCAAGTAGTACTGTTTTTCTTCCATCGGATTTCGCGCCTGCGGCCATGTGCGTTCCGACTGTGCAAGATTGCCGAGCACTCTGCCGTCGGGAAATCGGACTGCATGTGCGTTGTAGGGCGGATCTAGTACTGCGACAACCCAGCCGTGGCTCGCGAGGTCTTCGAACAGAGTGTGGTAGGTGAGCCCCTTCATTCCTCCGCCGGGCGCAAAGACTACAACTGGGAATTTCTCTTTCCCGCGCAACACATCTGCATTCTCACAACTGAACGCGCGCGTTGATGCGATGCGCGCGAGCTGCTCGCGATTCCACACTGCGTTCATCGCGTCCGCGTCCGGCAAGTAGGTCGCACGCACACCGGAGGTACTTGAGTTCGCTGGATAGAAAACATGAACCATGAGTTCACGCTTGTCGTCGGGTGCGCGAGTCTCCAACTCTGGACGATTCTTATCGATCCAGTGAAAACTAACTCTGCCTGTTTTGTGCGGTCCGGTCGGCAGCGGAAAGAGTTCGCCGGCTGGCTGGCTGGCGGTTGTCTGCGCCGCGCAAGCGGCGGCGGAAAATATCAATAATGCGGCGGCAGCGGCGATGCGCGGCAGGAGCGTTGGGTGCATGGTTCGATGATTGGAAAGAGTTATGAGCCAGATGTTGCTAACGATAACGGAAGTAACTTGCTATACAAGATAGCTGGCCACAAATAAAAAATTGGGCAACTAAAACCTGCGCAGAATCCAGCCGACCCAGCCGAGTTCGGCTCGAATCCGAGAATCCAATTGTGAGTACTTTTGGCGGCCTGATAACAAATCGCGAAGAACGCGGCGAACACGAGGGCTCCATTTCGCGGCGAATAGTACTGTTTCAATATAGTGCGCGCGAAAGTAATGATTCGCGAAATGGGACGCGCGGACGAGTTCGTTCTGTAGCTTTTCGCGAAGCGCCTGATGATACAATTCTGGCGTGCCCGCAGCGAGACACTCGGCGGCGACCGTTCCTGAAAGAATAGCATAATAAATCCCTTCGCCCGTGAGCGGATCGGCGAGCCCCGAGGCGTCTCCAACTAATATATATTTTTTGCCGGCGACCGCCGTCGCGGGTTCGCCCGATGCGCACGGAGCCGGAATCGCCCAGCCGACGGATCTTACAATTTTTCCGTTTGGATATTTTTTTGATAGGTTATTTGATATATAGCTTCGGGCGCGCGCCCGCATCTCGTCGCCACGCAATTCTCCTTCGCGCGCGACCATTCCGACGCTCGCCAAATCGACGCGCGGGAAAACCCACAAATACCCGGTGATGTTTTTGTAAAAAGCGAGGTGCACGCCTTCGGCCGGGTCGATCCCCGAAACCAGCTCGTCCACCGCCGGACATAAATTTTCTTTTGGTAACATTCCCGCAAACCTGCGGCGTACGCGCGAAAAAACGCCGTCGGCGCCGACGACCGCGTCGAAAGATTCCGTGCGGTTGTTTATAGTAATATTTACATTTCCGCCCGATTCAAAAACGTCGGACGCTGGTTCATTACAAATCTCAGCGCCGAACGACTGCGCGCGTTTTCTTAGCGATTGATCAAGCTCTCCGCGCGAATAGATTTGAAACATCGCCTCGGCGCTTTCGATAACAACGCGGCGCCCGCGCGGCGAACATAATTGAATTTTACTGATCGGATTCCCGCGCAGGCCCAGATCATACAGATACGGAAACTGATCGAGCGCGCGCAGCGTGACTCCCCCGCCGCATGGTTTTTCTCCGTGGCCCGGATCGACATGATACAAAACCACCGAAACGCCGCGTTTCGCGAGTTCCGCAGCGGCGGTGGCTCCCGCGGGGCCGCCGCCGACGACGGCAACGCGGCGAATTCGATTTGTAGTTTGTGCAGCCGTGATTTGCATCAAAGCGAATTATTAAAATCAGCCCATGATCTAAAAAGTAACTATAAAACAACACGGGCGCGCTCGAAGGCGCGCCCGGTTTTTGCAATACTAACGAAAGCTAGTATTACTTATTTCTTTTTGTTACCTTTTTCAACGGGAGGATCGGGATGTTTCACCGACGTGCCGTCTCGCGGCCGTTCGAAGAACGGCGTCTCGCCTTGATACACGGCGCCCGCCGAGCTTCCGCCCATTTCCTTCAAGCGAGAATTAGTATCATCCGACCCAACGTCGAATCCAATGTGATCAACTCCCAACTCGTGGAGCCCAGAGCGAATCGGGATCAACGTAATCACCCAATTCACTAATGAAAACGCGAAGTCGAGGGTCTCCTTCGGTGAAGCATTAGCTTCGACACCGATGAGCAGAGCGTGAACATGAACGCCGAAGTCGAGCCAATGGCCGGTCTCGCTTTGGTGATCAAGGTCGAAGCCTTTGTAGGACATCGATTGATCAAATAACGTCGACGTTGCGTAAACCGCCTGGCGGTTGATATCGCGCCAATAGAAAAGCGAAATTCCATATTCCGCTTGGCGCTGCGACCAGACGCCGATCGCGCGCGGCCGGAATCCGGCTCGCACCGTGTCGGCCCAGCCAAGACCAAAGTGTCCCAGTTTTGTTAACTGGACTTCGGCCAGGAGACCGTCGCCGACGCCCACGTTGATATATGCAATATCCGTGAGGTCGAGAAATGTATCTTTTGTGGAGTCCCAGAGCATGCCACCGTACGACCATTTTGAATGGTCAGTGACATTCTTGCGGGGCGCTGTCGAACGACACGAGCCCAGCACGAGGGCCAGAAGGGCTGCGAAAGCTAAGACTTTCTTCATCGGGGCCTGGCGTATTTGTTTCAAAAAGCCTTTGGATAACAAAGTCACCGGAAGGCTGACATAGGAATTGTAATGAACGACCGTTTCGCTTCGCCAAATGCTCGCGAACGAGCTAGGGCTCCGCGAAGGGCGCGAGAGTCTATGGAAATCTGCCCTTCTCGAAAGCAAAAACTCTTTTTCGAGAGTGAATTTACTTCTGAGCGGCCCGCCAGTGGTCGTCGAGTCCGCCGGGCGTGAGCTTGTAGGACGCCTTCAAAACGCGCGCGACGTTCCCGGAACTGTAAAGTCGAAGGAAGCTGAGACCGCGGTCCGGTTCCTTTTCGATAAACATCTTTACTAACGAAAACGACTTCGCGAGATCGCGATCATCCAATTGATCCAGCTTCTTTTTTTGTAAAGATTCAATCGGCGTATCGGATTTGTCTTGTGCTATTTCTTTACAAATTAGGCCAAAGGAAGTGTCTTCGCCTTTTTTAGCTTTGCCGACGCTTCCGGAATAGCTGCTTACATTATGACAATACGTCGAATTGTTGCCTGCCCATCGGACAGCCGTATAAATAGCAAAACCCTCGCTGAGCCAGGGGTCGGAACCGTTGCAAAGGCATTGAATATAAACTTGCCCTAATTGATGCAAAACGTACGACTTGTGATCCACATCGGCTCGCGTGATGGAAACGCGCGTGCCGGCGTTCGCGGCCATTCCGCCGCCGTTTTTCTTAATATCATCAATTAAATAAGGGTCGAGCTTTCCGTGATGATCTTGAATGAATGGAAGCAGCTCTTTGACCTCGGCCTCATCCTTAGCAAAGTAGATCGTTAGCTTTTGAATGCCGAAGACGGATACTTCGGGATCCAATTCAAAGATCACGCCGAGTTCCGAGTAGGCCTGCTCGGCTGTGAGCAAAACATCTTTAGCTTGTTCGCGCGAAATGGCGCCGCGCAGGGAGAAATGCTCGCTCGATGCTACCGTTGGAACGTCGCCCACAACTTTTCCGAGCGCCTTCGCGATCGCGGCGTCTTCTGTCGCGTTTGCTAATATATCTTTATACGCGCCGCCGGGCGCCTTGGGGGTCGCAGGAGTGCCCTTTTTCTTAGGATCGCCACCTTTAGCTTTCTCGATCTCGGCGGCTTTTTCCTTAGTAATCCATTCGCCATTAACTTTAACAAAACCCAACTTTGTTCGAGCAACGTCATTGTCGGGATCCGCTTCGATCACGGCGCGAAACGCTTTCTTAGCTTCCGTCGCGAGCCCCGCCTTCTCTGCCCACGACGCGAGGTCCAAGAACCCTTTTGCGTCAGTCTTAACAATGGCCGCGAATCGCCGTTCAAATTCCTCTTTCGGGGTTTCCTTGGCGGCAGGTGGATCCTGGCTCAGATTTGCTTCTTCAATATTAATAATGACGGGCGCCGGAGCCGGCGAACCGAGCCACAAACTGATTAGTATCATTGCGGAGAGATGCATGGCCCGAATGTTATGCTCCTCAATCGGAAAATGTAACTCTTTCGATTTGAAACAAACGCAAACGAACGTCCGTCCACGGATCGGAATCCGACGTCACGAGTTCGCCACTCGAATTAACAACTCGATGCGTCGGAATAAAAACCGGAATAGGCGCTGCGCGATTCGCAGCCGCCGCCGCTCGAACTGCCTTCGGGTTGCCCGACGCGGCAGCCAGCGCGGAATAAGTTATTTTAGCTCCGTGGGGCACGCACCTGATTTCATCCCAAATTCGAGTTCGCGCGCCGTTCGAAAGCCACAATAACGGACACGGTTTCGCCGTTTTTGTATGAATCGATTCGCCGCGCATTCGAATTGTAAACTCCTCGACCGCGTTCTTTAACATTATAAAACGCGAAGTTCCTAACAATTCGACGCGCCCGCGGCCGTATTCTTGCAATCGGTCTTGAAATTCACTCTTCCGCTCGCCCGGAAAAGATATCAAAACGACGCCCTTCTCCGAAGCTGCGATCCATACCGTCACTCCCGCTGCGGACGCGCGTGCCACCTCGATTTGGATATTCGAGACTTGCGCATTATTGCATTTGTCTTTCATACAAAAGTAACGCGGCGCCGCGTTCACTTTGGCCGGTGTTTCTTCCTTTCCCCCTCGGAAATGTGACAATTGCCCCGTTGCTAATGTGACAGTTATGACGCAACCGGACGAAAACGCACAGCGGTTTGCCCGCCTCGGCGGAGACCGTTAAGCTTCCACGAGGCCTTGGAATAGATGTTAAAACTATTCGGGGTTACTTGTTTCCATTGAGTCTTAAATTTACTAATACGGGGGTCCGGCTGCGAAAGCGCGGCCGGAGGTGATTCTGTGATCATGAAGTCTTTCACGGGCAGGCCGAATTTTACGCCTGCTTCAAATGCAATTTTCAGCGCGGCCGGAACAATATTAGCAAGCGTTTTATTAGCAACTGCCGCGAATGCACAATCTCCGCCAGTTACTCTCAAGTGTGATCCGTTCATCGGCGGGCAAGCTTGCAATACAATTCTGAGCGGCGGCTCAGCCAACCCAGACGGCGGACGCTACGTGATCGGGTCGATCAATCCCGACGTCGTTTCGCTCATTCCGCAGGGCATCAGCGGAGCGGGCCTCCTCGCGGCCCAATGCAAATTATTGTGGGTTGCGAAATGTGATGCTAACAATGTTGCGAAGTTTTATCCTTCGGTAGACTCCGCCGGATATGTGCTTTACGTTCGCGGAATTGTAATCGACTCGAAAGAGATCGGCGGATTTAAGTTGAGCGGAATGCGAATGGTAAAGATTGCGGCACCCGTCATTACGGAACCGCCACCGCCGCCTCCTCCGCCGCCGCCGCCGCCGTCCGGAAGCGAATATGATATTAACGTTGGCATTCCGCTCACGGCGCACGATCTCTCGGGGTCGGACCGCACAAACGATTTGATGCAATGCAGCGTTCCGTTTGCTAAAGATACAAATATAAAATCCGCCGCGATCCTGGCCGTTCTCGATGCAAACGGACTCTCGGTGCCTGCGCAGTTCCGCGTGATGCAGCGCTGGGGAAATCTTAACGATAGCAACGCTAATATTGCGTGGCTGCTCGTCGAATTCCGAGGCAACTGCAAGGCGAATTCGAGCGTCACGTACACGCTCAAGAAAACGACGCCGTCCACGTTCCAGAAAGTGGCTGTTACAAAAACGGCCGACGGTTATTTGATAGATACAGGAACGGGTTTGTTTGAGCTTTCCTCGAAAACCTATCATTTATTCGAGAATGTTTATCTCGACCTCGACGGCAACGGACAATACAGTTCGACGGAGCGCGTCGCGATGGCAGGCGCCGGCACGGGGGCGCAATTATTAGCAATTGACGGAGTTAACTATTCCTCAGAATTCGACGCGCCGAAAATTACTTATCTCGAAAGCCGTTCGGGCGCAGCGATCGCGCGCATGAAAGTCGAAGGGCGCCACCGCGCGTCGAGCGCGTCCGCCGGCGTGGGCCGCGACGTATTGAAGTATTCGACGTTTCTTGAATTCGCGCCGGGTTCGGCGGAAGTGCGCGTGATTCATACATTACGCAATGACTACTATTTGGATCCGATCGGACCTGTCGCGTTCAAGAATTATGAAGTCGCGCTCAAATTTGATACTGCTAATGATCCGGCAGCGAAAGTAACCGCGTACGGCGACTCGCTCGCGGCGCCATACATTGGAACATTAGCATCGCTCGGCCGCCTCGAAGTGTATCAAGATTCGAGCGGCGGTCCGAACTGGACCTATACAAAAGGCACGTCGTACAAAGGCTACAAAATGCTTTCGGGTTCGCCGAGCGCGCCGTCGACGATTTCGGCCGGCACGCGCGCCAGCGGAATTGGTGATATATCTAATTCGAAGTACGGGCTCACCGTCGCCGGACGCTACTTTTGGCAGACGTTTCCGAAGTCGATGGAATTTAACAGTTCTGGAAAAGTATCATTCAAGATGCATCCGTCGAACTTCGCAGGTTTGCAGTGGCTCGACGATTCTCAGAATTCGACGTCTGAGTTTTTGTTAGCATTCCACAAAGGCAGCGCTCCCGCTCTTGCGAGCGCGCGCGCGTTTCAGAGGCCGGTTCGCCCCGTGGCGCCGCTCGGTTATATACAAAAAACCAAAGCGTGGCCCGACAACGGCGACCTGCCGACTCCGCTCCAGGACAAGAGCCAGTGGGCGGCGATGGCTACAGCTTACAAATCGCAAAACGACTCCGGCCACGATGTTCAAGATGACTGGGGATGGTTAGTATTCGGCGAGGAGAAGTGGTATCAAAACACCCACACGACCGGAAGCCCGCGAAATGTAGTAACGGCGTTTCCACGCTTCGCGCAAACTGGAAGATTAGAATACTTTGAAGTCGTCGAAGAAGGCGCGCTTCACGCTGCATCGGTCCGCCAATTTCATATTGATGGATTCGTCGCCTCGAATCATCCGAACGCGTATTTGTTTGAAGGCATCCCGTATCCGAATTTGAACGCGTTTCCCGACGATATCAATCGGTCGAGTGTTAAGAATAAATATTTATCGTTAAAAACGGGAATTCCGGCCGAGGGATCGAAGTGGAACGGTTTTGACGAGGAGCACATGGCCGTCGACGATGTTTACGAATACGCGCTGCTCACGGGCCATCCTCTCGCCGAAGAGGCGCTCGCGCAGGTCGCCGAGGAAATATTAACTTTCCCATTTGTAAGATTATCAAATACGAAGCCGCTCGCGACGCGCGGATCGGCATGGTGTTTACGCGCCCTCTTGAAGGCTTACTTTATCACGGGTGCGCAGCGATATCTCGACGGTAGTATTAATATCATGAAAAACGTGAACGCGTTCCGCGGCAAAGCGCCGAATGCGTTTGCCGTCGCGATGCAAGACTACGGAAAGGCGTTCCCGGGGAATTATACAGATACGTACGAATCGCCGTGGCAAATGGGGCCGTTCCTCTACGCCGCGTCGCTTTATTATCGAACGACGGCCGATCCGATGGCGCGAACGATGATGGTTGAAATGGCCGATTATTTGTGCGGTCCCGCGTGGGGACCGAATGGTAATTTCAAGCGATTTGTAAAAACTAAAGATTCGAACGAATGGGTGATTTGTACACAATACGACGGCGTTGGCCAGTGGGTGCCGAGCGCGTTATTGTTAGTTAACAGAATCTCACCCAAGAATATTTATGTTGAGAAGGCGAAGGCACAATTCAATTTCACGTACAGCGCCCTCGGCAGTTCGTGGCTCATGAATATGAACGATCCGATCTGGCATTGGTGGCTTGTTTACTATTCCGACAAGCAAAGCAAAATCGTTCCGTAAAACAACGGACGGGGTCAGGCACTCCAAAGAGGAGTGCCTGGCACTGGATGGGACAATCCTGTCGCCACGCCCTATGACCTAAGGAACGGGAACGCGAATCGGGGTCAGGCACCGCTATTTGGAGTGCCTGACCCCCTAAGGCAGAAAACTACAATTCGCAATTCGGCGGTTTTGTGCCAATGATCTTCGCGATGAATTCTCCTTTTGAACAATTCCATCTCGCAGCGGGCGCCGTGATGCGCCCCGTCGAGGGCGCCGAGTATCCGATTCGTTATGATCGCCCGTTCGCCGAACACGCGGCCGCGCGGAAGGCCGCCGGATTAGTAGATTTGAGTTTTATGGGCAAGCTTGAAGTTTCGGGGCCCGACGCGCGCGAGTTCATGCAGCGAATTGTATCTGCGAATTTAAGTAACATTACACCCGGCTCGGGCGCGCCGAGTTATTTGTTAACAGCGCAGGGCAAAATACAACATTCCTTCGACGCGTACGCGACGCCGGACGGGTTTTTGTTAGTTTTGGAAGGCAGCGATATGAAGGCGCTCGTGCTCGATCTCGAAAAATTCCGTTTTAATGATAAGGTGCAGTACCGCGATTTTACCAATGATCTCGGCGCATTATTGTTAGCTGGTCCGAACGCTGAAAAGATATTAACAGATGCTTCCGAGGGCGGCGCTCTCCCGCCTGCCGGCGAACGCAATCATTCTTTTATCAAAATTGACGGAACGGGCGTTCTTGCGGCCCGCGACCTCCGAACCGGAAACGACGGATTCTTATTATTAATTATTCGCCCGGCCGCAGAATTAGTATGGAACGCGCTCATCGCCGCTGGAAAAAAGCACGGAATGCAACTCGCCGGCCTCGCCGCATTTGATTCATTAAGAATCGAGGCCGGGCGTCCGCGATTCGGTCTCGATTATACAAACGAGCACTTTCCCCAGGAAATCGGCAACAGCGCCGCGTTTTCGCTCGACAAAGGTTGTTATCCGGGGCAGGAGACCGTCGCGCGAATTGATACGTACGGCAAAGTACACAGAAGGCTCGCCGGCCTTATATTAGATTCGCCGAACGAAGACCTCCCGGAACGCGGTGACAAATTATTGTTAGGAAATGACGAAGTTGGCGAAGTGAAATCGTGGGTGATCTCCCCCGCGCTCGAACGTCCCGTCGCGTTTGCTATTATTAGAAACCTAAAGGCGCCGGTCGGGACAATATTAGAAATTAAGGATGGTGCGAGATTCTTGACGGCGAAGGTGGTCGATCCGCCGTTTGTTAATTAATAATAATTTATACGATTGGGCCTCTACTGAACTTTAACGTCAACTCTCGTGCGCGCCAGCGCGCGAACGTTAAAATAACTGGGGCGTGCGGAGTCGGGTGAAGTCGCGGCGGAGCGTTCGTCATAATTAAGATAACGCCGCGATTCGATGGTTAGCGTGTAGACGGCGCCCGATTCGAAAAACACGGGGACGGGAAAGTTTTTTGATATAGCGGGCGTCTTCGGAAAAATGAATGTACTAACAGATCCGGGAACGCGCGCGGACCACTCCGACTCAGTCTTAACATTCTTTCCTGTGGAATCGGGCGCGGTGTTCACGCGCGTCATGGTAAGAATCGTTTCATTAGCAAACGCGTCGCCGGCCCACGTGATTCCAGTCGTCTGCGGCGAAATGATAATTTGCTCGCCCATCGGCGGCGCGGGAGCCGCGATTACGGGAATGGTTAAGAACGACATTGACCCGGCTTCATTGCTAACAATCGCGGCATACGTTTCGAACGTGGAGCCGTTCGCGGTCGCGCCCGACGCAAATCCTACAATTCCGACGCGGTTCGCCGCGGGTGATGGAATGGTTATATCGAGATCGGCGCCATTGATTGTAAACGCCGACTGATCGCCGAGAGGCGCGCCGAATCCTTCGGTTGTTTCGTAAACTAATGAAATGCTCGACGGCAACGACGGCCCGGCAATCGTCGTCGAAAATAGATGATTGACCGGAATATCTAATACAACATCTTGCTCGTCGCGCCGCGCGAAGTACGTCTTCACCGCCGACACTCCGCCAAAGCGCGTGATGTTACCAATATTGGAATTAGCATCTGCGGCGTCGCGCTCTACGATCGCTAACGATGCGAGACCGACCGGCACCAACGCTTCAAATGCGGAATTGTTAAAACTCGGGCGTTTTCCATCCGGCGGCAGCGCCACAGCGAAATCCGACTGCGCCGTCATCGCAATGGATAAAACGTCTTCGAAACCGCGCGTGCGGAACGGCCGGAGTTCGACGGCATACGCGCCGTTCACGGGCGCGACGGCACCCGGATTTGTTAATTGTGTAACATTACCAAAAATCGAACCCGCGCGATCATAACCAAAAAGCATCCGATTGAGCGTCGCCGCGAATGGCGCGCGACGGAAGGCCGCCTCCGAAAAATGTGTATGAAACGCGCGTTTCCTAAATATATCAATTCCGCCGATTCCGAGGCCGGGCGCGTCGATCTCCTGCGCCGAAGTTGTATACGCCAAGCCCGGAAGCACGCGGCCGAATCTTGCAAATCCGCCGCTCGAGAATCCGTTTTGTATAGCGGCGCCGTCGAGGCCGAGTTGATGATATGTATTAAATACGGGCGTGAGCGACATCGAGCGAACCGACACTTCGCGAACGCTGCCTTTGTGTGCCTTCGATTGCACGCGCGTCTTGCGAAGGAAAACATTTAAATCCGCGGTCGATCCGGCAAGTTTAATTTTCGCGCGCCCGACCGCGCGAAGTGAATAATCCGAATTGTGATCATCGACGGCAATTGTATTAAAAATACCGAGCGGAACGTCCCAAAACTCGGTTCCCTGAATTGTTGCAAACTGTGCGTCGTCGAAAAGTCCGCCGATGGCCGACGCGAGACCGACGCGCGCGCCAATTTGCTTTTCACCTTCAAATATAGGTAATACGCGCGCGCGCCCCGACGGAACTGTAGGAAGCGGGCGATCGTTAAAGTCTGTTGTTAATCCGGCGCCGGGCTGTCCGGGCAATATATCGATTCGCGAAGTGGGCTGCGCGCGAAACGCGGGCGGCATCATTGTTAAACTAACATTAATAGGAACCCCGTTCGCGTCGGCGGCCACGACGCCGGGGATCGCGAGAAGCCCGTCCGAGTCGGTTAACGAAGCACGGCCGTCGCGCGCGAGCGCGACCGCGTTTTGTAGTGGTTCCAATTCCTGATCGACGATTCGAGCGGTAACAATCGTTTGATTACCAATCGGAGACTGAATTGATAAACTAAAAATACCGCCGGAGTCTACGGCGCTGGATGTAACAAATCCGCCCGCGACCTGCGCGGCGCCCGCGAGCCCCCACTTCCCGTCGAGCGCACCGATGCGGTCGAGCTCGGGGGTAATCACCTTTCCGTCTGCGATCGCGGCCGCGACGCCAAATGTAGTATCTCCAATTCGAACAACTGGAGAAGTTGTAAAGTTTAAATTCGCGGGCGAGATCGCAAAATATAGAATTCCCGCGCGCGCGACGCCGCCGACTTCGAGCGCTTGCGTTACCGACTCCGCTGGAATGCTTATAAACCGGATCGTCGTTTGATTATTTGTTGCATCCGCGAGCGTCGCGACCGCGCCCGTTAATATCAATTCGGCGCCGGTCGCCGGATCGACGAGCGTGCCCGCGAGCGGCTGGCCAAGGTTAACGCTAATATTCGCCGACGCGCCGCCTGCAAAATTTGGAATCATAAACGGGCGGTCGAACACGCCGAGCTTCGACTGAAAATTTCCAAAAATAGTTAATATATCAAAAATGCCGCCGGGGCCGGCGTTCGCGCTCGAAAGGCGCGCGTCGATCCGGACGACCTGCGGCGCGTTCGGCCTCTCGCGAAACCGGAACCGGCCGCGCTGGTCGGTAAATGTTAATTCAGTGCCGACCGTAACGTAAGCATTGCTCACCGGATTCCCATTTGTATCCATGACAATTCCGGAGCTCGACTCCTCCTCGATCTGCGGAAGCTGCGGACCGACGTCAGTGCCGGATTTGATACATCCCGCGAGAGGAAGCGCGCACGCGGCGAAGAATGTTAAAATGAATATTCGAGGTCCGGGAATTCGAATCATGACTCGGCAATAGGTCGGATGGATTGATTCAACTTAAAGTTCTTGGAAGCCGCGGATCATAACGATTCCCGCGGCCGTAACAGCCACCGGCTGCTTGCGCGGGCGTTTTATTATCGTGGCCCCGAAGCTGTGCGGCGCGACTCAGGCGCTTCCGCGGGGACGACGGCGACGGAACGGCGGCCGTCGGCGCCGACGCTTCGGAGACCAACAATAAAATTATCGAGCACCACTGGAATTGTAGATTTCCCGCGCGAGACCTCGATCGCGTTTTCCCAAAGCGGCGCCGTCGTTTCGCGCACCACCGCCTCAAAACCGATGCGGCGTTTTGCTTTCACGCCAACTGTATCATTCCAACTAATATTTGTATCATTTCGAACGGCGCCGTCGACGTTCACGAGCGCGGGCGGCGGAGGCGCGCTTGCGAGTTCCGCGGCGAGCACGGCGTTCACGCGCGCGACCCGCGCCAAATATTGAAAATCGAGAAATTCAATTTTATCGCCGTAAATCTTACCATTTTCCTCGCGCACGTTTTCGTGTTGATGTAAATAATCTTCCATCGGCTCGGTAAACCGTATTCCGGGGAAGCCCTCCGTCTCAAACGACGTGTGGTCGCCGCCGCGTCTATAACGATCTTTCCGGAATATTAATTTTACAGAAAACGGTTTCGCTAAATTTTTATTATATTGTGAAGGGCCGAAGTACATCGACGCCACGTCGTACGCGTATCTTGCTAAATTTCGAGACGGCGAATCGAGACCGGCCGGGCTCGGCGAAAACACACGCACGAAATCATCTCTAACAATTCCGTCGGGGCCTTTCGACGCGCCGACGATATCGTTAGTAAACATTCCGATCACTTCCGCCTCGGCGGCTTTGAGTTGTTTCGCATGCGCGGCCGAACCGAGCAGACCCTGTTCCTCGGCGGTGTAGCACGCGAATTCAATCGTTGCCGGAAATTGTAATTTTGACAAAACGCGCGCGCACGCGACGACGACCGCTGTGCCCGATGCGTCGTCGTCGGCGCCGGGCGCGTCGCCTTCGATATCAATTCCACCGCGAGACTTATCAAATCTTTTATTGATAGAATCGTAGTGCCCCGAAATCACAACAACTCGATTCGGTTCAAGCGTGCCGGGCAGGCGCGCGATCACATTTGCGCCCTTCGCTTTTCCGTCGGGAAACCGTCGTTCTGATACTAATTCTACCCAATCTTCGCGCACTTCGAGCCGGCCGCCCGTCGCTTTTGATATATCGCGAAATTGTTGTACTAAGAATCGCCGCGCGACACCGATGCCGCGGCCGCTGCCTGTATCTTTATCAAAATCCTCCGACGCCGAATGGCGCGTGCCCGCGGCGATCAAACCGCGAACATACAATTCCAACTCCTGCGCGTTGATCTCCTCCGCCGCTTTCCGAATTGTAACATCGGGTTTCCACGATGGTAATGATTCCAAGCGATTCGCCGCGCCGCCCGAATTGGCTCGCGCGGCAAACGGTAAAACAAAGGCTACAATAACCCAGAGGGTTTTGGCCTTTATAAACATCATTCGACCGGAGGCGGCGCTGCGGGGCTCGCGGGCGACGCTCCGGGACGCGGTCGTGGATTTGTAGGACGCGGAAAATCGGTCGTTCCCGAATCTCGCATTCCGCCGGATTCGCGAATGTCGCCGGCATCGCGCGAATTGTAGCCGGGTGCCGCAGGCCGCGGAGAGAAACTCGGCGGGCCGCCGCCGTAGCCGCCCGATGACCCATAACCACCCGAGGAATTGTAGCCTCCCGGAGAATTGTAACCACCTGCCGGGCGGTAGGAACCGTAGCCCTGGCGCTGATCGCTATAACTGGGTCGCGGAGAGAATCTATCAAATCGGCGCATCGGGGGACGGCCCGAACCGAATCGCGGCGCCGGCCGGCGCACGCCGAAACGCTTCCTATCGAATCGCGGCGGCGCGAGAGAAACGGGCGCTACTAATCTTGCTAATACTACAAAAGAGCCGGAGTCAGGTTCGTAGGGCATCCGGTTGTAGCCGCCGTAAAGTTCAATAATATCAAATCCCGCTTGTTTCAATAAAAGTTCAAGTTCGAACCGGTGCGCGTAGCGCAATACTAAATCTGCTTCCGCAAGCGTTTTCGATCCGCCGCGTGGCCCGACGTCATTCCACTCGCGGTGGAATTTAATCAATTGATTCGCAAGATCAATTTCGCGTACCGCGGTACGCCGAATCTTATTCTTGCCTTCTCCTTCGCGTTCGACCTCCTCTTCCGCTTTATTAGCTTTCCCGGCGGCCGCGGCGCCGAGCCGCGAAAACGTCGGAGTTGATATATCAAATGCAAGCACGCCGCCCGGCGTCATGTGCGCTTTGATACGATTCAGTGCGCGGCGCCTATCTTCATCTGTTAACAAATGTGAAAGCACATCGCCCGGCAAAATCGCGCACGTGAACCGGCGGTCAAGATGGGTCGCGCGCAAATCGCCCTCTTTAATTCTGGCGCGTACGCGAATCGCGTCGGGCTCCGCTTTAATTTTATCTTTAAATACGCGAACCATTGCGGGAGAGAGATCGACACCGGTGTATGCAATTCCCGCGCGAAGGATTTCAAGGCCAATGCGGCCCGTTCCACAGCCAAATTCAAGAATCGGTCCTCCGGTCCGGCGCGCAAGATCTGTATAAAACTGAATTGCTGAAAATCCTGATGCGTCTTCCATTGACTTCGCGTCGGCATCATAAAACGGCACCGCAACTTTATAATACTTACGGATCGCCTGACTCGGAGATTCTTCCGTTGACATCGTCATTACCCTTTTTGTGTGATTCTAAACCGCCGATGAACTCGGTTGAGGGAGACAGAATTGTACGTGGAGATGTGTATAGATAAACCGCAAGATTCTCGCCTGGAAATTATTATTAACGAGTGATCTTGCTTGCGGTAGGCAAAAACGAAAACGCTCGATGCAACATTCTTGAAGACAAAACACTTCAAGTTAAACACGGAGGTTGAACACTGAAGTTCAACACTTGAAGTTGGAACCGTTCGACCTTCTTGAGCGCTGCGATTTATACGAGAGTGAGGAAGAATACACTCCGTCGAATTCAATGAAAAGAAGCAATTTTCCAACATTGCGATTGTTAACAGTCCGATGTGAATCAGTCTCCCACGATCGCGCGGGCGGAAGCGGCGTGCAGCAATACTACTAAAAAACTTCTAGCCGGTGGACGTTAACTCCGAGTTTTGACTTTCGTTCCGCGGGCGGTGCCGCGGCAACAATGCGATCGCGAATATCGACTTCGACAAGATACGTTTCTTTTTCGAGCATGATCTTTTCAATGCTCGTTTGCGGAATCGGCACGTCGACTTCAACTCCTGTTTTTTTTACTGTTACAAGCACGGGCTCTGAATTTCCGCCGAAGCGAATTTCTAAAATTCGTTCTTCCGAATCGGGAACCGAATTCGAAACTGTGGCTTTGATTCTTAGTTTATAAATCGCGCGTTCCGAATGTAATAATACAATTCCGCGCGGGCCGATGAGTCCAAACGCATCTTCGAATCCGGCAATGACTTGATTTAGATTCGCCTGTTCGTCGCGCGGAAAGAATACAACCGTATTCTTCAGCGCGTGGCGCGTCGACGCGCCCAGTATTGCATTTCGCCAGAACGCCAATAATTGTGCATTTGGTTTCAGCGGCTCGATCGGCTCCATGCCATCGATCTTTAACAAACCAACCGTTACAAATGATCGCATCAGCCTATTTGCAAAAATTTTATTTGCATGCGCGTTCGGATGCGGATCCCAATCCAAACGATTCTCCTTCGCGCCCAAATCGAATGCTCCCTCTTGTGTAAAAATAGGAACGCCAAGTTCGCTGCAGATATTGTAAAGATAATCGAGAGCCGGAAGGGCCGGAGAAGCGAACGTATATAATATAACTTTTGCATTGCGCTGCTTTGCGCCAAGCACAATTTTTCTAAATTCAGATTTGTAGCGTTCCCAGCGCGACCGCGCGAATGGACCGACGCCATGCGGAAGGTAATTTCCGCCGGCCGAAAATTTATGTACAAATGCTGTGAAGGCCTCGCCAGTGAGGTGGGCGCCGTGCGCGAGTCGCAGAATGTTCGTCGTCGATGCAAAGATTCCGTCGACGAGCTCATGAATCTGAGGTTCGCGTACGTATCCTCCGAAAGCCCGTCCTTCGAAAACGCGCGAGTCGTCGAGGTCATTACTAACGAAAGTGACCACAACTAAATCGGGCTCGATCTTATCAACGAATCGCAGAAATTGAGCCGCGCTATCTTGTATTTCAAATCCGCTAATTGCAGCATTCGCGATTTCAATTTTACCTTTCAATGATTCGGCAATCACACTACAGAAAGGCTCGCCCGCGCGCAGGCCGTAACCGAATGTAAATGAATCACCGAGCACGAGCACGCGCGGGAGAGTTTTCACCTGCGCGAGTTCAGGCGTTAGCAAACCGAGCGAATCGGTTTTGAGAACTCCCGGAACTTCAAAATTAGCTTTGAGGAGAATCGGCGGGCCCGACGCCGGGCCTTTCATAAATACTTTTGAGATTTCCTCATTATAACTTCTGACGTGATCGAGGTTTTTTGTTCTTAACTTTGGCAATACAAAGAAAAAGACCGACGCAGCCAGCGCGCCCGCGAACGCGGAACCCATCAATAAAGCCGGAATTGTCTTATTGACCACAGTTAATTGATACTACAAATGGTCCGCAGGCAAAAAAGGAGACGCCGCTTCTTATGTAAGACTATATGACTCGGGATCCTCAGGATTGACTACATAACAGTGGCGGCAGAATTTATACGTTCGCCCTTCGCGAATTGATTTTCGCAGTCTTTGATAAATGGGCCCGTTCCACACCTCTTGAAACGTCGCGGATTGTTTAAGATTGCCCATGTGCCCGGCTTCGAACAGCGCGGGCGAACAGCACGGATTTACTTCGCCGTCAAAGGATATAAACGCTTCGCGCCACGGATAAATGCAATGATTATATTTCACGGCGCTTTCGGGAATCATCGAATCGCCAAATTGCGGGACGCCGTAGTCGAACGCGCGCGGAATAAACCAAGACTTTTCGCGCATGGCTAAGAATTCCGGATTTGTTGTAATCCCCTCGCGCTGCGCCAGCGGAAGCGCGCCGAGCGGCGGCGGCACGGCGTCGCGATACAGTTTTGTAGGATTCTTTTTCTTAGCTTCCCCCGCCATCCAATCGCCGGCGGGCGGTACGTACGGATGATCCGGAATTCCGTCGGACACGTCGTACATCGGCGCAAACTTAACTTTAATATTCAATTGCTGCGCGCGTTCCTTCGCGCGTTCAAACATATCATTTGCGAGGCGGCGGTGATTGAGCATCGACGTCGTTTCTTGATAATCGCGGTGAACGTAAACGTGTTCGACGTTGACGTGGTCAATGCCAATGCTGTGCGCGAGTTCAACGAGTACTACTAATTCTTTCGCGTTGCCGTGTTGATATACGTGATTCATTCGGAACGTCGGCCGCTCTTCAGGAGCGAGCTTTTGCCGCATGTCATTAAACAATTTCAGATTCTTAACAACGGTATCGAAGTGCGCGCCTTTTCTAATATATTCAAAAGACTGCTTCGTGCCCGCGTCGAACGAAACCGTGAGCGCATGGCACGCGGGAAGCAAGGCTTCTAATAATCCGCGCCGCGCGAGCGGCATTCCGTTAGTTGTTATATCTGTTTTAACGCGATATTTTCGCATCAATTCGAGTTCGCGAAAAATATTGCGCGAAATCAGCGGCTCGCCCGAAACTGATAAATTAATAAAACGCAGGTGCGGAAAACACTCGTGCGCCGCTTTTTCAAAAATCTGCCATTCCATGTCCGGCAGCGACATATTAAATACATCGTCGAGCTGCTTGAAACACATCGGGCACTCAAGATCACATTTATAAGTATTCATGATCGTCAAGTACTGCGGCCACGCCTTCATGACGTCGGGGCGCGTCCGCCACTCTTGGCGCGCGATGTCCTCGTTCTGTTTCTTAAGTTCTTCGAGTTCTTCCGGGCTGTAATCCCGGACGGGAACTGTAGTTTCCTGAGTCGTAACCGTGGTCACAAGATTCCTCGATGCGGAGCGGTGAATAAATCGGGGTTGAAGTTATCGGATTGGAATAGGCAGGCGCCGCAAAGTGTAGCCCGGAAAAAGCACGCGCGCACGCTGCGCACGTATCTGAGCGTCGGTCGGAAATTTTATCGCGGTGCCTTCTTACTAAGTTTTTCCTTTTCTTCGGCGAGCGTGCGGCCCATTTCCGCTATGTCGGCGTCGGTTATTTTAACTTTCGCCTTCTTGACCATTTCCTGAAACCACGCTATCTCGTCTGGCTCTAATGGACAGCCAACGTTTCCTTTCGGTCCGTTCGAGTCGGCGATCATGCCGCCATCTTTAGTCAAAAAGACAAACTGCGGCAGCCCGCCGCCCGCTTTGCAATACTTCTGGAGCAGCTCGTTTCCGCCGGTCATTCGGTCGACGTCGACTTTTGTAGTAACAAAATCTTTTGTTAAGATTGCCGCGACTTCCGGTCGCTTCATCCAGTCGTCCAAAATATGACAATAACCACACCACGGCGCGCCGAATTTTAAGAACAATGCCTTGTCTTCTTTCTTAGCAAGGCTGAGCGCCTCCTGAAACACGACATCCGCGTTCAAAGCCTCGGCTCGATGCCCTTTTAGTAAATTTAAAACTTTCACCGCATCGTGGCCGTTTTTTCCGTCGGAGGTTTTCGCCTCAAGCGGCGTCGTCTCTTCGTTCGCTAATACTTTTCCGCTGGCGTCGAGAATTGTTAGATAGGGCACTCCGGATTTCTTCAGATCGGCATTGTACTTTTCGGCGAGTTCCATGTTCTTGTCAAGTTTACCAATGTCGACGAGCACAACGCTATATTCATACAACAATTCGCGCGCGACATTCTTATCTTTCTTAAACACGTCATGTAACAAATGACACCAGCCGCACCAATTCGCGCCCCATTGTATTAATACGCGACGGTTCTCTTCCTTAGCTTTCTTTAGCGCGCCGGCGATCTGTTGTGTTGCGTCGGCCTTCTCGTCATAAATGTTCGGCGGCGCTTTTTTCGCGGCGGGTTTCGATTCGGCAGCTTTCTTATCGATAGACACGTTCTCCGCTGGCCGCGAAGCGGGCACATCCTGCGAAATTGCAAATGCTGGGAGCACGAGAGCCGCGCCCGCGAACATATTTATAATTGTTTTGTTCATTTTGATAATCGGGGTTCTGCATGGTACGAATGCCGCGACAATTATGAAACCGCGAATTGCGCTATTGCTTGTGATCGCCATCGCATTTTTGCATGCGGCGGCGATCACGAAATGGCTTGCGGCCGACGCGAGGCAGCCGCGCGGCGAGACCGCGCGTTATTTCATACAAACGAGCCGCGTCGCGGACGCGCTCGCGGCGCCGTCTCCAGAAATATTTACAAATATTTACAACGCAATTCCGGAGCCGTTTCCACCATTATTAGCGATCGTCGGCGCGCCTTTTTTGTACATTTGGCCCGACGACGTCGACGCGGCCGTGTATTCACAAATCCTATTCTTAGCGATTGCCGCGTTCGGAGCGTACGCTATTGGTAATAAACTACGCGGGCCGGCGGCGGGCGTCTTCGCGGCTTTTTTATTAACAACGACCGCGCACGCCGCGATCTATCAACACACGTTTCTCGCCGAGATGCCCGTTCTCGCGTTCAGCGCGTGCTCGCTCGCGGCATTCTTATATTCCGACGGTTTTCGCCGCACCGGCCCGAGCCTCGCTCTCGGCGCCGCAACAGGCCTCGGAATTCTATCGAATTGGAATTTTGTCTTTGCCGCCGCTCCCGCCGCCGTTTTTATTATATTAACTTTCTTTCATTGCTTATTACAAAAATCGTCCGGCCAGAAGCCGGGCGAGAGCGCCGCGGAAAATACGCCCCCGGGCTCGCGCGTGTTCAACGTGATTCTTAGCATCCTCGCAGCCGCCGCGATCGCGTGGCCATGGTGGAACGCGCGCGGCAGCGATGTATTACAATACGCGGGAACGCCAACGTTTACATTTTCGGCCGACGCATTGTACTTTTATATGAATGCGCTGGCGCGCGAGGCCGCAGCACCCTTTGTTATTTTATGCATCGCGAGCGCAGGGCTGCTCGCGCTTTCGCTCGCGGCGCGCGGCGGGTCGCGCTCCATCGTCGATTTAACAAATGGCCGCGGAGCCATCGTTTGTATCACGTTCTTTTTGATAACATGGATTGCGCTCTCGCTCGACGCGCGCCGCGATTCGAGATACGGGGGCATGCTGCTGCCACCGCTCGCGGGAATAGTTGCATACGCCGCCTGCGGCGTGCGGCTTTCATTGCTGCGCCGGCCGCTTTATTTACTTTCAGCAGCCGCCGGAATATTTACATTCCTCGGAGTCGCATTCGAAACATTCGCATCCGATGATCTGCGGCTTCGCGCGACGCAGCTCGTTCCGATTGGTAATATTGATTTTCGCGTGTACCAGCCGGAGAACCCGCCTCCGCCGTTTCAACCCGCGCCGGGGCGCAAAACTGTAGCATTAACAAATATAAAGAATCCTCCCGACCCGACCGACGCCGATCCGCGCCGCGCGCTCGACGCCGTCGTGCGCGACCGTTCTGACAAAAATTTACATATCTATTTTGTGACCCCGCAGGAAATCCTGGACGGCGCCGCGCTCGAATATTGGTGTCAAAGCCGGTATCGCAATCTGATCCCGCACCTCGTGCGCGAATATTATATTGGGCCGGTCAAGGACGCCGTATTCGCCGCATTTTCGCCGTACGAATTTTTGATCGCTAATTATGTTATTGTTGCAAGACGCCGCGGCGCGCCGCAGCCGTGGGAACGCGATACCTTTCCGATGAACGCCGGATTCTTACAATTCTTTGAGGGCGATGCGCCCGTCGTGCGGAAACATCTCCAGCGGATTTATATGTATGAACCCGTTCGCGATCCGTTTGAACGCGCAAATGATATTATTGTCGAAGTTTACAAAAGAATTCAACCGGCGGACGCGGAGGAGATCCAGGAAGTCGTCGACGGAATTAATCAATTCGACCAGGCAAAGCCCGGAACCTGGGTCGACATTGCCTACTATTGGCTGCACTCGGGGAAAACAGCCGACGCGAAGAAAATTGTAGACGCGAACGTTAAGGATCCCGGATTGTTAGCTCCGGTTCACAAGGATCGATTGCAACAGATTCTTTCGGCCCCCGACAACGTAAAGTAGACAGCTCAACGTTAGCCGGGCGTTTTATTATGAGTCATTCCTTTTCGGAAGGCCGACCATCTCGCGAACGTCCTTGATCGTTTGTTTAGCAATCTCTCGCGCCTTGCTGCTCATCGCGTGAACCTGCTCTTCAATCTGCTTTTCGTTTTTTGTTAACTCGGATTTTCGCGCAATAAATTGTTTAGAAAGTTCGACGAGGCTGTTTGCTACATTTTCCTTGAGCGCCGAGTATTTTAGCGTTCCCGCGCGATAGTCGTTCATTAAAGAAGCGTGAGCCTCTGTGTTCTCGCATGCTTTTAACAATTCGAAAAGATTCGCGACGCCCGGGCTCATTTCATTCGTCTTCGGCCCGACGTCGGTCACCGCGGTCTTTACCTTTTTTCGGATGCTCGCCTCGTCTTCAAATAAACGCACCACGTGCTGGTCGCCGAGCGACTTGCTCATTTTCTTCGACGGATCGGCGAGCGAAAGTAATTTTGGAACTTCTGTAAACAACGCCTTTGGCTCTTTGAAGTATTCGCCGTGTTTACTATTAAAACGGTTTGCAATACTTCGAGAAAGCTCAAGATGTTGTTCCTGATCCTTGCCGACCGGAACGTATTCCGCGCGATAGATAAGAATATCGGCCGCCTGCAGGATCGGATAAGTAAAGAGCCCGGTCGAAACGATATTACCTTTCTCGTTCACTTTTTCACTTTCCGATTTATCTTTAAATTGCGTCATTCGCTGCAATTCGCCGTACGAACAGTAACAACTCAATATCCAGCATAATTCCGCGTGCTCCGGCACAAGCGACTGAATAAATAAAATCGCTTTGTTAGGATCGACGCCGCATGCTAACAAATCAATTGTCATATTGATTGTATTGCTGCGCAGCTCGTTCGGAACGTACGGCATCGTCATCGCGTGATAGTCAACGACGCCGTAAATGCATTGATATTTATTTTGAAGTTCGACCCAATTCTTCACCGCGCCGAAATAATTACCAAAGTGCATTTCGCTCGTCGGTTGGATACAGGAGAGTACTCTGCTCATATTGTTATTTTCGCTACCGTTAGTTTCGCTACTGTTATTTTTCCTACGCCAGCAAACTCCGCCCGTCCATCAGCGGATGTTTTTGTAAATTCATCACTTCGAGGAGCGTCGGTGCGACATCGGCGAGAATCCCCCACTCGCGCAACCGCGCGCCTTTATACTCGTCGCCAATTAATATAAACGGAACCGGATTTGTAGTATGCGCGGTGTGCGGCTCGCCCGTCGTGAGATCGCGCATCAATTCACAATTCCCGTGGTCGGCGGTGATCGCGGCGACGCCGCCTTTTTTACGAATCGCCGCCACAATTTTACCCAAACATTGGTCAACTGTAGTCACTGCTTCGAGCGCGGCTTCGAAAATTCCAGTGTGGCCGACCATGTCGGGATTCGCAAAATTTAATATAATAGAACCGTAGGCGCCCGAGTCAATTTTCTTAAGCAACTCATCTGTTACTTCGTAAGCCGACATCGAAGGCTTCAAATCGTACGTTGCAATTTTCGGGCTTTGTATCAAAACGCGGTCCTCTCCGGGATACACCTTCTCCTCGCCACCGTTGAAAAAATAAGTAACGTGCGCATACTTCTCCGTCTCGGCAATTCTCAATTGTGTAATTCCATTCGCGGATATTAATTCTGGAAAACTGCCCTGCAAACTCTGCGGCGGAAACGCGGCCGGACACTCGAAGTCTTCTCGGTAGCGCACCATTGTTGCAAAATAAACTTTCGGCTTCGCGGCGCGCTCGAAACCATCAAATGAATCAAACAGAAACGCCATCGACAATTCGCGCGCGCGGTCGGCGCGAAAGTTAAAGAAAATCACACTGTCGCCGTCGCTAATATTTCCGAGGCCCGGATCGCCGATCACGATGGGTTTCACAAATTCGTCGGTCTCTCCATTTGTATACGCGGCCGCGATCGCCTCGCCCGCCGACGCCGCGCGGCCGCCCGCGCGAAGCGTGAGCGCGTCGTATGCTAATTTTACGCGATCATAACGTTTGTCGCGATCCATGGCGAAGTAGCGCCCGATAATCGTTGCAATCCGGCCGCACTTCGCTTGTAAACAATCTTTTTCCAAAGTTTGCAAATAACCGGCGGCGCTCTTCGGCGGCGTGTCGCGCCCGTCGAGAAACGCGTGAATGTTAACGTGATCGCGCGGCATCTGGCGGCCGGCGCACATCCTCAGCAATGCAGCGACGTGCCGGTCGGAACTGTGTACTCCGCCGTCGGACACCAATCCTAACAAATGCACTTTTTTATTATTTTTACGCGCCGCGTCGATCGCGCCCGCGAAGGCCGCGTTTTGATAGAATTCGCCCGTGTCGATCGATTTATCAATTCGCGTGATTTCCTGCCACACAATGCGGCCCGCGCCCATGTTGGTATGGCCGACTTCCGAATTGCCCATGAGCCCGAGCGGCAGACCGACTTCGCGTCCGGAACATGATAATAATGTCGACGGAAACTCCTGCTGCCAGCGAAGTATATTTTCGGCGGGCGCCATCCGGATCGCGTTCCATTCCCGCTCGGCGCGTTCGCCAAAGCCGTCGAGAATGGCTAATAAAACAGGCCTTCGCTGAGTTGTCATATTAGATAAGTACTGAGATAAATACTGAAATATTTACTGATATATACGCTGATCATATTCACTGAACTCAGGCCGGCTTCGCGGGTAGAAACGTCGGCTCGACCGCGTCGCGCACGAAATGGTGCAATTCAGCGGCTTTCGCGTACGCGGCATCGGCGGCGTCGAGATACTTTTTCGCTTTTGTAGTATCAGAAAAAGACGTCGCGTTAATTCGTACATTCGCGCGCGCACCTTCGACGGCCGCCGCAAGGCATCCCGCGCCGACGAGCACGTCGCTCGCAAGGTTTTTGTTACTTTTCGCGGCGAACGCGGCCGCGATTTGAAGTCCTTTTATGGATACATCAATTGTTTCGGCTGGAACCGAGATTGCGATCTGTAGCGATTTTTGTATCGCATCCGCGCGTGCGGCCTTTTCGCTATCTGTTATTTTTGGAAGCCCGTACGCGGCCGTCACCGCATTGTAAGCATTGGTGTCATCGTCGACGAGCGCCGACGCGCGCTCTCGTAATTCATCACAATTCGACGCGACGGCACGCGCTTCCGCTTCGACCGATTCATACTTTTTCCCGGATGTAAATCTCGCGGCCATTGCTACTAATCCAAGACCCATCGCGGCGTTCAACGCGGCGATGGAACCGCCGCCGGGCGCGGGCGTTCGCGCGGCGAGCAAGGCAATAAAATCTCGAAGACTGCGGTCGAGTAGCGTCATGACCGGAGAGTACACGGAGACGCGAACCATCGCAATTCGATCGGATGATGCTGCTATATTACGCCACCCCCGCATTCACAACTGACTCTCGCATGGCACCCAGCGAATCGTCACAATTTCCGTTTCGCGCTTTTCTTTGGATTTCGCTTTCGGCGTTAATACTAAGAATCGGAACTAACTTATCGAGAGTTGATGAGTATTTTGCGGAAGGCGTCTATCGCGGAACATTAGCAAAAGCATTATTAGATGGAATGCCGCTTTGGCCGCGGCACATCCCCGAAATTGCACACGTGCCGGGATCCATCTACATCGGAGTCATAGCAGTTCCGTTTTATTATTTATTTGGGCCGACGACATTCTCGATGCGCATGGCGGGAACCGTGTTCCACCTCGCCGCTCTCGCAATGTTTATGATTCTCGTACACCGGCGGCTCGGAAGAAAAGCATCTATTCTTTGCGGGTTATTATTTGCATGGGCGCCGCCCGCGTTCGCAAAGTTATCTATATTATCCTACGGCGACCACGTCGAGAGTTTACCATTCATCTTTTTCGCGGCGATCTATGCATTAGAGTGGGCCGGAGCGGGCGCGCCCGTTCGTTACAAAACGCCGTTTCTCGCGGGGCTCGGCGTCGCGCTGGCGGTCGGTTTTCATTTACAAGCAACGTTAGGAATCATCGCGCTTGCGGCTGTGTGCGCGCTGGCGGTTTTGCCGCGCTTGCTAACTGTTAGTTTCTGGAAAGAACTTTTTATTGCATTTATTCCCGGCCTCGCGATCGGAGCACTGCCTGCGCTGTTGATATATCATTTCACGTACTCGAGCGCGCTCACGCTTTGGGGTTCAAGCCCCGCTGCGCAGCTGAGCTCGCAGGGCCGCGGCGCCGGTGAAATTGTTAATAAACTGACCAGCCTCTGGGTCGACGGTTTTTCCTATGCATTTCAATGGCCGTCACGGCATATCGCCGACGCAACGCTCATTGTGGCGTTCGCGTGCGCCGCGGCGCTTTTGATAGCTAACGTTCGCCAGCTTCTTGCGAAGACGGGTTCGCTGCGCTCGTGGATCACGGCGAGCGGATTTTTTGTGATGTATCCGCTCGTGTTCGCGGTGACGTTCGCGATGTCGTCGGAATACTTTCGAATTGAAAAGGGAACGCTCACGGCGCTTGAGGTTCGCTACTTCCAGCCCGTGATTCCATTGTTATTGATGCCGATCGGCATCGCGGCCGCGCGCCTGCTCGAAAATAATAAAAAATTGCTGGGTTTTATTCTTATCATTCCCGCGCTTGGGATCGGGCTCGCTGGTTCGCTCCACACGTGGGATTTGGATATTATCAAAAATGAACCGGCGCGGCGCGGTTACATTTTTGAAGAGTTCGACGGTCATTTACAATTCGCCACGCTTGAGCCAGGCGTCCGCGACAAGTTCTTGCAGACGGACGCTACAATTCCGAACGATGACCACGGCAAGGACGTTCGCGCGTCGACCCTCATGACAATTTCGGACCCAGCGTTATATTATCAAAAAATACAACAATACGATCCGTCGGAGGATTGGACGTGGCCGCTTCGCTACACTCCTCCTCGAATGCCGCTCGGATTTCCTCCGGCCGCGAGTGAGGGCCAACTCGCCGCCTGGGTTGCGAATTGCCGCCCCGACCTCCGTATCTTTGCATACGCGGCCGCGGGTCGAATTGTAGCGAATACCGAACCATACAATAATGCCACCGCCCAAACTGTAATGTTGATGCGCGGCACTCCACAAGAGATTGTTATATTAGCGCGGAGCTTCGGATTCGGATTATTAGAAGTTGTCGAAGACGGCGCTCCCCCCGCGCGTTTACGATTCTTTTCCGGCAAGAAAGTCGCGGACCGAATTGTATCATTACCAAATACAGTGAGCCGCGGCGAGGTCGCGTTTGGGTTAGGCTTTCGCCTCGGAATGGTTGCCAATCAATTTCTTGAACCCAGCGATTGGGTTCTTCAGCGCGTACTTACTGATATTCCCGGCGACTGGCTCCCAGCGTTCGCGTGCGGGCTCGGCGCGGGTTATCGCATGCGATTCCTCGAACCGCCCGCTGCGGATAGCAAGAGCCCCGGTGCGGCACGCATCGCCGCGCTGATGCCGCCGCGGCTCAGAGCCGAATTTTATTCGGGGCTGGCCGGCGCGCGTGCGCCTCGATAACATTTGCCATCATTACATTAATACTTTATTACATTAATACTCCTATCAATTTGAGCGATTATGAAATTGTTACAACAAAACAGAATATTACTTTCCGCGCTACTGTGTTTTCCGCTCGCCGCCGCGGCTTGCAACACCGTCCCTTACACCGATCGCACGCAATTCAGCCTGCTGGATTCCGCAACCGAGAATCAGATGGGATTGCAGGCGTACCAGGAAGTATTAGCAACCGAGAAAATTATTACATCGGGCGCAAATGCACAAATGGTCAAGAAGATCGCCGACCGCATCGCGGCGGCCGCCGATCGCGACGCCGCCGATCGCGGAACGAAACTTAACTTTAATTGGCAGGTCGTATTGATAGATTCACCGGCGGTGAATGCGTGGTGCATGCCCGGCGGAAAAATGGGCGTGTATACAGGTATTCTATCTGTAACACAGTCGGAGGCAGGCCTAGCTGTAGTCATGGGACACGAAGTCGCGCACGCGATCGCACGGCACGGCGGCGAGCGAATGTCTCAACAAATGGGCGTCGACGCCGCGCTCACGGCCGTTCAAATGGGTCTATCAAAATCGAGTACTGCAACACAGCAAACTGTTATGACCGCGCTCGGCGCCGGCTCGCAGGTGGGCGTATTATTACCATTCAGCCGGTCGCACGAAAGCGAGGCCGACCACATCGGAATTATATTAATGGCAAAGGCCGGTTATGATCCGCACGAAGCGCCGAAATTGTGGGAACGCATGAGTAAACTCGGAGGCGGCGGCAGTCCGGAATTCTTATCAACACATCCGTCGAATGAAACGAGAATTAAAGAATTGACGGCGCTAATTCCCATGGCAATGCAATATTACAAGCCGCAGAAATAAGAGTTGTATCAAAGTGAGAATTGCATTTGTCGCTCCCGAGTGCGACCCGATTATTAAAGTTGGCGGACTCGCGGACGTCGTCGGCTCGCTGCCGCGCGCACTACAAAAACGCGGCCACGACGTCGAAGTGTATATTCCGCGGCTCGGCTCGATCGCGGCAAAGCATCTCGCGGGAGCGTCTCGCCGCGGAACTGTTACAATTGAACAGCCGCCGCTTCCGGGCAGCGCCACTTTGGATACAGTTGTTTCGCGCGGTGTGCCCGTCCATTTGATCGGCTGCCCCGAGTTGTTTGAACGCGAACCGGAACCCTACGGCGATTATAACGATAATCCCGCGCGCTTTGCTTTTTTTTCATTAGCTTGTCTCGCCGCGATGGCGCGCGACGGCGAGACGCCCGATATTATACATCTCCACGACTGGCCCACCGGTTTATTGCCTATCTACAGATCGCTTCGTTATAAACATACGCCGCTCGGGCGCGCGGGAATTTTATTTACAATTCACAATATTGCGCACGCGGGCGCGTTTCAGCCGGGCTGGTTTCCAACGTTAGGATTGCCGCGGTGGCTCTACGAAAATGAACAGCTCGAATTCCATGGATATGCGAGCATGCTCAAGGCCGGATTGTTATGGTCGACGCTCGTCGGAACCGTGAGCCCGACGTACGCACGCGAAATACAAACATCCGCGCTCGGATGCCGCCTCGACGGAGTACTACGAAAACGGTCCAGCGATTTGGCCGGCGTCTTGAATGGTATTGATACAGAAATTTGGGATCCCGCGCGCAAGGAATCAGATACTAAGAATGAAGCAACACTCGGCGAATGGCCGGTTTTTGATATCAACAATATGGGCGGCAAGGCCACACACAAACGGCAGCTTCAGCAATTATTAAAATTAAACGAAGACGCGGACGCTCCGATTTTTGGTTTTGTCGGCCGGCTCGATCCGCAGAAAGGTATTAACGCCATTTTCCAAGTGTTATATTCATTCTTAGCAAACGGCGCGCAGCTCGCGGTCGTCGGCGACGGAGCGGATTTGTATCGAGACGGGCTCAAGGCGCTCGCACGCGCGTTTCCGGGCCGCGCCGGCGGCGCGCTGGAGTTCAATCCTTTATTAGCAAAACGCGTTTACGCCGGCAGCGATTTCTTTTTGATGCCTTCGAAATACGAGCCCTGCGGCCTCGCCCAAATGATATCTTGCCGATATGGTACAATTCCAATTGTAGCATGGACCGGCGGGCTCGCGGACACGATTCACGACGCCGACGGTTTCGCCGACGGCAACGGATTCACCTTTGGAACACCATCGACAATGGACGACGCCGCGTGGCTCCCCGCCGCGGCGGCCGGACTGTCGCACGCGATCGAGCGCGCATTATTAGCGTATTCCAATCGCGAACGATTTATTAATATTCGCCGCCGCGCCATGCAATCTAACTTTTCGTGGGATCGCTCCGCCGAAGTATACGAAAACGTGTACGCGGAAGCCGCGCGGAGGGAGCGCGGGCGCGGGTGAGTGATCTGAGTACTACGGTGTCTGCGGGGTCATGTGCCAATCCCATGCGAAGGCACCAAGGACATCGCTCACGGAAACAGTAAGGCCAAAGCCAAGATCCTTCGGAAACGCATAGCCGCCGAATGTTAATGTTAACGTTGTTCCGTCATTCGATGTCGTGCTATTCGTCAAGTAGGGAAGCAACGCGGGCAGAATATCTCCACTGCCGAGCTGAGGGTGTTCGGCCCGAACCAACAGAGTAGACATCTGGATGCCGCCAGCCGCGTCGTTGATCCCGTCGGGGTCATAGATTTTGATATTCAGTGCGCTGTTGTTGGCTTCGTCGAACCAAAGATAAATTTTCGGACCCGTCGGATAATTAGTAGCGTCGTACGGATTATATCCAAATCGAACTTCACGATAATTAGTGTATCCGTCGCCGTCGTTATCACCATCTTGGTCGATAATCGTCGCCATGAGCTGGCCAGTGGAGTCGCCGCGAACGAACTTGGGGTTCTTCAACAGCCCACTAACCACAACAAAGGAAGATTGCCCCGTCACTAACGACAACTTGATGAGACGAATCTCCGGCTCGCCGGACGGTCCAAGCACACCTCCGATAAAAAAGGCTTCTTCACTATTGTTGCTCAAATTGTAGATAGGACCTACACCTTGTCCGATACTAATAAATTTGTCCGGCACACCAGTCTCGACGTTAAGTCGGGCTAGTTTTTGGTAGGATCCGCCCGGCGGCGAGTTTAGGAAGTAAACAGAATCGTCGGCACCCACACACATGCGCTCGAATTCTCCATTAAAGTCGAAAGAAGATATTGTAGTGATCGCTCCAGTATAAACGACTCGATGTGTCTTTCGAAATCCAGACGGTGGGGTAACTGTCGCACCTGTTGTATCGACCCAGTGGAGACCGCTAGGACGTGCCGCTGCGCCATTTACGCCACTGCCATACTGTGAAGTGCCTACTTTCGGAAATGTTTGTTGTGATAGTACACTTCCGGTGACAGGACTTACTCCCACCAGTTTTCCTGAAGAGACAGAACCAACAAACGTTTGTCCCGCACACCAGAGAGTCTGGTCTGATGTCAGATAGAAAAAGCTCGGAGTTCCGCTTGAAAGTTCATTGGAAACACTCGAGTTTGTCCATTCAATCGTCCCGTTCGCAAGAATCTTGCGGATGCTCAATTTGCCGGAATTGTCGGCGATCTCAACATATAGATTGTCATCCCGGTCGACGGCAAAATCCCTCGCGCCATAGCTCGAAATATGGTTGACATCCGCAATATTAGCTTCCCACACTACTTGGCCAGATGGAGAGATCCGTACCGCCTTATGACACGTAAGGTTGCACACCCGACGAATAAAAAGATCTCCATTCCTTGCGATCCCAATTCCAGCGTTGGACTCAACACCCCAGCTCGTGTCGCCATACTGTGGCACATCGAGTATGTTTGACACCTGCAACTTACGATTATAAGTAACAAGGGCTGTATGTATTCCTGGCCCGAGCGATCCTTGGGGACCGTCCTTGAGTATTCCAGACACTATCACACCATCGAAGATGCCTTGTGATAGTGCTGAAGGCACCGGTATGCCAACAAGAATGGCGAGAAGCGCCAACGGAAGTAGACTATAAATCTTCATTTGTTCAATATAAGAAAACCTGCTTTTGGCGCGGGAGGACTATTAAAACCTACAAAAGAAAATGAGTATCAATCAGACGACAATTTGCAACTCACGGGGAGAGAAAGGAAGCCGGACTTGCTGGGTTTGTCAAGGTATTCATCAAACTGAGACCCACAAACCACGATCATCACTTCAAGAAAATCTCACTTGTCAATTCCCCGTCCCCAACACTAAATATAGGTATGAAAACATTCTCCCTGTCCACCCTGTTCCTCGCGGGCGCTCTCGCGGCGCCGCTCTCGGCGCAAGGCAACGTCGGCGCGCCGCCGCCAGAGTTCGACGCGGCGAAATGGTATAATTTCCCTCCGGTCACCCTTGCGGAGCTTAACAGCCCGTGGCAAAAGTGCTCCGCTATTTAAATATAGTAATTTTTTGTTAAATCAAGGAAAGGCGTTTGAGACGTAGTAAGAACTTACGTTTAGAACGGCTTGACGACGAGTTAACAAAAAAGA